>NZ_BAGN01000047.1 GCF_000308835.1 Nocardia vinacea NBRC 16497 | reverse complement strand
CAGCGGTTCGGCGCACCGCCAGATGCGCGAAAGTTGTTCGCCCGCCTCGGTTTCCGCGAGCACCGATAGCCGGGTGCAGGCCATCGAGGCATTGGCCAGCGCCTCGTGCAACTGGGTGGCGAGCATGCGCCCCGCGAAAGCGGCGGCATCGACCCGATCGATCGGCGGCTCGCAGCGATACTGCACCGTCAGATCCTTCGGCGGACGGCGCGCGGACGGCGGACGCTCCGGCACAGCCCTGGCACACCGATGCGCCAGCACGGCATCGGCGCCGAAGCGCGAGGTGACCTCGATCGGGGTCAGTGCGGCGAAATCACCGATCCGCCGTAACCCCAAGCGATGCAGCAGATCCACCAGCTCGATGCGTTCCGGTGCGGACAGGCTCGGTTCGAGCGCGAGTTCGCGCACCGGCAGTGGCGCCAGGAATCGCGCACCGTCGCCGGGCGGCACGATCGCGGCGAAACGCGCGGCGATCACCGCCGTGGACAATTCGTCGGCAATGCCGATCTGCGCCTCCACCCCCACCGCGGCGGCCGCGTCGACGAGCCGTTCGGCCGCCGCCTCCTCGGATCCGAAAAACCGGGCCGCACCCCGCGCGCCGAGCACCAACAGCCCAGGACGCAGCACCTCCACTCCCGGCACCGTCGCATCGATGGCCGCCACCACCGGCTCGAACAATCGCGCGTCCCGATCCGGATCCACCTGCGCGACATACACATTCGGACACCGCGCCTGCGCCTCCCGCTTGGTCAGCCCACGCCGCACCCCCTCGGCCCTGGCAATGGCCGAACACTCCACCACCTTATTGGCGAACAGCACCGCCACCGGCCGCGTCGCAGGCACCCGCGCCACCGCCGCCGCCGTCACCGCCGACCAGTCCGGACACCACAGCGCCAGCACCCGCATCCCACCCACCCGACTCGGCCGGATCACCACCCCACCCCTCCTGGCACCCCGCGCAACAACCGGGCGCCCCGGGTACGCGGCGCCCAGTCGCAAGACACGGTGCCCGGTACCGTCTGAACATCGGTGCCAACCGGCGACGTGTTCTGGTCGGTAGCACGGGTTTTCGCGCGGCGCGGCGATGCCGCCGTGGAACGACAGTCGGCCGTTGCCCGCCAACGACCGTTGCTTGCGGCAGCGAGTGTCACTGCGTCCGAATCACGCCAGCGCACCGAACGTCACCTCACCTGCGGGCGACACTGCGCTCGCCTTGGCTCGCCGCCGCGTCGAAACTCCGAATCGACGGGAAGGCCGCTTTGCGCAGCAGAACCCATGGCGCCGCAGTCGCCGAGGACCGACTCATGACGCCGCACCGCGCGCCTCGACAGTCACTTCATCGGCCGCGGCGACCGTTTCCAGTGCCACCCATTCCACTCGGCTCGCACCGGGGCGCAGTTCGATTCGGCCGTGGCAGGGTGGGCCCGCCTTGCCGCGGACCGCGACCTCCAAGCGGAGCGAGCGGAGGCGACCGCGACCCGCACCGAGGCCGCCGTACCCGGCGATGCGGGTATCCACGCGCAGAGACGGATTGGGCCAGCGGCCGTCGGTGACCACCAGGGTGGCCCCCTTGCTACGCGCGCGGGCAGCGATGACGCGGGTGCGGGACGGGGCGACGGCGGCGCCGGCGAGGCCGAGCACCACTAGATCGAGGCCGTCGAGCAACACCGCGGCCACCTCCACCGGGTCCGGCCCGGGATCAGCGACGACGGCGAGGCGCTGCAATTGCGCACCCATCTCGACCGCGGCGAGCAGCCCGAGCCGCGGCACCCCGACCACAGCGGCATGCCCACCGCCCTCGGTCACCGCGGCGAGCAGCCCGGCCAGCAGCGAACTCGCACCCGAATAGGCCACCACCGAACCCTTGACCAGACCGCCATCAGGCAACAGCTCCGCAAGGGCGGGCGGCACCGCGAGCGCTTCTCTGCGCAATTCGGCGGCGTGCGGAATCCGCTCGGCCGCTGCTTCCCCGCGCCCGGGTATCGCCGCCATCCGTCGGCGCAGCTCATCCAGTGTCGGTTTATCCCTCGGCGGCATCCCGTCCCGCCGTCTCCCCGCCCCTGAATCCTCATCCGAACCCATCACAACCACCTACTTCCAACGATGGACCCGAGGCGAAGCGCGGCCCGAACCCCCACGATCAAAGGTTCAGCACCGATCCAGCTATCGATCGATATCGAATATACGTTCGATACCCGCTCAGTAGAAACCCACCCCCGACTTCCGTCAAGTACGCACATCTACCGCGATCACTTCGCAACGCCGCCGTTGTTTTTGAGTTGAACTCAACTTACAATCGGAAGTCATGAGCGAGCGCAGCGACACAGCCGGCATGTCGGTTATGACGGAGCCGAGCGCCAGCGGGGTGGAGTCATGACCGACCAAGAATGGTCCGGCCGCGGCGCGACGGCACGCAGGCGACTACTGGAGGCGGCGCATGCGGAGCTGAGCGAAACCGGCGAACTCGAGGTGGCCGCAGTCGCCCGCCGCGCCGGGGTCAGCGTCGGACTGCCCTACCGATACTTCGGCTCGCGCAGCGGACTGCTCACCGCCGTCATCACCGACTTCTACGACCGACTCGGCGAAAACGTCACCTATGCGGAATTCGCCGGAAAGGATTGGCGCGAACGCGAACACGCGCGCGTGGTGGCCTGGGTGAACTTCCTCTACGACGATCCGCTCGCCCCCGTCGCGCTCGGACGATTCGGTGACGCCGAGGCGGCGGGCGTGGAACGGCAACGGCTGCAGCAGGCGATCGAGGTCGGCATCCGAAATATGGCGCAGGGCCAGCGCCAGGGCATGGTGCCCGCGGACCGCGATCCGGAACTGCTCGTCGCGGCCGTCCTCGGTGGCGTGCACATGGCCGTTGCGGTGGCGCTCACCCGCAGCCCGCGCCCGGACCGCGCCGTCGTCGCCGACCAGGTATGGGAATTCGTGGCCGGAGCCACCGGCTCAGGGAAAGAAGAACAATGAGTAATGCACAACCAGAGGTCGAACGACTCGAGGACCTCGCAGGCGACCTGTCCCGAACCCATCGCACGCTCCACGAAGTACGCGACGTCCCCGCCGCGCAGGTGGACGCCGATCTCGCCGCCCTCGATCGCGACGGCTACATAATTCTCGAGGGCCTGCTCGACTCGGCGCAGTGCGCGGCACTTCGCGCGGAGCTCCTGCCCCTACTCGGCCCGAATGGGCGAAATGCGTTCGAGGGCCACCGGACTCAGCGGCTCTACAGCGTGCTCGGCAAGACGCGCATGATCGATCGGCTGGTCGACCATCCCCGCGTGCTCGCCCTATTGGATCGACTTCTGCTACCCGGATATCTGCTGTCGCAGTTGCAGACCATAAATATCGCCCCCGGCGAAAATGCCCAACTCCTGCATCCCGACGACGGCTTCTACCCGGTGCCGCGACCACGAAAGGCGTTGTCGGCGGCCACCATCTGGGCGATCGACGAATTCACCGCCGAGAACGGCGCGACGATGCTGATCCCGGGCAGTCACCGCTGGCCGGACGGTCGGACACCGCAAGAGGATGACGTCCGCGTGCCCGGCGTCATGCCCGCCGGATCGTGCGTCTTCTTCCTCGGAACCCTCTGGCACGGCGGCGGCGCGAACCGCTCGGCGAACTCGCGACTGGCCGTCACCGCGCAGTACTGCGAGCCGTGGTTGCGCACCCAGGAGGCCTTCACGCTCTCGACCAGTCGCGATACGGTGCGCGCGGTCTCGCCCGAAATCCGGCGCATGCTCGGGTACAGCATTCACCCGCCCTTCATCGGCATGGTGGACGGAATGCACCCGGATCGCCTGCTGACGCAATAACCGGCACGGCGCGAATCAGGCCAGCTGGCCTCGTTTTCCGCTACCCTCGCACCGTGACCGAACGCGCTCGTCCCATTGTCGGCCCCGATTATCTGGTTGCCGGCCGCTACCGTCTGCAGTCGAAACTGGGCGGCGGCGGTATGGGCGCGGTATGGCTCGCACATGATCGCCTGCTCAACCGGGATGTCGCGATCAAACAGGTGCTCTCCACCGCCGGACTCCCGGAGGCGGAGGCCAATGAGATCCGCAACCAGATCATGCACGAGGGCCGGGTCGCGGCCAAGCTCTCGCACGAGCACGCCATCGCCGTCTACGACGTGGTGCTGGAGGCCGGCGAGCCGTGGCTGGTGATGGAACATCTGCCATCACGCAGTGTCGCAAAGGCATTGGCGCTGGTGAACGCCCTGCCGCCGATCGAGGTGGCGCAGATCGGGGCGCAGGTCGCCGACGCGTTGGCGGCCGCGCACGCCGCGGGCATCGTGCACCGCGATATCAAACCGGGCAATATTCTCGTCGCCGACCGCGGACCCGTCGTCGGCATGGCCAAGCTCAGCGACTTCGGCATCTCGCGTGGTGCGACCGATAACTCCGACGAGCCGGACGGCATGATCACCGGCACCCCCGCCTATCTCCCCCCGGAGGTGGCGCGCGGCGCGCAGCCGACCACGGCCAGCGATGTGTTCTCCCTCGGCGCCACGCTCTACACCGCGATCGAGGGGCAACCGCCGTTCGGTATGGACGATGACACCGATGCCGTGGTCTATCGCGCGGCCATGGCCCAGATCATCCCGCCCAGCCGCAGCGGCATGCTCACCAACGCGCTGCTGCACATGATGGAACCGGCCCCGCAGCGCAGGCCGACCATGGCCGAGGCGCGGGACGAAATCCTCACCGCCGCATTCGGTCCCGGCACCGGTCCGTATATCCTCGGCGCCCCGGTACGCACCGAAGACGGCACCATTCCGGCATGGGCGGCCCGCAATTCGGCATCGGGCCTGCGCAGCCCACATTCGACTCCGCTGCCGCGCCCGCACCGCAGCAACACGTCGGGTCCAGCGGCCGCCGCACCCCAGCGCCCGAAGGCGAAGTCGAAGGAAGCGAGCAATGCCCCGCTCGCCATCGCCATCGGCCTGCTGGTGGGCCTGATCCTCATCATCGCCATCATCATCGCGATGATGTGATCCGCTGTGCCGCAGCTCCTCAGCTGCCGCACAGCGCGGCACCGTGCACACAAAACCGGCCCGACGCACACGAATAGGCCCCGCACGCACGAAATGCCCGGCACGCACGACTCGGCACCGTGCACACGAATCGGGTAGCCGGTGTAGAGGTTGCACGGGCGCGAGGCCGACACGCCGCCACCGACCTGCAGATCGAATCCGGAGTTCTTGACATCGACGACCTGCGGCGAAACCGCACGCGGCAGCCGGAATGCTTGCGGCTCAGTCGATGCGGCGGCGGTGCGCCCAGCGGGTGAGTGCGTTGCGGTTGGACTGCTGAGTCTTGCGGAGCACGTTGGAGGCGTGTGTCTCGACGGTTTTCACCGAGATATAGAGCTTCTCCGCGATTTCCCGATAGGTGTAGCCGCGAGCGAGCAGCCGCAGCACTTCCAGTTCGCGCGGAGTGAGCGAATCCAGTTCGGGATCCAGCGGCGGCTCCGGCACCGGTGATTTGCCGGTGAACGAGTCGAGGACGAAACCGGCCAGCCGCGGACTGAACACCGCGTCACCACCGGCGACCCGCCGAATGCCATCGGCCAGCTCGGATCCCGAAATCGTCTTGGTCACATAGCCGCGCGCGCCCGCACGGATCACCGCGATCACATCCTCGGCGGCATCGGAGACGCTCAATGCCAGGCATACCGGACCGTCATCGATGCCGGCCAGCACCGCGACCCCACCACCGTCGGGCATATGCACATCGAGCAGTACGACATCCGGACGCGCGGCATTGATTCCGGCGACCGCCTCGGCCACGCCCCCGGCCTCTCCGACGACCTCCATATCGGTCTCCCGACTCAATTCGGCCCGCACACCCGAGCGGAATACGGCGTGATCATCGACGAGAAAGACCCGCACGGCCACCTACTTCTCCTCATCCTCGGTGGGTCGACCCACCCTGACGCGCGGACCGCCCGCAGGCCGTCCGCACTTCATCGGTACCACAACTGCCACCGCAGCCGTCGTCATCCGAGCTACGACCTGCGTCGCATCATCAGGGTGATCACTTGGCGTTGCGAACTGTCTGTCGCACTCCGTCGACCTGATCGTCGCCGACCGGCTGTTCCGCCTCGGCCCGGTCCCGATCGGCACCGGAATCGGTGCGCGGCATGATGATCCGCACCTCGGTGCCCCGACCGGGCGTGGACAGGATCTCCACCTGACCGCCGCGCCGCTCGATTCTGGCGCGAATGGATTTCGCGACACCCCGCCGGTCCTGCGGCACCGCCGCGATATCGAATCCGGCCCCGCGATCGCGCACGAAAATGCTCACCTGATGCGGTTCCGCCTCGGCGAACAGATCGATCTCCGGGACGCCCGCGTGTTTGGCGGCATTCACCAGCGCCTCACGGCTCGCGCCGAGCAATGCGGTGAAATGCTCCTTCGGCAGGCCGGACCCGCTGTCGGCACCGTCCATCGTCACATCGCCGACGGTGACCGGAGTCACCTTCACCCCGTGCTGATCCTCGACCTCGCCCGCGATCGTGCGCAGCGCCACGGCAAGACTCGACTGCGCGGGCCCGGAATCCTCGAAGAGCCAGCGCCGCAGTTCCCGCTCCTGACTGCGCGCCAGCCGGGCCACCTCTTGCGGATCGTCGGCCTGACGCTGGATGAGCGCCAACGTCTGCAGCACCGAATCATGCAGGTGGGACGCGATTTCCTCGCGTTCCTCATTGCGTATGCGGGCCGCGCGCTCGGCGTTCAGCGCGCGCATCATGCGCAGCCACAGCGGCACCGTCAGCAGACCGGCGCCGATCAACGTGACCGCCACCGCGATCAGCGCGGAGCCGAGCGAGCTCAGATCGATCCTGGCCAGCACCACCACGCCGAGTCCGAGCACGATCATGGTGATCCCGGCGACGATGCGCGACCAGGTCACCACCGAGGGGCGCGCGGGCAGTCCGAGCAGCGAGCGCGGACCGTCGGTGTCGTATTCGCGCCACACCAGCGCCGCACCCACCGCCACCACGACGATCGGCACGATCACCTTCGCCGCGGTACCGCTGAACAACCACGACACCCCGACCGCGAGCCCGAGCCCGAGCAGGGCCAACCCGATCGCCTGACGGCGCTCCTTACCGGTCGGCTTCACCGCATCGTGGCCGCCCGGAGTGAAGATCCACAGCATCCCGTAGGCGACGATCCCCGCCCCCGCCAGCGCGGACAGCAATACGAACGCCATCCGCACCTTGAACACATCGAGCCCGAGATGATCGGCGACACCACCGGCCACACCGCCGACGATCCGGCCACCCGAACGCCGCACCATCCGCGGATACGGCGGTGTGGGTGGGAGGGCCGGCGCGGCGCCGAAACGGCCGGGGCCGGGGCCGGGGCCGGGGGCGAACCCGGGCGCGGCGCCGAAACCCCGGGGATCGGCCCCCCGAGCAGCATCGAACGCGGGCACGGACGGGTACATGCCTTCGATACTGGCACGACCCACCGACGCCGACCATCAGGAATCACCCTGATCTTCGCCGATTGCGTCCGGTCCGGACAAGAAACCCGCGCTGACCTGTCGTTCTTATCCGCCGCTCAGCCGTTGCGGGAGGCACGGAGCGGATATGCAGCCGATTCGTGCTCCGCCGGACCGGATAACTGGTCCCGAACGCATCTACCAGCACTTTCCACACCTCTCACCGGACAATGACCTCGGCAGCGCACCACCGCGCGCCATACGTTTCTTCCGGGTCGGAAACGTCCCACTGAACACCGGGACTCGCGCCGCAGGGGGCCGAGCACAGGTTCGGGGAGGAATCATGAACATCAAGTCGGTACTGCTCACCGCCGTCACCTCGGTCGGAATCGTATTGGCGGGCACGCCATTCGCCGCCGCCCAGGGAATGGCGCCGCACGAGAAGAACTACTCGGGCCCAGGGGGATTCGAGCTCACCGTCGGCCATACGGACGAACAGTTCCGCCCGGTCCCCTCGCTCAACGGAATGCCGACCAACCGAGAGGTGTTCCTGGACAACACCTTCTACGGCACCATTCCCGCGAATGCGACGGGCACCATGAAGGCGGGCTATCTGGTCGCCTGTGCGGTCGATCTCGACGTCACGGTGGATATCCAGGCCGGGATCGGCTTCGACGCCGGGTTCAGCATCGGTGTCAGCGGCAGCGGCGACTCGACGTCACCGAACTTCGATGCCAGCATCGGACCGAAGATATATGCCGGAGTCGGCCTCGACATGTCGATCGGCCCCGGCGAGATCAAACCGATCGAAGTGGGCACCAAGGCCCTGGCCCGCGGCGGCACCGGCTATCTGGTCAGCCACGACTACCACCTGGTGGTCGAGAACTGCGGCGGCCCGCTCACCATCCAGTCCTATGTGACCCTCACGGCCGACACACCCGAGGTCACCGCCGCCGACGCGGTAACAGGAGACCGAATCTTCCTGTAATCCGGCAACACCAGGGCGGCGGTGCGATCGACGATCGCACCGCCGCCCGACCCCGTACATGCACCTCGAACCGGCTAAATTGTCCCTATGTCTGTGTCGCCCAAAAGTATCGGGCGCACGTGGTAGCAGGGGACACCACCGCCGAGACCCGGGGGGAAATCCGATCACCGCGTGCGGTTTTCGCACAACGATTCGCCGATCTCTATGCGGCCGCGGGCAATCCGACGCTGCGACGGGTGGCCACGGCGGCCGAGGCGAGGATGCGGGCCGCGCAGGGTACGCGGACTGCCTCGAGTGCTTCGGTGCAACGGATCAGCGATTGGAAGGCGGGGCGCAATGTTCCGGCTCGCTTCGAATCGATGCTCCCGGTGGTGCTCACCCTGATCGACCTGACCAAGAAGACCGAGTCGCAGACCAGTCGGCAGTTGCTGGAAGTGCGTGAGTGGCAACGGCTCTGGCAGGCCGCCATCACCTGGACACCGAATGACGAGGACGACGCGGGCTGTCCCTACCTAGGACTCACCTCGTATCGCAAGCAGCACCGGGACATCTTCTTCGGCAGAACCCGATCCACTGCCGAACTCGTCGATTTGGTCCAGGGCGCCGCCGCTGACGCGGATGGCGTCGTCGTGCTGATCGGCGCATCGGGTGCGGGCAAGTCCTCGCTGTTGGCCGCGGGACTCATACCCGCCGTCACCGACAACTGGTCGACCGCCACGATGACACCCGGGGCGAGCCCGCTCCGCGCGCTGGCCAAGGCTTTTCACGCGGACAACGCAATAGCGAAGCCATCCGCCGACGAGGTGTTCACGGCACTCGGCCAGTGGAGCACCGACCAACGCCGACTGCTCATCGTGGACCAGTTCGAGGAGCTGTTCACCGCCTGCCCGGATGAACGCGAGCGCGAAGCTTTTCTGAACGTCTTGGACCGCTGCGCAACTCGGGCCGAGGATGCCCTCACCGTCGTCATCGCCCTGCGCGCCGATTTCTACGCCCAGTGCCTCGACTACCCGATCCTGCAGCACGCTCTCGAACACCGGAGCTATCTACTCGGCCCGATGCGGCTGGACGAACTGGACCGAGCACTCATCGGGCCGGCCAACCACGCCGGGCTCGAACTGGAGTCCGGCCTGGCAGAACTGGTGATCACCGAACTCTGCGGACTCGGCGATCACGAGAACCGCCAGAGCTACGATCCGGGCGCACTCCCGCTGCTGTCACACGTCATGGCCGCCACCTGGCAGCACCGGGAAGGCCGCAAACTCACCGTCGCCGGATATCGCAAGGCGGGCGGTGTCATCGGCTCCATCGCCGCCACCGCCGAACAGGCATGGAGCGAACTATCCGACACCCAGCAGTCCTCCGCGAAGGATGTGCTGCTCGGACTCGTTGCCGTCGCCAATGATTCGCGCGATACCCGGCGCATCGCCGTCCGTCCGAACCTGCTGCAACGCACCACCGACCCGGTATCCGCCACGGCCGCACTGGAACTGCTTGCCCGCACCCGCCTGATCACCCTCGACTCCGACTCGGTGTATCTGACCCACGAGATCGTGCTGGACGCCTGGCCGCGACTGCACACCTGGATCGATGAGGACCGCGTCGGCTACCTGGTCCGGCAGCGGTTGGAAGCCGATGCCGCGGAATGGGATTCGACCGGACAGGATCCCTCACTGCTCTATCGGGGCACCCGGCTCGAGACCGCACTCGGTCATGTCGATCCACCCATGGTCGGCGGCCAGATCCGCACTTTCCTCGAGCATTCCCGAGCAGCGCGAACGCACTCCCGCAGACGGTCGTCGGTGACCCGCGTAGTCCTCGCCATGCTCGGCGTCGGCCTACTCGTACTCGGCACGATCGCCTACGCGCAGGTCGAGCTCACCAAACAGCAGCGCAACGACAAGAACTTCGGATCCGTACTGGCGGAGGCAGATCGACTACAACAAATCGATCCATCGCTGTCCGCGCAGCTATATCTCGTTGCCGGACAACTCAGGCCGGGCGATCCGGAGGTGCGGGCAAGGCTGCTCGCAACCCAGAACCTCGCCCTCGCAACACCATTTGCCGCACACGACGAGGGAATCAGGACCATCGCGTACCGACCCGATGGCCGGGTGCTGGCTTCCGCGAGCAACGACAACACCATCCGCCTCTGGGACGTCGCCGATCCGCGACATCCCCACCCGCTGGGCGAGCCTTTACGCGAATCCCCTTCCGGGGCGACGTCCATGGCATTCAACCCGGATGGCACGGTGCTCGCGACCACCGGCACTTCGGCACGACCGCAGCTGTGGGATGTACGTGATCCGGCGCATCCCCGGCTGTTCGGATCACCGCCGACGACCACCAGCGACACGGGTTATCTGGTGTCCTTCAGTCCGAACGGACGGACGCTGGCAGTCGGGTCCATGCGCGACAAAGGCATCACCCTGTGGGATGTCGGCAACCCGGCCGAACCGATCCAGGGTCGGTTCATCCCCGCGCCGCGCAATCGGGACCTGTCCGCGTTCGCGTTCAGCGGCAATGGGCGACTACTGGCGGTCGCGACCAGCGACTGGGACCACAGTATCGCGACGGTCGAATTGTGGTCCGTCCCGGCCACGGGAGAAATCACCCGCGCTGGAACACCATTCGAGGTGCCCCACGATGTCGAAGCAATCCGGTTCAGCCCTGACAACAGAGTCTTCGCCCTGGCCGGTCCACGCCTGACCGTACGACACACATACGTCAGCGTGACCCAGTTGTGGGCCGTCGACGATCCCGCCCACCCGCGACCGCTCGGAAATCCGTTGGTGGACAACGTGGTGCAGCAGCCCGTCCCCCTGCTCGCCTTCAGCCCGGACGGCCACACACTGGCGACCGGTGGTGCCACCGGCGCGAAACTATGGAATATCGCCGATCCCGCGCAGCCGACCCCGCTGGGCGCCCAACTGTCGGCGATTCCGTCCCGCTGCCTCAACGACGCGAGAATTCCCACCCGATGTACCGGTGAACCGACGGGGCTGGCGTTCAGCTCGGATGGAAAGATTTTGGCCGTCGGTGGCACCGAGGGAGTCGTGCGGCTGTGGTCCCTGGCTCCCGCGGTACTCAATGGACACACCGACTGGGGTCGGAGTCCGATATTCGATGCCACCGGCACCCGAATGGTGAGCGATTCCAGCGACGGCACATTCGTCATATGGGATACCGGTAACCCCCGGGAACCAGTCCGGATCGGGGAATTCCGGGCGAAACCGGGATCATCTATCCGGGCCCTGAGCCCTGATGGAAAGTCTCTGATAGCGCGGGACGGTCCGATGGGGCCGATGTTCCTTGTCGACCTCACCGACCCGAAGAACATTCGGATATCGGGCGACTGGCAGGCCGCATCGTCGCAATGGTCGCGCCTGACCTTCCACCGCGACTGGACCCTGGCCGCGCAGACTCTGGATCCCAAGGTCGATACCTTCCAACTCGCGAACATTGCGGACCGCTCCCGCCCAGTGCTACTCGGAACACCGACATCCGTCGCTCCCGCGCAGGTCCAAGCCATCGGATTCGATCCGACCCGGCCCACCCTCGCGATCATCGAGTCGACCCTGTCCGAGCCGAGTTCGCCGGCGATGGCCCTGCGAACCAGGCTGACGCTGTGGGATATCTCGAACCCGGACCACCCGGTCCGGGTGGGTACATCCCCGCCGGAGCACTCGCCGCTGATGCTCGACGTGAGCATGCACCCCGACGGCCGCACCGCCGTCACCGTGGCGAACGAAACCTTCCAGGTCTGGGACATCAGTAACCCGGCATCGCCCGAACCGGTCGGTGACCGGGTCACCGCACATAATCTGGCGATCATCTCGACCTCGTTCAGTCCCGACGGCAAGACCATGGCCACCAGTGGAAACGACGGATCGGTGCGGTTGTGGGACTTCACCGATCGCCTTCATCCCCGCCTCATGTCCAGTTCCATCGCACCGCCCGGCCCCAACGTCTGGTTCATCCAGTTCCATCCACAAGGCGACTATCTGTCCGCCTCGAGTAGCGGTGGCGAGCGTCGACTGTGGGATCTGGACGAGCAGCACGCGATCGAACGCATCTGTCATGCCACCGCCACCCTCATGACTCCCGAACTCTGGCAGCGCTACCTGCCCCAGCTCTCCTACCGTCCGCCCTGCGACTAAACAAGAGACCGCTTGGTCCAAAGAGATCAGAGATTTTCTCAGGGTTCCCCCCGATGCGCCGAAGTGCTGGTCAGCACGACCATGGAAACCATGACGAAAACGAGCTTCGGCGATCAGATTCACCAGATGTGGCAGTCGCGGCCCGTCCGGTTGCCGCGGCAAGGTCCGATCGCGGGCGTCGCGGCCGGGTTCGGGCAGCGCTACGGGATCGATCCGGTGCTCGTGCGGGTCGCGCTCGTGGTGTCGACAATCTTCGGCGGGGCGGGCATTGTGCTCTACCTGCTCGCCTGGCTGCTGTTCAGCGCGGCGGGTGATCAGTCCTCCGCGGCCGAGTCACTGTTCGGCAAGGGGCACAGCTCGCAGTCGCAGACCAAGACCATCGTGTTGATCGTGGCACTCGCCATCGCGGTCAGCACCATCGGACCGGTCGGCGTCGGACTGGCCGGCTCGGGCATGATCAGCATGTCGCTGATGCTGGCCGGTTGGTGGATGCTGCATATGCGAAACCCGCAGCCGCCGCCCGGCACGAGTTCGCTCGGCGGCTTCGACGGCGGTCTCACCGCGACCGGCTACCCCGGGGCGATATTCCCGCAGCGCACGATGCCGGGCGACTTCTACGCGCCGGAGAGCAGCATGTACACCCCGTACACGAAGTTGCCGGACGCATATGTCCCGGACGCTCCGGCCCAAGCGGCACCTTATACCCCTGCGCAGGACACAGTTCGCTTGCCGGATGCCGGAAATGGCGACGCTGAACCCGAACTGATCGAAAAGGGCGGCACGCCAATCGATGCGGGCGCTACGCCAGCCGATCCCGACACCGTGCTGCTGGGTAAGGAAGATGCCGACACCGTCCTGCTCGACAAGAGCGACGCGGGAACCACGGCACCACCCACCGAGACCACAACGCCCGACAATGGAACGCCGAGAATTGCCGCTTCCGAATCGCCGGACACGACCGGCGGCCCGTCCGGCGCGAGCACGACGCCCGGTGCGACAGGTGGCGACACCACACAACCTGCCGTGACACCCGGCACGAGCAACATCGACGCCGCTTCGGAAAACAGGGGCAGCTCATCCCGAACCGAATCCACTTCGCGCACAGGCACTCCCCCATCCCGCACAACGGTCGCGACCCCCACCGGCCTGACCCCACCGGCCTGGGACCCCCTCGGCGTAGCCCCACTCGCCTGGGACCTCCCCGAACCCACCCCGACCCGTACCATCGTCGCGCCCCCGCCGAAGCGCCCCCGCTCCCGGCTCACCCCGGTGGTGCTCGGCCTGGCCATCCTGGCCGCCGCGGGTGCGGGTGCGCTGGCCGCCTCCGGCGTCGAGTGGATGACACCCGGCCGGATCGGCGCGGTGGCGCTGGCGGTGATCGGGTTGGGTCTGGTGATCGGCGCATTCCTCCGTCGCGGCTTCGGCCTGCTCGTACTGACCGCACCGCTGGCCGGATTCGTGGTGCTGGCCTCGATGCTCGGCCCGATCGAATTCGACAGCGCCACCGTCGGTGATCGCACCTGGGCGCCGACCACGATGGCCGATCTGGCCCCGAAGTACGAGTTGACGGTGGGGACAGGCACATTGGATCTGCGGTCGCTGAAGCTGACCGAAAACCGCGCCGTCGAGGTCGCGGTCCGGCTCGGCGATGCCAGGATCCTGCTGCCCGAGGGCATGGCGGTGCGCACCGATTGCACCGTCAACCTGGGAGATGTCAACTGCCCCACCGGTATCACCGGCCCGCATGCCGACGGCGCACCGGTGCTCGACCTGAAAGTCCATGTCCGGACCGGCAATGCGGAGGTGCACCGTGGCTGACCCCACCGATGACAACGTCACCAAGCGGGGACCGTCCGTCTCCCTGCTGATCGTCGGACTGCTCGCTCTCGGCGTGAGCATCTGGGCCTTCATCGGCCCGGCCACCATGACCGGCACCGGTGTGGCCTCGCTCGGCTGGGTCGTCGTGATCGCCGCCATCGTGGTCGGCATCCTGCTGGTCATTTCCCCGCGCAGACCCCGCTGATCACACGAATGGCCCGTCCCGCGGACGGGCCATTTTCTTTCCGGAGGAGCAGAACGCCAATGCCCATGGAACAGTTCGACACCCACGACGAACCGACCGACCATACGGGAATCCCGATCGGCCGTTTCATGCCGCTGACACCGAGCCGCAGTTATCTCGGCGGCGGCTTATTACTCGGGCAACTCATCCTCGGCCGCACACCGCCGCCCACACCCAACCCCGAGTCCACTACTCCAAATAGGCCGGGCAGCCCAAATGTTCACTGATCCGGTCGAGTAGCCGCTGCATATTCACCCGCTGCTTGCCCTCGACACCCCGCGCGATCATCGGCACAATCCACCGCCCACTGGTCGCGACGTTGAACATCTGCTGGATCACCCGAGCACCCTTCGGATGCGGCAGCACTCGACATTCGGCGCGAAACCACCGCTGCCCCTCGACCGCGAACATCGCCTGCGCCCGATCCACCTCGACCCGAAACCCATTGGGATCCCCGGCGATCGCGGCCCGGAATTCATTCGGGCCGCCGCGCAACCGCATCCCGGGATCGGGCCCGTCGACGAGGAAGAAGGCGTTGTCCGGACCGACCGGGCCTGCGCTCACCGTGGTGAGCAGTGCGGCCACCACTCCACACGGTGCCTCGACGACCGCGTTGACGGTGCAGAGCGGCTTCTTCGCTGCCATCCGAACCCCCTGGGGAACTGGTCTATCCGGCTGACGGTACTCCCGAAATCCGGCAAATCAGGCCCGATTGCGGGGTCACTCCCATTCGATAGTGCCCGGCGGCTTGCTCGTCACATCGAGGACAACCCGGTTGACCTCGGCCACCTCATTGGTGATGCGGGTGGAAATGCGCTCGAGTACGTCATAGGGCAGCCGGGTCCAGTCGGCGGTCATGGCGTCCTCGCTGGAGACCGGACGCAACACGATCGGGTGACCGTAGGTGCGGCCGTCGCCCTGCACACCGACGCTGCGCACATCCGCGAGCAGCACCACCGGGCACTGCCAGATCTGGCGATCGAGGCCGGCGGCGGTCAACTCCTCGCGTGCGATGGCATCGGCCTGTCGCAGCGTCTCCAGACGGTCCGCGGTGACCTCGCCGACAATGCGGATGGCCAGGCCGGGACCCGGGAACGGCTGGCGGGCAACGATTTCCTCGGGCAACCCGAGTTCGCGGCCGACCGCGCGCACCTCGTCCTTGAACAGCAACCGCAGCGGTTCGACGAGGTCGAACTCCAGATCGTCGGGTAGACCGCCGACATTGTGGTGGCTCTTGATATTCGCGGTGCCGCTGCCGCCACCGGATTCGACGACGTCCGGGTAGAGCGTGCCCTGCACCAGGAATTCGACCTCCGGCTTGGCGCCGCCGCTCTGTTCGACGACGACCTCGGAGACCGCATCCTCGAACGACCGGATGAACTCCCGGCCGATGGTCTTGCGCTTCTCCTCCGGATCGGTAACGCCCTTCAGCTCACCGAGGAACTTGTCCACTGCGTCGACGGTCACCAGCTTGGCGCCGGTCGCGGCGACGAAGTCCTGCTGCACCTGCTCGCGCTCTCCCGCCCGCAACAGGCCGTGATCGACGAACACACAGGTCAGCCGGTCGCCGATCGCGCGCTGCACCAGCGCTGCGGCGACCGCGCTGTCCACACCGCCGGACAGCCCGCAGATCGCATGGCCGTCACCGATCTGCTCGCGCACCGAAGTGATCAGCGATTCGGCGATGTTGGCCGGGGTCCACGTGGCGGGGATGCCGGCGAGTTCGTGCAGGAAGCGGCTGAGCACCTGCTGACCGTGCGGCGAGTGCAGCACCTCCGGGTGGTACTGCACACCGGCCAGCTTGCGGGCCCGGTTCTCGAATGCGGCGACCGGAGCGCCCGCGCTGGTGCCGGTGACCTCGAAGCCCTCGGGCGCGTCGGTGACCGCATCGCCGTGGCTCATCCACACCCGCTGTTTGGTGGGCAGTCCGCCGTGCAGCAGACCGCCATCGATATTGAGGTCGGTGCGACCGTATTCGCGGGTGCCGGTATGCGAGACCGTGCCGCCGAGCGCCTGCGCCATGGCCTGGAAGCCGTAGCAGATGCCGAAGACCGGGATGTCGAGATCGAACAGCCGCGCGTCCAGCTGCGGTGCGCCCTCGGCGTACACGCTGGACGGTCCGCCGGACAGAATCACCGCGAGCGGCTGCTTCTCGGCGATCTCGTCCACCGTGGCGGTATGCGGGATCACCTCCGAATACACACTCGATTCACGGACCCGCCGGGCGATCAGCTGGGCGTACTGTGCGCCGAAGTCGACGACGAGGACCGGTCTCTGAGTTTCTGCCACTCGAACAGTTTAGTGACCGGCGGAAATCGTCCCGCGCGCCCCCGCACTGCTGGTTATCCTCAAGCCGTGCCCTTCGCCCGCGCGATAGACGCCGACATCCACTACGAGGACAGCGGCGGCGACGGTCCGGTGGTCTTACTAGCACACGAATTCTTCATGGACCGAACGATGTTCGCATCCCAGATGGCCGCGCTCGCACCGGAATTCCGGATCGTGTCCTGGGATGCGCGCGGACACGGCCGCACCAGGGACCAGGGGCTGCCGTTCACCTACTGGACCGCCGCGCGCGACGCCCTCACCGTGCTCGACCATCTCGGCGCCGAACGCGCCGTATTCGGCGGCACCGCGCAAGGGGGATTCACCGCGCTGCGCACCGCGCTCATCGCACCCGAGCGGGTTTCCGCGCTGATCCTGATCAGCACCGAGGCGCACGGCCCGACGCCCGAACAATCCACCGCGACCCAGAAATTCCTGGACGAGTGGTACGACGACGGCTCCCGGCAGGAGGCCGTCGAACAGCTCGCGTATTGGCTGATCGGCGATGACGAGTGGTACCGGGCGATCTGGACCAAGCGGTGGCTGGTCCGCGACCGCCAAGGCATCGAGGTCGCCGCAGGCTGTCTGCTCGGCCGCGATTCGGTATCGGACCGCTTATCCGAAATCACCTGCCCCGCCTTGGTGATTCACGCCACCGACAGCGGCATCGCCCGCGAGCGTGCCCAGCAGCTGGCCGCCGGTCTCACCGCATCGACCTTCGTCGAGATCGCGGGTGCGCGCCTGGCGGTCACCATGACCCACCCCGACCCCGTCAACCACGCCATCCGACAGTTCCTCCGCGACCGCACAGTCCCCACCCATGTCCGGTGACCCGCCCGAGCGCCGACGGTAGTCGAATGGCAGCTCGGAACTGCCTCGACGACCACCATTCGACTACGCTCGGCGGGCCGAGGGGGTCACGCGCGCACGCTGAGGCCGACCCGCTGGAATTCCTTGAGGTCGGAGTAGCCTGCCTTGGCCATCGAACGACGCAGGCCACCAACGAGATTCAGCGAGCCGAACGGGTCGTCGGAGGGTCCGTACAGCACCCGCTCCAGACTCGGACGCACCGTCTCGCCGGTGTCACCGGACAGCTCGCCGCCCAGATCCCACGGATCCTCCACGTGCAGCAGCGAACCGCGCGGCACCGACGGATGCGCGGCCGAGGACGGCCAGTACCAACCGCGACCGGGCGCCTCGGCGGCCAGCGCCAGCGGTACCCCCAGCATGGCGGCATCGGCGCCACAGGCGATGGCCTTGGCCAACTGACCCGAGGTGGCGATATCACCGTCGGCGATCACGTGCACATAGCGGCCGCCGGTCTCGTCCAGATAGTCGCGACGCGCGGCGGCGGCATCGGCGATGGCGGTGGCCATCGGCACCCCGATGCCGAGCACCTCGCCGGTGGTCGTCGCGCCGGGGTAGGAACCGTAGCCGACGATGACGCCCGCGGCGCCGGTGCGCATCAGGTGCAACGCGGTCTTGTGATCGCTCACGCCACCGGCCACCACCGGCACATCCAGTTCGGCGATGAAGGTCTTCAGGTTCAACGGCTCACCGTCGCCGACGTGTTCGGCGGAGATGATGGTGCCGTGCACCACGAGTAGGTCGATACCGGCCTGCAGCAGCGCCGGGGTCAGCGCGCGGGCGTTCTGCGGGCTCACCCGCACCGCGACCGTCACACCGGCGGCCCGCACCTGCGCGACCGCGGCGGCCAGCAGATCCGGCTGCATCGGCGCGGCATGCAGTTCCTGCAGCAGCCCAACGGCACGCTCGTAGCCGCCCTTGGCGACGAGTTCGAGCAGCTGGTCGATCTTCGCGGCGACGTCGGCGTGCCGGGCCCACAGCCCCTCGCCGTTGATGACGCCGAGTCCACCGAGCCTGCCGAGTTCGATGGCGAATTCCGGCGAGACCAGCGCATCGGTCGGGTGCGCCAGGAACGGGATCTCGAATCGGTAGGCGTCCAACTGCCACGCCAGCGATACCTGCTTCGACGAACGAGTCCGCCGCGACGGGACGATATCGACATCGTCCAGTTCATAGGTACGCCGGGCGGTCCGACCCATACCGATCTCGACCATGTCGCGCACGCTTGTTCTCCTTATCTTTGGCAGCGCCTTCGGCGCTGCGTGTTCGCGGCCCCTGGTGTCTCGCGTCCGAGCCGTCGAGACATACGACTGCGTCGTATGCGCTTCGACGACTCGGCTGAGTCGATGGCCGCGCCTTTGGCGCGGACACGAGACGGGCCGCGAACGGGTCGCTCGTAAGACTCGCTCCGTTGTGGTCGCCTCAGGTGCCGATCACGTCAGCTATGGCGCGCCAGACGAATCTGACGCACGAATATTCGTAGTCGCCGATCGGGTCGTCGATCGTCATTATTCGTAGAGCCATACTGAGCGGTCCATCGCCGACAGGCGACTACGCCCGGAGCGTCAGGTAAGGACTCGTGATCCTGTGCCCTCCACCTCGCGAGGCCCTCGGCTGTGTACCTCGATGACCGCGAACACGGTCAATCATGCACGGACCATTCCGTCCAGTACACAACCCGTCAAGCAGGCTAGCCGCGACCAGTGTAATTGGGCGCCTCGACGGTCATCGTGATGTCATGCGGGTGGCTCTCTTTGAGCCCCGCCGCGGTGATCTGCACGAACTGCGCCTCCTGCAGATCCGCGATGGACTGCGACCCGGTGTAGCCCATGGCCGCCCGCAGCCCGCCGACGAGCTGATGGATCACCTGGTTGACCGGTCCGCGGAACGGCACCCGTCCCTCGATGCCCTCGGGCACCAGCTTGTCCTCGGCGAGCACGTCGTCCTGGAAGTAGCGGTCCTTGGAGTAGGACTTGGCCTGGCCGCGGCCCTGCATGGCGCCCAGCGAACCCATGCCGCGGTAGCTCTTGAACTGCTTGCCGCCCACCAGGATCAGCTCACCCGGCGACTCGGCGGTACCGGCCAGCAGCGAGCCGAGCATCACGGTGGACGCGCCCGCCGCGATGGCCTTGGCGATATCACCGGAGAACTGGATGCCACCGTCGGCGATCACCGGAACGCCGTACGGCTTGCACGCGGCGACGGCCTCGAGGATCGCGGTGATCTGCGGCGCGCCGACACCGGCGACCACGCGGGTGGTGCAGATGGAGCCGGGACCGACACCGACCTTCACCGCATCCGCACCGGCCTCGACCAGCGCGGCCGCACCGGCCCTGGTTGCCACATTGCCGCCGACGATCTGGATGCGGTCGCCGACCTCGGCCTTGACCTTGGTCACCATCTGCAGCACACCGGCCTGATGGCCGTGCGCAGTATCGACGATGAGCACGTCCACCCCGGCGTCGGCCAAAGTCATGGCGCGCGACCAGGAGTCCTCGCCGACACCGATCGCGGCGCCGACGAGCAGGCGGCCGTCACGGTCCTTGGTGGCGTTCGGGTACTGATCGGTCTTGACGAAGTCCTTGACGGTGATGAGTCCGCGCAGGCGGCCGTTACCGTCGACGATCGGCAGCTTCTCGATCTTGTGGCGACGCAGCAGACCGAGTGCGGCCTCGGCGGTGACGCCCTCCTGCGCGGTGATCAACGGCGCCTTGGTCATCACATCGGCGACCCGCCGGTTCTGATCCACCTCGAAACGCATATCGCGGTTGGTGATAATGCCCACAAGCGCGCCGATCTCATCCACCACCGGCAGGCCGGAAATGCGGAAGCGAGCGCACATCGCGTCGACCTCGGCCAGGGTGTCGGTCGGGCGACAGGTCACCGGATCGGTGACCATGCCCGCCTCGGACCGCTTGACGGTCTCGACCTGCGCGGCCTGATCGGCGACGGCCAGATTGCGGTGCAACACACCCATGCCGCCCGCACGCGCCATGGAGATGGCCATCCGCGCCTCGGTCACGGTGTCCATGGCGGAACTGCAGAGCGGGGTGCGCAACCGGATCTCGCGGGTCAGCTGGCTGGAGGTTTCCACCGAGCTCGGGATGAGATCCGAAGCGGCCGGTAGCAACAGCACATCGTCGAACGTGAGGCCGAGCATGGCGATCTTGTTCGGATCGTCACCACCCGTAGGAGGGCGGACCGCGATTCGTTCGCCCGATACGGGATTACTCATTCGGATCGACTCCTCCTGGACGTCGAAAGCAACGAACGCCGGGATGGCCGGCGTCGTGGAAGCTGATGGGATGGACGGTGGCGGCTCCGCCAGCGCTGTCGGATACTGGCCGGGGCCTGTCACCCATGGTATCTGTCCCGCAAACACGCTCACGACTGCGCCTCGCTGACGCTCGGCTCCGTCGTGCGCGTGAGCGCCTGTGCCTATGGTTCACTCGCTGCGCTCGCTCACGGAACTGAGCCCACCACGGAAACTGGCGCGCCACATAGCTGGCGAAGAGCACCCTGTTCTGCGTACCGTGGGGGTGTGCGTGACCATCTACCACCTGGCTTGCCGCCGGATCCGTTCGCCGGAGACCCCTCCGACCCGTCCGCCGCGCTCGATGCCATCGAGCCCGGTGAACCGCTGGATCCCCACGAGCGCCTTGCGGTCGAGGAGGATCTCGCCGACCTTGCGGTGTATGAGGCACTACTAGCGCACCGTGGCATCCGAGGACTCGTGGTCAGCTGCGAAGATTGCAGACAAGATCACTACCACGACTGGGATATGCTGCGCGCCAACCTGCTTCAGCTGCTGGTCGACGGCACAGTGCGCCCGCACGAGCCCGCCTACGACCCGATGCCGGAAGCGTATGTCACCTGGGATTACTGCCGGGGGTACGCGGATGCCTCGATGAACGAGGCCTTCCACGGCGACGGATTCGACGGGTTCGACAGCTGACATCGCGCGCCCACACACCGCGCTGACGCGCGGGCGCGATGTGAAATAGCTTACAGACAAAAAGCCGACCGCCGGTCGGCGATCGGTTCATGCACAACAATTCGAATGTCCGCGCACCCACGCACGCGCGGAAGTGGCGGATATACATCCGCCACAGCGCTTCTGCTGGATCGAGCGCTTCTCACGAACCAAAGCGCTGTTGGAGTATCGACTCCGATTAGGTGGCCGGCCCCGATCCGGGCAACCCCGGCAAAGACGGCAAACCGGTGGGAACCACGAAGGTCGGCGGCTGCTGATGAGTCGGGGGTTGCGCGGGCGGGCCGGAATCCACGCTCGGCACGACCCCCGTGGGCTGGGTTCCCACGGTGGTCGGCGGAGCCTGAGTCGGACGACTGGGCTGGGTGGGCTGTTCGGGAGCAGGAGTGCTCACCGGCGGCGCGGATGTCGGCGGTGTCGACATACCCGGTGTGTTCGGTTCCGTCGTCGGCACCTTCGTATCGACCGGCGGCACCACCGAAGAGGTAGAACCAGCATCGCCGGAAGGCTTGGTGGTCGGCGAGTTGGTGCCATCGGTTGCCGCCGGGTTGGGTGTCGTCGTCGGTGTCGTGCTCGCCGCGAACGACTTCCCGATCTCCGGAGCGATCTTGTTCAACTCCGCGAGCAAGAGGTTGAATTCGTTGATTCGCTTGTCCCGCTTGACCGGATCGTCGATCAGCTCGGCATTCGCCTTGGCGCCCTCCAGCTTTGCCCTGGCCTGCTCCGGATTGTCCTGAGCGAGTGCCACTTTCGCGGTGGCCAGATCGCTGTCGGCACGCTGTACCACGGTCGACTGAGCCTGTTCGCTGAACACGACTTCCTTGACCCGCCAGAGCGGATCACCCGGAGCGGCGCCATAGGAGAACGCCGACAGACCACCGATGACCAGCGCCAGCGCGGCAGCCGTCCCGAGCATCGGACGGATAAGCCGTAGTCGCCCACCGGACTGCGCACCGATCCGGACCTGCCGGGCACCGATCTCCTGATTGACCGCGGCAACGATCTCATCGAGGTTCGGTTCAGCGGGTAACGGCGGAGAAACCAGCTCCGCTCGCCAGTCCGCCAGCAGCGACGCGAGCTGAAACTCCTCCGCGCTGTCGGTCTGTACCGGGCCGTTGCTAGCAATGGCATCGATCAGCGCATCGTCTCTGCGCACCGCCGCGATGTCCACCGGACCGGTGTCACCACTCCCGGCGTAGGGACCGCTATTCCGCGATCCACGTCGCGCCTTCCAGTCGCCCCGACCGCGCTCGCCATCCCTAGCCATACATTTCACCTGCCCTCGCCACTTGTGACTTCAGTTTCGCGAGCGCCCGATGTTGGGCGACGCGTATCGCACCCGCCGTACTGCCCACGGCGACTGCGGTTTCTTCTGCTGACAAACCCATGACCAAACGCAGGATCAGAATCTCTCGATGCTTCTCCGGAAGCGTCGCGAGCAGGCTATTCATCTGCCTGCTCGTTTCGGACTCGAGAGCTCGCTGTTCCGGCCCCTGGTCGGTGGATATGACATCTGGTACTTCGGCCATTGCCTCCGCCTTGTTACGGGCGGCGTTGCGATGAGCGTCGGCAACCTTGTGCGAAGCGATTCCGTATACGAAGGCCATGAAGGGCCTGCCCTGGTCCTGATACCGGGGCAGAGCTGTCATCACGGCCAGACATACCTCCTGCGCAACGTCGTCCGCAGAGAGTTGTCCACGCTCCGCGGCGCCGATCCGCGCGCGGCAATAGCGCACCACCAACGGGCGGACCAATTCGAGTACCTGGGCTAAAGCGGATCTGTCGCCCTGCGCAGCGGCAGCGACGGCGAGGTCCAACTCTTCGCCCGTGTTCGTCATCGTCAGAGAATTTCCTGGCGTTACAAGTGGCACCGGCAGTGATGACCAGTGCTTCCGCCGAAGGGGCGGAACGGGTCTAACAATAGCGATACAACCCGTGGATCCGGGCAACACGGTGGTGTCTTGATCAGACTCGGGAATCACTCATGGGACGAAAGCGCCCGCCACGACGGCCGATGGTCTGCGCGCACCCCTGCGCATCGGTCGCGGCCGCGCTCGCGCGAGCCCCCGTGAACACCCCGGAGCGCAACATCGAACTGGCCCAACGCAATGGGAGCAATCCGTGCTCGCGACACTGCTCGGCGACCTCATCGGCGAGCGTTCGCGCGTGCTCGACATCACCGGCTGCCGCGGCGGTCGCGGCGACCAAGAGCCGGGACTTGACCCGGTGTCGTACGGACGGTCCGTCCTCGGCCAATGCGAGGGCCGTTGCGGCATGGGGTGCGGCCGTGTCGGCGGCGCCGGAAGCGAGTGCGGTCTCCGCGCAGACCCAATGCCACCGGATCAGCGTTCGCCAGCCGTGCGGCGACTGCGCCTGAGTCATCGCGTCGTGACTGCGCCGGAGCAGGCGGGAGGCGAGCGCCAGACGGCCGGTGCCGAGTGCGTCGGCCGCGAGACCGGTCAGCGCGTCACAGATCGCGTCCACGCGTTCGGGACCGACCGCATCCCCCGTCGGCAGGATCAACGCGGCCGCGCGACCGTCGTATCCGGCGGCACGGGCATGCCAGCCGAGCTGACGCAGAAACGAGCCCTCGGTACTCGCGGCCAGCGACAGCAGCACCGGATCGGTGGTGCCCGCGCGCAATACCCGCAACTCTTCACGAGCCGCGGCGTAGCGACCCTGACCACCGAGAATCACCGCCCGATGCCAGGAATCGAGCGGGTTCGCGGCGGTTGGCAACTCGGTAGCGCCACGGCCGGGGCAAGCGCCGAAAGCCGCGTCGGCAAGCATGGCGGACTCGATATATATAGGGGAAGCAGGCACGAGCACGCCGAACTCTAACCCGAGCGCCGCTGGTGACCGCGCACCGAGAAACCGTCCGTCAGGTACTTCCGGCTAATACTGAGCATTTCATTGCCGTCGCCATGTTTCCATCAAGTAAAAGTACTTCCGGCAATCACATAGCGTGTGTGACCGGAATTCACATGCGTTTCGCGCAATTAACCTCAGCGCCCCGTTTCTGCCATCTCCGATCGACCGGACATCGTAGCGCGGCGTCGACGGTGTGATAGGACCCACGTCTGCGCCTACTCGCTACCACACGGGGCTGCAACCGCCGACCCGTTCCCACCTGCGGGAATGCGGAATACTGACGCCATGCGAAGACCCACCGACCTCTGGCCAACCGATCAGTATTACCGGATGCGTCCAAAAAGTAAACAGCTTCGAGGTTAATTTTCGCAGCTTAAGATTTAGAAAACTGCTGCATCGAACTATTGACGGAATTTCGCGCCTGGACCTAACGTAACTCATCGCCACGGTCGGCGCCGCGCGAAATTGCAGCGACCGCAATAGGCGAGCCCATGGCACGCCGCCGACCCAGCGCCGTGGCCACAACTGTTGCAGAACAACTGCTCGACAACGCTGACGAGCTCGCACCACGAGGAGTTCACCATGCCCATGCCGACCCACCTTCCCGGACCGAACGCGGACGTCTGGGACTGGCAGATGCGAGGATCCTGCCGAGGCCAGGACTCCGCGGTGTTTTTCCATCCGGACGGTGAACGCGGCCGCGCCCGCACCGCACGCGAGATGCGCGCCAAGGAGATCTGCCGGGCCTGCCCGGTGCTCATGCAGTGCCGCAGCCACGCACTCAAAGTCAGCGAGCCCTACGGCATCTGGGGCGGTATGTCCGAAACCGAGCGCGAGATGCACGCTCGACGCAACCGTCGTCGGATGGCCGTTTAAAACCAACTTCTTCCCATCCATGTGGCGCGGCGCGCCGAATGCCTAGCAAACACCCGGCGACGGCCACAAGCCGAAGTCGGTTGTACATACGGCGTTTCGCGAAACCAGCGGCGTGTCACGGCGTGTCCCCTCCAGAAAACGCCTGGCGTGTCGAGGTTTACAGGGAAGTTGCCGATCCGCATGCGGTTCGCAGATACCCCACCGCACGGGGTCCGATAGCGGCCCGCTACGGTAGTGACCGATGACACAGAATGGAGCGTTGTGACAACGCGGCCGCCGGCCGCAGAGGGCGACTCGTTCCGAAGAGAAGCCATCCCACCCACCATTGCGTCGAACCGGGTGGAATCTGCGGTAACGGCACGCGCCGCCGAAAGTATCGAGCTCGCCGCACTTCTCGAACGTTGCGGCCGGTCCGACCAGGAGGCATTCGCCGAGCTGTACGACCGAACGTGCGCTCGCGTGTTCGGTCTGGTGCTACGCGTCCTACACGACCCCGGCTACGCGGAGGAGACCACCCAGGAGGTGTATCTCCAGATCTGGCGGACCGCGTCCAGTTTCGACGCGACCAAAGGATCCGCGGTGACATGGTTGATGACCCTCGCCCACCGGCGGGCCGTCGACCGGGTCCGCGCCGAACAGGCCCATACCCTGCGCGAAGTCGCCTATGGGATAAGGGTTCTCGGTAACGAATTCGATGAGGTCACCGAGGAAGTAGAGCGAAGGCTCGAGCAGCAGGCTGTCCAGCAGGGTCTAGGGACATTGACACAGACTCAGCGGGAAGCAATCTCGCTCGCCTACTACGGCGGGCGAACCTACGCGGAAGTCGCCGACTTCCTCGGCGTAGGGTTACCGACGGTTAAGTCCCGTATACGGGACGGATTGACACGACTGAAGAAAAGTTTGGGGGTGACGTGAGATGAACGAAGCCCGGATCGATCTCGCGCACGCCGTCGCGCTCGGATCGATCGACGACGAAGACCACAATGCGGTACAGGAAGTGCTCGACGGCGAGGACCCCGTACTACGCGCGGAATTCATGACCGAAGTCCAGCAGACGAAGGAAGTCCTCGGCACTCTCGCGGAGGCGACGGCGGCCCAGCCGCCCGCCGCCCTGCGTGCCAGATTGCTCGCCGCCATCGCCGCCGAGCAACCACCCGTCGCCTCTTAGAACTTCGCCGACCGGAGTCGGAATCAGTTCTCGCGATTGATATTTTTCGACTTGTTGCGCGTCATTGCGTTCATATTGTTCACAAGACGAAGGCCCCCGGGACGTGCGGTCCCGGGGGCCTTCTGCCGTGCGGCCTACGCTCAGTGCGCGTGACCGTGGTGGCTGTGGTCGTGCTCCTCTTCGGCGGGCTTGTCGACCACGGCGCTCTCGGTGGTGAGGATCATCCGGGCCACCGACGCCGCGTTCACGACCGCGGAGCGGGTCACCTTGACCGGGTCCACGACACCGTCGGTGAGCAGATCACCGTAGGCGAGGGTGGCGGCGTTGAAGCCCTCCTTGCCGTCGGCGACCTTGCTGACCACCACGGAACCGTCCACGCCCGCATTGGTGGCGATCCAGAACAGCGGCGCCGACAGTGCGATACGCACCGCCTCGACACCGATGGCCTCGTCGCCGGAGAGCGAGTCACGCAGTTCGACGAGCTTGGCCGCGGCGTGCACCAGGGCGGTACCACCACCGGGCACGATGCCCTCTTCGACGGCTGCCTTGGCCGCGCTCACCGCGTCCTCGACCCGGTACTTGCGCTCCTTGAGCGCGGTCTCGGTGGCCGCGCCGACCTTGATCACCGCGACGCCGCCGGCCAGCTTGGCCAGGCGCTCCTCGAGCTTCTCCCGATCCCAATCGGAATCGGTGGCCTCGATCTCGCGCCGCAGCTGCGCCCCACGGGCCGCGATGTCCTCAGCGGTGCCGGCACCGTCGATGATCGTGGTGTCGTCCTTGGTGACGACGATGCGACGCGCCTTGCCGAGCACCTCGATGCCCGCCTCGCGCAGCGAGATGCCCAGATCCGGGTTGACCACGGTGCCCGCGGTGACGACGGCGAGGTCGTCGAGGAAGGCCTTGCGCCGGTCACCGAAGAACGGGGCCTTCACCGCAACGGCCTTGAGGGTCTTGCGGATCGAGTTGACCACCAGGGTGGACAGCGCCTCGCCCTCGACGTCCTCGGCGATGATCAGCACCGGCTTGCCGGATTCGGCGATCTTCTCCAGCAGCGGGAGCAGATCGGGCAGCGAGCTGATCTTCTCCCGGTTCAGCAGGATGTAGGCGTCCTCGAGGACGGCCTGCTGGCTGTCGGCATCGGTGACGAAGTAGGGCGAGAGGTAGCCCTTGTCGAACTGGACGCCCTCGGTGACGACGAGTTCGGTCTGCAGCGTCGAGGACTCCTCGACGGTGACCACGCCGTCCTTGCCGACGGTGGTCAGCGCCTTGCCGACCATTTCGCCGATCTCCTCGTCGCGCGAGGAGACGGTGGCGACCTGCGCGATGGCCTTCTCGCCGGAGACCGGGGTGGCCAGCGCGAGCAGCGCCTCGGAAACCGCGTCGGCGGCCTTGGCGATGCCAGAACCCACCACGATCGGATTCGCGCCCGCCGCAACGTTCTTCAGACCCGCGCGCACCAGCGCCTGGGCCAGCACGGTGGCGGTGGTGGTGCCGTCACCGGCGACATCGTTGGTCTTGGTCGCGACGCTCTTGACCAGCTGCGCGCCGAGGTTCTCGAACGGATCCTCGAGGTCGATTTCGCGCGCGATGGTGACACCGTCGTTGGTCACGGTCGGGCCGCCGAAGGCCTTCGCGAGCACGACGTGGCGACCACGCGGCCCGAGGGTGACCTTCACCGCGTCGGCGAGCTTGTCGACGCCGCGCTCGAGAGCGCGACGAGCCTGCTCGTCGAACTGGATCTGCTTTGGCATGTGTTTGTTCGCTCCTGTTCAGGCGGCAGAACGCACTCCGCCCCGGGTCACGAAAGACACCGGGGCGGAACGCATGTGCCTATCGGCTACTTGGTGACGACGGCCAGGATGTCGCGCGCCGACAGGATGAGGTATTCCTCGCCCTGGTACTTGATCTCGGTGCCGCCGTACTTGCTGTAGATGACGACGTCGCCTTCCTTGACGTCGACCGGGATGCGGTCACCCTTGTCGGTGACGCGTCCTTCGCCGACGGCGATGACGGTGCCCTCCTGCGGCTTCTCCTTCGCCGTGTCGGGGATGACCAGGCCGGAGGCCGTCGTCGTCTCGGCCTCGTTGGCCTGGACGAGGATCTTGTCCTCGAGCGGCTTGATGTTCACGCTCGCCACGTTGAGCCCTCCACTTTCAGGGGATTTACGGTCGTCCGGAACTGTTGTCCCGGACCATCGGTATCGGTTTGTATCGAGCGGGCCGCAAGCAGTCGCCGACGGTCCCTCGAACTCGACCCTGCGCATCAGCCCCGTCGTCGCGGGTGCCGGGACCCCTGCTCAGTAGTCGAACTGGCACACGCACATCACACAGTGCCGACTAGCACTCTATACATGAGAGTGCCAGCGCTCAAGGTTGGACTGTGCCAAAACCGTTGGTCCCCGTCTACGCGTGTCGTTTTCCGACACGCGTGCGCCACGCCACGCCCAGATGCCTGAGGGCTTCCCAAGACTTCGGCAAATCTGTAACGTTCGGATAACGGATTGTGACAGTATTGACGACGGTCGTGCTCCGCTCGCCGTGTTCGTCACGAACCGGCGCCGTGGGGGGAGCACCAAGCGTCACGAAACACCCAGTGCCACAGAGCAATCCCCGCTCCGCAAGAGCAAGATCAACGTCAGTACCAGCGTCACGACACCAGCGTTTTCAAACAAGAAGCTTCACCAGAGGGCAAGACCACACGTGATCTATGGCCGTCCCAGCGACCCATCCGGACAACGGGTCGGCCCGGTCCCGCGTCCGGATCGCTCGCCATCCACGCGAGCTGTCCGGCTGTCCATTCGAGATGGTCGGCGACACCATGACCATCCGCTCGAAGGGAGGTGAGATGCGAACATCCCTCGGCATATCGGCCGGTAACGAGGTCGTGTGCTCGGCGCTGGTCGCTACCGCGTCCAACGGCGCGCAAAGTTTCGACTATCGAGTGGTTTCCGCGGACGCGGCCCACTCCGATCTCGGCGATCTCGTCGCGTCCTCGATCGAGCTCATGACCACCCAGCTTCCGACCACGCAACTCTCCTATGACGTGGCCTTTCCGGCGCATCCGGTCGGCGCGCGCTTCGCCGGTGCGAAATCGATCGGTGTCGATTCCGCCGCCGGTCGCCCGCCCACCAGCGTCGCGGTCGCCTACCGCAGCAAAGAGCAGGCGCAGGTGATCCGGTCGGCCACCGGCAAACAGCGCGAGCTGCGGTTGGTGCCGGAAGGTACTGCGGCACTTACGTATTTGCGGCACACCGGACTCGTGGACCGCTACGACACGGTCGCCATCGTCGACCTCGGCGCGACCGGTCTCAGCGTCACCGTGGCCGACCAAGCCGACTCCACCATGCTGCGCACCGAACGCACCGCGGCGATCAGCGGCAACGCCATCGATGAGCTGATCTATCACCACCTCGTCGATCTGCACTACGCCCGGCGCGGCACCCGCCCCAACCGGGGCATGCTGACCAACCGCGGCCGCGCCGCCAAGGAACACCTATCGATCGCGCCCGCCGTGACCATCGATCATGTCGCCGGGCAGCCGCTCAAGCTGACCAGGGCCGACTTCGAGGAACTGATCTCGGATCTGCTGCGCGAGATCGCCGTTTTCGTCGCCGCGGTTTTCGCGCGGGCGCCCACGTTCCCGCAGGCCGTCATCGTGATCGGCGGCGGGGCCAATATTCCGGCCGTCCTGTCCACCCTCGAACGCGCGCTGGACATTCCGGTGCACACCATCGACGATCCGGAGGCGGTGATCGCGAAAGGTGCCGCGCTGGTGGCGGATTCGATGCAGCCGTCGGTATTCCCGGTGGTCGGTGCCGCCGACGCGCCGGTCGGTACCTTCACCAAGGTCGTCGGCACGCTGGCGGGTGCGATCGTGGTGGTCGGGCTGATCATCGGCTACGGGGTGAAGACCTTCGCACCGACCGGGAACGACGAGATCTCCCCCGCGGGCACCACCAGCAGTGCCCAACTACCCACGACGCCGGTGACGGTGGTGCCGCCGACCGGTGCCGGCACTTCGACCACCGGCCCGAACCGGGAAAGCACCAACCGGCCCTCCGGCGCCAATATCCCCTCGCTCACTCCGGACCGCAGCCAACCGGCCACCTCGACCGCCTCGTCGCCCGTCGGGACCTCCCCGTCCGCGCCGACGCTGCGGCCGGATCCGAACCTGCCGCCCATTCCATTCCCCGAGTTACTCGGACCGCTGTTCGGAAATCCGAACTCGCCGGGTGCGGGATCATCGGGGCAGGACCGTGGTCCGGCGTCATCGCCGCCACAACTGGAGCCCCCGCAGGCGCCTGCACAATCGCGGATTCCGTTCCCACCCAGGGCGAATTCGGGATCGAGTGCGGGCCTGTCGGCGCACCAAGTCGGACCCAACGACTGAGACCGCGCCCCGTAGGACCGTGGAGACGGCCCGAGCGAGCACCAACTCGGGCCCGACGACCGACGTTGCGCCCCGTAGAACCCGGGCGGGCACCAACTTCGGGCCCGACGACCGACGTTGCGCCCCGTAGAACCGGGGCGGGCACCAACTCTGGCCTGACGACCGAGCGGGGTCGCTCCGTGGGCCCGCGAGAGGCGCCCGTCGCCCGTCCCGACCGAGGAGCACCAGCACGCGCACAACTGGACAGATGGTCATGTGGAAACCATGGCGGTAAAACGCGAGAGACGACCGCCCTCAGTGCCACCTGATCTTGATTGCGTCCCTAGTGTCGGGGGTCGCTGACTTGGCTGACGGAGACCGGGAGGCCGGGGTCGGTGGCGACAGTCAGGGGGGATGGGGTTGCGCCGCCAGCGATTACGTGGGCGCCGAGGGCGGCGATCATTACGCCGTTGTCGGTACACAGGCGGGGTTTGGGGACGCGCAGGCGCAATCCGGCTGCGGCGCAGCGATCTTCGGCCATCGAGCGGATTCTGGAGTTGGCGGTGGCACCGCCGCCGAGGACCAGGGTCTCTACACCGACGTCCTGGGCGGCGCGTACCGCCTTCATGGTGAGTACGTCGGCGACCGACTCCTGGAACGATGCCGCGATGTCCGGGATCGGCAGTTCGTCGGCGGTGAAGCCGTTGCGCTGGGCCGCCTCGACGTACCGGGCGACGGCGGTTTTCAGGCCGGAGAAGGAGAAGTCGTAGCGGGGGTCGCGCGGACCGGTCATACCGCGGGGGAAGGCGATGGCCTTCGGATCGCCGTGTGCCGCAGCGGCATCCAGCGCGGGTCCGCCCGGGAAGCCGAGGCCGAGCAGCCGGGCGACCTTGTCGAAGGCTTCGCCCGCCGCGTCGTCGACGGTGCTGCCCAGTTCGACGATCGGTTCGGCCAGATCGGTGACGTGCAGCAGATGCGTGTGCCCGCCGGAGACCAGCAGCGCGACGCACGGCGGCATCGGGCCGTGCTCGAGGGTGTCCACCGCGACATGTCCGCCGAGATGGTTCAGGGCGTAGAACGGCACATCCCACGCTGCCGCATAGGCTTTCGCGGCCGCGACGCCGACCAGCAGCGCACCGGCCAGTCCGGGTCCGATGGTCACCGCGAGTGCGTCGGGCTTGCTGATGCCCGCTGCGGCCAGAGCTCGGCGCATCGCGGGCACGATGGCCTCGAGGTGTGCGCGCGAGGCGATCTCCGGGACCACACCGCCGAAGCGGGCGTGCTGTTCGACGCTGGAGGCGACCTCGTCGGCGAGCAGTTCACAAGTGCCGTCGGGGTGTCGGCGCACAATGCCGACTCCCGTTTCGTCGCAGGAACTTTCGATGCCCATGACGATCACGAGAGCACCTCGTTCGGTTGTGCCGATTCGGCCGGCCGCGGGCCCCAGGCCGGGTTCGCTGCCAGTTCCGGTCTGCGCATGGTGTACGCGTCGGCGCCGCTGGGGTGGTAGTAGTTCTTGCGCAGGCCGATGATGTGGAAGCCGTGCTTGGCGTAGAGCGCGATGGCGGGGGCGTTATCGGTGCGCACCTCGAGGAAGACCGGCCCGCCGCGCTTGCCCGCCTCGGCGAGCAGCGCCTCCAGCAGCATCGTGCCGACACCGCCGCGATGGCAGCCGGGATCGACGCCGATGGTGTGCACCTCGGCCTCGGGATGTTCGGCGTCACCGAGCAGCGCGATCCCCGCATAGCCGACCATTCGTCCGGCCTCTTCACGCGCGACGATATAGCGGTTGTGCGGCCCGGCCAGCTCCGAGTGGAAGGACACCGCCTGCCATGGATCGTCCTCCGGGAACAACAACTGCTCGAGTTCGACACAGCGCTCGATATCGGCGACGTCCATGGGCTCGATGCGAGTCACGGTTCTGCTCGGCTCCATGGCCGTCACGCTCCCGTCCGGTCGAGCGTACGGTAGCTCCGTTCCACCGCATCCGGTCTGCGCAGGTACAGCGGGATCAACGGTTCCGGGACGGCGCGCGCCAGCAGTTCGGCGGCCGCGACCCGCACCAGACCGGCTGGTGACGGGGTTTCGGCCGGGAGCACGGGCAGGTCGAACAGGTCGACGTGCGAGGCGGAACCGGCGATCATGGTGGCCTGCACGGGATCCAGGTCACCGGGCTTGCTCACTTCCGGGCCCTCGATGCGATATCCGTCACGGTAGCGGGCCCAGTACACCTCGCGGCGGCGCGCGTCGGTGACCACGAGCAGTTCGCTCTCGGGCGTGCTGCCCGGCAGCAGCGAGGGTTCGAGCACCGCGTCGGCGGCGATCGCGTCGAGGCTGCACACTCCGTAGACCGGGACGCCGAGCGCGTCACCGAAGGCGGCGGCGGTCGCCATACCGACGCGCAGTCCGGTGAACGGACCCGGACCGATGCCGACCACGACGGCCTCGATATCGGCCCTGGAACGATCTGCCTCCGAGAGGCATTCGAGGATTTGCGGAGTGAGCACCTCGGCGTGAGCGCGGGCGTCGACCCGGACGCGAGCGGCGACGGTGTGCACCCGCGCCGAGGCGACGGTGCCGGGTGTGGCCTGCTCCAGTTCCACCAATCCTGCCGTTACGGCGGGTGTCGCGGTGTCGACGGCTAGTACAAGCATGATTGGCCCAACGATACCGGGTGGTACCTGGGCGTGGTGCGGACCTACTCGGTAGTTACGGAACCCGGGTCGAGGGCCCTCTCCACGACCTATCCGACCCATTCCCAGATCGCGGTGCGGACTTCGGAATTGGGTTCGCGCGAAAGCAACACGTACAGGTGCCGCTCGGCGAGGTGTTCCACGACACCCTTGCCCCACTCCACCACCACCACCGCCTGATGCAGATCGGTGTCGAGATCCAGGGCGTCCAGTTCGTCCAGATCGCCGCCGAGGCGGTAGGCATCCACATGCACCAGCGGCACCGGCGCGGCGCCCTCGCGCTGTCCGGCCCGGTGCTGGCGGGCGATGATGAAGGTCGGTGAGCTGACCCGGCCCTGCACGCCGAGGCCCTCGGCGATGCCGCGAGTCAGCGCGGTTTTGCCCGCGCCGAGCGGTCCGTCGAGTACCACCAGATCACCCGCGCCCAGATCTGCGGCGAGTTCGCGACCGAAGGCCTCGGTGTCGGCGACCGTGGGCAGAATCCGTTGCTGCCGTTCAGCCACCGGCGACCTCCGCGGTTGGTTGGGTGTCCTCGATGACGCCCGCACGTACGAGCAGCCGGTCGAGTGCGGCGTTGACGAGATCCGGGAACTGCATATGCGCCATATGCGCGGCGTCATCGAGTCGGACGAGTTCGCTCTCGGGCAATTCGCGTGCCAGCGCCCGCGAATTGCGGAACGGAATGACGACATCGTGCGCGCCGCCGAGCACCAGCACCGGCACGCCCGCGAGGGTCGGCAGCGCGGCCGATTCGTCGTGCACTTCGATGGCCTTCAGGAATTTCACGATCGTTTCGACGGGTGTGCGGTCGATCATGAGCGTGGTGAAACGCGACAGTGTGGGGCTGACGTGTCCGTGAAACGAGCTGACGTGCAGTATCGGCGCGATCACATGCCGGACGGTGCTGCGCCCGGCCTGCACCAACGCGGGCGCGGTGTGCACGGCCAAGCGGAAGCCGTCGACCGCCGGGTTGCGCAGCAGCTGCGCGATACCCGCCGAGGTCACCTCGGCGGCGGCCGTCGAGAGCAGACCGACTCCGATCACCCTCGCCGCGAACAACTCCGGGAACTGCGCCGCCGCGGCGAGCACCGCCATGCCGCCGAGCGAATGACCGACCAGTACCACCGGACCGGTCGGGGCGGTCGCCTCGATGACGGCCGCCAGATCGCGCCCGAGTTGGGCGACGGTGCAGCTGTCGGTGGTGGGGGTGCCGGAGCGGCCGTGGCCGCGCAGATCGAAGAAAACCAGGCGAGCGCTTGTGCCCCAACGCTTTTCCAGATCACGGCGCTGGAAGTGGTACGACTCCATGGTGTTGCAGAAGCCGTGCACGAAGATCACGGTGGCCGGGGCGTCGGGCGGGCCGCATTCCCGGGTGGCCAGGCGAACACCGTCCTCGGTGAGCACCGCGCCGGAGCGGTCCTCGTCGAGCAGGTCGAAGTTCTCGTCGCGGTATTCGTCGACGCGGGCGGGCCAGAGCACGCGGGCGCCGACGCGGCGCAAGGCGTGGGCGCCGGCCAGCGCGCCGACCACACCGGCGGTCGCCAGGCCGCCGCGGACGACTGTTTTCATCGAGATCCCCCTATGTGGCGCCGCACCACTCGGCCGTGTGGGGAGCACACGATCTCATAGTGGATGGTGCCGAGCAGATCGGCCCAGTCCTGGGCGCGCGGTTGGTCCGCGCCGAACAGGATCGCGGTATCGCCCTCGACGACGCCCGCGGCATTGTCGCCCAGATCGACGACGAATTGGTCCATGCAGATGCGACCGACATTCGGGCGCAATCCGCCACCGAGCCACACCGCGAAGCGGTTGCTCAACGGACGGAACACACCGTCGGCGTATCCGGCGGGGACAAGGGCGACGGTGGTGTCGTGCGGAGCGATCCACTGGTGGCCGTAGGAGACGCCCTCACCTGCGGCGACCTCTTTGACCAAGGCGACTCGGGCTTGAAAGGTCATCGCGGGCCGCAGGCCGAACTCGCCGAGTTCGGGTATCGGAGTCAGGCCGTACATCGCGATACCGGGGCGGACC
>NZ_BAGN01000048.1 GCF_000308835.1 Nocardia vinacea NBRC 16497 | reverse complement strand
GTTCGCGGCCCCCTGTGTCTCGCGTCCGAGCCGTCGAGACTCGCGACTACGTCGCATGCGCTTCGACGACTCGGACGCGAGACGGGCCGCGAACGGGTCGCTCGTAAGACTCGCTCCGTGGTGGTCACCGATGGCGGATCGTTCGGCCACCGATGCACGCGCGCTG
>NZ_BAGN01000049.1 GCF_000308835.1 Nocardia vinacea NBRC 16497 | reverse complement strand
GCTTGGTCAGCCCACGCCGCACCCCCTCGGCCCTGGCAATGGCCGAACACTCCACCACCTTATTGGCGAACAGCACCGCCACCGGCCGCGTCGCAGGCACCCGCGCCACCGCCGCCGCCGTCACCGCCGACCAGTCCGGACACCACAGCGCCAGCACCCGCATCCCACCCACCCGACTCGGCCGGATCACCACCT
>NZ_BAGN01000050.1 GCF_000308835.1 Nocardia vinacea NBRC 16497 | reverse complement strand
CACGATTCACGCACCAACCGAACCCGACACCGCCAGGCAAAGTTCACGCACCGAACGAATTCACGCACACCAGGGATTCACGCGCACCAGGGAATCGCGCGCACCATACGAATTCGCGTGCCGACGAACTCGCGCGCCGGGCGAACTCGCGCGCCGGGCGAACTCGGGTGCGGTGGTGGGCTGTGGTGTCAGGGGGCGATCCGGTCCAGGATCAAGGGGGCTTGCGGTGGGGGTGCGGTTCCGATGGTGAAGGAGTTTTCGAGGGCGGCGAGGGCGCCGGGGAAGGCTTCCGGGGTGTCGGTGTGCAGGGTGAGCAGGGGCTCGCCGGTGGTTACGGAATCGCCTGGCTTGGCGTGCATTTCGATGCCTGCGCCGAATTGGACAGGGTCGCCCTGGCGTGCTCGCCCCGCGCCGAGTCGCCAGGTGGCGATGCCGACGGCCATCGCATCGAGGCGGGTGAGCACACCGTCTCGTTCGGCCCGAATGACTTCGGTGTGCTTCGCACGCGGCAGGGGCGCGTCCGGATCGCCGCCTTGGGCCTGAATCATGGCGCGCCAATGGTCCATCGCGCGACCATCGGCGAGGGCGTCGGCCGGGTCGATATCGAGTCCGGCCTGGGCGACCATCTCGCGGGCGAGGGTGAGCGTCAGCTCGACGATGTCGGCGGGGCCACCGCCCGCGAGCACCTCCACAGATTCGGCGACCTCGAGAGCATTGCCCGCGGTGCGACCGAGCGGGGTGTCCATCGCGGTCAGCAATGCCACCGTCCGCACCCCGGCATCGGTGCCGAGTTCGACCATGGCCGTTGCCAATTCGCGCGCACCGTCCAGAGTTTTCAGAAAAGCTCCGGAGCCGACCTTCACATCGAGTACGAGCGCGGCGGTCCCTTCCGCGATCTTCTTGCTCATGATCGAGCTGGCGATCAGCGGTATGGATTCGACGGTCCCGGTGACATCGCGCAACGCGTACAGCCGCTTATCGGCGGGGGCGAGATCGGCACCCGCCGCGCACACCACCGCGCCGATGCCGGGATCGGACAGGATCTCCCGCATCCGCGCCACCGGCACGTCGGCCCGCCACCCCGGGATCGCCTCCAGCTTGTCCAGCGTCCCGCCGGTATGCCCCAGTCCGCGCCCGGAAAGCTGCGGCACGGCGGCCCCGCACGCCGCGACCAACGGCGCCAGTGGCAACGTGATCTTGTCCCCCACCCCGCCGGTCGAATGCTTGTCCACCGTCGGCCGCGGCAGATCGGTGAAGTCCATCCGACGGCCCGAGGCGATCATGGCATTCGTCCACCGCGCGGTCTCCCGTCGCGTCATCCCCCGCCACACGATGGCCATCGCCAACGCCGCCATCTGCTCGTCGGCCACCGCCCCCCTGGTGAATCCATCCACCACCCAATCGATCTGCGCGTCCGACAGTTCCCCGCCGTCCCGCTTGGTCGTAATGATCGAAACCGCGTCCACTGCCGTCACACCGGCAAGTCTGGCACGCAACACGCTCGCCCCCGGAACATGTCGATAGCCTCAGCGCATCATCGAGTCGACGTTCGGGGGAGCAATGACGCACGCACACATGGACCGCCTGGTTTCGAAGCTGGAGGTTCGAGTCGACGAGATCGAAACCAGCCACGGCGACGCGCTCTACGGTTTGGCCAGAGACCTCCGGGGGCTGAAGATCTTCACGAACCGGCTCGCGGTTCAGACGAGCACCATCGGAGCGGGCATTGCGCTGATGATGCAGCGGATGGGCTGCCGCCGATTCAGGTCACCGGCGTCGAGATGCCGACGGAAGCCGAAATGGACGCGTCATTCGAAGCGGATTGCTGAGGGCGGCATTCGTTCGCGCTATATCTGCCCGGCATCCAGATCGTCGGGACCGAAGGCATCGGGCAACAGGGTTCGGAGTGGTACGGGTCCGGCCTTGTGGTCGACCAGGAGATCGGGGCCGCCGTGTTCGTAGAGCAGCTGACGGCAACGGCCGCAAGGCATCAGGATTTCGCCGCGGGAATCGGTGACCGAGAGTGCGAGCAACCGGCCACCACCGCCTGCGAACAGGTTCCCGATCAGTACGCATTCGGCGCAGAGGCCCAATCCATAGGAGACATTTTCCACATTGCAGCCGACGACCACCCGGCCGTCGACCAGCCCGGCCGCCCCGACCGGGAATCGCGAATACGGCGCGTACGCTCGCCGCATCACCTCATATGCGCTGGTTCGTAATAGTTTCCAGTCGATATCCACGTGTTCGCCACCTTCCGTGGTCGAGGGCGGTTATGGAGTGGCCGACTCGGCCCGCCTCGGCTGATCGGATTGTCCCGTCTCGGCCCGTTGTCGCCCAGCTCGGCCCACCACCGATCATGGATCCGTCCAGATTCCGATGCGCGGCAACAGATTTCGGATATCATCGAATTCCCTTCGGCCCCTTCGGAAGGCGGCTTCGGTGTCCAGCCCGATCAGCGACGGCCTGTGGAATTCGCACGTCACGCCCGAGAGCTATGCAGGCCGATACCACGACACGGTGCTCGAGCAGTACAAGCTGTATGTCGAGATGGCCGACCGGGTCAGCGCCCGTCGCAGCATGACCAACAGCTTCTTTCTCACCCTCAACACCAGCGCCTTCACCATCATCGGCGTCCTACTGCAACTCCATCCGGGCCGCGCGGAGTGGATGCTGGCGTTCCCGACGTCGGCGCTGGTCGTGCAGTGCGGGGCCTGGTATTACCTGCTGCGGTCCTACCGTCAGCTCAATGCGGCCAAATATCAGGTCGTCGGCGCGCTGGAGGAGCGACTGCCCGCGTCACCTTACTGGCGTGCGGAGTGGACCGCACTCGGTCAGGGCCGTAACCGACGTCTCTACCGGCCGCTCACCCACCTAGAGCAGTGGGTGCCGGTGATATTCGCGCTCACCTACGTGATCACCTACGCCGTTGCCGTGCTGATGTGAACGGGGGATATCGGCATGACCGCGGAGGACCTCCGGCAACGGGTGCGCGCGACGGAATCGAAGGCACTGTGGTCCGGACTGGGCAACACCGCACTGGCGCTGCCGTGGTCGGCGGCGATCATCGGACTGATCTTCTTCGCCCCGGAACCGCTGTACAACGGTTTTCCGGAGGTGCCCTTGTCGACGTGGCATCAGCTCGTGCTGTTCCCGGCGGTGCCGTGCGGGTTCGGGTTGTGGTCGCGCGTCTCCGAAGGGGTGCAGGACTGGTATGCCTGGTACAGCGCGCATCGGGTGCGCCGCAACGTCGACCGCCATCCCGACCGCGCCGCACTGCTGGTGCCGCCGCTCGAGACGCATCTGAACGAACTGCGAGCGATCCGGGGGCACCGTCAGGTGGCCCTCCGGCGGGTGCTGTGGATCGTGTTTCCGATCGGTCTGATCATTGCGGTGCTGGTCTTCGGCGTACAGGTCGAGGACCCCGACGGCACGCTGCGCGATGCTCCGGAAGCCGTGGTGCCGACGATCGCGGTACTCGTGGCGTTGTCGCTCATCATCATCGCGGTCGCACTACCACGCTGGCGTCGCTGGTACGCGGCGTATACCGCCGAGAAGTGGTCGGGTGACCCGGCATACGCCGCGGCGCTCAGTCATCTCGGTCCCGACCCCCAGCAGGTTCGCGCGTCCGACATTCCCCCGTTGCGCGTGCAGTTCGTGAATCCGAAGTCGGTCGACTACCGGTTGACCGTGGTGTCGTCGGCACGCAATGTGTTCAAATCACCGCCGCTGAAGATCGCCTATCTGCGACTGTTCGAGAACCAGGCCAGAGTCCGCAATTTCCTGCATGGCGCGTGGCGCGAATTCGGCTACGTCTACATTCTGCGCAGCTCGGGTTCGGTCAGCCCGGCGGAGATTGCCCGAGCACGGGCCGACAACGCGATACGCACCATGTTCGCCACATCGCCGCGCACCTTTCGTACCGCACTCGCCGGATTCGAATCCGATCCGCTGCCACCGGGTAAGCATCGGCTGACCGGGATCACCAACATGCCCGAACGCGTGGACGATCCAGCCGGGAGCTACCCCGTCCGCGCGCTGCTCTGCCACGGCAGTTTCTGGAAGAATGCGGTCGACCTGCTGTTGGCCAGAGTCGACCTGGTGGCGGTCGATCTGTCGGGATATGTTCCGGCCAACACCGGAACACAGTTCGAACTGCAGCGAGTGATCGACCGCTTTCCGATCAATCGCGCGGTGCTGCTCTGCGATGCGGGCAGCGACCGCGCGTTCATCGAGGCGCAGGTGCGCTATCACTGGTCGCAGATGGCTTCGGGTTCACCCAACGCGGGGACCGTCGAACGCACGATCCTGGTCGCAGTCACGGGTGCTGGGCGTCCCGCGGACCGCGAACTCATGACGCGGTTGCTGGAACGACGCCGACGGACGTCGTAGCGAAATTCGGCTGTAGCCGACCGGTATCTGCGATAGTTCTCTGTTACCGATGAGTAGGTTCTCGCCCGTCGAATGAGACATTTTCCACATTGCCGACGCTCACAATTCGGCCCGCTGAACTGAGAGCCCCGGCGCCGACCAGAAACCGCGAGTTCGATACATAGGCATTGCGCATAACTTGAATTGCCTTGTCGCGCAAGATTTTTCAGCGACAGTCCGATATCGGCGACCCTTCGGGAACCGAGCCGCACATGCCCGCGCAGGGGCCACGGCGCAACCCATTACACATCAAGAAAGGTAAACCTAACTCGCTCGACTGTAGCGCAACGCACGGCCTGCCGAATTAGTTCCGCGATTGCGAGGGGATTAGAGTCCAGAACAGATCGGTTCAGGTTCCCGGCGGCGGGCCCCGCGCGAGCTATTTGGAGCAGCAAAGCGCAGCCACCTGGGCATTTACATCCACGTCGCCTGCCTCGGACTTGCAACCGGGTCCATCAACGACGTTGGAGGCACCGCACTCTATGACCACGATAGAAGCTCCGGCACAGCCGAAGCGGAAGACGCTGTACCGAGGCGACCCCGGAATGTGGTCCTGGGCGCTGCACCGGATCACCGGTGTCACCATCTTCTTCTTCCTCTTCGTGCACGTCTTGGACACCGCACTCGTTCGGGTCAGCCCCGATACCTACGACCACGCCATCGAGATCTACAAGAACCCCCTCGTCGCGCTGATGGAGATGGGCCTTGTCGTCTGCGTGCTGTTCCACGCGCTCAACGGCGTACGCGTGATCCTGGTCGACTTCTGGGGCAAGGGCCCGAAGTACCAGAAGACGATGCTCTGGGTGATTCTCGCCATCTGGTTCCTGCTGGTGGTTCCGGCCGTCGGCCGCCAGTTCTTCTACCTGTTCACGGAGCACTGATCCCATGAGTGAGCGAAGCGAACGAATCATGAACACAGCCGCCGGTGCGGTCATGCCGGAGCCGAGCGTCAGCGAGGCGCAGGCATGAGCGCACCTGTCCTCGGTAAGAGCTACGACCGGCCCGCGAGCCTGGACCTCCCCCGCTCGCCGCGTGCCCGCTCCAACAACAACTTCGAGAAGTACGCGTGGCTGTTCATGCGCTTCTCCGGCCTGCTGCTGATCGTGCTGGTCCTCGGCCACATGACGATCATGCTGCTGCTCGACGGCGGCGTGAAGCGCCTGAACTTCGCCTTCGTGGCCGGCCGCTGGTCCAGCCCGTTCTGGCAGTTCTGGGATCTGAGCATGCTCTGGCTGGCCCAGCTGCACGGAGGCAACGGCCTGCGCACCGTGATCGCGGACTACTCGCGCAAGGACTCGACCCGGTTCTGGCTGAACACCCTGCTGGCCATTTCGATGATCCTGATCGTGGGCGTCGGCACCTACGTCATCTTCACCTTCGACCCCAACATCAGTTAGGAACAGGCGAACTCCGATGAGTGAGCGCAGCGAACGAATCATCGACACAGCGTGTTTCACACATGCCGGAGCCGAGCGCAGCGAGGTGGAGGCATGAGTGAATCCCGGATTCAGGAGCACCGCTACGACGTCGTCATCGTCGGTGCCGGTGGCGCCGGTATGCGCGCGGCGATCGAGGCCGGTCCCCGGGCCCGCACCGCCGTTCTGACGAAGCTCTACCCGACCCGCAGCCACACCGGTGCTGCACAGGGTGGCATGTGCGCCGCGCTGGCCAATGTCGAAGAAGACAACTGGGAATGGCACACCTTCGACACCGTCAAGGGTGGTGACTACCTGGTCGACCAGGACGCCGCGGAGATCATGGCCAAAGAGGCCATCGACGCGGTGATGGACCTGGAGAAGATGGGTCTGCCGTTCAACCGCACGCCCGAGGGCAAGATCGACCAGCGGCGCTTCGGTGGTCACACCCGCGATCACGGCAAGGCCCCGGTCCGCCGCGCGTGCTACGCCGCCGACCGCACCGGCCACATGATCCTGCAGACGCTGTACCAGAACTGCGTCAAGCACGACGTGGAGTTCTTCAACGAGTTCTATGTGCTCGACCTGGTCATGTCCGAGTCCGACCGCGGTCCGGTCGCGACCGGTGTGGTCGCCTACGAGCTGGCCACCGGCGAACTGCATGTCTTCCACGCGAAGTCGATCATCTTCGCCACCGGCGGTTCCGGCCGGATGTACAAGACCACCTCGAACGCGCACACGCTGACCGGTGACGGTATGGCGATCGTGTTCCGCAAGGGTCTGCCGCTGGAGGATATGGAGTTCCACCAGTTCCACCCGACAGGCCTGGCCGGCCTGGGCATTCTGATCTCGGAGGCCGTCCGCGGTGAGGGCGGCATCCTGCGCAATGCCAGCGGTGAGCGCTTCATGGAGCGCTACGCCCCCACCATCAAGGACCTCGCGCCGCGTGACATCGTCGCCCGCTCGATGGTGCTCGAGGTGCTCGAGGGCCGCGGTGCCGGACCGAACAAGGACTACGTCTACATCGACGTGACCCACCTCGGCGAGGACGTGCTCGAGGAAAAGCTGCCCGACATCACCGAATTCGCGCGCACCTACCTGGGTGTGGACCCGGTGAAGGAACTGGTGCCGGTCATGCCGACCTGTCACTACGTGATGGGTGGCATCCCGACCCGGATCCGCGGCGAGGTGCTGCGCAACAACACCGATGTGGTGCCCGGCCTGTACGCCGCCGGTGAGTGCGCGTGCGTCTCGGTACACGGCTCCAACCGCCTCGGCACCAACTCGCTGCTCGACATCAATGTCTTCGGCCGCCGCTCCGGCATCGCCGCCGCGGAGTACGCCCAGCGCACCGAGTTCGTCGAGATGCCGGAAAACCCGGCGCAGATGGTGCAGGACTGGCTGGCCATGCTGCTGTCGGAGCACGGCAACGAGCGCGTCGCGGATATCCGCACCGAACTGCAGTACACGATGGATATGAACGCCGCGGTGTTCCGCACCGAGGACACCCTCAAGCAGGCGCTCACCGATATCCACGCGCTCAAGGACCGCTACACCCGAATCACGGTGCAGGACAAGGGCAAGCGCTACAACAGCGACCTGCTCGAGGCCGTCGAGCTGGGCTTCCTGCTGGAGCTGGCCGAGGTCACCGTGGTTGGCGCGCTCAACCGCAAGGAATCGCGCGGCGGCCACGCCCGCGAGGACTACCCGGACCGCGACGACGTCAACTTCATGCGGCACACGATGGCCTACAAGGAGGGTGCGGAGCTCATCTCCGATATCCGCCTCGACTTCAAGCCGGTGGTGCAGACCCGCTACGAGCCGATGGAGCGTAAGTACTGATGACTGCCGTACTCGAAACACCTCCGCAGAAGGCCGCACCGGTTCCCGAGGGCTCGGTCATGGTCGACGTCAAGGTCGCCCGGTTCAACCCGGAGGACGACAAGGGCGCGCACTGGGAGACCTTCCAGGTGCCGGTCCTGCCGACCGACCGCTTCCTGAACGTGCTCATCTACATCAAGTCCTACCTGGACGGCACGCTCACCTTCCGGCGCTCCTGCGCGCACGGTGTCTGCGGTTCGGATGCCATGCGGATCAACGGCGTGAACCGGCTGGCCTGCAAGGTACTGATGAAGGACATGCTGCCCAAGAGCGGCAAGACCCTCACCATCACCGTCGAGCCGATCCGCGGCCTGCCCGTGGAGAAGGACCTCGTGGTCAACATGGAGCCGTTCTTCGACGCGTTCCGTGCCGTGAAGCCCTACCTGATCACCTCGGGTAACGAGCCCACCCGCGAACGCATCCAGAGCCAGGCCGACCGCGCCCGGTTCGACGACACCACCAAGTGCATCCTGTGCGCCTGCTGCACCACCTCCTGCCCCGTGTACTGGAGCGACGGCAGCTACTTCGGCCCGGCCGCGATCGTGAACGCACACCGCTTCATCTTCGACAGCCGCGACGAAGGCGCCCGCGAACGCCTCGACATCCTCAACGACGTCGAAGGTGTCTGGCGCTGCCGCACCACCTTCAACTGCACCGACGCCTGCCCCCGCGGCATCGAGGTCACCAAGGCCATCCAGGAAGTCAAGCGCGCACTGCTGTTCGCCCGCTGACCCGAGGCACCCGAAGGCCGCCCGTATCGAAAGATGCAGGCGGCCTTCGTCGTCTGCAATAAACGGCGGTACGTATGCGTTCCAGGGGGCATGAGTGAACCGAAAGTAGAGGTAGTCGGCGTTCCCACGCGCAATGCGTACGAGATCCGACTCGATGGCACGACAGTTGGCGAGGAGCTGTATTTCGATGACGGTGCGCATCGTGTGTTCTATGCGACCGAGGTCGATCCGGCGTTCGGTGGACGGGGATTGGGCAGCATACTGATCCACGACGCGCTGGCGGACACGGTGGCGAGCGGCCGCCGGATCGTACCGGTGTGCCCGTTCGTGGTGCGGTGGGTCACCAGGCACGACGACTTCGCGGCAAGTGTTGACGAGCCGACACCCGCACTGCTGCAACGCATTCCGGCACTACCCCGCTGACCGCATCACGCGCCGGACCGATGCAGCGGTGCGGCGCTCGCCCACCCCTCACCCGCGATCACCACGTGGTCCAGAAAGCGCAGGCCGACGGTGCGGGCGGATTCGATGAGCAAGGTGGTCGCGCGACGGTCGTCGAAACTGGGGACCGGGTCGCCGGACGGGTGATTGTGCACGACCGCGAAGGCGCGACCATCGTGGCGCAGCACGGTATTCAGGATTTCACGGACCGGAACGGCGACCTGATCGATCGCACCCTCGGCGACGAATACCTTGTGCCGCAATCGATTCTGCGCATCACACACCAGCACCAGCAGCCGTTCGACGCGGGCGCCTGCGAACAGCGGCAGCACCACCCGGACGACATCGGCGGCGGCATCCAGGCGCGGGGCGGTTTCCGGACTGTTGCGGGCCCTGGTGGCGAGGTGGAAGGCGGCGATGATGGCCGCGGCCTTGGCCTCCCCGACGCCCGCGCGCCGCGATAATTCCTCCGGCCGCGCGGCAGCCAGACCGGCGATGCCGCCGTGCTCGGCGATCAGTTCGGCGGCCATATCCAGTGCGCTTTCGCCCCGGCGCCCCTGACGCAGCAGCACGGCGAGCAATTCGCTGTCGCTGAGCGCGTGCGGGCCGAGCGTGAGCAGCCGTTCCCGTGGACGTTGACCGGATGGCAATTTGGCGATGGGTACCGACATCAATCCCCCTCGAATGCGGTGCGATCCTGCGCATCATGCCAGCACCCACCGACAGGTCGGACGCGATGGCGACCATGGTCTGCGCACCGTGACCGGGTCGGGCAGACTGAGTGCGCAGGTCCAACCATGGGGGGCGAATGTTCGACTGGCGCAGGCGGAGTGCGCGGCACATCGGACTCGCCGCAGTCTTTCTCGTAGCCGCCTGCGGTGCGCAGGCCCAGCCCGAGCAGAGCCTCGACAACACCGCGGGCATCGGCAAGTACTACCACCAAACACTGGTGTGGCGCTCGTGCGACGGTTTCGAGAACGGCGCGCCTCACCGGACTCGAATGCGCCCGCGTCACCGTTCCCATCGATTACGCCGAGCCCGACGGCAAAACCGCGCGCCTCGCGATCTCGCGATTACGCGCACGCGGACAGAAGGTCGCCTCGATCCTCACCAACCCGGGTGGACCCGGTGGTATCGGCGTGACGCTGCCCGCCGACCTCGCGCAGACACCGCTGGCGGAACGCTTCGATGTGATCGGCATCGATCTGCGCGGACTCGGTGCGTCCACGCCGAAGCTCATCTGCGATACGCCCGAGGAGTTGGCGGCCGAACGTGCCGGTCTGACAGGGGTATACGTGCCGTTCTGGATGTCACAGGCCGAACACGACAGCATGGATCTGGCCGCGAAGTGCGTGCAGCGCACCGGGTTGGCACTGCTGTCACATGTCGGAACCGCCGAGTCCGCCGCCGACCTCGACATCGTCCGGGCGGCGCTCGGTGAGGAGAAGCTGACCTACTTCGGCGTCTCCTACGGCACGCGACTCGGCTCGACCTATGCCGAGATGTTCCCGGATCGGGTGCGCGCCATGGTCCTGGACGGCGCGGCCGATCCGGCCACCAATATCGCCGATCCGGTGATCGTCTATGCCGGTCTGCAACGGGCTTTCAACGCATATGCCGCCGACTGCGTGAAAGCGCCGGACTGTCCGATCGGCACCGATCCGGCCAAGGCGTCCGAGCGCATGGCGGCATTGCTGCGGCCGCTGGCCGACCGCCCCGCCACCACGAACAACGGTCGCGGCCTCGGCTATTCGGACGCCACGACCGGGGTGATCTCGACCATGTACACCTCGCGGGCCTGGCCGGTGCTGACCCGCGGCCTCACCGAACTGACCAAGGGCCACGGCGATATTCTGCTCACCCTGGCCGACAGTTATCTCGCGCCCGAGTCGGTGGACACCGGTTACCAGACCGCCGTGAGCTGCCTCGACGACACCCGGATCGCCGATCGGAAGAGCGCGCTCGAACTGGACCGGCGGGTCCGCGCCGCTGCCCCGGCGTTCGACAGCGGCCGCGCGGCCGATTGGGTTCCGTTCCGCGCCTGCACCTTCTGGCCCGTTCCACCGACCGGCCGCCCGCATACCCCGACGGTGACCGGCCTGCCGAAGTTGGTGGTCGTCTCCTCCACCGGCGATCCGGTCACGCCGTACCAGGGCGCGACGAATCTCGCCCGCGCGCTGGGCGCCACGTTGGTCACTTATGAAGGCATCCAACATGGTTCGTTCCTGAACGGCGTCGAATGCGTCGACGAACCGGTCCTGAAGTACCTGATCGAGCTGACCCCGCCCCAGGAAGGGCTGCGCTGCCCGACGCGGTGAGCCCGATCAGCCGTCGGCAACCGCGATCTCGGGTCCGGGCAGGGGGGACAGCACACCGGCAGCCAATCGCTGCAGATGGTGAAGTTGCCGCTCGTGCACAACGATTCGGCGCAGCGCCTCGTTGATGGTGGCGCTGCTCGTCGACGTGCCCATGATGGCGGCCGCGGCGGCGAGCAGTTTCTGGTCGAGATCGATCCGCACGGATTTCATGCGCCCTCCTTCGTACATTCGCCATATTGCTTTATCCGGCCCGCTGATGTCTGGCAAATCGGGCACAAGGCCGGAATCCACATTTGACTAATTACCCTACGGGGGTATAGTTCCCCGCATGGAGCACGAGCACGGAACGCCCGTCGAACACCACGAACATGTCGGGCACACAGCACATTCCGCGCATGAGGCAGCCGCCGGGCATACTCAGCACGCAAACACCGAGCATCACGCTCCGGCGTCCTGGCGGATGGCCGCCCAGGCCACCCTGCACTGCCTCACCGGCTGTGCGATCGGCGAAATCCTCGGCATGGTGATCGGCACCGCACTCGGCTGGAACAACACCGCGACCATGGTGTTGGCGATCGTCCTTGCCTTCTTCTTCGGCTACGCACTGACCATGCGCGGCGTACTGAAGGCGGGTCTGCCGCTGGCCGCCGCCATCACCACCGCGCTGGCCGCCGATACGGTCTCGATCACGGTCATGGAAATCGTCGACAATGCCGTCATCCTCGCCGTGCCCGGCGCCATGGACGCACACCTGGATACGGTCATGTTCTGGGCCACGCTCGCCTTCTCCCTGGTGGTGGCCTTCATCCTCACCACGCCGGTCAACAAGTGGATGATCGGCCGCGGCATGGGCCATGCGGTGGTGCACGAATTGCACGGCCACCACTGATCAGCTCGCCGCCACAGGAGCCGGTCTACTGCCGGTAATAACGTGAAGAAACCCGCCCAGCTAGGCAGTTTGACCAGCTGGGCGGGCTTTTGTTGTCGCAAAGACCCAGCGGTGCTTGCATCGACGTATGTTCACCGAAGCTCAGCTTTACTCGCCGGTGACCCGATCCGGCGATGGCGATGTCTTGGTGCACCTGAGCGACGAGCACCCCGGCGTGCACGATCCGGATTACCGCGCCCGCCGCAATGCGATCGCCGCGCTGGCACTGGATTACACACCGGATAAACCGTTGCCACATATCGACTACACCGATGAGGAACAGCAGGTGTGGCGCATCGTGTCGGCCGAACTCGCCCGCAAACACCAGAAGTACGCCGCCACCGAGGTGCTCGCGGCCGCGGCCCGGCTCGATTTGCCGAGAGATCACATTCCGCAGCTCGACGAGGTCTCCGCGGCGCTGACCCCGCTGACCGGATTCCGCTACGTGCCTGCCGCGGGCCTGGTGCCGCTGCGCGAGTTCTTCGGCTCCTTCGCCGACCGGACCTTCCACTCGACCCAGTACATCCGGCACCATTCGGCCCCGCTGTACACCCCGGAACCCGATGCCATCCACGAGATCATTGGGCACGCCAATCAGATAGCCAGCCCGCGCTTCGCCGCCATCTACGAGGCGGTCGGCGCGGCCGTCGCCCGGCTGACCACCGAGACGGCGCTGAAATTTCTCGCCGATGTGTTCTGGTTCTCCATGGAGTTCGGCGTGGTTCGGGAGAACGGCGAAATTCGTTGCTACGGGGCCGGATTACTGTCCTCCTACGGCGAGATCGACGAGTTCCAGCACGCCGAGCTGCGACCGCTTGACGTGGCGACGATGGGTACCGCCGTCTACGACATCACGCACTACCAACCGATTCTGTATTGCGCACAGTCGATTTCGGAGATCGAGGATGTGATCGGCGGCTTCTTCGCCACCATGGACGACGATTCACCGCACCGCGCACTGCACACGACGAGCAGAATGTGACACATCATCGTTTAAAACTCGAAAGTTGCTGGTAGACATTAGAGTTCGGTGAATTCGCCCGCCTCATAGACCTGCCGCGACAACAGACCAACCGGCTGTTAGCCTGCCTCGCGTCCGATCTCTTCGAAGGGGCGAGAGCCGAGATGACAGTTGATACAACGGATTCCACACCGGAGACGCCGCTGTGGCTACAGGGCCGGGACGCGGTGGTCGCCGCGACGCCGGCCGAGGATTGGCGCAACGGCGCGCCGGATTACCACCTGACCAGAGAAACCGTGCCGCGCGAGCGCACCACCGACCACGCGGCGGGCTCGCTCGAGGCCGTCGTCGAGGATCTGGTGCGGGTCTTCGAAATGGAGGTCTCGCACAAGAAGGATCCGGCGACCTGGGTTTCGCTGGTCGCCGAGCACTACCGGGGCCGGGTCAACGGCGGGCCGTGGCAGGACGCCGAGGAATTCGCCAGGATCGGCAGCTACAACATCCTGATCGGCGACAACCCGTACTACGAGGTCGAGCAGGAGACCTTCGAGTCCTCCCACGAGACCTTCCACACCGCCTTCCCGAACGGCTTCTTCTGGGAGGTGCTCGAGGTGCTGGCCGGACCACCCGCCGTCACCTTCCGCTGGCGGCACTGGGGCCGCTACGACGGCGAATACAAGGGCAACCAGCCCACCGGCGCATTGATCGAGATGTTCGGCGTGACGATCGCCAGGGTCAGCGACGACCTGCGCATTCTCGAACTCGAGCATTTCTACGACAACAACAAATTGCTCGGCCCATTGGCACACGGGTGCCCGGTTACCAAGTCCGCCTAGGATTTTCGGCCGCTCGGCAGCACTACTGCTTGCCGAGCGGTAACCCCGCCTCCAGGAAATCCAGTGCGTGATTGAGGTTCTCGGCATTCAGCGGGGACAACTTCGCGATGCCGAGCGCGATTCCCGCGATGGCACCGGCGGTCACGCGTATCTCGAAATCGTCCGTATCCCGGCCCATATGATCGGCGAGCAGGCCCGCCATCAGGTCGATGCCGCGTTGCAGTTCCAATCCGATGGCCGCGCGCAGCTCGGGCACGTGATAGAGCAGCGCCTGACGCTCCTGCTCGAATGCCAGCTCGGCGACGGGCAACTCCGCGAACACCCCCGCCACCGCATTGCGGAACGCGGTCAGCGGCGGGATGTCGTGTGGCTGGGCCCGTATCGCATCGATCAGCAGTGGATCGAGATCGTCGGCGAGCACCAGCTGTTCCTTGGTCGGGAAATAGCGGAAGAAGGTGCTGGGTGATACCTCGGCCGCCGCGGCGATCTGCTCGATGGTGGTCTCGGTATAGCCCTGCTCACGGAACAGCCGGAACGCTTCTTCGCGAATCGTCCGGCGGGTCCGTTCCTTCTTCCGCTCGCGCAGGCTCTGCGCGGCCGTCCCGTCCGCGGGCAGCTCAACCGACATGTGTCGATTCTGGCCCATCGACCGGAACCAGCATGTCCGGTATCGCCTTCTCACGTTGTGGTGCGGCCGTGGACCGCCCCGGCAGCACCCGCAGTGCGAGCGGCACCGCCACCGCGCAGAGCGCCGCACACACCCACAGCATCGCGCTCATCCCGCCGACGAACGCCGACTGCACCTGCTCCAGCATGGCCGCGTTGCCGGTCGACTTCGCAACTGCCACACCGGTATTCACGCTGTCGCGAATCGGGTCGACATTCAATGCGCCGAGATCGCCGCGGTAGACGGTAGCCAGCACGGTGCCGAGCACCGCCACCGCGATGGTGCCCGCCGCCTGACGCAACGCCTGCACCAGCGCCGAGCCGACGCCCGCACGGGCCACCTCGAGATTGTCCAACGCGACCGCCATGCCTGCCGGCAGCCCGAGGCCCATGCCCGCGCCGGTCAACCCGACCCATAGGGCCACGAACCAGTACGAGGTCCCGAGTTCGGTCAGTCCGCCCAAACCCATGCCGACTGCCAGCACCGTCAGGCCGAGTGCCACCATGAGCGCCGGTCCCAGTTTCGGCTGCAACCGATCACCCAGCCGCGATCCGATCAGCAGTCCGCCGATCAACGGCAGCAGGCGCACGCCGCTGCCGAGCGCATCCGCGCCGAGGACCGCCTGGAAATACTGCGGCACGGTAAAGAACAGGCCGAACAAACCGAACGTGATGATCACGGTGAACGCCGCGCCCCAGCGGAAGCCGGGGCTGCCGAACAGGCCCAGATCGACCAGCGGGAAGCTCGCGCGCCGCTGCCACGCGATGAATACCGCGACGATCGCGACGCCGCCGAGCAGCGCACCCCAACCGAGCCCATCGCCCCAGCCCTTATCACCGAGCCGGATGAATCCATAAGTGACGCCGACCATGCCGAGAATCGACAGCGCGATGCCCGGCAGATCCATCGGCCGCTGATCCGGGTTCCGCGACTCCGGCACCAGGACCGCGATGGCCAGCACGCCGAGCACCACCATCGGGACATTGATCAGGAATACCGAACCCCACCAGAAGTTATCGATCAGCCAGCCGCCGAGGATCGGACCGAGCGGCAGTCCCAGTGCGGTCGAGGTGACCCAGATGTTCATGGCCTTGGCCCGCTGCGCCGAATCCGGGAACAGCACCGGCAGCACCGCCATCGACAGCGGGATCATGACCGCCGCGGCAATGCCGAGTACCACGCGAGCCTCGATGAGTTGACCGGCGGTGGTGGCGAAGGCGCAGGCCAGCGAGGCCGCGCCGAACAGCACCAGCGCGCCGATCAGCAGCTTCTTGCGGCCGTAACGGTCGCCGAGCGCGCCCGCGGGCAGCATCACGGCCGCGAGCGCCAGTGTGTACGCGGTGCTGAACCACTGCAGCGCGCCGGTGTTCGCGTTCAGGTCGACGGCGAGGGTGGGCAGCGCCACGGTCAGCACGGTCATATCCAGGCCGATGGTCAGCATTGCCAAGGCCAGCGCCCCCAGCGCCAACCAGCGGCGAGTCGAATCTGTCTGCATAGCCCCTCCAGAAATGAGAGTTACATTCATTTGATAGTAGCTCTCATTTAGTAGTTCCTGTCAATACTGGGCGCATTCGTGTCTCAGGACGGCCCACCGCGCGGCCGATCAGTAGGCTCGCAGCCGATGAGCACCCGGGACCTTCGCCTCCTCGTCGCACTCTGCCTCGGTTCTGCACTGGCCATTACGGCCGTGACCTGGGGCCCTGCCGCGACCATTTCGCATGCGACGCCGACGACCACCACTACGACGACGCCGTTCAGCACCCCGAATACCGACAGCTGCCCGCAGAAGACGAAGCCGCCCAACCCGATCGACGAATCCGAGGTCCCCGAACCCGGACAGCCGACACCGACCCCGCTGGCCGTGCCGATTCCACCGGTCGGCGGCTCACGACTGGGTGAATGCGGCGTGGTCATCCCGCGCGGCGCACCGCCGGTGCCGCAGGACATTTCCGCCACGGCCTGGCAGGTATCGGATCTCGATACCGGTGAGGTGCTCGCCGCCAAGGACCCGCACGGGCGCTATCGGCCCGCCAGCACGATCAAGGTGCTGCTCGCGACCGTTGCGCTGCGCAGCCTCGACCTGAACAAGACCGTCATCGGAACACAGGACGACGCGAATGCCGACGGCACCCGCGTCGGCATCGGCCCCGGCGGGCGCTACACCAACCGACAGCTCATGCAGGCGCTGATCATGGCGTCGGGCAACGATGCCGCGCATGCCATCGCCACCCAGCTCGGCGGCGACGCCGCTGCGGTACAGAAGATGAACGATCTAGCAAAGTCGTTGTACGCCTTGGATACTCGCACCGCCAGCCCGTCCGGTCTGGACGGCCCCGGGATGAGCAGCTCGGCCTACGACCTGTCGGTGTTGTTCCGCGAGGCCATGACAATTCCTTTGTTCGCCGAATTCATCCACACCGAGCAAGTCGATTTTCCCGGCTACCCCAAGGACCCGAAAAACCCTGACGACAAAGACCATCCGGGTTTCCCCATCGCCAACGACAACCACCTGCTCTACGACTACGACGGTGCGCTCGGCGGCAAGACCGGTTACACCGACGACGCCAGACAGACCTTCGTCGCCGCCGCCCAACGCGACGGCCGCAGACTCGTCGTGACGCTGCTGAAAGCCGATGTGCTGCCGATACGTCCATGGGAACAGGCCGCACGCCTGCTCGACTATGGTTTCGCCCTGCCGAAGAGCTCCACCGTCGGCAAGCTCCCGGAAACCAAGTCCGGATCCACGAAAGGCACTGCGGGACTCGCCTCCCCACCCCCGAAAGACACCGACCACGAAGCCCAGCCCGCCGATGAATCCGACGACCACGTGGGCACCCGTACGCTATTGCTGGTAGGCGGCGTCATCCTGGTCCTCGCACTCCTGCTCGGAGCCCGCCGCATGAGCCGCCACCGATAGACCGAAGTTCCAAGGAGCTTCGCGGCAGCAGTATGCCAAGATCGTCGATATGGGGATCGTCGGTCGAGGGTTGCAGCGAGTCAACAACTATCTGGAGGCTCCGCCACGCGGACCGCGTTACCACGGCGACAAGAACGATCCCCGCTACCCTTCGCCTCGGGAATGGCGCGTCTTCTTCGCGCCGATCATCGACATCGCACTTCATGCCGGTCTGGCTGCCACCGTGCTGATCAAGGTTTCGGGGCTGGCCGGGGTGGCGCTCGCGATCGGTGATGCCCTCCTGGACGCACGCGGATTGGACTCAATTCGCAGGAGTCACACGGAGTTTGGGATCGACCCCAGGTGAGTGGAGCGGGGTGAGTAGTGTGTCCGGGTATACGACTTTTGTGCCCGTCCACCGGAAGTCCAATTCGTCATCCGTAGGGAACAGCCAGGTTGCAGCCCGCAAGGGAGTGCCACCATGAAGGAATAGATAATAGGCCGTCTCAGGCTGGTCGTCGTCGTAAGGACCCGGCAAGTTCTCCCAGCACATTCCGGGGGTATTCGCGAGTTCGTTCAATTTATCGGCTTTCATGCCCGGCGTAACAACGACCATCGTGTCCCATTCGTCCCGGAGACCGGCGGCTCGGGTGATTTCCACCATCTTGACCGGCACATCCTCCGAAGCCGCATGCCTCGCGGCGGTCAGAAGAGTGAAACCGCCACTCGGCGATGATCCGCCCGACCGCACGTCGAACGAGGCGCGACAGTCGGTACTCGCCGCCTCCCGATGATCAGTGGACCGGTCCGACCCACATCCGGCAGCCAGCAGCACCGGTATCAAACCGGCGACGACAGCCAGGGCTCCGACTCTCATCAGATGATCACTTGCTCCCGGGTAGCGGAATACCAACGCCCGCTGGCGATCCGGTCATCGCCTCCGTCACCCGATTGCTCCAGGTGATCTGCGGGGCGGGCAGTTGACTGCCATCGGCATTCGAAGTCTGAATGACTACTGCTTTGCCATCTTTGATCTGCTGCCCGACCAGCGCGGCCAATTCCTCCGGAGTGGCTTTGGGATTGGCTGCCCCGATCGCGCGCCCGATTTCATTGTTGTAGAGGTCCATTGCTTCACGTTGCGGCGTATTGCCGCCGGTCTTCTCGTGGGCCGTGGCGTAGGTTTGCGCCCAGTCCTCACCGAATTGTTGCGACATAAGGGCATTCCAGTACATGTGCCGATAGGCATCACCTTGACCATCGGCGACGGAGTCCGGATACTCCGCCAAGGCGGCGTTCCTGGCCAGGTCGGGCAGGGTGAGGGCTTTTGCGACCGCGTCGACGCCCTGGTTCTGCAGCAGGTTCTCCATGGCCGAGATCTCTTCGGAGGTCATCAGTGAAGGGCTCACGTTTATGCCGTTATCCTTGAGAATGTCGGCTGGCCACCCGACCGGCCAGAGTCTCGGCAGCCCCGTGGAGACATCGGTTTGATAGTCCTCGAGGATTTTCGCAAGCTGCGGATCGTCCGGCTTGACAACCAAACCCTGCTTAACCCGGTCGGACAGCTTCTCGATTTCCTTGATGTAGATCTCCGCGCCTTCCTGATCCGCTCTTTGCACGAGCGTGAAGGCAGCCGAGATGAAGTTGTCCAGACGCCGGGTGACGATTTCCTTCGCAACGACTGCGACATCACCGAACGGGAAGTAGTCGCTGTAGGTTTCGGCGTTCGATGTGCGGGACTTGACGTGGCCGTCCTCGGTGACGAACAGATCCCATCTCGACTCCTCGGCTTCGGCTTTGCGGGTTCGGATCTTCGAAATATTGGTTTCCAGGGTCGAGACCAGGGAGCTGAGCTTCGACGCCATCTGTTCGATGACATCCGAGGTCTGAATCGTGTCGGTGCGATCCTCCTGGCCGCGCCGTCGTGCCGCGTCACCCGCCGAACTGTCGAAGTAGTCGTCGGACTGCTCTATCGCATTTCCCGCTGCGGTGGCCTCGGTCTCGATGAACTTGTAGGTCTCGTTCATCATGTCGACAACCTGACCGAGATAGCGTAGGTCCCACCCAAGCACCTTGGATATGGTCAGCGACTGCCCATCTGCCACCGCTAGCCCCCCAGCTGCTTGAGTTGGGTAGCCCAGTCGGCATCTGTCTGCTCATAGACACCAGCGGCGGTCTCCACGCTGTCGCAAAAGCTGCTCAGGCGGCGATTGTGGTATGCCAGCACGGTGTCCATCGCCTTCAGCGATTCTTCGACTTTGACAGCGAGGTTCGAATCCGCCATCCGCTCCCGGGCCAGATCACGGCTCACCTTCGCGATCGGCGTCTTCGTCGTGATCCTGCCCGCATTCATGCGTACGGACGCCGCGAGCGCGCGCATCTTCCCGGGGTCGACGTTCACCTGGACTCCTCGAACAGTTGCACGGCTGCGGCTTCGGCGTTGCCGAGTGCGGCACGGTGACGGTCGATAATGAGGTTGGCCAGGTGCTGAGGGCCGTTGTCCATCGCATAGTCGGCGATGTAGAGGTCGGTGATCCGACCGCCGGCATCTGTCTCGATGCTCACGCTGCCGTCTCTGGAACGCGCGGAGCCGCGCACCGCCGCGAGTCGCTCATTGATCTGCTGGATCTCGAGCATTCGCTCATCGCTATTCATCGCTGTTCCCCCGTTTAATGGCACCTCTGACAGACTACCTAGATCGAGCCTCGGCTATTGCCCAGGCATGCGATCAGTCTCTAGTTAGCGGCCTTGCTCGAGTAGCCCAGATTCTTGGGCATCTGGCAATCGAACGCGGGGGCGCCCCTGGGTACTCGAGCGGCGGATCAGGGGATCGGTTGGGCCAGGCGGGTGATTTCGCGGCGGAGTGTGGGCTGGTCGCAGGGAGTGATGTGGAATTCGTTGTATTGGTGGCGGTAGTGGTAGCGGCCGTCGCCGTCGATGTCGAACCAGTTCAAGTATTCGGGTGCGGCGGGATGTGAATCACGTAGGCCGCGAAGGATTTCCACGGTTCCGGAACCGGAGCGCGGGGCGCGCAGCAGGCGGTAGATCCGGTCGGACGCTGTCTCTTTGAGGCCGGTCCAGGACTCGAGATTGTCGACCAGGCGTTGGACATCCTCGACCACGGCCGGATGCCGTCCGGGCGGCACGTCGCCGAGCACCGCCGTGAACACGGCGGGCACGATCGCGGCGGTGCCGACCTCGAGCACGACATTGCCACCGAATTCGGGAGTTGGGCCCGGCCGTTGCACCAGGGTGACGCCGATGTCGGCATCGATCGCGCCGAACGCGCGTAGCGGACGTCGCCGAGTTCCGGTGAGCGTCAATGCGATTCGCGGATCGGCGGCCACACGCAGGGCGGCCGACAGGTCCGGGTTGGCGTACAGCGGCAGGCGGCGGTCCAATTCGCGGGTGAGCTGGTCGAATTCATCCTCCCAGCGCACCGAGGCGATCAGGCGCAACGGAAAGGGGTAGCGATCCGACCGCGTCTCGCGCCAGATGTGCATGAACTCATCGGGCGTGAATTCGAACTTCACCCGCGCTCACCGCTCGGTTGCGCCGAGGGTGCGTCGGCCCCGATCGACGAGGGAACCGCCGGATCGTCCGGGCCGAGCAGTTCTTCGTACTGGCCGATCAGGTAATCGGGGACCTTGCGGTTCGACTCGTCCTCCCCCGATTTGCGTCCCGCGCCGGGCGACCCCATGCCCGACATACCGTTGCGGCCGGTGCCGGCCGCGCTGGTCGCGGCAGTGGAAACTGTTGCCGCGCCGGAGTTTCCGGCTGTCGGCGCACCGGTGACACTGCGTCCCGGACTCGGTGTGGTGCTGCCGCCGGGTCCGGATGTGCCGCCCGGTCCGGATGTGCCGAGGCCGCCCGCATGTCCCGACGTCGTCTGAGTGGTGGTTGTCGCGGCGGGCGAGGTGGCGGTGGTGCTCGCTGCCGTCGTCGGAGACTGGGTCTGTTGTCCGGTAGTGGAATTCGAGTCGAGACCCGAGGGGTTCACCGTGCCCTGATCGGTCCCCGATGTCCCCGATCCATTCGACTCGCCGTTGGTACCGCCGGTGTTTCCGGTGCCTGATCCGGTGGTGCCGCCGCCATTGCCGCCCCCGCTACCGCCGCCCGGCCCGGTAACGCCCTCGTTGCCCCCACCGCCCGGCGACGTGACCGGCACGAATGTCGGGATACCGGACCCGGCGGGACCGTAGGACGGTTTGTAGTTGTTGTTCATGGTGTCGATCGCCGTGCGATGCAGCGCCTCGATACCGCGCTGATAGGCGACCTCCTCGCTGTCACCGGCCCCGGCCAGTCCCGCGCCGACCGCGGAAATAATGACTTGTGCGGGATCCAGCGAAGTCGCCGAACCCCTGCTCCCTTGCGCCGCGGACGGTGGCGGCACCGTCATCTTCACCACTTCGGCGGCTGACGCCACGCCCTTTATCCGATGCCCGCAGGCATTGATCACCTGCTCGACATCACTGGCCTGCCGATAGAACGTCTGCGCCGCAGCAAGAGCCGCATCGGCCATGGCACCCTCGATACCCGAGGCCAATGCCTTCTGAATCGCGAGATTCGCGCCGAACAGCCCACCGCTCAGCGCGGTGGCGATACTGATCCACGTATCGGCCTGGTGATGCATGATGCCCGGACTCATCTGCTGGGCGTTGGTGTAGATCTCCTCGTGGGTATGGCCCTCGAACTGCTCCATCCGAGTGATGTACGCCGGATCCTGGCCGTCGGCAGAGAGTTTCGTCTCGTACTGCTCCGCACCCTGCTGCTGACCGCGCGAAAGCGCACTCGGTTGGGTGGTGTCGGGCTTGCGGCTCGAATCGAATGCACCGAGCGCCGAGGGAACATCGTTGATGTCGAGGCCGGTCATCGTCAGTTGTCCTTACCGATCTCCGGTTCGATGGTGGAGGCGATGTCGGTGATGCTGTCGCAGGGGTTGAGGTCTCGGGGGGCGCGGTCGGTGAGATCGACTGCTATCTGCACGAAACCCGCCTTGGTCTGGATATCAACCTGGCAACTCCGCTTCATGGACGTGGCGGGGTCATGGACCAACAGGGCTTGGCGTCCGTTCACAGTGATCGGCTCGCTGTATGTGCCGACCTTCGCGACGTCTTCCGCCCAAGTCGCGTTTCCTGAGTTCAATTGCAGGTTTCGCAAAGTTGAGCGAAAGTCGCAGGTGAGGAAGCTGTACTCGGCCACGAGATCGTCGCCACGTGCCCGGGATGCGGGATCGAATCCAGCTCGTCGAGCTGTGTCATCGCTGATCCATGTACACGGATCGAAGACGACCTTGGGGCGTCCCGTGCTGGCGGTGTACTGGTTATCCTGCGACGGCGGTTGAAGCTTTGGGTTGGTCAATGTCGGCCGCGCTGATTGTGTCGCGGTGGTCGACGTGGTTTGACCTGAATCGGCCGGGTGCTGTGTGGCGTCGCTGCCGGAGGAACAGCTCACCGCGACTGGTGCGATCGTTATCGCAAATAGTGCCAGCCAAGTATTGCGGGTTCCCCTCATGAAGACTGCACCTCCGAGGTAGCGGTACTGACCGACCGCGCATACACGGCGTCGGCTTCCTCTACTAGCTGACCAGCACGCAGGTAAGCCGCCGCCATCTTCAATGCAGCCTCTTTCATCCCGTTGAGAGCATCCGTCATCTGCACAGCCTTGCGCGAAAAACCGTCTTGAAGCTGCTTGGCCGACTCGAACCCACCGAAGCCTTCGAGCCGCTGCAAACGAATCGATCGATTTATCTCTGGATCGAGCGTCTTCTCAACGAACCTGGTGTAGACCTCGGCGCACCGACGTGCGGCGTCGGCCTCCATCCGAAATGTTCCCCCAGTGGCCTGTTGATACAGCGCATTTGCGGCCGATTGCCCCACTTCCATCGGCTAGCCCTCCCTCGCTGTTCGTCCGCTTACTGTACTGGACGCGTGGAACGGTCAATCGGTTCCGTTGGGACGCAAAACGTTCTCGATTGGTTTCGATCCTGCGGGTTCAGACCACTCCTGCCGCACCCGGCGCGGACACTCATACCGAGCAGCGTGGGGTTCCGGGCTCGTGCCGGGTCGCGTGGACCCGCCGAACAGGAATACGCCGCCACCGATCTGATTCGCGAAAGCGCCGCCGGATGCAATTCTTCCTGGGGTTATGTCCCGATCGCATGATCATTCGCGATGTGGCCTCCACATGGGATGGCGGTGTGCTCTGCTGTTGCGAACGTTGAAACCTGATGGGAGGCGGGGCATGTCGGACGACGGATCGACGCTGGCACGGCGGCAGCTGGGGAAGTACCTGCGGGACGGCAGGGAGGGGTGCGGATTCACGCTGGCGCAGGCGGCGGCGTTGATCGAGCGCAGTGGTAGCACGCTGCAGCGCATCGAGAAGGGCACCGTGGCGCAGCTGCGCGAGGTGGACCTGGCGGCGTTGTGCACGATCTATGGCTTCGACCCCGACCACACTGCGGCGATGAAAGTGCTTGCGGCACAAGGTAGTGAGGAGAGTTGGTGGCGTGAGTACGGTGACCTGATGCCGGGGAACTTCGACTTCTTCGTGGGGTTGGAGGCATCGGCGCAGCGGTTGACCACTTATGAATCCGAACTGGTGCCGGGATTGTTGCAGACACCGGCGTACGCCAGTGTTCTCATCCGATCCGTCTATCCGGACGACAGCGCCGAGGAGCACGTGCGTCGGGTGCAGTTGCGGATGCGGCGGCAGCTGAGAATCACCCGCAAGCATCAACCTGCGACGCTCGAAGTGGTCCTGCGGGAGTCGGTCCTGCGTGGGATGGTCGGCGGGCCGAAGGTCATGGCGACCCAACTGAAGTACCTTTGCGATGTAGGCACTCGTCCCAACATCAGCCTTCGGATTCTCCCGTTCAGCGCTGGATTTCCGCTCGGGGACGCTGTCGGCCCGTTCGTCATCCTGGAGTTCGGCACGGACAGACACGGCCAATTGCTCGAGCCGCCGGTGGTCTTCACCGAGAATTTCGCGGGGGATTTGTATCTTGCAAAACCGGCCACCGTCCGGCGGTACCATGAGGCGTACGAGAGCCTGCGGCGCAGTGCGATGGACGCCGACGCCAGCCGTGCTCTGCTCAGACGGGTGGCGAAGGAGTACGCGTGAACATCGATCTAGCCGGTGCCGACTGGTTCAAGAGCAGCCGGAGCGGTGGCAGCTCGAACTGCGTCGAAGTCGCCTTCCTCCCGAACACCCTTGTCGGCGTTCGCGATTCGAAGAACCCATCCGGCCCTGCACTGATGTTCACCCCAGCCGAATGGTCAGCCTTCACCGCCGCGACAACCCGAGGCGACTTCGACCGCTGATCTCAGAGGGGCACCTCATAGCGAACCACTCGAACACGAAGTGGTTCAAGAGCGGCCATAGCGGTGCCCACTCGAACGGCGCCGAAGTCACCTTCCTCCCGAACACCCTTGTCGACGTTCGCGATTCGAAGAACCCCTCTGGCCTGCGCGGCCGTCGCCCACAATGCCGACCGATCCGGCACATAGACAGCAACAGGCCCGGAGTAACGCATGGACCGCCCTGTGGTGCAACACAATCGGCAATACACCACCGAACCCCACCGCCGCCTGACCCAAATCGGCCGAGCCGACCCGACCGAACAACGAAGGTGGAAAGCTGGGCAGACCAGCAGGTACCCCGGCCCCCAATTAGCCAACACACCTAGATCGCCCCCGAATCCGGCCACGACCTCGTACGAAAGTCCCGTCTGCGGATCGCAGGACAAGCTCACATGGACACGCCCAGCCGCCGTCAGTAGTGTCTGTGGTCGTGCGCTCGGGGAGGGAACTTTTCGAGCTGGTCGATGTCAGTTGTGCCCGAACATGTTTCTACTGGCACAGCGACGGGGGAAGGCAGGCCGGATGGTGGATCAGCCATTCAAGGTGGATCTGGACCATTTGGACCAGATCGCGGCACGGCTAAACGGACTCGCGGGCTTTATCGAGGACAAGCTCGAGGAGCTGAACAACACCGTCGCGAGGTTGCAGGTCGAGAATCTCTGGACCGGCGCGGCGGCAGCCGCATACGCCGATGCTCACCAACAGTGGGTAGCCGCCGCCGCGGAGTTCAACGCAGGCGTCCAGGAAATGCAGGCAGCTGCGGTCGAAGCGCGTGCCAACTACCAGAATTCGGTCACGCTGAACGTCCAGATGATGCGTAGCGGAAGGGCCTGACATGGCGACGGTGCTCGACGTCGACCCGTCGGTGTATGCAACAGCAGCCACCAAATGTCATGAACACGGCATAGCGGTGACCACAGCCTTCAACACCCTACTGTGGGCATTGAACCAGTCGGGCAAGGGCATGGCCGGTGACTACGACTCGGTCAAGACCTGGTGTAACTCGTACGACAAGGCAGTCGGCGAATTCGTCAATGCTGTGGGCGCTTATGTCAACGCGGTACTCAAGTTCAGCGATGCGCTGCGGGTCGCCGGATACAACCACGCGCTGGCCGAGTGGGTCAACCGAGGAAAACAAGGATCGCCGCCCGACACGCCGAAGCTGTCGAACGACAGCGATATGTTCGATTCGAACATTCCGATTCCTACCGCATTCGGAAGCAACGGCAACGGGCTCGGCACCGATATCGATGGGCTACTTTCCGCGATCCGCAAACTGAATGTTCAGGTGCCGAACGGCGATATCAACGAGCTGGGCAAGGTCGCCGACGCGCTGAACGCCTTCGCGAAGAACGACGCCGTAGCCAACGCGGTCACGACCATGAGCACCATCGGTGCTCAGTTCGATCAGCTCCAAGCTCCCGAACTATCCCTGGTCGGTGACTACTTCACCGATCTGAAGGACGGGGCGAGCGCGATCGCCGATACGGCTGGCTCGCTGGGTTCCACCGTGTCCACCCACAAGGGCAACTTGTCCACGCTGCGCAACGGGATCAATAGAGCGGTCACCGATCTCGAAATCGGGATCGGGCTGGCGGTCGGTATGGAGATGATTTCCATCGCGGCCGGATTCTTCACTTTTGGCGCCGCCACCGCCGCGGGCACCGCCCTCACCGGCGCGGCCCTGGTTAGTGCGTGCGACCGCGCCGCCGTGGCCATCCGTGACGCGATCGCCATCAGTGACCTGATCAAGTTGCTGCAAGCCGCCGCCGCGACAATCGAGGCGCTGCGCAGTGTGCAGAATGTAAAAGCACTCGTGGCCATCGGCGCCTTGACCCTGGCAATGGCCACCGCAGGCGACTCCGACGACAGTGCCCCGGACGATTCGACTGCCAATGACCAGGGTGTCAAGCTGACCAAGGGCGGCAAGCGAAAGATCGGAAACCTAACCGATATGAAGGACATGACCGCTGCGGACGCCATCCGCGCCCGCGGTGGCGGTGCCGGACAGGTCAGACAGCTCGAAAACGGGTACGAGAATCTGACTGTCGGCGAATTAGCCAACCGAGCGGCGGCGGGCGACGCGGAGGCGGAGACCGCGATTAAGATCATCAAGCAGGCAAATGCCAAAGCGCAAAAGTACGGCAACAAGTAGAGGAAAGTCGGTTCCATGTCGGAAGTAGGATCCGCGATCGCTGAGCAGGGTGGCCGACTTCGCGATGCCACTTACCATTTCGACGCGGATCTGCCCCGCGACATCCTGCGCATCGACCTCGAATTCGAGCACGGCCGATGGTCCGTGCTCGTCCACGAAGACGATGACACCGTGCGACTGGTCGAAACTGCGGCCATCGGCGACAGTGGCCTTCGCGCCGTGGACGCGGCGGCGCTGGCACCCTGGCGCGATGCTATCGGCCGTACCGTCCGATGGGTATGGTCCCTCGAGAACCAGCAGGGCTACCCCGACGCGATCCAGTTCGAATTCGCCGACAGCAGTGGTGGCGGCGCATCAACCATCCAAATCCTCGCTATCGCTTCACGTTTGAACATCCAGCAGGTGCGCTCCATCGAAACCCCACCCCTCACTACCCTCCCCAGCCGGTAAGCACCGGAGGAACACAGGCTGCCGAGAGCCCGAGGCGAAGATCGCTGCTGAAAAATCGACTAGGCCACAGCAGTGTGGACGCCTGCGGCAGAGTGCCATTATGGTTGGGTCATGAGGGATAGCGGGGGGCCATCCGGATCCGGCCAGAATCTGTCAGTTGTGCCTGATGATGTGCAGGCGATCGGCCAATACGTCTACAACATCGCTGACACCATGAAACAGGCCCTCGATTCCGCTGCCCGCGAGGTCGAGACCCTACTCACATCCAACTGGACCGGCGACGCGGCCAACGAGTTTTCCAACGGGTGGACCGAAACCCGTAACGGTGGAACACAACTCATGCAAGCGTTGACTTCACTTGCTGAAAAGCTGGGCGTCACCGCCGCCAACTACAACAGCACCGACAACGGCAACGCGTCCGGTATCTCCAGCCTGGATCTGCCATAAGTTGCCCTCGGTGTCCGGCATCTGCGGACCGGTGCCGTTCCAGGCGATCTCCGGATCGGATGCACTGCGCTGTTCGAGACTTGTGGCCTCCCACTGCGCCCATATCTCCCGGCAACTACGGTGGGACCAATCGGTGCCAGATACCAGGGCCTGGGGATCGGCAGCGAAGGTGGGGAGGTTTCGATGTTTCGGCGGCTGGCGCTGATCGCGGCGCTCATGGTAGTCGTGGCGGCCTGTCAGGATGGTGAGCCGAACCAGTCGGTGGCGGCGGGAGTGACCGGGCCGCAGGACGAGAAGTTGGCGCGGTTACGCAACACCGACGTGTGCGCGCTGTTACCGCGTGCTGAACTGGCGAAGCTCGGTCCGGTCACCGCGGTAGGCACCAATGAGCTATACGAGTGCGAGGCGAAACTCGGCGAGGATCAGAAGACCAGCACGCGCGTGAACTGGTCTGTCCGGGCTCTCGACGACGTTGCGCCGGACGTCGGTGCCACCGTCACGATCGAGGGTTTGACCGTGAGCATGATCAGCGACAAGGACACTAGACCGCCGGCGGAGATCGCCAGTGCGCGGTTCCGTACCTGCAGCGCGTTCGCGCAGCTGCCCGCCGGAGGCTCGATGTTGCTGATGCTCACGATTCCGCCCGGAGCCGAGCCGTGCGCGGGCGCGCAATCCCTGGTCACAGTGGCGCTGGCCGAGTGGAAACGCACTCCGCGACTGGGCGATTCGCCGGACACGGTACAAACGCCAGTGACTGGCGCGGACCCGTGCGCGGTCTTGACGAAGCTGCCGAACGCGGTGCGGGGCGATACCCAATGGGTCGACCGCTGCTGGTTCGAGCTCGACGGACACTCGATTTATCTCGAGTACAAACACGCCACGGACCGCGAGTTCGAGAACTACCTGCCCGTGAAAGTCGGTGGGCGGCAAGCGTATCGGACATCCAAAGACGACAACGCCAGCTACATGCTCCGAGTCGGCCCGACGTTCGACCCAGCTGCCGACGAATTCGACTTCGCGAATGTGCCAGCCGTGACCATCAACGCGGTCAGCGGCCACAACCAGGCGACACTGGAGAAGGTCACTGCTGCGGTAATGTCCATCTTCCCCAACGCGGCATGACTTCGCTGAGATGTGCTGCGGCTCAGCACATCCTGAGTTGAGCGAGGGGTCAGCCACTCACACCACTTCATGTCAGCGTCGACGCAACCCTGAAAGCACAAACGCCGCAAGGGCGCCCACACCGAAATAAGCAGCTCCCGTGCCCATCGAGAGCCCGGACGCACTCATGCGGGGCTTGATCACGGCGGGGGCGGGTGGGGGGATTTCGGCTTCGATCTCGTTCTCCGATGCCGTTGCGGCCCAAGCGGTTGCGAACAAGAGGATGCGATAGGTGATGTAGCTGAACACCATCAGGCCGATGATCGATCCGAATACCGCGCCCGCGGGGCTGTGCAGCACCATCTGCAGGTAGAACGACGCGACGTATTTGAAGATTTCGAAGACCACCGCGGCCAGCGCCGCCGCTCGTGCGGCACTTCGCAAGGTGACCGGCTCGCGGGGCAGGCGCGCGATCATCCAGACGAACACTGCCCATGAGGCGAGGAAGCCGAGCAGTATCGAAATGAGCACCAGGATCAGCCGCGCACCGGGCAACTCCGACAGGCGGAAAGTGATCAGCAGCCGCGCGCCGAGGGTACTCGACGCCAGGGTGGACAGACCGATCGAGACCACGAAGGCCAAGCCGAGCCCGATCAATGCACCGAGGTCGGAAAGCTTGCTGAGGAACCAATTGCCTTCCGGGGTCTTCTGTTCCCACTGTTCGGTCAGTGCTGCCCGCAGATTCGCCATCCAGCCGAGTCCGGTGTAGACACCGACGAGCAAACCGAGCGTGCCGACCGTGCCGCGCGATCGGACCGCCTGATCGATCAGATCATTGAGCTGGCCGCCGAGTGATCCCGGAATGTTCTCGATGATCTTGTTCCGCAGTTCGGTGAACATTTCCGGATCGCCCGACAGCACGGAGCCCGCGATCGAGAAGACGACCATCAACAGCGGAAACAGCGACAGCACCGTGAAATACGTGATCCCGGCCGCGTAGTAATCACCACGTTGCCGCTGATAATTTCCGCCTGCGCGGATCAGGTGATCCAGCCACGGCCGCGACTGGATCCGCCGTTCGAACGCCGCCTTGATGTTGTCGATCACCTGCATCTGTCACGCCCCTTCAACAGAGACCGCGGTGATGTCGACAGGCGGTCGATAGCGGTATTCCCCGGCTAGCGAGCCAAAAACCCAACCCGGTCGTAAACCTGCGCCAGAGTGTTGCCGGCAATCTCGCGCGCCCGCTCGGCACCTGAGTCGAGGATGCGGTCGAGTTCACCCTGATCCGACAAATACTCTTCCACCTTCGCCCGCAGCGGGGTGACAAATTCGACCAGCGCGTCGGCGACGTCGGACTTCAGATCGCCGTAACCCTTACCGGCATAGTCGCGTTCCAGCGTGACGATCGGGGTGCCGCTCAGCGAACTCAGGATCACCAGCAGATTGCTGACACCCGCCTTGCGCTCCGGGTCGTAGCGGATTTCGCGCTCGGTATCGGTGACCGCGGAGCGAATCTTCTTGGCGGTGATCTTCGGATCGTCGAGCAGGTTGATCAGACCGGCGTCGGTGGAGGCCGACTTGCTCATCTTCGACGTCGGATCCTGCAGGTCGTAGATCTTCGCGGTGCCCTTGACGATATGCGCCTCCGGCACCACGAACGTCTTCTTGAACCGAGTATTGAAGCGCTGGGCCAGATTTCGGGTCAGCTCGAGATGCTGGCGCTGATCCTCGCCGACCGGCACCTGATGCGCACGGTAGAGCAGGATGTCCGCGGCCATCAGCACCGGATAGGTGAACAGTCCGACGCTGGCGTTCTCCGCACCCTGTTTGACCGACTTGTCCTTGAACTGGGTCATCCGGCTGGCCTCACCGAATCCGGTGATGCAGCTGAGCACCCAGGTCAGCTCGGCATGCTCCGGTACCTGGCTCTGCACAAAGAGCGTGGAGCGCTTGGGGTCGATGCCGAGCGCGAGCAACTGCGCGGCCGCCGCCTTGGTGCGCCTGCGCAGTTCCTTCGGATCCTGCGACACGGTGATCGCGTGCATATCCGGGATGAAGTAGAGCGCGTCGTAGTCGTCCTGCATGGTCACCCAGTACTGCAGCGCGCCAAGGTAGTTGCCGAGATGGAAGGACGCGCTGGTGGGCTGGATCCCGGACAGCACCCGCTGTTTGCGTTCAGCGGCCGGGTTCGTCTGAGCAGGACTGGACATATCCCGATCTTCCCATGCGGTGTTCGATCGGCGGTGTTCGCGGGTCCCTCCGTGGTTACGCTGCGCTACCGCCTCCGGGCCCGTCGCTCACGCCGCGGTCACGCGGAATTTCGCGCCGCCCAGTTGCGTGGGTCGACACCGGGCATGCTCGGGCGCCCGGTGCTGTGCAGTTCGCGTTCCCGCTTGGACAACAGCTTGTAGACCGGCGCGCTCGGACCGGCCAGCGTCCCGCGCAGCACCGGCGGAACCAACGGTGGGGCGATATGCGCGGTCCGCACGCCCTGGGCGAGTGCGCGGAACGCGATTTGCTCGGGCAGCCCCCAGCGCATCCCGTACATATCGCGGATGCGCGGCGGCAGACTGCCCTGCACCAGCAGGTAGAACGCGTCGACGACCTGGCGCATCGGCCCGCGCTGCGGATAGGGCACGCGCTGACCGGCCAGATACGAACCGACCAGCCTGGCCTCATCGGTGAGGAACAGCGCGTCCGAGGCGAGGTAGTCGTCGAAGGATTTGCGGAACAGCGGGTAGCTGCCGGGCGCGGCCTCGCGCGGCATGCCGAACAGTTCACCCCAGCGGACGTAGTCCTGGTACAGGCCCTCGCGTTCGCCGCCGGTCAGCGGGCGGATCAGCAGATCGTGCATCACCTCGGCCGAGTCGAAGGCGAAGGCCATGGTCATGTACATCAGGTGCGGGTCGAGTGCGGAGTAGCCGGTGCCCGCCGGATGGCGCAGGCCCGCGTCCTCGGGCAGTTCGCCGACAACCTTCGCGTGCTTCTTTGTGGTGAAGGCAAGCGCGCGATCCGCCTCGTCCTTACTGCCGAGGAAGACGGCCTCGAAGAGCTTGCCGGTCAATGCGAGTCGTGTGTACGGAGTCATCCGATGCTCGGTGTGCTCGGCGGTTCCGACATACAGCAGCGGATTGACCGCGCCGATCACCAGGGCGCGCTGGCCATAGGTGAGACCCACCGCGCGCTTGCTCATGACCCGTCGGGCCATCGAATTATCGGCGAAGTAGCCGGGCTGGGACATCGCTGCCTCCTCGTTGAGCGCGTGCCGTGGTGAGTCGGTGACCCGCCATCTCGGCGGGCCACGAATCCACAGCATCTGGCAACAGAATCCCCCAGAACTCTAGATCTGGCAATAGCCACCACCAGATTGCGTCCGGACCGGATCCGGGCCGCGACCACCGACCACATCGGACCGCGATCCGGTCGGCCCCAGCCGCACCCGTGCCAGAATCGCCATATGACAGCATCGCGAAGCGATTCCGTGGGGGGTGGTGGTCGGGCGACGGACGGGCCAGCATCGCGTAGCGAGTCGGCGAGGGGCGGTGGGCGAGCGACGGGCGGGCGAGCGTCCCGTAACGAGTCCGCGAGGAGTGATGGCCGGGCGACGGGCGGGCGAGCATCCGGTAACGAGTCCGCGCGAGGTGGTGGTCGAGCGGCCGGTGGATCAGTGCGGAGCAAGTCCGCGGGGAGCGGTGGGCCCGCAAAACGGACCTACGGCGGCGTCTCCGCCGACGAGCGCCGCGCCCAGCGACGCGCGGCGCTGCTCGATGCCGCACTGGAGATCATCGGCACCCAGGGCATCACCAAGCTCACCGTCTCCGGGTTATGCGCGCAGGCCGGACTGAACGAGCGCTACTACTACGAAAGCTTCGACAGCCGCGACGCGGTGCTGGCCGCGCTCATCGATCGGATCGCGGAGGAACTGGCCGGGGCGATCATCGGTGCGCTGCAGACCGCACCGGCCGACACCCGGGCCAAAGCGCATGCCGCGATCTCCGCGGGCCTGCATCTGCTCACCGACGATCCACGCAAGGCACACGTCGCGCTGGTCGCGGGCATGGCGACGCCGGAGCTGCGTGCCCGCACGAATCAGACGGTGCGGGTTTTCGCCCGCATCGTGGCCGCCGAGGGCATCGACTTCTACGGCATCACCGACCCGAATCCGGATCCCACCATCGACTTTCGCGCCACCTACCTGGTCGGCGGCCTGGTCCAAACCCTCACCGCCTGGCTACAGGACGACCTCCCGCTCACCCGCGACGAACTGATCGACCACACCACCGACGTCTTCGTACTCCTCGGCGAGGACCTCGCCCGCCGCCTCACCTGAGCGACTACGGACTCAGGCGCACGATCTCCGGGTCGGGTGGTTCACCTTGGAGCACGACCCGGAACGCCAGGCCCTTTGTGGACCAGTAGTCGGCGGCCTCGCGCATGGCTTCGATGAACCACGTGCGTTCTTCCAGTTCGTCGATCAGCAGATCGACCGAATCGCGGATCACGGCAACGTATCCAGCGGCGAGGCCGACGAAATCATCGAGATCGCGCAGACATTCGTCGAAAGCGTCCTTGTTTCCGCCGAAGTAGTACGGGAATTGGAACGCGGCCGCGAATTCGTCGAAAACGCCTGCGGTGGTGCGCATTTTGGGCCCGCGTAGTTCGCGCACCGCGTAGTCGACGGGTGCGTCGTAGCGCACACCGCTGAGTGTCGGGGCGTCGACGGGGAGGGCACCCACTACGGCGGTCGGCGGCGAAGCGGGCGCGTCGGTGGACCGCCGGGCCTCGGGGCGGGCAAGGAACTGCGATAACGGAACTGTCATCAGCGCATCCTCGTAAAGGTTTCGTAGTGGTCACTGGTGTACCAGGCGGAACCGTCGCTGCCGGTGACGATGCGTTCGGCGTCGCGGGAACGGTTGCGCTCCTTCGGGTTCACATCCCATTCCTGGTAGGTGATGGCTTTGCCCGCCGAATCCTTGGCGGGCAGGGTGCCCGCGCGGTTCATCCAGCGCTCACCGCCCTTGGTGCCGGGCGCGTTCGCCGAATCCGGCCAACGGCCCGCGTCGATTTCGACAAGAGTCGCGTAGGCGCGGTCCGGTACACCGGGGGCTCGAACGGTGGATGTGGTGGTCACATCCGGACCGCGCGCCGGAACCGCCACGCTCGCGCTGCGAGTTGTGGAGGTGACAGAGGCCGCGGTCGGCTTGCTGTCCCCACCGCGCGAGGCGAGCAGTGCGATCACCAAGGCCAGTAGGGCAACACCGAGCGCGGCGAAGGCGCGAACCCGCTTCGAGGAAATATTCATGCGATCCCGATCTCCAGCGCTGCCATGTCGCGAATCATCTTCGTCGCGAACTTTATCGGTATTGCACCGTGACCGGCGCGTGGTCGGACCAGCGCTCGGCGTAGGTGGCGGCGCGTTCGACCACGGCCTGCTTCGCCCGGCCGGCCACCTCGCCGCGGGCCAGGTGATAGTCGATGCGCCAGCCCGCGTCATTGTCGTAGGCGCGGCCGCGGTAGGACCACCAACTGTATGGGCCCGCGACACCGGGATGCAGGTTGCGCACCACGTCCACGTATCCGGCGGCGAGCATGCCATCGATCCAGGCCCGCTCCTGCGGCAGGAACCCGGAGTTCTTCAGGTTGCCCTTCCAGTTCTTGATATCGAGTTCGGTATGCGCGACATTCCAGTCGCCGCAGATCACGAAATCGCTGGTCTGTGCCCGCATATGAGCGCCGATCTCATCGAGGAAGCGGTACTTTTCGTCCTGCATCGGCGTATCCGCCTCACCGGTGTGCACATACACGCTGGCCACGGTCAATTCATCGAATTCGGCCTCGACATAGCGTCCGGTACCGGCGAATTCGGCGCTGGAATGCCAAGTTCCGTCCTGCCAGCGCCCTAGCCCGATACGCACGGCCCGGGGTTCGCGACGGGACAGAATGCCGACCCCGGCCCGCCCCTTCGCGCCCGGCTCCGCATGCGTCAGATACCAGCCCGCGTCCAGTGCGGGCGCGAGCGCGGCACGGGTCTGCTCATCGGTTGCCCGAGTCTCCTGCAGGCAGATGATGTCGGCTTCGGTGACCGCCAGCCACTCGAGCATCCCCCTGCCCGTCTTGCCGGTCGCCGCACGGACGCCGTTCACGTTGATCGACGAGATGATATAAGGCACCTGATGACCGTACAATGCTGGTCAGACGAACTCCCCCGGGACATCGCAGTCCAGGAAGGGGTGATTGACGATGAAGTCAGGCACCACCAACTCCCCCGCCCCGATCAAAGCGCTGCATATCGGGTCCGGTGATCCGGTTCTGCTGCTGCACGGGTTCATGCTCTCGCCGCACTGTTGGGAACAGGTTGCGCTGCGGCTTTCCGCGCATTGCGAGGTATTCGCCCCCGCCTTCGCGGGCCACTGGGGTGGCGAACCGATCGAGGGCTGGTCCACCGATGTCCATGCCCTCGCCGACCGGATCGAGGATCAACTCGACGAACTCGGTTGGCGTACCTGCCACATTGCGGGCAATTCACTCGGCGCCTGGGTCGGCTTCGAACTGGCCCGACGCGGCCGGGCCCGCACCCTGACCGCGATCGCGCCGGCGGGTGGTTGGCAGTCGCCCTCGCTCACCCAGTTCCGCGTGGGCGCGAAATTCCTGTCACTGGTGCCGATCGTCGAAATCGGTAAGCACCTCGGCGGATTCGCGATCAACAATCCGATCACGCAACGCTTCGCGCTACTGCTGCTCAGCAAGAACGCCGCGGCCGTCGCGCGGCGCGACATCGCCGCCATGATCACCGCCGCACTGCACTGCGATGCCATGATCCCGTTCATCCTGGGCAGCGTGCGCGCCCCTGCCCTGGAAGATCTGTCCAACCTCCCGACCCCGGTGCGCCTGCTGATGGCCGAATACGACCGGATCATCCCCAACCGCGTGTATGCCCGCCGCTTCCTGCAGGAACTGCCCGACTCCGCCGACCGCATCCTCGTCAACGGTGTCGGGCACGTCCCCATGCTCGAAGCTCCGGACCGCATCGCGACCCTGATAGCCGAACACATCTACGCCAGCCGCACACACTTGCGCGCGGTGTGAACACATGCCGTTCACGGCCGCCACGTGCCGTGCCGACGGCAAAGTTCGCGCTACTGGGCGAGCAGGCCCTTGGCGATGTGGGTGACCTGGATTTCATTGCTGCCCGCGTAAATCATCAGGGACTTCGCGTCACGGGCGAGTTGTTCCACTCGGTACTCGGTCATATAGCCGTTGCCGCCGAAGAGCTGGACTGCGTCCATCGCTACCTCGGTGGCGGCCTCGGAGGCGTAGAGCTTCATGGCAGAGGCCTCGGCGAGGGTCGGCGGCTTGCCCGCCTTGCCGCGCTCGAGCGTGTTGAAGACCATGTTCTGCACATTGATCCGGGCGATCTCCATCTTGGCCAGCTTGAGCTGCACCAGTTGGAAGCGGCCGATCTCCTGGCCCCACAGCTTGCGACTCTTGGCGTAGTCCAGGCAGAGCCGGTGACATTCGTTGATGATGCCGAGCGCCATGAAACCGACACCGATGCGTTCTGCGGTGAAGCTGGAGCGGGCACTCTCCCGGCCGTCGCCGCCCTTGTGCTCCTCGGTCTCGCCGAGCAGCCGGTCGCGCCCCAGGCGCACATTGTCGAAGAACAATTCACCGGTCGGCGAGGCGTGCAGGCCCATCTTCTTGAACGGCTTGCCCTGGGTGAGGCCGTCCATGCCCTTGTCGAGCACGAAGGTGAGCACCTTGCGCTCGCGCTTATCGCCGCCGTCGCCCTCGTCGAGCTTCGCGTAGACGATCATCACATCGGCGAACGGACCATTCGTGATGAAGGTCTTCTGCCCGTTGAGGATGTAGTCCTCGCCGTCGCGCTTGACGTAGGTCTTCATGCCGCCGAATGCGTCCGAACCCGAGTCGGGCTCGGTAATCGCCCATGACGCAACCTTTTTCATGGTGACGATATCGGGAAGCCACCGCTCCTTCTGCGCGAGCGTGCCGCGCGAGAGGATGGTGGTCGCGCCGAGACCGATGCTGACACCCATCGCGGTGACCAGCCCCATGCAGACGCCGGACAACTCCCCGATCAGCACCGCCATCAGCGATTCCTGACCGGCGAACGGGCTACCGCCGGAAGACTTTTCGGACTTCGCGGGCAGCGGCTCGCCCGCCGCCAGTGCCTCCGCCTTCTTGCGCTCCTTGGCAAGCAGCCGCTGGACGGCTTCACCACCCATCGCATCGATCCCGAAGTCGCTGAACAACTTCCGGATTATCGGATAGGGCGTCAGCTCACCGCTTTCCAGCGCGTCGAGATGCGGGCGGACCTCCTTATCGATGAAGGTGCGCACCGCCTCGCGGATCATCTCGTCGGTCTCGGACCATTCGAACATCGTCGTTTTCCTAACGTTCCCGCGAGATCAAGGCAGCCGAGCGGCGATATCGTCGATTAGCCATGGGCCGTCGGTCTCGATCGTCTTCACGTCATGCCAGCCTGCCAGCTCGGAGATGGCGCCGCCCTGGACCGCGAAAACCTTGCCGGTGAGCGGGCACTTTTCCGACGCCAGGTAGGCGACCAGCGGAGAAATATTGGCCGGGCTGAATGCGTCGAAATCACCGTCCTCGATTGCCGCGGCCTCGGCGGCCATCATCTCGCCCATACCGGGCGTGGCCAGGGTGAGCCGGGTGCGCGCGATCGGCGCGATGGCATTGACCCGGACGCCGTAGCGCGCGAGCTCATCGGCCGCGACCAGGGTCAGTGCGGCGATTGCGGCCTTGGCCGCGCCGTAGTTGGCCTGACCCGCATTCGGGATGGTCGTTCCGGAGGCCGACGCGGTATTGATCACCGCGGCATTCGGTTGGTTGCCCGCCTTGCTCTGCGCCTTCCAGTAGGCGGCCGCGTGATGCAGCACCGCGGCGTGGCCCTTGAGATGTACGGCGATCACCGCATCCCACTGCGCCTCGTCCATACCTGCGATGAAGGCGTCGCGCAGGATGCCCGCATTGTTGACCACGATGTCGAGGCCACCGAGCTCCGAAATGGCCTGGGCCGCAACGCTACCCGCACCCTCCCAAGTGGCGATGTTATCCGTGTTGGCAACCGCCTTACCGCCCGCGGCGATGATCTCGTTCACAACCTCCTGGGCCGGACCGACATCCGAACCCTCACCGGCATTGCTGCCGCCGAGGTCGTTCACGACGACCGCGGCACCTTCGCGGGCGAACAGCAGCGCGTGCTCACGCCCGATGCCTCGCCCCGCGCCGGTGATGACGGCGACCCGTCCTTCCAATGCACCCATCTACATGGCTCCTCGGTTTGGTTGCTGGTCTGCGACTTCGGCGAGACCGTCGCTCAGGACGACGTCTTCGCCGCGGACGGTCTCGAAGGCGTATGTGGTGATGCCGTTCTCGGAGGCCACCCGCCAGATCCGGGTCTCCAGGTCGTCGCCGGGGAAGACCATCTTGGCGAAGCGCACCGCGAATCGCTTCAGCCGGTTGACATCCGAGCCCGCGACCTCGGTGAGTACGGCCCACGATGCGAAGGCCATGGTGCACAGCCCGTGCGCGATGATCCCGGGCAGACCCGCATCCTTGGCGACTTGCTCGTCCAGATGCAGCGGCACCGGATCACCGGAAGCGGGTGAATAGCGGTAGGTCTGATCGAGATCGACATGCTGCGGCACCAGCGCGACCGGCTCCTGCGTCCGCAGGTCCTCGTCGAATTTGTGTGCAGGAGCGGCGACACCGACCGTCTTGCCCGCGTCGATATTGCGGAAGAAGGCGGTAAGATACTGTTCGTTCACCAATTCCCCTGCCTCGGTGCGGCATTCGATGAGGATGGTGATGGTGCTGCCGTTCGAACGGCTGGCATAGCCGATCGCCTTGGCCCGCGAGACCAGCCGGTCCCCCGGCAGGATCGCGCGGTAGAAGTGGAAATCCTGCTCCCCGTGCACGACTCGGCCGAAGATATCCATCGGCGCGACATCGATCACCGGCATCATCATGGCCTCGAACACCGGGACGATGCCGAAGATCGGCGAGGCCACCTTGCCCGCCAGATGCGCCTCGATCGGATCATTGGTCGCGGCGGCGTATTCGGCGATCCGCTCCGCGGTGACCTCGAAACGTTCATCGTCACACCAGGTTTCGAGTCCGCTGTCGTCGAATTCCACTGGCCGCGCCGCGGCGGCCTCCGCTGTCATCACCCGCCCCTTATCAGGCCGAGGCCAGGGCGTCGAGCTGCTCGAGCGACCGGTCCAGCTGCTTGAGGCCGTCCTTCTCGACCGCCTTGCCGAGTGCGCCCTTGATCAGCGCGCCCTCGAAGTCACCCGAGACCAGGATAGTGCTGCCGCCATCGCCCTTGGGCTGGATATCGAAGGTGAATTCGGTCTTCACCCCGGCCATTCCGGTGCCGCCGAGGGTGAGCTTGCTCGGCTGCTCGACCGCGACGACGGTCCATTCCAGCTTGTTCGCCATGCCGAGCATGACGATCTTCGCGACCAGCTTGGCCCCCTCGGCCAAGGTTGCGGGCGGCTCCTCCATGAAGCGCTCGTGGATGGTGAACCACTTGTCCCAGGTCTGCGGGTCGGAGACGACAGCCCAGAGCGCGTCGGGGGTGGCGTTGACATCCTTGGTGGCTTCGATATGGCCCATTGGTTACTCCTCGTCGAGTGAATGTCGGTGCTGCATTGCGGCTTTCGCCGAGCAGAGATCAGCGGTCGGCCCGCTGGTACGCCGTGACGACCGCAGCGCCACCGAGGCCGATATTGTGCTGCAGCGCCGCGGTGACGTTGTCGACCTGACGCTTGTCCGCGGTACCGCGCAGCTGCCAGGTGAGTTCGGAACACTGCGCTAAACCCGTTGCACCCAAAGGGTGTCCCTTCGAGATCAACCCACCGGAGGGGTTCACGACCCATTTGCCGCCATAGGTGGTCTGGTTGTCGTCGATCAGCTTTCCGGCCTCACCCTCGCCGCAGAGTCCGAGAGCCTCGTATAGCAGCAGTTCGTTGGCGGAGAAGCAGTCGTGCAGCTCGATGACCTGGAAGTCATCGGGACCGAGGTCTGCCTGTCGGTAAACCTGCTGCGCGGCTTGCACATTCATGTCGTAGCCGATGAGGTTCTTGGCGGTGTTGTCGAAGGTGGAGGCGAAGTCGGTGGTCATCGCCTGGCCGACGATCTCCACCGCTTGCGCGGCGAGGTCGTGCGAGTTCACGAATTCCTCGCTGGCCAGCACGACCGCACCCGAACCGTCCGAGGTCGGCGAACACTGCAGCTTGGTGAGCGGGTCGTAGATCATCCGCGAAGCCAGGATGTCATCGAGCGAATACGCGTCCTGGAACTGCGAATACGGGTTGTTCACCGAATGCTTGTGGTTCTTGTAGCCGATCTTCGCGAAATGCTCCGCGGTGGTGCCGTACTGCTTCATATGCTCGCGCCCGGCCGCGCCGAACATCCACGGCGCCACCGGGAAAAGCACCTCGGAGATCTCCGCGAGCGCCATGACATGCTTGGCCATCGGCTGTTCGCGATCGTCCCAGGTGGAACCGAGCGAGCCCGGCTGCATCTTCTCGAAGCCCAATGCCAGCGTGCAATCGGCAAGGCCGCCCCGAATCGCCTGTGCCGCAAGGAAAAGCGCGGTGGATCCGGTCGAGCAGTTGTTATTGACATTGACCACCGGAATGCCGGTCATACCCAGTTCGTAGACCGCGCGCTGCCCGGAGGTGGATTCGCCGTAGACATAACCGACGTAGGCCTGCTCGACTTCGCGATAGTCGATCCCGGCATCGGCGAGTGCCTTGGTACCCGATTCCCGCGCCATATCCGGGTAGTCCCAAGCGCTGCCGTCCTCGTTCTTACGGCGGCCCGGCTTCTCGAACTTCGTCATGCCGACGCCCACGACGTAGACCTTGTTCGCCATCGAACTCCTCACGTAGTACCTGACCCGGTGCGACCGTGCGCCGAAGTCGGCAGCCCGCGGTGGCTCGATCCCGACCGGATCGAACAGAAACAAACATACAGAGCTGTATGTATGCCTGCAAGAGTTCGAGGCGATTCAGCCCGATAAACGAGAGAACTCCCAGCTCAGGGCGATCAGAGGCAACATGCAGCGCGTAGCAAACATTGCGCCATCCGCCAAGGGACAACGGCAAGTCGGCGCGCGTGGGTATGAAGCCGGATAGTCGACGTGCTCGGCGATCTACGCGATAAGCGACGGGCAGACGCCGCCCGGCGCACCGAGATGTCGTCAGGCGGCCGGGTTCGGCCGTTGGCTATTCAGCGGGACGCAGCAGCGGTCGGGCAACCAGCGCGGCGGTCGCGATCTCCCGCAGATGCACCGAGGCCCGCCGCCAACGCCGGTGCGCCCGTTCGGAATCCGGATCGATGAAGTTGGAGACCAGGATTCCGCGTAGCGCGTCCATCGCCGTATAGACGAAATCGCGAGCTTCCTTGCGCCGCATCTCATCCGGGACGAATCGGGCGACCGCCATCAGCACCGCGTTGTTTACGAACGGCTCGACCTTCTCCATGGCCGAGGCGAGTACCGGATCGGTCCGGCCCGCCACCCACAGCTCGGCGGTGGCGATGAACAGCGGCCCCTGATGTAGCTCCCACAGGAAGTCCAAGGCCGCCCCGACCGGATCGCCGCCGCCCTGGACCCTGGACATCTCCCGCATCGCGGTTTCCGCACGCAGTTGCGCCAGATGGCTGATCGCCGCGACCACCAGATCGGTCTTGGACCCGAAGTGGTGCACCTGGGCCCCGCGGGTGACCCCGGCCCGCTCGGCGACCCGCGGCGTCGTCGTCCCCGCATACCCGTATTCGACCAGGCAGTCGATGGTGGCATCGAGCAGCCGCGTGCGCATCTCACTGCTGCGCTGCTCCTGCGTGCGGCGCTGCTGCTTGGACGCTTCGGACCTGGTCATTCCGGCGATTCTACACTTACATACAGATCTGTATGTTCATCGGCCGGTGCGTGGCTCGCGCACACGGTGCAGTGGGCGCTGACATAACCTACATCCTGACGGTCGCAGCACCTGTGACGCCTTCACCATGGGCATGAGCCATGTCGTCCGCTACGACAACAGCCGCGGCATTTCGCTATGCGCCGATCAGCGATGCGCACCTGGTCCGATGGGCGTTGGTCTGGCGCAGTGGCGGCGAACCCAGCAGATTCGCGCACTCGCGAGCGTTGTTCGGGAGTTGGGACCGCCGGAGCAGAACTGACCGCCATAGTCGGTCGGCAGCGCGGCCGAAGCAGACGATGACGCGGCGAAGGCAGACGGCATGGCGAAGGCCCGCCGCAGCAACACGACGGGCCGGCGGGATCAGGCTCGGCCGACGTAGGCGAGCAACCGGCGGTGCGCGGGGGCGTCGGCGGGCACCGCGACCTCGGGGCCGAACATCCCTGGTACGCGGAAGTTTTCGAAGCCCATCTCACGCATGATCGCCAGCATCTCCGCGCACAGCTGCTCGTCGACCAGGCGCTCCTGTCCGGTGGCGACCGCCAGATCGACACCGTGCACGACGAGTTCGGTCAGGTGGATCACCGCCGCCATCGGCCCGGGCACCTCGCCGAAGCCGAGACGCACCGTCTGCTCGAGCGCGTCGGGGCGATGCCAGGCGGCACGGTCGAGCACGGCCGCCTCGGCGTAGGCGCTCTGCGGGTCGGTGTCGAGCCAGTCTTCGTGGTGGTCGCGAGCCGGGGTCAGGCCCTGTAGTTGGGCGGCGAAGATATTCATGCCGCCTACCAGGTGATTGAGCAGTTCGCGCAGATCCCATTCGCGGCACGGCGTCGGTGCGCTCATCTGTTCTGCGGCAATGCCTCTGACGATGCCACCGGTCATATCGATGGCGCGGTCGATGCGGTCGATCATGTTGAACTCCTGAAAGTCTCGAGCAGTTGGGGAAGGGTCACGCGCGGTCGAAGGTGTCGTCGAGCCAGTCGTAGATGCGAGCGAATGCGAAACGCTGTGCGCCGGACTGGCAGTGCGCGTCGGCACCCTCTTCGACGGTGAACTCGAGCAGCGTCTTCGGGCAGGTCAGATGCGCGAAGAGGCGTTCGGGCTGGCCCTTGAAGAAGCCGTCCTCGGCACCCGCGCACACCAAGGTCGGGCACGCGATCTTCTCGGCGATGCCGTCACGGACGTGGTAGTCGAGGTAGCTCGCGGCGAAGGCGCGCGGTGTGCTGACATCCATGGCATACATGCCGTGCGAAATCGCCCAGCGCATAACGGGATTCGCTGCCATCGCGACCTCGATCGCGGCATCGAGCTCCGGATCGGCGGCGGCGCGCAGCCTGCGCTCGAGTTCGGCACGCTCGCCGGGTAGACCCGCGGTGGAGATATCGCCGAGGTCGTAGATGCCGTCGACGGCGATCAGAGCTGCGACCCGCTGGTCGAAGGCGGCGGCGCGCGGCGCGAGAACACCACCCATGCTGACCCCGAACAGGGCGATCCGGTCGGCATCCACCTCGGGTCGGGCGGCGACATAGTCGAGCGCAGGTCCGACCACGTTCTCCCAGTCCGGCCGGAAGGCCAGCCCCTGATGGTGCCTCGTACCCGGCTGACCAGGACCATCGAAGCTGAGCACGTGGTAGCCGCGTTCGACGGCCGCGGCCGCGCCGAAGAAGTGCATTTCCTCGACGGTTCCGTCGAATCCGTTGTGCATCACCACTGTTGGACGCGGCTCACCCGAATCGTCGGCACGGTAGAAGTAGCCGGGCAGGGTGGTGCCCTCGTACGGAATCAGCACCGGCTCGATCACCTGGTCCGCGAGTTCGATTGCGGCGCGGAAGCATTCGACCGATGCGTCGTAGGCGTGCCGGATGCGCGGGTCGGCGGCATTGCCGTGCAGGAAGAATTCCGCGGCGCGGTAGTAGTTCGATGCGCGCAGGTAGCCGTCGCGGGCGCTCACCCGATGCGCCGTCCGCGCCGCACCCGCCACCCGATCGGCCGTGGCCAGCCACTCGTCGTACCAGCTGTCGTAATCGCCGGGGACGATCCGCTGGACGGTGACCACGACCTCACCGAAATCGGCTCCGCCATAAGCGATGTGGCCGAAGGTGCGCAGGGTCTCGTACCAGAACGAGGGGTCGTCGGGAAAGAAGATCGGTTCCATTGCCAGCTCCTAAAAGCAGTTTGCGACTGCGTTAAGAGCACGATAGCTGGTGCCGGAACACAAACGCAAGTCCCTACTGCGTTAAGATGGAGTGATGGATGAACAAGCCCGCGCCCGCCGTCCCGGAGGTCGCAGCGCCCGAGTGCGCGCGGCGGTACATCAGGCGGTCACCGAACTGGTCGCCGAACGCGGCTACGGCAACTTCACCGTCGCCGATGTCGCGACGCGCGCCGGCGTCGCCGATACCAGCATCTACCGGCGCTGGGGCAATCTCGAGGCGCTGGCCATGGAGGTGACCGTCGATCGGCTCGGCACCGAGTCGGCGATGCCGAATACCGGTTCGCTCGAGAGCGATCTGCGCGCCTATGCCGCCAAAGCGGCGCGCGATGTCAGCGGGCCCGACGGATTGGCGCTGCTGCGCACGATTCTCGCGCTGCTCGACACCGGCACGGCGGGCGAGCAGACGCGCGACCAGTTCCTCGCCGAGCGAGCGGGCCAGGTCCAGGCCATGCTGGACCGCGCCATCGCCCGCGGTGAACAGGCCCCCGAGGTACTGGAGGTGGTCGACATCATCCTGGCCCCGCTCTACACCCGCACCCTGTTCGGCACCGGCCCGCTCACCGACGATTATGTCGATACGCTGGTCGACCGGCTATTGCGTACGGCAGCGGCGGCCGATGAACGAAAGTGATCGAAAGCCAGTCGAATTCGGCATTGTTCCCCCCGCGCGGCTCTCGCAGGCTGAAACGATGTCCGATGCCGCTGCTACTCGCCGACCTGCGCGGATTCTCGAAAAGGTGATCTGACGAAGCCGCCCATCGGCGACGATTACCTCGACCCGATTTCTCGATCCGAGGAGCGCAGATGGCCAACGATTGGAATCAGAGCATCATCGCGGAGTTCCGTGCGAATGCGGGCAAGGTCGGCGGCCCGTTCGAGGGCAAGGATCTGCTACTGCTCACCACGACCGGCGCAAAATCCGGACTGCCGCGCACGAATCCGGCGGCCTATATCCGCGACGGCAACCGTTTGGTGATCATCGCGTCCAAGGCGGGCGCACCCGATAACCCGGACTGGTATCACAATCTGCGGGCGAATCCGAAGGTCACGCTGGAGATCGGCACCGAGACCATCGAAGCGACGGCCACCCCGATCACCGGAGGCCCGGAACGCGATCGGCTCTATGCGGCGATGGTGGAAGCCATGCCGGGCTTCGCCGAATACGAAACCAAGACCGACCGGGTGATTCCAGTCGTCGCGCTGGAACCCAGCGCCTAAACCGCTGAGCGACGACCGGCCCAGACGGTCACCGTGAACAGCAGAACGCCGAGCACGGCCAGCCCCGCCCCGACGGTCGCGGGTGCGGTGTAGCCGAGACCCGCCGCGATGACGAGGCCGCCCAACCACGCGCCCGCCGCATTGGCGATATTGAGGGCCGCGTGATTGAGCGCCGCGGCGAGGGTCTGGGCGTCGGCGGCGACATCCATCAGCCGGGTCTGCAGACCGGGCGCGAGCGCCGCACCCGATGCGCCGATGAAGAAGGCGCCGATCGCCGCCGTGTACGGATTGTGCGCAGCGGCAACGAATCCCGCCAGGATGACCACCATGGCGATCGTCGAGACGTAGATCGCCCGGTCGACGCCGCGATCGGCCAGAATGCCGCCGACGATATTGCCCGCGACCATCCCGAGCCCGAAGAGCATGAGCACGAACGGCACCAAGCCGAGCCGCAGACCGGCCACATCGGTCAGCGTGGTGGTGATGTAGGTGTAGACGGCGAACATGCCGCCGAAGCCGATCGCGCCGACCAGCAGGGTCAGCAGCACCTGCGGGCGACGCAGTGCGCCGAGTTCGGTCATCGGGTTGGTGATCCGGATACCGTGCAATTCCGGAACGAATCGGATCAGGGCCGCGACGGTGGCGACACCGATCACCGCGACCACCACGAAGGCATCGCGCCAGCCGAGATGCTGGCCCAGCCAGGTCGCGCTGGGAACGCCGACAACGTTGGCGGCGCTCAGTCCCAGCATAACCGCGGCAATTGCCTTGGCGCGCTGTCCCACCGGCGCCAGGGTGGCGGCGGCCAGCGAGGCGACACCGAAGTACGCGCCGTGCGGCAGGCCCGAAACGAACCGCGCGATGACCAGAGTTTCGAATGTGGGCGCGATAACCGTCGCCGCATTTCCAATGGTGAACGCCACCATCAGGGCGACAAGCAGACGTTTGCGCGGCACCCGCGCGGCGAGTGCGGCGATCAGCGGAGCTCCGACGACGACGCCGAGCGCATAGGCCGATACCGCATGCCCTGCCGTCGGCTCGGATACGCTCATGGCGCTCGCGATATCGGGCAGCAAACCCATCGTGACGAATTCGGTTGTGCCGATTCCGAATCCACCGAGGGCCAGCGCCAGCATCGCCGGAATATGCCAGTCCGTCCGCTCGGCCTCGGCGGGTGCTGGGGTCTGCGTGGCAACGGTACTGGTCACGTATTCATGTAACCCCCCGGCGATACCTTCTGCTTCCCGCGCGAGCGTGAGTTCCCCCACGTCAGCGTCGGGAATTGGACTGCGCAACGCCGACGACGGGTACGACAGTCACACACGGGTCGCGAAACAGTGCGGGCACCCGTACCACCTGGTGGTGCGGGTGCCCGTATGTCGCGCCCGGCGCTGGCTCTTGCCCAGCGCCGGGTATTCAATTCAACCTGTCAGCGCAGGGCGCGGGCCAGGTTGGCGTCGAGCGCACCGAGGAACTCCTCGGTGGTCAGGTAGCCCTGATCGCCGCCGACGAGCAGCGCCAGGTCCTTGGTCATCTGGCCGCCCTCGACGGTCTTGATGACGACATCCTCGAGTGTCTGCGCGAAGCCGATCACCTCGGGGGTGTTGTCCAGCTTGCCGCGGTGCTCGAGGCCGCGGGTCCAGGCGAAGATCGACGCGATCGGGTTGGTCGAGGTCGGCTTGCCCTGTTGGTGCTGGCGGTAGTGCCGGGTGACGGTGCCGTGCGCGGCTTCGGCCTCACAGGTCCGGCCGTCCGGGGTGAGCAGCACCGAGGTCATCAGGCCGAGCGAACCGAAGCCCTGGGCCACGGTGTCGGACTGCACGTCGCCGTCGTAGTTCTTGCAGGCCCAGACGTAGCCGCCCTCCCACTTCATGGAGGAGGCGACCATATCGTCGATCAGGCGGTGCTCATAGGTGAGGCCCGCCGCGTCGAACTGGGTCTTGAACTCGGCGTCGAACACCTCCTGGAAGGTGTCCTTGAACATGCCGTCGTAGGCCTTCAGGATGGTGTTCTTGGTCGACATGTAGACCGGGTAGTTCTGCTGCAGCCCGTAGTTGAACGAGGCCCGCGCGAAGTCCTCGATGGACTTCTTGAAGTTGTACATACCCATCACGACGCCGCCGTCCTCGGGCATCTTCACGACCTCGTGCACGATCGGCTCACTGCCGTCGTCGGGGGTGAAGGTGAGGGTGACGGTGCCGCCCTGGAACACCTTGAAGTCGGTGGCGCGGTACTGGTCGCCGAACGCGTGACGGCCGATGATGATCGGCTTGGTCCAGCCGGGGACCAGACGCGGCACATTCGAGATGATGATCGGCGCGCGGAAGATGGTTCCGCCGAGGATGTTGCGGATGGTGCCGTTGGGCGAGCGCCACATCTTCTTCAGGCCGAATTCCTCGACCCGGGCCTCATCCGGAGTGATCGTGGCGCACTTGACGCCGACACCGTGCTCCTTGATCGCGTTCGCGGCGTCGATCGTGACCTGGTCGTCTGTCTTGTCCCGATATTCGATGCCGAGGTCGTAATACTCGAGGTTCACGTCGAGATACGGGTGGATCAGCTTGTCCTTGATGAACTGCCAGATGATCCGGGTCATCTCGTCGCCGTCGAGTTCGACGACGGTGCCTTCAACCTTGATCTTGGACATGGATCTTCGTGTCCTCCTAGGATGGTGCCCTTATTGCACGGCCAGGCGAACACGCTTGTGAGCGGACCCCAGCTGTTCCAACAGACAACGTATATGTCCCGCGTTGTCGGCGGGACATGTGGTGCAAACAAGACAAGCGTACTGCTGCCATTGTTCTCACCGCGCGGGCAGCCCCCCATGTGAAGCCGCCCGAAATTGTTACCGACAAGTAGGTCGGCGGTGCCGACACCCTGCCGAAATAGCGATGTCCGGGCATCCCCACGGATACCCGGACATCGCTATTTCAGGATCAGACCGCGACCGGAATCCGAGCGTCTTGCTCGGATCCCTCGATCAGATTTTCCGGCTTGTCCCGAATCATCAACGCGATCACCGGAATTGCCGCGAGGAAGAATCCGGCGCCGACATAGAACGCCACGTCGTAGCTGTGGATCGAAGCGCGGGCCATCAGGTTGTCCACCGTCGGATTGTTCTGCGCGAAGGTCTTGGCCGTCTGCACCGAGATGGTGGTGAGCAGTGCGGTGCCCACCGCGCCGCCGACCTGCTGTGCCGCATTCAACAGCGCACTGGCCACACCCGAGTCCTCCTCCTCGACCTGATGCAGCGCGACGGTCTGCATCCCGACGAACAGCGGGCCCATACCGAGCGCGATCAGCACCTGCGCGGGCAGCACGCCGACCGCGTAGCTGTCGCCATAGCTCAGCTGCGCCAGCCACACCAGACCGAGCACACCGAGCACGGCCCCGGCAACCATCAGCGGCCGCGGGCCGAGCTTCGGCAGCAGCGCGCTGGTGACACCGGCGGAGATCGCGATGCCCGCCGGGAACGGCAGGAAGGCGAAACCGGCCTTCAGCGACGAGTAGCCGAGGGTGATCTGGAAGTAGTAGCTCAGGAACAGGAACATCGCGAACATCGCGATCGGGATCAGCAGCGCGGCCAGGAAGGCGCCACCGCGGTTGATCTCACCCGGAATATGCAGCGGCAGCAGCGGATTCGACGAGCGACGCTCGATGGCGACGAAGGCGATCAGCAGGGCGACGCCGATGACGAGCAGCCCGAGGGTGCTGCCGGCCAGCCAGCCGTCCTCGGCGGCGCGACTGAATCCGTACACGATGGCGATCAGACCGAGCGTCACGGTGACCGCACCGGGCACGTCATAGCCGCCGGTGCGCGGTGTCGGCACATCCTTCACCACGAAGGCCAGCGCGCCGAGCAGCGCGAGCAGTGCGATCGGGGTGTTCACCAGCAGGCACCAGCGCCAGGAGGCGTATTCGGTCAGCGCGCCACCGGCGATCAGGCCGAGCGCGGCACCACCCGCGGAAATACCGGCGAAGACGCCGAATGCGGTCGCGCGCTCCTTGGCCTCGGTGAAGGTCACCGAGAGCAGTGACAGTGCCGCGGGCGCGAGCAGCGCAGCGAACGCACCCTGCAATGCCCGTCCAGCGAACAGCTCCGCGCCGTTCTGCGCCAGACCCGCCACCGCGGACGCCCCGGCGAAGCCGACCAGGCCGACGATGAAGATCCGACGCCGCCCGAGGTAGTCGGCCAGCCGTCCGCCGAGCAGCAGCAGACCGCCGAAGATCAGCGTGTAGGCGGTCAGCATCCACTGCCGATTGCCGTCGCTGATGTCGAGATCCTGCTGAGCGAACGGCAGTGAGATGGTCACGATGGTGGCGTCGAGAACCACCATGAGCTGGGCCAATGCGATCACCCCCAGGGCCCACCAGCGTGCCGAACTCGTTTGCTTCTCCAGAACTTCCACCGCTGTCGCAGTCTCGCTCACCTTGGTCTCCTAGTCCGAAGTTCGTGCAGCCATCCTGTCATCGACAGACATTTGTCGTCAAGAGAAAAATGTCGCACTACGACATTTGACTGTTAAGGACACAAACCGGCCCGATTGCGCTAACATGAGGCCATGCTCGAGTCATCGACGCCGATCGGCGCGAGCGCCACAGCCGAGGACGCTGTGCGCGCCCCAGCGAACCCAGGGCCCAGTGCGCCCGGCGCTCTGGGGTTGCGCGAGCGCAAGAAGCAGCAGACCCGGTTGCGCATCATCGAGGTGGCGCTCGAGCTGTGCGACACACAGGGATTCGACGCGACGACGGTCGAACAGATCGCGGACCGCGCGGATGTGTCCCCGCGCACGATCAACCGGTATTTCGACAGCAAAGAGGCCATCATCCTCGGGCCGGTCAAGGACTTCGGACTCGCGATCGCCGAGTGCCTGCGTGGACTCCCGGTCACCGGCAATGAGCTGCAATCGCTGCGTGAGGCCTTCCTCCTGGTCGTCGACCAGGCCACGGTGAATACCGAGGGACCGCTGTCGTTCCGGCGCTTCCAGCAGATGCAGCGGATTCTGCGCAGCAGTCCGACTGTCAGTGCGCAGAGCATGGAACTGGCCGACGATAAGAACGCCGCGATCGCCGACGTGATCGCCGAGCGACTCGGCACCCAGCCCGATGCGCTGCCGGTGCGGCTGGTCGTCGGCGCCTGGCAGCTGATCGGCCACCTCAGCATGGAGTGCCAGAACTCGATCTTCGACGAGGAGGACACCGCTGCGGCCGCCGCGGAGGCCCGCACCGGATTCACCACGTCGTTCGACGAGTTCATACGCGTGTGCACCGGGCAGCCCGCGACCGAACCGGCGGAAACCCGGTAACGGATTTCAGTCGCCGACCGCCCGCCGGTTACCATGTCCGTCAGGTCATGAGTGCCAGCGCGAAGCCCCGGCTTGCTGGACGGCAACCCTCCAGCAGCGGTGGGGTGCTCCGGGTGATGACCGGGCTCTCGATGGTCGAGAGCAAGCGCGCACTTCAGGAGGTATTTCCGATGAGTTGTTGTCCGTTACCCGCACCTCGATAAGACCTGCCGGCGAACAACCCTTTGGAGCACGACATGAGTGACCCCATCGCGTCCGCGGCCGGACTCCCGGTCTACCGGACCGCGGCCCGGTTCAGCCGGGTAGCTAACATCGGGGATGTGCGTTCCCTCGTGATTCCCCCGGCGTCGGCGACGCACTGCGCGCGGCGGGCTGGTTTCACGGCGGCGACGACGTGAGCGGCGCTAGCGAGGCGGAGTCGTGACCGTGACCGACCCCAGTACCGCGCGTTCGTCCGCGGTGGCCCTGCCACCGCCGGACGGGAGGCTCGGCATCATCGCCATCGGGGATGTGCGGCTGGAGAGCGGCACGATCATCCCGGACGTTCATCTGGCCGTGCAGCGCTGGGGTGAGCTCTCCCCCGCATTGGACAATGTGGTGCTCGTCGAGCACGCGCTGACCGGCGATTCGCACGTCGTCGGGGTGCCCGACGATATCCATCCGCTGCCCGGCTGGTGGGACGGCATGGTCGGGCCGGGCGCACCGGTGGATACCGACGAATGGTGCGTCATCGCGACGAATGTGCTCGGCGGCTGCAAGGGCAGCACCGGCCCCTCGACGCTGGCACCGGACGGAAAGCCTTGGGGCGCAAGGTTTCCGGAGATCTCGATTCGGGATCAGGTGACTGCGGAAGCGGCGCTGCTCGATCTGCTCGGCATCGAGCGGTTGGCCGCCGTCGTCGGCGGTTCGATGGGTGGTATGCGGGTGCTGGAGTGGATGGTCGGCACACCGGAGCGGATCGCATCCGCACTGGTACTTGCCGTCGGCGCACGCGCCACCGCCGACCAGATCGGCACGCAGACAACGCAAATCGCCGCCATCAAGGCCGATCCGGACTGGCAGGGCGGCGACTACCACGACACCGATCGCGCCCCGCTGACCGGCATGGGCATCGCCCGCCGCATCGCGCACCTGACCTACCGCACCGAGGGCGAACTCGATCACCGCTTCGAGAACAGTGCGCAGGGCGACGAGGATCCGCGCAACGGCGGCCGCTATGCGGTACAGAGCTATCTGGACCACCAGGCCGAAAAGCTTTGCAGCCGTTTCGATCCCGCCACCTACGTCCTGCTGACCGAGGCGATGAACCGACACGATATCGGCCGCGGGCGGGGCGGTATCGCGGCCGCCCTCGCCACCACCCCGGTACCGTGTGTGGTCGGCGGCGTCGACTCGGATCGCTTGTACCCGTTGCGAACTCAACAGGAACTGGCCGACGGACTGCCGGGCTGCGAGGGCCTGGAGATCGTGCACTCCCGCGACGGCCACGACGGCTTCCTCACCGAAGCCGCCGCCGTATCCAAATTGCTCACCGAAACAATGCGATTGGCACGAGTCGGTCGCAACGGCTGAAAGTTCGCTGCCTGCAAGCAGTCACGGCCGGTCATGATTCCTGAGCGGACCATCATTCCGTTGACCGTGCGGCGGGCGCACCGACGAGCAGTTGGACGACGGAGTGGACGAAGCCTTCCAATCGCTCGCGCGGATACTCGTCCGGCGCGCTGACCGCGAGCCTGCCGAGCATTTCGGCGACGCTCAGCAGTGCGTTGGTGAGCAGTGCGGAATCCATTCCCGCCCAACGCGGATCGAGTGCGATGCCCATACTGACCAGGGATTCGGCTTGGGCGAAGACCCCGGTGCGGGAATCGGCGAGTGCCGCACGGTATTCGTCGGGAGCGCTGCCGGGGGTGGCGAGGATCAGGCGCCAGCGCGTCGGATTCTCCAGTGCGACACCGACGAACGCTTCGACCGTGGCCGAGGCCGCAGTCACCGGATCGGCATCGAGCAAATCGGTGGGCAGGGTCGCAGCGACCTGCTCGAGACCGCGTTCGCGTTCGCGTTCCAGCAGTGCCGCAACGAGTTCCGCGCGAGTCTTGAACACGGTGTACAGCACCGGTTTCCCGACGCCCGCCTCCTGTGCGACCGCCTCCATGCTCAGCTGGTGCAACTCCACCCGGCTCAGCACCGCGTAGGCGGCGTCGAGCAGTTGGGCGCGGCGTTCCTCGGGAGGTAGGCGTGGCGCGTATCGCCGTCGCGGCCGGTCCGGTGCGGTGCGCGATTCCGTCACTGTCGATTCACCTCCATTCGCGTCCATCCTGTCAGCATCGGCCTCCGGTTATGGAATCCATCCGAGAACAAATGCTACGGGACCGTTGTATTACTTGGCGGCAATTGCTACGGTTGCGTTGCATTCGCCGATCCAGGAGGGCGAGCAGGCAAAGGAGCAACAGATGTCCTTCGATCCGACCACTCTTCGCCGGGACGACTACGGGTTCTTCGGCCCGGATTCGCCCAGCTGGAAGATCTGGACCGCGCCGACCGCCGTGATCGGCTTCCAGCGCGCGGTGGTCCTCGAGCACTTCGATCCGTTCCTGACCGCGGCCGTCGCCGATTCGCATGGCATCTACACCGACCCGCGCAGCCGGCTGGACCACACCTTCGCCTATTTCCTGCTCGTCGCGATCGCCGACGGCCGCACGGCCATCCAGGCCTCGGAACATCTGATGCAGGTGCATGCGCCGATGACCGGCATCGAACCGATCAGCGGCCGGCGCTACGGCGCGAACAGTCCGGAAACCCAGCTGTGGATCCACATCACCGGCTGGCATTCGGTGCTCAAGGCGTACGAGGTCTTCGGTCCCGGCCCGCTCAGCCCGGAGGAAGAGGCGCGCTACTGGCGCGAGTGCGCGATCGCCGCCGAACTGCAGACCTGCAAGCCGGAGGATGTGCCACGCTCCCGCGAGGAGGTGCGCGCGTACTTCGCGAAGGTCCGCCCGAGCCTGTGTACCTCCGAGCGTGCCGAGGCGGGCATGCACCACCTGCTGTGGACCTCGCCGCGCAACGGCGCGGGCATCAGCTATGCCCTCGGCAGTCGGCTACTGTCCCTGGCTTCGGTTGCCACACTGCCGAAATGGATGCGCGAGCTCGGCCGCTTCGATCGCTGGGGGATCGTCGATCTGCTGGTCCGACCGGCCGCCAAGACCATTGTGTGGGGCAGCGCCGCATTCAACTCGTTCGGTCTGATCGCCGCCGCGCCGTTCATCGCACCGATGGCGGGCCAGATCCTGGAGCAGCACCTGAAGGGCGAGCCGCCTGCGCGACTGGAGACGATTACGCCGAGCGAGGCGCGACGGTTGTACGGCGGGCGCGGGCGGCGCGCGATAGCCGAGGTCGGCTAGCGGGCGGCGCGACGTGCGGCTTCGATGCGGTTGATATTGACCTCGATCCAGTCGCGCAGCGCCGCGATCGGGGTGCGCAGGCTGTGGCCGAGGTCGGTGAGGTCGTAGTCGACGCGCGGCGGCACGGTGGGATGCACTGTGCGCGTGACGAATCCGTCGGTTTCCAGCTGACGCAGGGTTTGCGTGAGCATTTTCTGTGAGATGCCCTCGATACGTCGGTGCAGATCGGTGTAGCGCATGGTGCCCTCGGCGAGCGCGTCCACGATGAGCACGGTCCATTTACCAGCGACGTGGTCGAGCACCTGCCGGGTGGGGCACTTCGCCGAGTAGACATCTGCAGGCAGCCCGCTGGCCTCGATCACCGTACGCACCTTTCGGAGTGTAGCGCACTATTAAGTGCTGTCTTCCTAATAGTTTGTCACTCTCCGATAGTAAGAATCATGAACGCACAGACACTTTCGGTTCCCGCCGCGATCCGCGCCCGTCGCACCACCCGCCACTACCGTCCGGATCCGGTACCCCGCGAACTGCTCGACGAACTGCTGGATCTGGCCGTCGAGGCACCTACCGCGTGGAATATGCAGGATCGGTCGATCGTGATGGTGACCAGCGCGTCCGGCCGCCGCGACCTGTCGAACGCCGCCTTCGGCCAGCCGCAGCCGCTGGAAGCACCGGTAGTGCTGGTCTTCATCGCCGAAACGGCGGCATGGCAGGCCGAGAATGCCGATATCGCCGAACTGGCCGTACGCAACGGCGCGTGGAATGCGGAGTTCACCGCAATGTTCCACTCGCGCGGCGAATTCCACTCGCTGCGACAGCGCGGACTCACCCGCGAGAACGCCGTGAAGAATGCGATGATCGCCGCGACCTATGTCATGCTCGCCGCCACCAGCCTCGGCCTGTCGTCGGCCCCGATGAACGGCTGGGATCCGGACCTGGTCAAGAAGGCCATCGGCATCGAGGACCGCCCCGACCTTGCCATCGCGGTCATGGTCGCGATCGGCTACAGCGACACCACCGCGCCGCATCCGGGTCGCCGCCCACGCGAACACACTGTATTCACCGAGCGATACCCGTCGGGCCGGAGCTGACATCGCACTTCGGCGCTGGTGAAATGGCGGCTCCGCAAGCTCACGGAAGCCGCTGTTCCACCGCGCTCGACGGAAGCCGCCGCGACCGGTAGCCGCCGACGAAAGTTGTTGTGCCTCAGCCGACACCGAGGCCGAAGCGGTGACGCATAAGGTGTACGTGGGCCGATGGATGTCGCCTTGACTCGGGGAGTCGCCGATGTGCAGACTGGGCCGATATCGCACCGTCTCAGCTCGGCGGGCATTCCGGTTCATGGACGACATCGGGGGTAAGACCATGCGTATTCATCGTGCCGTACTGACATTCGCACTGCTCGCCGCGGTGTTCACCGGTGTCACGGGGTGCTCGGACGAGCCGACCGAGACCACCCGGGCAGCGGCGTCGACGACCACGGTGCCACCGGCGCCGACCGTCCTCGGCCCGCTCGGCTTCGGCAAACTGCGGCTCGGGATGAGCCGGAGCGAGGCCGAGGCCACCGGTGAAATCGCGGCCTTCGACGACACCGACGACCCGCCCGGCTGCGGCCGCTATACCGCACGAGCGGGTTGGCAGGGTTTCACCAACAAGGGCGAAATAGTCGCGATCATGCCCGGCAAACTTCCGGTCCGCACACCCGAAGGCATCGCCGTCGGCTCCACCGTCGACGAAGTGCGCACTGCTTATCCCACACTCGAGATCGGCTACAACTGGAGCTCCGCCACGGTCCCCGACCAACCCGCGCGCTACGGCTTCCTCGGTATCTACCGGAATATGCCCGCCGATGCCAAGGTCACCCAGATCATGCTCTACAACGACCGGGACACCTGCCACAACTAGCAGCGTCGATGTCGCGGGAAACGGCCGCGGCCTCAGCCGACGCCGAGTGTATTGATCGTGGCGGCGATGAAGACGATGGCGCTGCCGAGCAGGCTCAGTGCGGCGACATCGAACGGCTTGCTGCGCACGGCGAGCAATCCGACCCGGGCCGTCGGCAGGCAGAGCCGGAAGGTGGCCGCGAGCAGGGCCGCACCGCCGAAGAACAGCGCGCCGCGGCGCCAGCGATCCCAGGCCACGAAGACGACCGCGAGCAGAATGACCGCAGTCACGACCAGCATGGGCAGGTGGCAACGCAGGAACTGCGCGCCCAGGCTGGTCCGGTCGGACTGCCGTTCGGCGGCAGACGAGTCAACGTCGGTCACGCTCCGATTCTTGCAGACGACATGCGGCCGCTCACACCAGTGCGACGCGGTCGCGCACTCACACGGCGAGCCTCGAGACAGGGCTACTGCTCCGCAACAGATTTCGCCGCACCACGGCACACCGATCAGACATTGCCTCCGACTACTACGCGGCGTAGTTTCGAGAGAAAAGATTCATCCGGCACAAGGGGGTACGGACAATGCGAGCGCTTACCCGGATTCGGCACTACCTGCAAGCGGTTCGGCAGGCGAAACGGAACCGATCCGACCTGTTCGGCTGGCTGGCCCGCCGACCGCAGATCCTTTTCGGCACGATCGGATACGAAACAGCGCTGCTGTTCAGCAACAGACTGGATCCGAAGCTCAAAGAGCTGGCCGAACTGAAGACGGCCGGACTCGTGAATTGCGAATTCTGCCTGGATATCGGCTCGGCGCTGGCGCACTCCAGCGGACTCACCGAACAACAATTGCGCGACCTGCCGCGCTATCGCACCAGCGACGCCTACAGCGACCTCGAAAAACTCGTCATCTCCTTTGCCGAGGCCATGACCGCAACCCCGGCCATCGACCTCGCGGACCTGCGCACCGAATTGCTGACGCACCTGTCCAAAGGACAGTTCGCCGAATTGACGGCCGGCATCGCCTGGGAGAACCAGCGCGCCCGTCACAACCAGGGGCTGGGTGTGCGCCCGACCGGGATGGCGGAGGGCATGGCATGCGCCATCCCGGAGCGGGCCGCTAACGAGCTTTGAAGTAATGGCCCTGGTCGAGATCCTCGATGAGGCCGGGGTGTGTCGGCTTCCAGGTCAGAAGTTCCCGGGTCCGCGCGCTCGAGGTCGGATTGTCCAGCGCGACGAGAGGACCGAGGTAACCGAAGTGAGCGTCCGCCTGCTCCGGCGAAATGCTGATCACCGGTAGATCCAGGTGGCGACCGATCGCTTCGGCGATCTCACGGAAGGGCACGCCTTCGTCATCGACGGCATGTAACCGCGCCCCCGCGGGGGCGGTTTCCAGCGCCAAGCGGTACAGGTGCGCGGCATCGAGAGTGTGTCCGGCGGGCCAGCGGTTGTTCCCGTCGCCGATGTAGGCGGCGATGCCCTTATCGCGGGCGGTGGCGATCAAGGTCGGAACGAAGCCGTGGTGGTCGAGTGAACTGTGCACGGTCGGCGGGAGCCGAACGACGGACGATCGAACACCGCGGTCCGCGAGCGCGACCACCGCATTCTCGGCGTCGACCCTGTGCCCCGCATCGAGCGCATCAGCTTCGGTTCCCACCCTGGTAAGCCCGGCGAATGCGAGTTGGAGCGTGCCCGATGTGCTTACGAAGGGTTTGCCGGTGCCCGCGAGCGCATCACCGATCGTTTCGATGGCACGCAGGTCGGCCGCGATCGCTCCGGCGTAGTCGCCGGTCCGCATGGCTTCATGTTTGAAGGCCAGGTGGATAACGCCGTCGGCCGCGGCGGCGACTGCGCGCAGGTTGTCGAGATCGTCGAGATCTCCGCGGTGCACGTCGGCACCGGCTGCTGCCACCGCGGCGGCAGCTTCATTCGAGCGAGCCAGGCCGACGACCTCGTGCCCGGCGTCGAGAAGTTCCGGGATGACCGCGGAGCCGATATGTCCCGATGCTCCGGTAAGGAAGATCCGCACGGAAGTACTCCAAGTCTTTCGATGCCCTCGCCGGCGCGAAGGCAGTGATGTCAGTGACTGTCATCAGACAGTACACGCGATGACAGTCGCTGTCATCAGATAAGATCCTGCACATGAGTCGATGGGAGCCTGATGCGCGCGGTCGCCTCGCAAAATCGGCTCTGGAGCTGTACCGCGAGAACGGGTTCGAGAGCACGACCGTCGCCGAGATCACCCAGCGTGCGGGGCTTACCGAGCGAACGTTCTTCCGGCATTTCGCCGATAAGCGCGAGGTCCTGTTCGCGGGGGCGAGCGCGCTCCAAGAGGCCCTCGTGCGCGGGGTGCACGACGCGCCCGCTGCCATGCTGCCGCTCGAGGCGATCGCCACGGCGCTCACCGAGGTCGCCGATGCTGTTTTCGAGCAGCGCCGCGAGTTCGCCTGGCAGCGGCAAGCCGTTATCGCGGCCAATGCCGAACTTCGAGAGCGCGAGTTGGTCAAGCTCGCAACGCTCGCCGCCGCGCTGGCCGAGGCGCTACGCGGGCGCGGCGTGACCGATCCGGCCGCGAGTCTGGCCGCCGAGGCCGGGATCGCCGTGTTCAAGATCGCCTTCGAGAGCTGGGTCGACGGCGAGCGAACCCTGTCGCAACTCATCCGAGAATCCGTCAACGAACTGAAACTCGTGACCGGCGCGCAGGACCTGCCCGATGTCGTTCCGGGCTAGCCGGAGCGACCTGGTTGACTGCACGGGTGTTCCGTTTGATGTTTCACGAGCCCGCGATTCCCGGAAATACCGGCAATGCGATTCGACTTGTCGCTGGGACCGGGTGTGAGCTGCATCTGGTGGAGCCGTTGGGGTTCGACCTTTCGGAGGCGAAGTTGCGGCGGGCCGGATTGGACTACCACGATCTGGCCTCGGTGACGGTGCACAAGAACCTCGCGGCGGCGTGGGAAGCGGTGCGGCCCGAGCGGGTGTTCGCATTCACGACCCAGGCGAGCACGCGGTATACCGATGTGGCGTACCGGGAGGGTGATGTGCTGCTGTTCGGCACCGAACCGACGGGGCTGCCGACGGAGGTGCTCGACGATCCGCACATCACCGATCGACTGCGCATCCCGATGCTGCCCGGCCGCCGCTCGATGAACCTCTCCAATGCCGCCGCCGTCACCGTCTACGAGGCCTGGCGCCAGTTCGGATTTCCCGGCGGCGTGTGACCGTCACCCCGGGACATGGGGTGTACGGCTCATACGAGGGGTGCGCAGTTCGACTTCGAGACCTCCTGCGCGGGGCTCAGAGGTCCAGCTCGAAGCGTTTGAAGCGGGAGGTTGCGCCTGCGGCGAGGCGGACGGCGGATTTCGGGACGCCGTAGTGGTCGGCGAGGAGTTCGATGGCGGCCTTGTTCGCCTTGCCCTCCACGGCGGGCGCCCGGACATACAGCTGCAGGGTGCCGTCGTCGAGAGTTTCGACGAGCGGGCCCTTACGGCTGTTCGGTTTGATCGTCGCCCTTACGACCGTCGGCACCTGTATCTCCTATCGCCCCAGTGCCTTTCGCTGTACCAGCACCTTTCCCGGTCTCAGTGCCTGAACCGGTCGCCCCGGTCCCTGCGCCTGCGTCAGCACCGGCACCTTCTGCTGCCGTCGCACTCGCCCCGGTCGGCGCACCGACCGCAGCGGCCTTGCCCTGCTCGGATTCTCCCGATCCCGACGAAGGCTTCCGGCCCCGCACCACCCGCACGACACCCCACACCACCGCGCCGATCACCACGACGAATCCGAGCCACGGAATCGCCTTGCCGGTGAACACCACCGCGTCCTTCAGCCAATCGACCAGCGAATGCCAGCCGGAGACGATGCCGTCCCAGAAATTGGTCGGCCCCTCATCGGAATCCTTGTCCTCGGTGGTGATGTCGATGGTCAGCGTGGACAGCGCGACCTGATCGTCGAGGTGCCGTTTTTGCGCGGTGAGGCTGTCGAGCTCACCCTGCCGACTCGACAGCGCCTGTTCGGCGGCAATGAGATCCGCGGTATTGGTCGCACCCGAGATGAGCGCGCGCAACCGGTCGACCGAGGCCTGCAGCGCCTTGATCCTGGCGTCGAGGTCCTCCCATTGCATGGTGACGTCGTCGCGGTTGGTGCTCATCCGGGTGACCCGGCCGACCCCGCCGAGGCCATCGATGAATTTGTCCGTCTTATCCGCGGGCACCCGCACAGTGAGCGTGGCCTGCGGATCGGTGTCATCGGTGCCCGGCTGTTCGGTGCGGCTGTCGACCCGGCCGCCGACCTCGCGCACCTGATCGGTCACCTGACCGCCTGCCTTGATCGGATCACCGGCGGTGATATCGACGCTGCCGGTGATGACCTCCTTGCGCGCCTCGACGGTGGTCCCGCCGGTATCCCCCTTCGCCGGGGAGCCCTCGCGCAGACTCGGCGGCGGCGCCATCGGCGCGACGGTCGCCATGCTCGACCGGCCCGGACCGGCATTGTCGTCGTTGTCATCACCACAGCCGACCAGCAACGTCAAACCCAGCAGGCCGATCACCAGCACAGCAAGCTTCCGCATGCACGCAGGGTAGCCGCTGCGGCGAATTCGGTCACGAAGCTCGATGCGGGCCATTCCCGAATGTCGAAGGGACGCCGACCAGTTTCACGAGAAATCGCTCGATCTGATCGGCGAGCGGCGGCCAGGTCTGGCCGGGTTCGTTGAGTCGCATCGACACCGCACCGTGCACTGCCGCGCGCAGGTCGAGCATGACCGAAACCGGGTCGTCGACGGGCACGAGATCTGCATCCATACAGCGCCGGATCGCGGCGGCCGTGCGTTCGGTCAGTTCTCGCTTGAACGGCATGGCCACGCGCTGATTGAGGGTGCTCTCGTGCAGCACCTTGTACATACCCGGATGTCGATAGGCCCAGTCGCCGAGGACGCGGATGCGGGCGCGCAATCTGTCGACGGGATCGTCGACGGCGGCCTCCGCGTCATCGATCGCGCGCACCAGATCGCCGTGATAGCGCTCCAGCGCGGCCAACACCAGTGCGTCTCGATCGGCGAAATGCAGGTAGACCGACGTTGCGGCACTGCCGATTTCGCGCGCCACCGCACGCATGGACAGGGCCTGATCATCGCCGAGTTCATCCAGCAGCCGGATCGCGGCATCGACGATCTCCGCACGCAGTCGGCCGCCGTGGCCGCGCGGATTGCGACCGCGCCGGGTCGTCGCATCGGAGGTCATCAGGGGATTGTAGCCGGACACACGTAGCGCTACAGTTGTAGCGCTACAGCTGTTCAGTTACCGCTGGCGACTGCTTGCAGATCGCTCGAAAGACCGGAGATATGCCCGTGACCAGCACTTCCGCAGATCCGAAGCTCGAATCGAATAAGCAGGCCGTCCTCGCGTTCTACGAAGCAGCGTTCAACGCCAAGGATTTCGAGGCCGCCGCCGAGTTCTTCGGTGCGCACTACATCCAGCACAATCCGGAAATCGCCGACGGCTTCGACGGGCTACTCGCACGCCTCACCGGTCTGAAGGAGGGGGCGCCGAAACTGCGCGTCGAAGTGAAACGCATTGTGGCAGAGGGTGATTACGTGGTCGCCCACGTGCACGGCGTGCGTGAACCCGGCGACCGCGGGCTGGCGATCATGGATATCTTCCGCCTCGCCGACGGAAAGCTGGTCGAACACTGGGATGTCATCCAGCCGGTTCCGGAGCAGGCCGCCAATGCGAACGGAATGTTCTGAGCCTCAACGGAAGTCGCGGGATTTCGAATCGACGCGCAGGTCCATGCGCTGCAGATATTCGGCGACGACACTGACCGCGCCCTCCGCATTCTGGACCCGGCCGCGGATGAGCAGGGCGGGGGCGCTCTGGGCCAGGCGGCGATAGCGGGTCCACAGGCCCACCGAGCAGACGACGTTCACCATGCCGGTTTCGTCTTCCAGGTTGAGGAAGGTGACACCGGCGGCGGTGGCAGGGCGTTGCCGATGCGTGACGGCGCCGCCGACCAGAACGCGGGAGCCGTCGGGCACGTCGAGCAAGCCGGCGGCGGGGATGACACCGAGCGCATCCAGTTGCGGGCGTAGGAATTCGGTGGGATAGCTGCCCGGGGAAATACCGGTGGCCCAGACGTCGGCGGCGGCCAGTTCGAGTTCGCTCATGCCGGGCAGGGCGGGGGCGGTGGTGGCGGCGCCGGTGCCGGGGAGTCGGTCGGGACGTTCGCCCGCCGCGGCACCCGCCGCCCACAGCGCCTCGCGTCGGGTGATGCCGAGACAACCCAAAGCGCCTGCGGTGGCGAGGGATTCGGCTTGGGCGACGGTGAGTTCCACGCGACCGGTCAGGTCGAGGAAGGAGGTGTACGAACCGGACGATCGGGCAGTGACAATGCGTTCGGCGAGGTCGGTGCCGATGTGACGGACGGTCGCAAGGCCGAGCCGCACCTCGTCACCATGGTTTTCGACGGTGGGTTCGGCGCGGCTGGCATTGATATCAGGTCCGTGCACCAGGACGCCGTGCCTGCGGGCGTCGGCGACCAGCGACTGCGGGGAGTAGAACCCCATCGGCTGGGCACGCAGCAATCCGGCGCAGAAGGCCGCCGGATAGTGCAGTTTGAACCAGGCCGAGTAGAACACGATCGAGGCGAAGCTCTGCGAATGGCTCTCCGGGAAGCCGAAATTCGCGAAGGCGTACAGCTTCTCGTAGATGCGGTCGGCGACTTCGCCGGTAATGCCGTGCAGATCGCGCATGCCCTGATACAGCCTGCCCTTGAGACGCTCCATGCGTTCGGGTGAGCGTTTGGAACCCATGGCGCGGCGCAACTGATCGGCCTCGGCGGCGGTGAAACCGGCGACGTCGATGGCCATCTGCATGAGCTGCTCCTGGAACAGGGGCACGCCGAGGGTGCGTTTCAGCGAATTCTTCAGCGCGTCATGGTCATAGCGCACTTTCTCGTCACCATTGCGGCGACGGATGTAGGGATGCACCGAACCACCCTGGATCGGACCGGGCCGGATCAGCGCCACCTCCACCACCAAGTCGTAGAATTCCCGTGGCTTCAGCCGGGGCAGCGTGGCCATCTGCGCCCGCGACTCCACCTGGAACACCCCCACCGAATCGGCGCGCGAAAGCATCTCGTAGACAGCGGTTTCCTTCAGGTCCAGCTTGTGCAGTTCGACGGTTTCGCCCTTGTGCTCACGCACCATATCGATCATGTAGTGCAGCGCGGAGAGCATGCCGAGACCGAGCAGGTCGAACTTCACCAGATTTATTGCGGCGCAATCGTCTTTATCCCACTGCAGTACGCTGCGGCCGGGCATGCGCGCCCATTCGACCGGGCAGACATCGGCGATGGGCCGGTCACAGATCACCATGCCGCCGGAATGGATGCCGAGATGTCTTGGCAGACCCTCGATTTCGGTGGCCAGCTCCAGCACTTCCACGGGAATATCGGTGCCGGTTTCGGCGCCTACTCCGGTCCAGCGGCTCACCTGCTTACTCCAGGCATCCTGCTGTCCAGGTGAAAAGCCCAGTGCGCGTGCGGCATCGCGGACCGCGGACTTACCGCGATAGGTGATCACATTCGCCACCTGAGCGGCGTATTCACGTCCGTATTTGGCGTAGACGTGTTGGATCGCCTCCTCGCGGCGATCGGATTCGATATCGATGTCGATATCGGGCGGGCCATCGCGTTCCGGGGCGAGGAAGCGTTCGAACAGCAATTCGGCGGCAACCGGGTCGACATTGGTGATGCCGATCGCGTAGCAGACGGCCGAATTGGCGGCCGAACCCCGGCCCTGGCAGAGGATGTCGTTTTCCTTGCAGAAGCTGACGATATCGTGCACCACCAGGAAGTAACCGGGAAACTTCATCTCGTCGATGACCGCGAGTTCGTGCTCGATCTGCTGATACGCCTCGGGATTTCCCGACGGCGGACCGTAACGCCGAGCCGCGCCCGCAAGGGTGAGTTCACGCAGCCAGGACGCCTCGTCGTGGCCGTCGGGCACGTCGAACGGCGGCAGGCTCGGCGCGATCAATTTCAGATCGAAGGCGCATTCGCGGGCGAGCGTCACCGCATTCGCCACCGCCTCCGGACAGGCAGCGAACAACTGCGCCATCTCCGCGCCGGAGCGCAGGTGTGCGCCACCGGTCGGCGCCAACCAGCCCGCGATATCGTCCAGGCTCCGGCGCGCCCGGATCGCCGCGAGCGCCATGGCGCGACGGCGCTGGGCAGGTGCCGCGAAATGCGCTCCGGTGGTGGCCACCACGGGCAGACCGAGACGATCGGCCAGGGCGATGAGGTGGGTGTTGCGTTCGTCGTCCTCCGGAATGCCGTGATGGGTGAGTTCCACGCTCACCCGGTCAGCGCCGAAGCGCTCCGTCAGGTCGCGCAGGGCGGCCTCGGCTCGCTCGAGACGGGTGTCTCCCGCCTGCAGGTCACGGTCGAGGGCTTGGCGCACATGGCCTTTGCGGCATCCGGTCAGGATGTGCCAGTGCCCGCCCGCCGCCGCGGTGAGCGCGTCCAGGTCGTAGCGGAGGATGCCCTTCTCCCCCGCGGCCATGTGGGCGGCCGCGATCTCACTGGAGAGTCGGCGATAGCCCTCTTGACCGCGGGCAAGCACCAGCAGATGCGGACCGGCCGGGTCCGGGGAGCCGGTGCGCGGCGCCGAATCGGGTGCGCCGACATGGCCGAGCGAATTCCCGAGGCGCGGTGCGTCTTCCGCGGTGCCCAGCGACAATTCGGCCCCGTAAACCGTCGGCATACCCCATTCCCTGGCCGCCTCGAAGAAGCGCACGGTTCCGTAGAAGCCGTCGTGATCGGTGAGCGCGATCGCCTCCAGCCCGAGCCGCACCGCCTCCTCCACCAACTCCTCCGGTTGACTCGCACCGTCGAGGAAGCTGTAGGCCGAATGCGCGTGCAACTCCGCGTACGGCACCACCGGCCCGCCGCTAGCGACTGCTTGCAGGTCGCTCGAAACAACACTGGGTGGTTCGGCCGGTTCGGCCCGATAATTCCCGCGCTTGCGCGACCACGCCGGACTGTCGCCGCCGTCGCCCGGATACATCGCGTCCGGATTCGTCGGCCCTGGCCGACCGGATAGCACCCGCTCCAACTCCGCCCAGGTCGGCGGGCCGTTGCTCCAACCCATGACACATCACCTCCTCACATAGTCGAACATACATTCGAATCGCGAAGGAGGTGCGGGCACCCGCCGAATCAGGCGGCCGGGTGTGCCGAGAGGTTCTATCTGTCACATGCAGGCGCTGGTTGTCACCAGCCTTCCAGGGGCGGCCGGCCGGTGCGTCGAGGGGTCAGCGGTCACCTGCGAGACGGTCGAGCCACTCTCGGAGGAGGTGTTGTTCGGCGGTGGTGAGCGTTGTTTCCTCGGAAAGGTTGGCGCGGAGGGCGCGGGCCGCGCCGGCCGGGCCGGCGTCTTGGATGGCCGGACGTTCGTTGGTGACCGCGGCGACCATGGCCTCTCGGAGTGCGGCGAGCAGGGCCGGGTCACGGTTCGCTTCCGGGAAGGACAGCCAGGTCAGGACCGCACCCCGGCCGGTGGCGTGAATGATCCCGGCCGCAAGTTGTTCGTCGACACGCAACCAGCCACCCGCGGCGAGGCGACGGACCCGTCCGCGCAGGATTTCCAGTCCGGCCCGGAATGCGGCCGACTCGGCGCCGGCGGGTTCGCTGTACATGAGGGTGTAGAGCGCGGGGTTGGACAGACCGAACTCGACCGCAAGGTCCCACCCGGCCCGGAGGTCCTCGATGGGGTCCACGGGGTCGGGGTCGACGTGTTTGCCGGCGACGAATTTCGCGAAACCGTACTCCGCCACCGCTTCCAGTAGCCCGTCCTTGTCGCCGAACAGCCGGTAGATCGCCGGTGGTTGCAACCCTGCCATGTCGGCGACTGCGCGAGTTGTCACCGCATCGCGACCCGCGCGCTCCAGCAGGTCGGCGGCGGCTTCGATGACGCGTTGCCGGTGCTGTTCGCGAGTCGACGCCGTGCCGTCGGGTTCGACGGTGGTGCCGTTCCTGTGTGGCGTGGGCGATGTCATGAATCAAAGATATCGCTTGACTGTTTCCAGCGGAAGTATCACTGTTAACGCATTAGCGTTTCCACTGGAATCAAGGAGTGACAGCATGATCATCGTGACCGGAGCCACCGGGCAGCTGGGCCGTCGGATTGTCGAGAGTCTGCTGACGCGAGTGCCCGCCGACCAGGTGGGTGTGAGCGTCCGCGACCCGCGAAAGGCGCAGGACTTGGCCGACCGCGGAGTACGGGTGCGACAGGGCAGCTTCACCGACCCGGACAGCCTGTCCCACGCTTTCGAGGGCGCCAGCCAGGTGCTCCTCGTCTCGGTCGACAAGCTCGGTGCAGAGGCCATCCGACAGCACCGGGCTGCCATCGAAGGCGCCGCCGCTGCGGGCGCACGCCGCATCCTCTACACCAGCCATATGGGTGCCGGCCCGAACTCGCAGTTCGAGGCCTGCCGCGACCACGCCACCGACGAGGAAGCGCTGCAGGCCTGCGGTGTTCCGTTCACCTCGCTCCGCAACGGGTTCTACGCTGCCAGTGCAGTGCGGTTCTTCGGGCGGGCAGCCGAGACCGGAGAGCTCGTGTTGCCCGCGGATGGGGCGGTGAGCTGGACCGCACACGTCGACCTCGCCGACGCGGCCGCGGCGATCCTTACCGAGGAAGGCCGATTCGACGGTCCCACACCGCCATTGACCGCAGCGCAGGCCATCGATTTCGACGAAATTGCTGCCCTCGCGGCCACGCTCACGGGCCGAACCATCAAGCGCATCACCGTATCCAACGAGGAATTCCGGCACCAGATGCTGGGCTATGGCGTCCCGGCCGCGCAGGCGGACATGATGCTGGATATCTTCGCCGCTAGCCGGGCCGGTGAATTCGCCACGGTCGACCCGACGTTGACGCAGTTGATCGGCCGCGAGCCGACCGGTTTCGACGCGGTTCTGCGCGAGGCGCTGTTGGCGAGCTGAGCGCTCGGCGCTCAGGCGGGGAGTCCGGCGTAGACAGACATGACCTGTCGTCACACCGGGAGTGGATCCGTCGACTTCTCGCCCAGCGCGGCCTCGACCTTGTCCAGGCTGGTGCGGATCACGGCGCCATAGGCGTCGTTGGCGAGGACATCGAGGTGGCCGCGAGCGATGGTCAGCTGCATATAGGCCACATCGAAGTCGCCGACGCGGCGGTGACTGTCGGCGAGATTGAGGTAGAGCGAGGGCAGGAATCCGCGTAGCCCCTCATCGAGCGGAACACCCGGGCCGAACACCGCGGCCAGCGCGCGTTGATCCCAGCGCAGCGCACCTTCGGCCGTGCCCTGCAGATCGGCAAGGTGATGCGCAATCACACAGCGCTGCAACGGATCTCCACCGTCGCCGAGCTCGTCCCACAGTTCCGCCAGCATCCGCCGCGCCGCCTCCGGATCACTGCCGGAGAGCCGCACCGCGGCAAAGATTTCCGCCATCCGATCGTCCGCCATGCGCAGAGTATCGCACATATGTTCGATAGATTCGAGGCCGGTTCGAATGCATCGGCGTGGCCCGATTCGAACGCTCGACGTGACACGGCGGCATGAGCGAAGGACCCGGAGGCGTAGCCATAGCGACTGCTCGCAGGTCGCTCGAACCGATCAGCTTGCGTAACCACGGAGAGCCCGCGAATGCCGCCAATCGAACAGAGCACACTTGGCAGGTAAACTTACTTCAGAGTAAGTTCATGCCAACTCGACCTGCAAAGGAGCAGCGATGACCCGAGCTTCCGCTGACGACGCCGACCCGCGCGGGCAGATCCGGCGCAATCGCCGCAACCGCGACCTGACGGGGCGGCATGTGCTCATTACCGGCGCGTCCTCCGGCATCGGCCGGGCCGCCGCACTGGCCGTCGCGGATAAGGGCGCCATCGTCTTCCTGCTCGCCCGGCGCGCCGACGAACTCACCGCGGTGGTCGAAGAGATCCGGGCCGAGGGCGGCAGCGCCTACGGATATCAGTGCGACGTAACCGATTCCGACTCCGTCGACCACGCCGTCAAGACCATCCTGGACGAGCACGGCCACATCGACATGCTGGTGAACAATGCGGGTCGCTCGATCCGTCGCGCCATCCACCGCTCCACCGACCGGCTGCACGATTTCGAACGCACCATGGCGGTCAACTACTTCGGCGCCGTGCGATTGACGCTGGCGCTGCTGCCGCAGATGCGCGAGCGCAAGTTCGGCCACATCGTCAATATCAGCAGTGCGGGCGTGCAGGTAGCCACGCCGCGCTTCGCCGCCTACCTCGCGAGCAAGGCGGCGCTGGATAAGTTCGCCGAGGTCGCGGCGGTCGAAACCATGGCCGACGGCGTCACCTTCACCACCATCCACATGCCGCTGGTGCGCACCCCGATGATCACCCCGAGCGGCGATCAGGGTCCGTCGGAGTCCCCCGAATGGGCGGCCGCGACCATAGTGCGCGCGCTGAGCGAGCGCCCCAAGCGCATCGATGTTCCGCTCGGCACCTTCGCCGAATACGGCGCACTACTCACCCCGAAGCTGCGCGACCGCATCCTGCACCGCTACTACCGGGCCCTACCCGACTCCCCCGCCGCCAAGGGCGAGCAGGCGGATACCGGGGAACCAGCGGAATCCCCTGTGCCGCAACGTGAACCGCGTCATCAGTCGACGGCCCGCCGAGTCACCGGCACTGCCCTGCGCCGCGCCGCCCGCTGGGTGCCTGGCACCCACTGGTAAGCCCGCGACCTTCATCCCGCAGGGGGCGATAAAGGTCGCCGCGAACGGGACATGGCTGCGGCGGATCTGCCGCAGCCATGTCCCGCTCGTCGTTCTCAGCCGAGGACCAGTCGGGGGCCGATCGGCGCATCTGGCAGGTATGGCCGCAGCCCGATCCAGGCGTTGACCGCGCGGTCAGCCCGCGGTCAGCGGCTGGATTTGGTCGGCCACGACCGCGTTGACCGGTTTCGGTGCGGCACCGCAACTGGCTTGGCGCGGCGGGAATCCGACGGTACGAGTCCGCACACGCCAGCGGCGGCCGTCCCGATGGGTTACCACGGCAAGATCGGAATCGGTTGCGGTGGAATCTATTTCGAGGCGGACGGTGAGATCGTCGAGGCGCGCCGAAACCTGTTCGCGGACCGCGATTTCCGCGACCTGTTCAACCGGATGGTGGCCGCTGCGACCACGCAGCCCAGCCAACGAAACCGCACCGCGCTCCACGGCTTCGACCGCCGCGATGGCGGCCGCGGTATCGACGCGACCGTAGGTCAGTCCGGAGGGCAGCAACACCATGGCGGGTGCGAAGCGATGACCACCGGTGTGCGAGCACTCCCAGACCCGGTCCGAATAGTCGGCGGCCAGATTCGCGGCGATCGGACGGCCGAACAGCGCGCAGCACTGATCGTGCTTTCCGTGCGCGCACACCAGGATCAGCGGATCACGCACGGGCGCACCGATTCCCGGCGGTGGACCGTTCAGCAGGTTCAGGTCCAGGTCGAGCAGCTGCTTCAGGTCGGTGATCTCGAAGCGTTCGCACCAGAAGCCCTGCGGACGCGAGCTGGCGATCAAAACCGTTCGGACACCGGTGAATTCGTTGCGGCCAGGTCGCCGGATCAGCGTCGGACGAACCTTCGCGGCGGAGGTGCGGGCGGCGAGTTCAGCCGTGATCTCCTGGCCGAGCACCTCATCACCGATCACATCCCGGCCCCACGCGCCCGGCTGCTCGACGCACAACCACCCCGTCACCCGAGTCGCCGTGCCGGGCAAGGGCACATCGACCGCGGCCGCCGCCGAGCAGAGCATCCCTTCGAATCCGGTCATCAGCCCAACGTCTGTCCGTCGGCGAATTTCTGCACGAACTTCTCGATGCGCCGTGCCCTGGTCTCGGGCTTGACGGCATCGGCGAGCAAATAGCCGACGGCGGCGCGCTGTTGGTTGCCGAGGGTCTGGAAGAAGCCCTCGGCCTCGGGATTTCGCGCGAGTGCCGCGAGGAAATCCACAGGCACCACCGACGCGCCGTACGCCAGGTCCCAGCGGCCGTCGGCTTTGGCCCGATCGATCTCGGCCTGTCCGGCCCGATGCATCAGCCCCTGCTCGATCAACTCGGCGACCAGGCCGATATTGCGCAGGGACCACGGGCTGCGCTTGCGCCGCGGGGTGAAGCCGACCTGCCAGAACTCCGCATCCTCACCGCGCGCCTGCCCATCGATCCAGCCGAAGCACAGCGCCTGCCGCAGCGCGCCGGCATGGTTCAGTGAAACGCGTCCGGAGCCCTTTTTGGCGAAGCGCAGCCAGACTCCGTCCGCCGAGGCATGGTTGGTCAGGAGCCAGTCGCGGAACGACTGCTCGTCGGGGAAGAACAGAACCGGACGGTCTTGCGCGGACACCGCTTCACTCTAGATAGCCGCGGGTGCGAGCGTCGCGAGGAACGGCAGCACGCTTGCCTCGAATTCGCGGTAGCGGTCGCGGTGGATGCTGTGACCGCAGGTGAAGGCGGTCACCGCGCAGTTCGGGACGGTGTCACACAGAATCGCCAGCTTCTCCGGATCGACCATGCCGCCGGGACCGCCGCGCAGTACCAGAGTCGGCGCGGTGATGTCGGAGAGCCGATCCCACCACTCCGGATTCGGCTTGCGGAACTGTTCGAGCGCGGTCCGCGTCATCGAGCGATCGAAGGCGAGCACCGCACGCGGATGCCGGATCAGGCTGGTGGTGGCGTGCCAGAGTTCCGGAACGGTCGGGAAGCGACGGGTCAGCTTCACCTCTTCATCCCCGGAACGCAGCGGCATCGGGCACTCCTCGATGACCAGCCGCCGCACCAGTTCGGGCCGTTCCTGCGCGACACAGGAAACCGCATAGCCACCCAGCGAATGTCCGACCAGATCCACCGCATCCAGTTCGAGCCGATCACACAGTTTCCGCACGTCTTCGCCGAATTCGGCGAACAGATAGGACTCGGTGTGCGCGCTGCGCCCGTGCCCGCGCAGATCGGGAATGATGACCCGCCGCCCGGCCCGCACCAAGGTGTGTGCGAACCGATCCCAGGTATGCCCGTCCCCGCCCATACCGTGCACCAGCACCACCGGCGTGCCATCGCCCACCACGGAATCCCGATAGGCGATCCGCACGCCATCGAGCACAGTCACCGCGAGATCCACGATTTCCGAGACTACTGGATCTTTGGCCGCGCCTTCGGCGCGGCGTGTTCGCGGCCCCCTGTGTCTCGCGTCCGAGCCGTCGAGACTCGCGACTTCGTCGCATGCGCTTCGACGGCTCGGACGCGAGACGGGCCGCGAACGGGCCGCTCGTAAGACTCGCTCCGTTGTGGCTGGGCAGGGCTTGGATCCTTACCGCTTCAGCACTGTCTGGTGGTTACTCCGGGCCGCTCGAGCACCTCGCGATGCGTCGGAAGCGCCGACTCGGACGCGAAACGGGCCGAGACTCGCTCCGTTGTGGTCACCAGGGCGGCATGGTCCGGGCACCCCATCGCTCGGCAAGCGAAGCCACGGCGGGTGCGGTGCCGGAAATTATCTGGCGAATGCCGGGGTATCGCGGCAATACTGCGCCCATGCCCTCTTTCTCCGACTTCGATCGCCGCAACTATCGCACCGTTGACGTCGCCGCCGGGTACGACGGATGGGCACCGACGTATGAGCAGACCGTCATGGACGAGATGGATCTCGCGCTGCTGAATCGGCTACGGCGACCGGACTGGGGTGGGGTGCGACGCGCCGCGGATCTCGGCTGCGGGACCGGGCGGACCGGAGCTTGGTTGCGAGAGCGGGGAATTCGCCATATCGATGGCGTCGACGTGAGTGCGGGGATGCTGGCGCGGGCACGCGAGCGCGAGGTGCACACCACACTTACTCAGGCCGATGTGCGTGACACCGGATTGACAAGTGGTGCATACGATTTGGTGGTCTCCTCGCTGATCGACGAGCACCTGGACGAGCTGACGCCCTTCTACGCCGAAGCCTGGCGGCTGGCCGCACCCGGCGGCACCTGTGTCACGGTCAGCTACCACCCGCAGTTCATGATGGTGACCGGTATGCCGACGCACTACACACCTGCGTCCGGTGAGCCGGTCGCGATCAGCACGCACCTGCACTTGATCAGCGAGCAGGTGTCGGCAGCATCGGCGGCGGGCTGGGTGCTCACCGAGATGGCCGAGGCGCTGGTGGATGACGCATGGATCGCGGCCAAGCCGAAATGGGCGGAGCTGCGCGGACATCCGTTCACGCTGGCACTGGTGTGGTCGCGCACGTAGTCAGTCGTAGAGCCCCTCGGCGCGCCAGGTCTGATCGTTGTAGATGAGCAGCAGCACACGGACATCGGCCGGTTCACCGGCAAGTTGCACCTGGATGCGGGCGGCGATTCCCGCGCAGAGGGTGGCGGATTCCGGAGTCCACCAGTGTTCGTCCACCGGCCACGGACCGGCCCAGCCCGCAAGGGGCCACTGCTTGCTGCCCCAACGCAGCAGGGCCGGGTCGGCGGTGAAAAGGCCGCGGTCGGTGACCTGCACGGGCGTTCCGTCGGCGGCCTCCAGACGCACCACCGGACGGTTCACCAGGATCACCGCGGGTGCGGGACGGGGCAGGCGGCCGGGCCACGGCAGGGCCGGGTCGGCGGCCGGAATCGGCTCGTCACCGAGCGCGACCATGGTGATGCGTTCGGCGGGCCCGCGGCCACCGCTGAGCACGCCGACCCGGACCGCCTCGCCGCCGAGCAGGCCCTGCACCCGGATCAGGGCGCGGCGGGCCCGCTCGTCCTCCTCCCCGACGCCACCCCACAGACCGAGCTGAAGTGCGCTCGCCGCAACGACTTCGACGGGTTCCAGGCGCAGCAGTGTGATCGGCGCGGTCGGCCGGTCGCG
>NZ_BAGN01000051.1 GCF_000308835.1 Nocardia vinacea NBRC 16497 | reverse complement strand
ATGGCGTAGACCAAGTCGCTGGTCAGATGCGGACGCGAGGTGTGCCCGCCGGCGAATCGAGGACCAATTCGATGGTGTCGGCGGCCGAGGTGATCGCGCCGACCCGGATGCCGACCCGGCCGACCTCGAGGCGCGGATCGCAGTGCAGTGCGAAGATCCGGTCGACACCCTCCATCGCGCCGGCGGCGACCATATCGATGGCACCGCCCGGCATCACTTCTTCGGCGGGCTGGAAGACGAATCGCACGCCCACCGGTAGGTCCTGATCGGCTAGCGCGAGCGCGGTGCCGAGCAGGATCGTGGTGTGCGCGTCGTGCCCACATGCGTGCGAGACACCGGGGACGGTCGATGCGAAGCTGAGTCCGGTGAATTCCTGCAGTGGGAGCGCGTCCATATCGGCACGCAGTCCGATGCGCGGTGCGTCTACCGGACCGATGTCACAGAGCACTCCGGTGCCGTTGGGCATCTTCTGCGGCGTCAATCCAGCCTTGGTCAGCCAGGCCGAGACGAACTCGGTGGTGGCGAATTCGGTGCGGGACAGCTCCGGGTTCGCATGGATGTGCCGACGCCACTGGACGAGATCGACCGTGTGCTCGGCCAGCCAGGAATCGACCGCGTCCGGGCCGACGTCTGCGATATCCGATTGTGCGGCGCTCCCCTGACCCCCCGTGGCCGCGCGCGTCACCGTCCCAGAGCGTGTCGCGTGCGCCGCGGAACGGCCGGTAATGCTCACCGAATGTCCTCCTGTCGTTGAACGAGCCGTTGCAACAACCTGTCCCTATGTACTTGATCGCGGGCTACGGCGATAGCGGTACGCGCGAGCGCGATCGCACCGTCGGTTACCGCACGATCGGCCGAGGCGTTGACACTCGCCGCGGCGAAGCCTGGCTGATGCGTCACCGCCCCACCGGCATCTATGCCGATGACCGGATGTATGCCCGGTATGACGTTGGTGACGTTGCCCATATCCGTACTCCCGAGCGGTCGCTGCGCCTCGAGTTCCGGTGCGATCGGCACCCGGCCCAAGTCCACGATCTGCTCGCGATAGGCAAACAGTAATCCCGAATCGGGCGTCAGCTCGGTATATGTCGGCGCAACCGTCCGGATTTCGTGAGTGCAGCCGGTCGCCAGCGCACCCGCCTCGAAACAAGCCGACGCTCGTCGCATCAGATCGTCGAGGGATGCGGAGTCGACTGCGCGTAGGTAATACAGCAGTTCCGCACGTCCGGGAACGATGTTGGGGGCTACGCCACCGTCGCTGACTATACCGTGCAGTTGCTGCCCGGGTCGGAGATGTTGGCGCAGCAATCCGAGAGCAACCTGCGTGACGGTCACCGCGTCGCCCGCATTCCGGCCCAATTCCGGGGCCGCGCTGGCATGCGCCTCGTGGCCGTGGAAAACCACCGACAGATCCGCCAGCGCCAGCGAGCGCGCGTCGACGATATCTATGGGACCGGGGTGCACCATCATCGCCATCGCGACATCGTCGAAGACACCGCGCTCGAGCATCAGCACCTTGCCGCCGCCGCTCTCCTCGGCGGGTGTGCCGAAGACGACGACGGTGATGCCGAGCACGTCGGCCACCTCGGCGAGGCCGAGTCCGGCGCCGACCGCGGATGCCGCGATGATGTTGTGCCCGCAGGCGTGCCCGATCTCGGGCAACGCATCGTATTCGGCGCAGATACCCACCGTGAGCTCGCCGGATCCGTACGTCGCGCGGAATGCGGTGGGCAGGTCGGCGATGCCGGTCTCGATGGCGAAACCGCGCTCGGCCAGTGGCGCGATGGTCTTGGCGACGCTACGGGTTTCCTCGAACGCCAGCTCCGGTTCGGCATGGATCGAATGCGATAGCGCGATCAGTTCGGGCGCGGCGGCCAGGATCGCGGCATCCGCCGCCGCACCCGGATGCGCGTGGTGGTCCGTGCGTGATTCGGGGTGCCCGCTGCGCGGTGGTGGCATGGCACACAGTCTGGCACTGCGCCGATGATCGGGCGCACCCTGCGTCACGGGGCGATGCCGTCGCGCGACGCAAGGTTTGTGATCATGTTGCGGTTATCCCGGGGCGAACGCCAGATTCTCCGGGGTGGTCGGGGTCGCGAGCCCGGCCAGCGCCTTGGCGTGCAGCGACCGCTTGATCACCGGCAGATTGGGCTTGCGATTTGCCGCGAGGGCGCCCGCGCGCTCGATCGCGGACTTCAGCAACGCATCAGCATCCGCCTTCGCGTCGACAATTCCCGCGGTAATGGCTTCGTCGGCGGCGAAGCGGTGCCCGGCGGTCATGGCCTGTACGCAGACCTGATTGGTGAGACGCTCGGTGAGCAGCGCGTTCATACCGACCGTGAACGGCATGCCGAGATGCACCTCGGGCAGACACCAGAAGCCGCGGTCGGCGCGCATCACCCGGAAATCGTGCGAGGTCGCGAGCATGGCGCCCGCGCCGAAGGCATGACCGTTGACGGCTGCGACCGTCGGCAGCGGGAAGGTCAGCAGGCGGGTGTAGATGCTGTGCACGCGGTCGAGGTAGCCGTGCATCTTGTCCAGGTTGCCGAAGAGCCAATCGGTATCGAGCCCGTTGCTGTAGAACTTCCCACTCGCCGTTGTCACCAGCGCCGCCGGCCCCTCGGACGCCTCGACCTGGTCCAACAGCCCGTGGAATGCATCGATCCAATCCGGATGGAAACGGTTCTCGCTGTCGGTCTGCCCCTCGCTCCCGAGGTAGACGACGAACACATCCCCTTCACGTTCCAGGTACGGCATGCGTGCAGCGTAACGGGTATGCCGCGCGACACCTACTCATGGGTAGCTAATGCTCGGCGGGTCGTGCGGCAGCGAGCCGTGCCGCCGCCCCAGCGTCAACGGAGCCAGTCTTACGAGCGACGTTCACGGTCACACGACCCACCATCAGCGACCACTCCGGAGCGAGTCTTACGAGCGAGGGCCCGTCTCGCGTCCGAGTCGTCGAAGCGCATCCGCCGCAGGCGCGGCAAATCAGCTACCGTGACGGCATGCTTGCCGAACAGGCCGCGAGGGCGATTGCCGAACGTACGGGAGTGGAGCGGCACCGGGTTGCAGTGGTGCTGGGATCGGGCTGGCAGGAGGCGGCCGCGGAGATCGGGACGCCGTCGGCGTCGGTGCCGATGCCGGAGCTGCCCGGATTCGGGACGCCGAGTGCGCAAGGCCATGTCGGGATGGTGCATTCGGTAGCCGTCGACAACACGCCCGTGCTGCTGCTGATGGGGCGTCAGCATCTGTACGAGGGCTATCAGCCGAGCGATGTCGTGCATCCGGTGAGCGCGGCGATCGCAGCGGGCGTGGAAACCGTGGTGCTCACCAATGCGGCGGGCGGTATCCGGGACGGACTGCGTGTCGGTGAGCCGGTGCTGATCAGCGACCATCTCAATCTCACCGGCCGCACGCCGCTGGCGGGCGCGACCTTCGTCGATCTCGTGGACGCGTGGGATCCCGAATTGCGTGCGCTGGCAAGGGAAATCGACCCGAGCCTGACCGAGGGCGTGTACGCGGGCCTGACCGGACCGCAGTACGAGACCCCGGCCGAGATCCGGATGCTGCGCACCATCGGCGCGGATCTGGTCGGCATGTCGACGGTGCTCGAGGTGATCGCGGCACGTGCGCTCGGAGCCCGAGTGCTCGGAATCTCGCTGGTCACCAACCTCGCCGCGGGCGTCACGGGTGCGCACCTCTCGCATGCCGAGGTACTCGCCGAGGGACATGCGGCCGCACCGCGTCTCGGCAAATTGCTGCGCGGCGTACTGGAACGGCTGTAGATGCTGCGCTTCGGCACCGCCGGGCTCCGCGGGCCCCTCCAGGACGGGCCCGACGGCATGAACCTGGACACGGTGAGCCGGGCGACCGCCGGACTCGTTGACTGGTTGCGCGGCCGCTGTCTCGGCGGCGGCGCGGTGGTCGTCGGGCGCGACGCCAGGCACGGCTCCGCCGAATTCGCCATCGCGACCGCGGAAATCTTTGCCGCCGCGGGCTTTCCGGTGACGCTGCTGCCGCGGCCGCTGCCCACCCCGATCGTCGCGTACGCGGTGCGTGAGCTGGGAGCCGTTGCGGGAGTGCAGATCACCGCATCGCACAATCCCGCGACCGACAACGGCTACAAGGTGTATCTGGACGGCGGTTCGCAGCTGCTCGCACCCGCCGACACCGAGATCGAGCGCTGCATCGAGGCCGTCACCGAGCCGATCGCCCGCACGCCCGTCACACCGGCCGCCGATGACCTGGTGCGCCGCTATATCGATCGGGTGGCTCGGCTGCCCGAGTTGATCGGCGGTCCCGGCGAGCGCTCCGATGTCCGGATCGTGTTGACACCGCTGCACGGAGTCGGTGGCGACACGGCGGTGGCTGCCCTCACCGCGGCGGGATTCAAGCATGTGCATGTCGTCGGTGCGCAATTCGCGCCCGATGCCAACTTCCCCACTGTCGCCTTCCCGAATCCGGAAGAGCCCGGTGCCACCGACCTTTTGCTCGCCACCGCCACCCGGATCGGCGCGGACCTCGCCATCGCTCTCGACCCGGACGCCGATCGCTGCGCCATCGGCATTCCGGACGGCGACGGCGGCTGGCGCATGCTGCGCGGCGATGAAACCGGTGTGCTGCTCGGCGATTACGTGCTGCGTACCGCGCCGCCGGATGCATTGGTGGCGACCACCATCGTGTCGTCGCGACTGCTCTCGAAGCTTGCCGCCGCCCGCGGCGCGCGGTACGCGGAAACGCTGACCGGCTTCAAATGGCTGGCCCGCGCGGGCGACGGTCTGGTCTACGCCTATGAGGAGGCCATCGGACACTGCGCGGACCCGGCCGCCGTCCGCGACAAGGACGGTATCTCCGCGGCGGTGCTGGCCGCCGATCTCGTCGCCCGGCTGAAGACCGCGGGCCGCACCCTGGCCGACGAACTCGACGACTACGCGGTCGAATTCGGCCTGCACGCCACCGACCAGGTCGCGCTGCGCCTACCCGACCCGGCCGCCGCCGCTGACCTGGTGAACCGCCTGCGCGCCGCCCCGCCCGACGAAATCGCGGGCGAGCCGGTCGACTACACCGACCTGCTCCAGATGCGCGGCCGAATGCGTACCGACGCACTGATTTTCGAGGGAGCGAGTTCCCGGATCGTGGTCCGCCCATCCGGCACCGAACCGAAACTCAAGTGCTACTTGGAAGTGGTCGTGCCGGTCGTCGATCGCGTAGTTCTGGCTGAGTCGAAAACCGCGGCCGGACAACGCATCGCCGAACTGCGTGCCTTCTGTCGAGGGCTCTGAGCCAGGCCGTCATCCGGACTCGGTCGCCGAGCGAACCACCGGGGGATCTCGGAACAGACCCGGCGTGGGGCTCTTCAACGGCAGCGGCCGAGTGCTCCCGTGTCCGTTCTCTACCGAGCAATGCCGGAACGGACCGTCGCGCCTGAGCAACTCGCGCATGTGTGGGTCGGCGTGGTCCAACAGCCATACACTCAGGCCGGTGTTGCCATCGAGTCGATAGTGCTCCCACGAACGCCACAGCGCATCCAGACGAGCCACCACGCTGACATGCTTCCACCATTCAGGGCACCACTGCACCTCGTCATCGGTGAATCCGACGGCGTCGCCGTACACCAGCGAGAGATAGTTCTCGACGAATTCGACAACATCGAGATAGATCGTGGTACGGACTTCCTGCTGACTCCCCATGGCATTCAGCCTGTCAGAAGTCACCGACATATTCGACGCGAAAGTGGCTCAACGGGGGCCGAACTGCCGGTCGCCCGCGTCGCCCAGGCCGGGGACGATGTAGGCGTCGGAGTTGAGACCCGTGTCGACGACTGCGGTGACCAGGCGCACTGGCAGACCCGAATCAGCAAGGGCGGCAATGCCTTCGGGAGCGGCTACCACACAGACCGCAGTGATGTCGGTGGCGCCGCGGGCGGCGAGCAGTTGCAGGGTGTGGCGCATCGAGCCGCCGGTGGCCAGCATCGGGTCGAGTACGAAGACCGGCATCTCGGACAGGTCGGCGGGCAGTGATTCCATGTACGGCACCGGCTGATGGGTGGTTTCGTCGCGAGCGATGCCGACGAAACCGACCCTGGCGTCCGGAATGAGTTCGGCGGCCGCGTCGACCATGCCGAGTCCGGCGCGCAGCACCGGAACCAAAAGCGGCGGCCGCGCCAATCGCGTTCCCTCGGTGTCGGATACCGGTGTGGTGATCGGGAAATGGATCACCGGCGCGTCGCGCAGCGCCTCGTAGATCAGGATTCCGGTGAGATCACGCAGTGCGGCGCGAAAGGCCGGATTGGCCGTGCCCGCATCGCGCATCGTGGTCAGCAGGGCGGCGGCGAGTGGATGGTCCACGGTGTGCGTGCGCATGTTGGAACGATAAGGTCGAATACGAGTTCGGCGGCAAACCTCCACCCGAATTTTTTTCGAATGGCTGGAACCGATCGGTAAGGCAGCGCGTCGAACTAGGTGGATGACGTACTCTGCCTGGGAACAAACAGATGGGGGAAGCACTATGCGAAAGATGTCGGCCGACACCGAGGGCATCACCGCCTACGGCGCGACGGCCGCGACCATGTCAGGTGATCTCGCCGCCGCCGGAGCGAGCGCCGCGGCAGCCGATCCCACTCTCCTCGGCCCCATAATGGGCTTGATCGGCGGCGATTTCATGGCCGCCTACGCTGCGGCCCATGCCGGGCATGTCGCCTCGATCGGGCAGTTGTCGGCGGTGCTCGCGAGTATGGGCGGTGCGGCAGCCTCTTCCGCCGTCGTCCTCGAGGAAACCGACCTGAACAATGCCGCCGGGCTGAACGCCACCGGACTGGACGCGTGACGCCGTGATCGATGTCAGCGCCCTGGTCCAGCCACTGCTCGATCTGCTCTCCAGCTTCGGCACCGGCGTCCTGCCCACCGGCGGGCCCGCCGACGCACTGACCTCCACCTCGACCGCCGTCGACCAGGTGCACGCGGTCGGCCGCAACAGCATCAACCAGGTGAACAACGCATGGGACGGTGCGGCGGCCGATGCCGTCACCGCGAAGGCGCTGCGGGTGCAGACCTCGGCCGCCAGCATTTCCGACCGCGGCAACGATATGGCTACCGTCGTGAATCAGGCTGCCGCCCAGGTCGAAACGGGCCAGAAGGAACTGAACGGGATCGTCCAGTCGTTCGTGAACCAGGCCACCGGTCTCGGTCCGGCGCTGGCCACCCCGGAGGGGCTGACGGTGCTCGTCGGCTCCGCGATCGACCACATCGGTCAGGGGCTGAATGTGGTCGGCCGCGTACGCAACGAACTCGATACCCAGACCGCGTCGATGAACGAGCTGACTCCCGCGCCGTCGACGCCGTCGCTGTCCAATGTCGCAGGCACGGTCGGCACCGCCACCCAGGGTGCCTCCCAGTTGTCATCGACGGTGAGTAGTGTCGCGAGCGGCGCAGGCGGCATGCTCAGCAGCCTGATGAGCACCGCGAGCAAAGCCGGCACGACGACCGCGAGCACAGCGTCCAGTTCCAAACCGAGTACCAGCACCACGACCGGGACCGGGCAGTCGTCGGCCTCCGGTAAGGGCGTGAAGATCACCCTGCCCGATGGCAGCGTCGTGGAAGCCCCGAACGAGAAGGCGGCGACGGCGGTCAAGGCGGCCATCGGCGCGGTCGGCACGCCCTATGTGTGGGGTGGCAATACGCCCGGCTCCGGACTGGACTGCAGCGGTCTCACCAAGTACGCGTACGGCGAGGCCGGTGTCGATCTGCCCCGGCTGGCGCAGGAACAGGGCAACGGCCATATGCAGGTTTCGCCGGGCGATCTGATGCCGGGCGATCTGGCGGTGTGGGATGGCCACGTCGCGATGGTGGTCGGCAACGGGCAGTTCGTCGAGGCCGGTAATCCGGTCCAGATCAGCTCGGTTCGGACCGACAACATGGGTATGAACTTCTATGGCTTCTACCGGCCGACCTCATAAGTGAGCGGAGCGAGCGAATAATGTCCCAGCCCCAGACCCCACCGATACCCAATGTCACGGTGGCGTCGAGCACCAACCGATCGGGCACCATCTCGGTCCGTGCCACCGACCAGGGCATGCCGATCGAGATCAAGTTCGAACGCAGCGAATACCGTTACGGCGCACAGACTCTGGCCGACGAGATCCTGCGACTGACCAAGCGCTCCACCGTCGCCGCCCGAGCCCGCCGCCGCGAGCTGCTCGCCGAGGCGGGTATGCCCGCCGACATCCTGGACAAGCTCGGCCTGCCGACGCGCCAGGCCGCGGTGGACGAACTGGACCGGATCGATGACGCGGACACGGGACCGACGAGCTGGATGAGGCCAGTATGAGTGCTGAGATGGACGCGTTGGTTGCCAACGCGACGGCGAAACTGGAAGCGCTCGAGGCCGCGTTGTACGGCCTCAAGCAGGTGCACGGGCGGTTCCGGACCGAGGACGGCACGGTCAGCGTCGAGGTGAACAGCGACGGCGCCCTGGTCGCGCTGAGCTTGTCGGAGTCGGTCACCTCACTGCCGCCCGCCGAGGTCGGCCAGCTGATCGTATGGGCCTGTCGCCAGGCCGCCGAGGACGCCGGCGCGCAGCGATCGAAGGTCGTTGCGACACTGAACGAGTCGTTCGTGGTAGCGCCGGAGGGCGCCCAGGGAAGCGTTGGGGGCGGGCCGGATAGTCACTGACTCGGAAGGTCGATAGGCTTCCGCACATGGCTTCTGGAGACATCGTCCCGATCGAGCTCGGCCTGACCGACGGCGATCTCGTCACCCTGTGGGCACCGCGCTGGCGCGACGGTGATGACGAGTGGGAGGCGTTCCTCGGACACGAGGACTCCCTCTACGGTTTCGAGACCGTTGCGGAGCTGGCCGCATTCATCCGGACCAACTCCGATAACGATCTCGTGGACCATCCGGCGTGGAAGGTCGTAGCCGGGCTGTCGGCTGTCGAACTGGAGCCGGAGGAGAACTTCACCTTCGATCTGGTCGGGGTGCCGGAGCTGGTCGCGAACGATCCCGATGTCGACACCATCGCCGAGCTCGACGACACGCTCAGCATGGTGCGCAACATCGGTGAGGTGTGCGAGCTGGAGACGGTGACCAAGTTCTTCGGCTCCCATCCGGTGGTCGGCGCGCTGGCCAGCGGCGTGAGCGCCTTCGTCGGGCGCGACGGCGAGGAGCTGTGGGATCAGATCGGCGCCGCCATCGCCAAGGGCTGGGACGATGTCCTCGACGCCATCGACTCCGTCGTGCAGACTCCCGAGGTCGATGCCGAGGCGGTCGCGGTCGCGGAGGCCGAACTGCTCGCCGCGGAGGAGAACGTCGTCGACGCCGATGACGCGGCCGACAGCGAGGAGGACGAGGAGTTCGAATCCGTCGACCTCGATGCGGACGACGAGGACGAGGAAGAAGACGAAGAGGAGGAGGAAGAGGAGGACGAGTCGTTCTGGCACGAGGTCGGCATCGACCCGGTCAAGATCGTCACCTCCGACGGCACCTACTTCACGCTGCGCTGTTACCTCGATGACGAGCCGATCTTCCTCGGCAAGGACGGATCCATCACCGTATTCGGCTCCGAGCGTGCGCTGGCCCGCTACCTGGCCGATGACCACGAGCACGAGCTGGCGCGGGTGAGCACCTACACCGATGTGCAGACCGCCGCCGTCGACGGTTCGCTCGAGGTCGAGGTGACCGACGAGAACGTCTACGTGCTGCCCGGTCTCGCCGACGACCTGGGCGAGGGCCCGGAGGCGGTCGATATCGAACAGCTCGATCTGGCGGTCGAATTGTTCACCGACGCAGCCGATTACGCCGACGACGACACGGTGGAGCAGGCGCTTGCGCAGTCCACCCCGCTCGGCTGGTACGTCTCCTACCTGCTGAACCCGGACCCGACCCGCCTGGCCCCGAACCCGCCGTTCACCGCGGAGGCCCAGAGCTGGCGGGACCTGGAGCGCAACTTCGAGTCCAGGCTCACACAGGAGAAGTAGGGCTAGCCGAGCAGGACGGCGTAACCCGGCTTGATGATGTCGTCGATGATGCGCAGGCGTTCGGGGAACGGGATGAACGCGGACTTCATCGCGTTGATGGTGAAGCGTTCGAGGTCGCTCCAGCCGTAACCGAAGGTGTCGACCAGCTTGAGCATCTCCTGGCTCATGCTGGTGTCGCTCATCAGGCGATTATCGGTATTGACGGTGACGCGGAAGCGCAACCGCGCCAGCAGGTCGAACGGATGCTTGTCGAGTGCGGGGACCGCGCCGGTCTGCACATTCGACGAGGGACAGAGCTCGAGCGGAATTCGCATATCCCGCACGTAGTTCGCGACCAGTCCGAGTTGCGCGTCCTCGATCGCGCCGGGAACGGTGATGTCGTCGGTGATCCGCACACCGTGGCCGAGTCGATCGCAGCCGCAGAACGCCAGCGCCTCGTGGATGGACGGCAGCCCGAACGCCTCACCGGCGTGAATGGTGAAATGCGCGCTATTGGCTCGCATGTATTCGAAGGCGTCCAGGTGACGGCTGGGCGGAAAGCCCGCTTCCGCGCCCGCGATATCGAAACCACCGACGCCACGGTCGCGCCACCGCACCGCGAGTTCGGCGATCTCGCGCGAACGCGCCGCATGCCGCATGGCGGTGAGCAGGCAGATCACCACGATCGGGCGACCGGCCTCGGCCGCGGCCGCCACACCCTCGCGGAATCCGGCGAGGGTGTGCTCGACCACCTCGTCCAGGGTCAGGCCGCGCTCGAGATGCTGTTCGGGAGCGAAGCGCACTTCGGCATAGACCACGCCGTCGGCGGCGAGGTCTTCCGCACATTCCCGAGCCACGCGGCGCAGGCCCTCGGGGGTCTGCATTACCGCGACGGTGTGCGCGAAGGTTTCCAGATAGAGCTCGAGCGAGCCGCTGTCGGCCGCGTCGCGGAACCACGCCGCCAGCTGGGTCTCATTGTCGGCGGGTAGGTCGTCGTAACCGCAATCGGCGGCGAGCTCCAAAACCGTCGCGGGCCGCAGACCACCGTCGAGATGATCGTGCAGCAGCGCCTTGGGAGCTTGGCGGATCGAGGCAAGGGTCAAAGGCATCGGTCCTGTCATGACCACACGTTAGCCGCACAGACCCGTTCATGCGGCTGTGATTGCGCTCTCCGCCACCCCCACCCGAGGCATAACCCGCAATGTCCCTGCTCGAGCAGCCGGATTGCCACACCTCGAGTACCGGAAAGCCCGTTCAACCAGCCAAGAATTAACGTAGCGGTCGGTTTCCTGCCCGCTTGCCGCACACCTTTTATCCACCACGTCGGTGCAATCGACTCGCCTTCATCCTCGACGTGTCGCAGTCGTTCGATGAGTGGACGGCATACACCGGCACACAGAGTTGGCGCGCCACGCACGCGGGTTGCCAGTTGATCGTCACACGATGAGCGCGCTCATGCGTACCGGGTGGATTCGCGCGGACAGCGCGAGTCCTCACATGGCAGCCGAGTTCACGCCGAGCAGCGCGAGTTCATGCGGAGCAGCGCGAGTTCACGCCGAGCAACGCAAGTTCACGCCGAGCAGGTGAGATCGCGCCGCCAGACGAGCTTGCGCAGGCCGGGTGGATTTATGCGCGCCGAGCGAATTCGCGTGCCAGCCGAGTCCGAGTCGACCAGGCAAAAGTTCGTGCGCCGGGCGAGTTCACGCACGCCCGGGATTCGCGCGCACCACACGAATTCACGCACCAACCGAACCCGACACCGCCAGGCAAAGTTCACGCACCGAACGAACTCACGCACACCCGGAAATCGCGCGCACCA
>NZ_BAGN01000052.1 GCF_000308835.1 Nocardia vinacea NBRC 16497 | reverse complement strand
CGACTGATCGGATGACGAGACTCGTTCTCGCGTCCGCGTCGCCCGCCCGCCGCGCGGTATTGCGCTCGGCGGGCATCGAACCCGTCGTCCGGATCTCTGATGTCGACGAGGACGCCGTCGCCGCGGCACTGCCGCCCGGCACGGCGCCGGAGGTCGTCGTGGTAGAGCTCGCGCGGGCAAAGGCGCGGTCGGTGGCCGCCACGATTCCGGATTTCGCCGCGGATTGCGTTGTGGTCGGCTGTGATTCGATGCTGCTCGTCGACGGCGAACTACAGGGCAAACCGCATACGCCCGAGGTCGCGCGGGCCCGCTGGTCCGAAATGGCCGGGCGCAGTGCGGATCTCATTACCGGCCACTGCGTTCTGCGCATGCGCGACGGCGAAATCGTCGCCCAATCCGTCGACTGCAGTTCCACCACAGTGCATTTCGCCAAGCCCGAACCCGAGGAGCTGGACGCCTACATCGCGACCGGCGAGCCGTTGCAGGTCGCCGGTGCTTTCACACTCGATGGCATGGGCGGTTGGTTCGTCGATCGCATCGATGGCGATCCGTCGAGCGTTATCGGGATCGGACTACCACTGCTGCGCCGACTGCTTGGCGACATTGGGGTCGGCATTGCGCAGCTGTGGCGCCACTCGCCCAGCTGACGGCGGCGCGATCCGCGGCTCCGCCCCGGCCTCCGCGCCGATCGGCACCGGTGTCGCGTCGCGCTCCGGCTCCCGGAGCACCTCTTGATCGCGCCGCACGTCCTGGTCCCGCCGCGCCGCCATGAGTTCCAATCGAACGACGCAGAGCTCCGGCTCGACGAACGGTTGCAGCCGGACATTCACCTCACCGCGCACGCCGTTGCGGTCGAGCACCTCTTTGATCAAGCCCAGGTGCACGCCGCACACCACCTCGGAATGGGTGCGCGCGAGTTCGCGCAGCGGGCAGGCGGTGAGCCGGATCAGGACGTGCTCATCGGTTTCGGTGGCCGCGTCACGCTCCGGCGCGAAACCCAGTTCGGACATCAGCGTCATAGTGACGTCCTTGGCGTCCTCCAGCGATTCGACCGCGTGGTCACCCGCGTCGAGTTTGGCGCCCCAGGCACGTCCGGCGGCAATGGCCGCCTCGGACCGACGCCGCGGATCGGGACCGAGCTGGTCGGCTAGGACCTGGGCCAGTTCCTGATAGCCAACCGATCGCTGGACCGCGCTGTAGCCGATGCGCGGACGCCCACGGCCGCGCGGTGGTTGTTGGAACTGCCGCACCAGCGATTCCCTGGTAAGCACATCCAGATGGAACCGAACAGTGGTGACGTGCTGTCCGGTGATTCTGGCCAGTTCTTGGGCGTCGAGAGGTTCGCTGGCGCCACGTAGGATCGCGAGCAGTCGACGCCTCGGCCAAGAATCGGACATAGCTCACCCCTCCTCCCGGGAGACTTTATCGGATGAGGGTGCGATTTATTCGCCCATTCAGCCGATTTGTGATCTGAAACGAGTTTCACTAACGCCTCACACCTAACATCGGCGTGAGACCCGAACCGCTATAACCACCCGTCTACCTCGCGTGAAGGACCCATATCGTGCCCGTTGCCCCGGACTCTCATCCTGCCTTCGGTTCGTACGCACATCCTCACCGACTAGTAACCACAGAGTGGCTGTCGGCAAACATCGGCACGCCGGGGCTGAAGATCATCGAGTCCAATGAGGACATCCTGCTCTATGACATCGGTCACGTTCCCGGGGCCACCAAGGTCGATTGGCGCGGCGACCTCAACGATCCGGTTACGCGTGACTATATCGACGGTGCCCGGTTCACCGAGTTGATGCGCGCCAAAGGAATCGAGCGCGACGATACCGTGGTGATCTACGGCGATCGCGGCAACGCGCAGGCCGCGCACACGTTCTGGGTCTTCACCCTGTTCGGGCATCCGGATGTGCGACTGCTCGACGGCGGACGGGACGCGTGGATCTCCGAGGTGCGCGACACCACCTTCGACCCGCCCTACCTGCCGCGCAGCGAATATCCGACGGTCCGGCGCGACGACAGTTCGGTGCGGGCGTTCCGCGAGGATGTGCTCGCCCATCTCGGCAAGCCGCTGATCGACGTTCGCTCCCCCGAGGAGTACTCCGGTGAGCTGATCCAACCGCCGGCCAATCCCGAGGACGCGGCGCTGCGCGGCGGACATATTCCGACCGCGGTGAACATTCCGTGGACCGAGGCCTTCCACAGCGACGGGCGCTTCCGTTCCCGCGCCGAATTGGACGATATCTATGGCGCGCTGGCCGTCGCGGACGATCTGGTCGTCTACAGCCGGGTCGGCGAGCGGTCCAGCCACACCTGGTTCGTGCTGACCTATCTGCTCGGGTTCGAAAACGTGCGCAATTACGACGGGTCCTGGACCGAATGGGGCAATTCGGTTCGCATGCCGATTGCCAAGGGGTATGAACCGGGTGACGCACCGACGGCCGGTACCCGCAAGGCGCGCGCCCGATAGCCGTGATCTGGGCGCATCACAGCCGAGGGCCCATTGTGATGTGTGACCTACTGCGGAGTAGGCCTATCCGAGTGCGGCGGTTGTTGGCAGACTGCCTACACTCGCCCGAGACGGAAGTATGTCGACCACGGGGCGACCAAGAAGATTGCTAACAGGAGGCTCAGTGCCCAGCCATGCCAGCGCGCGGATATCGAAGGTACTCGTAGCTAACCGAGGCGAGATCGCCGTTCGCGTGATCCGGGCGGCCAAGGATGCCGGTATCGGCAGTGTCGCGGTGTACGCGGAGCCGGATGCCGATGCCCCCTTCGTAAAGCTCGCCGACGAGGCGTTCGCCCTCGGTGGGCAGACCTCGGCCGAGTCGTACCTCGTCTTCGACAAGATCCTCGATGCTGCGGCCAAGTCCGGTGCCGACGCCATCCACCCCGGCTACGGATTCCTTTCCGAGAACGCCGACTTCGCCCAGGCTGTCATCGACGCCGGGCTGATCTGGATCGGCCCCTCCCCGCAGTCCATCCGCGACCTCGGTGACAAGGTAACCGCGCGCCACATCGCCGAGCGCGCGAAGGCGCCGATGGCGGCGGGCACCAAGGATCCGGTCAAGAACGCGGCCGAGGTGGTGGAGTTCGCCGAAGAGTACGGCGTGCCCGTCGCGATCAAGGCCGCCTTCGGTGGTGGCGGTCGCGGTATGAAGGTCGCGCACACCATCGAGGAGATTCCGGAGCTGTTCGACTCCGCCGTCCGCGAGGCCACCGCGGCGTTCGGTCGCGGCGAATGCTTCGTCGAGCAGTACCTGGACAAGGCCCGCCACGTCGAGGCGCAGGTAATCGCCGACAAGCACGGCAATGTCGTCGTTGCCGGTACCCGCGACTGCTCGCTGCAGCGCCGGTTCCAGAAGCTGGTCGAGGAGGCGCCCGCGCCGTTCCTGACCGATGATCAGCGCGCGCGGATCCACGCTTCGGCCAAGGCCATCTGCAAGGAGGCCGGTTACTACGGTGCGGGCACCGTGGAATACCTCGTGCAGGGCGACACCGTGTCGTTCCTCGAGGTGAACACCCGCCTGCAGGTCGAGCACCCGGTCACCGAGGAGACCGCCGGAATCGACCTGGTGCGTCAGCAGTTCCGTATTGCCGAGGGCCATGAGCTGGCGATCAAAGAGGATCCGACGCCGCGCGGGCACGCCTTCGAGTTCCGGATCAACGGTGAGGACGCCGGCCGCGGCTTCCTGCCCGCACCGGGTCCGGTGTCGGTGTACCAGGAGCCCAGCGGCCCCGGTGTGCGTGTCGATTCCGGTGTGGTGCAGGGCAGTGTGATCGGCGGTCAGTTCGACTCGATGCTGGCCAAGCTGATCGTCACCGGCGAGAACCGGGAGCAGGCGCTGCAGCGGGCCCGGCGCGCGCTGGCCGAATTCCACGTCGAGGGGCTGGCGACGGTCATCCCGTTCCACCGCGCGATCGTCGAGGATCCGGCGTTCATCGGTGACGGCGAGAAGTTCGACGTCTACACCAAGTGGATCGAGACCGAGTGGGTCAACAACGTCGAGCCGTACACCCCGGCCGGTGCCACCGCTGACGAGGACGAGGATCTGCCGCGGCAGAAGGTCGTCGTCGAGGTCGGTGGGCGTCGGGTCGAGGTATCGCTGCCGGGCAACTTCACCGTCGGCGCCGGCGCCGCGGGTGCGGCCAGCAATGGCGCCGGAGTGATCCGCAAGAAGCCCAAGCCGCGCAAGCGTGGCGGCGCAGGCGGCGGCGCGGCCTCAGGTGATGCGGTCACCGCGCCGATGCAGGGCACCGTGGTCAAGGTCGCGGTCGAAGAGGGCCAGTCGGTCGAGGCGGGCGATCTGATCGTGGTGCTCGAGGCCATGAAGATGGAGAACCCGGTCAACGCGCACAAGGCCGGTGTGGTCACCGGACTGTCGGTGGAGGCCGGCGCGGCCATCACCCAGGGCACCGTGCTGGCAGAGATCAAGTAAACAGCTGGCGAAGACCGTCTCGGAGCGGGCGCTGGACACCGACGTCCGCGCCCGCTCTGTCGTATCGTGGTTCGGTGACCAGCTCTGCCGTCGTCCCCACCGTCGCGGAGGTCATCCGCGGCCGACGTGAATCAGCCAGCCGCGCCGACGGATATCGCCTCGCCTTGGTCGTCGAGGGTGGTGGCAGCCGCGGCGTCTACTCCAGTGGGATGGTGCAGGCGCTCGACGAACTCGGGCTCTCCTCGGTCTTTGATGCCGTGTACGGCACTTCGGCCGGTGCGATCAACGGTGCGTGGTTCTTGTGCGGGCGGGCGCTGGCGGCCATGCGGGCGTGGACCGATCCGGTGATCATGCGACGTGCGGTCGATCCGGCGCGACTGCTGCGCGGGCGGCCCGCCTTCGACCTGGACTACCTGGTGAACCAGGTGTACGACGGCATCGAGCCGATGGATTTTCCGGCAATTCTGGCCAATACCACCACCTTTCATCCGATCGGCACCGATATCCGCACCGGGCGCGCGGTCGATCTACGCAGGCACATCGTCGACAAACCCACGCTGATGACCGCGCTGCGGGCCTCGGCGGGGCTGCCGATTCTCGCCGGTCCGCCGGTGCCGCTCGGCGGTGCCGAATATCTCGACGGCGGACTGTCCGAAACGGTGCCGATCCGCACCGCGGTGCGTGACGGTGCGACGCACGCCTTGGTGCTGCGCACTCGACGCACCGATGAAAAGCGCCCAGCCGCGCCTCGGCTGCACCAGGTCGTCGGGGGTAGCTATCTGCGCGTCAGGGCACCAGGGGCTTACCGCGCCTGGCTGCAGCGGCCGCATCAGCAGGCCGTCGAGGACAACTTCCTGGCGGGGCTCGGGGATGCGGCTCTGCAGATCCACCCGCCCCTCGGCTCCCCGAATGTGGACAGCGCCGCGCGCGATACCGCGCTGCTCTCCGAGGCATTGACGATCGGGCGGCAAGCCGTGCATGCGGCCCTGGCCGCGCTAGTTCAGCTCGACGGTGGCGCCGTTGGAGAGCATGAAGTCGTGTAGTTCGAGCCGACTCGGGGTGGCGTCCTGCGCGACGTCGAAGACCAGCTGGGTGGTAGCCGATTGGCCGGGCTGGAGTTCGAACGAATAGCCGTAGCGGCGCTGGGTGGTCTGCCACATGGTCGCGATCGCGTTGTGGTCGACCTGGCGGCCCTGAGTGTCCACGAGACGTTGACCGACGGGCAGGAACCACTTCGGCTCGTCGGAGATATTGCGGACCGCGACAGTGACCACGGAGTAGGAGCCGCCCGCATTCTGCAATCCGATCCGCGGGACACCGGAATCCACCGAGGTGACCACGAATTCGAACTTGCCGTCGCGCACCGGGCTGTTCAAACCCGCAGATACCGGCGCTGGCGGCTCGGCTGATTGCGCGGTATCCCCGTCGCGCACCGCAACCGATGGATCGGCCGTGCGCGTGCCGCCGCCGCTGCCGGTATTGCCGAAGGCGATCAAGGCGGCACAGCCCGCAGCCAGCATGAACGGGGTCAGGATTATGACGACGAGTGCGCCGATCAGCCTGGACAGGAAGGACTTGCGGCGCCTCCGCTGATACTTGCGTGGCGGTGGTGCGATCCATGGGCGGCGCTGTGAGACCGACCAGCGAGGGGCAAGCGGAGCCCGCTTCGGTTGTGGTGCAGCTCGTTTGGCTCGTGCTGGCGGGCGGATGACCGGTGTCGGTTGGACCGCAGCACGATTCGGTGCCCACGGTGAATGCTGCGGTGCGGCGGGTCCCGCTGGTGGGGGCGGTGCCAGTCGGGTTGCCACGAGTGTCGGCGTGGGGCCGGGCTCCGGGAGGACCTTGGTGGGATGGAGCGGCTTCGGCGACTCTACCAATGGTGCTGGTGATTCCGCCGATGATGTCGGCGTGGGTGTCTCTGCCTGCGTCGGCGGGTCGGTCACGACTCGCGTCGACAAGTGCGTCTCCACCCGTGTCGGTGTCGGCTGCACATCTACTGCCTGCCGTCGCGCCTGCGGTAACGGCGCATCTGGGAGCGGCGGCTGCGGTGCTGCCGACTGCGGCACATCTGGGAGCGGCGGCTGCGGTGCTGCCGACTGCGGCGTACGTGACTGCGGCGCATCCGGAGGCTGGGCTGGTGGAGTCGGCGACTTGGGGGTCGAATGCTGGGGCGAGCTAGGTGTCGATGAATGCGGTGCGGGGTGTGGGACGCGCGCGAAGGCGGTGGCTGTGTAGGCGGCGGCGGCGAATTCACGGGCGGTGGGATAGCGGTGGGTCTGGTCCTTGGCCATGCCGCGGGCGATTACCGCGTCCAATTCCGGTGGGACCGCTGGGTTCACGGTTGAGACTCGGGGCGGGTCGGTCATCAGGTGGCCGTGCATCTGACGGGCCGGGTCGGTGTCGCCGTAGGGGCGGCGGCCGGTCAGGCATTCGTAGAGGACGCAGGCCAGGGAGTAGACGTCGGAGCGGGCGTCGACGGTGCCGTTGAAACGTTCCGGCGCCATATAGGCCCAACTGCCGATGGCCATGCCGGTGGCGGTGACGGCGGTCTGGCCCAGGCTCTGCGCGATGCCGAAATCGATGAGATATGCATGCCCACCGGTGCCGACCAGGATGTTCGACGGTTTGACGTCACGATGGATCAGCCCGGCTCGATGCGCCGCATCCAGACCCGAGGCCGCCTGCGTCACGAAGTCGACGGCCGCGGCAGGTGTCAAAGTGCCCACCCTGGTCAGCATTTCGGCCAGGTCGATGCCATCGATGTACTCCATATCGATGTACAACCGGCCGTCGAGTTCCCCGAAACCGTGAATCGGCACGATATGCGGATGTCGCAGACTCGATCCGAGCCGCGCCTCCCGCTGGAACCGCTTTCGATAGTCCACATCAGCGGCCACCTGCTCCGCCAACACCTTCAGCGCGACCGTGCGCCCGGTTTCGCTGTCATGCGCCAGCCATACCGCCCCCATGCCGCCCCGCCCGAGCAAACGGTCGAGCCGGTACTTCCCGAACTGTTCCCCCATCACTGACCTCCATCACTGGGACGAGGCAGGTGGCCGCGCCGTTGCGGAGTAGGGCGGCAACCCGATCGAAACCGCATCGCCCGAACCTATCCCCGACCCTAACCCCGCCACCCACCCTCGAACAGTGTGACCTCCCCTACGTAGTCCTACTCAATCGGCGACACGACCGCTGCAAACACCGGGGTGTACCACTCGGCACTGCTTACTTGCCCGGCTTGGCGCGGCCGCCATGGCCGGGCTTGCCCTTGTTCGGCTTATCGTTGCCCGAGTCGCCATTGGCCGAGTTGTCCACATGCGGATTTCCATTGCCAACGATCGTGGGTTCCGACGGCTGTTCGGGTATCTCGCCGAAGGGCTGCGCGGGAACCCAATTCGCGCTGCTACCACCCACAGTTCGACATGCGAGCGGTGTCCCGTCGGCAGCAGTAGTAATGCCGTCGATATCCGGATCGCACAGCTGCCCTACACCCGGAATCACCACATTCGGCGACGCCGCCTGCGCCGATTCGGTCGGCACCGACGATCCGGGAACAGTAGGCGTAGGCCTGCCGGATGACGGTGCCGCGGAACTCGTTTCGCCCCCCGGCCGCCCCAACCACAGCGCCAACCCGATCACAGCAACCAACGCAGCAACAGCAACAGCCGCGTGCCGCGGACCAACTCCCCACAAACCCGCACCCTCCCCCGACAACTCAACATCTCGCCCCGACTCCCCCACACCCCCACCAACCCACGTCGACACACCCGAAGTCTCAACATCCCGCGTCCGCTCAGCCGCGGCCGCACCGCCCCGGCCCGACTGCCGCCCAGACCGGGCGCCCCACATCGAATCACGCACACCACCGACATCACGCATTCCCTGACCTGCGGCCTCACGGCCCCGCATAGGCGCGCCCACAGACCCGCTGACCCGCGCCGATTCAGGAACAGACCTAGCGCCACGTATCCCCGCACCCACGGCTCCACCGCCCCACGCCGACTCCCGCACAGGCCCGGCATCCCACATACCGGCCGCTTCGACCCCACCGGCCCACATCGTCTCCGGCACAGGTTGAGCCTCCCCCGCCCTCGTACCTTCAGACGAGCCGCCTCGCATCAGCTCATAGACAGGTTGAGCGGCCCGAATCTCCGAGCCCTCGGACGGGCCGCCCTGCACCGCAGCACGCGCAGACCCGGCATCTCGCATCTGCTCACCCCCGGACCCCAAGGCCCCCATCGAGGCAGCTGCTGACTCAGCGACCTGCATCGGCTGGACTCCGCCAGCCCGCATCGGCTCACCGGCAGACTCCGCGACGCGTGGCCCGGCACCGGCGCCGAGCGACTCGGCCGCACGCCATGGCTCGGGCAGACCAAGGTTTGTCGGCACGGTTTCCGCGACGATCTCGACTGTCGAGGCCTCGCGGCCGGTCACCGCGGCATACGCCGCGCAGGCGAATTCGCCTGCGCTGGAATAGCGTTGGCTGGGGTCCTTGGCCATGGCGCGGGTGATGACGTCGTCGAGGGCCGCGGGTACGGCAGGGTTCAGGGTGGCGGCGCTGGGTGGGGCGGTCAGCAGATGGGCGCGCAGTTGCTGTGGAGAGTCGACATTGCCGAAAGGTCTTTGGCCGGTGAGGCATTCGTATAGAACGCAGGCCAGTGAGTACTGGTCCGCGGGCGCGTCGGCGATGCCGTCGAAGCGCTCCGGCGCCATATATGCCAGGGTGCCGACCACATTGCCGTGGGCCGTGATGGCGGGTTGGTCGATTCGATGTGCGATGCCGAAGTCGATCAGATGGACGAACCCGGTCGGGCCCACCATGATGTTGGACGGTTTGACGTCGCGGTGCACCAAGCCGACCCGGTGCATGGCATCGAGCGCCTTCGCGGTCTGCGCGATGATCGCCACGGCACGCGCCGGATCCAGCGGCCCGGCTTCCCGCAGCAATGCGCTGACATCGGTGCCCTCGATGAACTCCATATCGATATAGAGGCGGCCGTCGAGTTCGCCGAAGGTGTGGATCGGAACCCGGTGCGGTCCCGGAGCGTGCGCGGCCAGGCGGGCCTCCCTGGTGAACCGCAGTCGGCAGGTCGGATCGGCGGCGTGCGAGCAGGCCAGCACCTTCAGAGCGACGGCACGGTCGGCGACGGTGTCCAGGGCGAGCCAGACCTGCCCGGTCCCACCGGTGCCGAGCAACCGATCGAGGCGGTAGTGGCCGAACCACGTCTTGCCCATGTCGAACCTCCTACTACCTTCCGTTCGTCTTTTAGCTACCCGAAATCCGCACCGGCATTACAGATTCCGCGAATTGTTCCGGCCGCAGAGGCGATCATGGCGCAACCGGCCCGCTCGGCGCCGCGAAATCCGACGAGCACGACCTCGATGCGGCAGCGCGGGAGCGTTCAGCAAAAGCCGCTAGCCTTGCTGTTATGAGTGACCTGCCCGAGATTCGCATCGGCACCGCGGAGCGCGAGCATGCGATGCAGCGCCTGTCCGATCATTTCGCCGCCGGGCGGCTCAGCGTTGCGGAGTTCGATGAGCGCAGTGCCGTGGTCGCGGCCGCGCTGACCCGCGGCGACCTGGAGAAAGTCTTCGTCGACCTGCCCGAACCGGCCCCCGTTGCCGCGGCGCCCGCCAAGCGCGACTCCGGGTTCATCGCCGAGTGGCCGGAGCGGGTGATGGCGGTGATCCCGATCCTCGCCGTCATCCTCTTCTTCGTCACCGGCAGCTGGCTCTGGTTCCTCGCCATCCCGCTCTCGGGCGCACTGCTGTTCGGCGGTCGGCACGAGCACCAACGCCGCCGCCCACGCGACCGTCGCCGCCGCCGGGAACTGGAGGACTGATGGAGCCCATCGAAATCAATGCGGGCACCTGGTACCTGCGCGCCCTGCGCGCCGACGACCGGATCGATGACCGACCCGCCCTCGCCGACGGCGGTATCACCGATCCGAACTACGTCACCCTTCGCACCGAGCAGTGGGATGACGGATCCCACTTCTCCTGGGCCGTCTGCGAACCCACCACCGCCGAACTGGTCGCCGAAATCGTCGTCACGCCCGGTGCCGGCGACACCGCCGAACTCACCGGCTGGGCCCGCCCCGGTTACGAGCCCGCCCTCGAAACCGGCACCACCGCGGTCCGGCGCTTCGTAGAAGGCGGCCTCGGCCTCCGACTCCCTTGAGCCAGAAGCCGACTCAGCGCATCACACCCGTGTGTCCGGTGGAGTAGCGGCCCGGCTGCGGCCAGATGATGAGTCCGTGCGGCCCGCGCCCAACGGGTATGCGCGCCAACAGGTTCCAGTTCTCGATATCGATGGCGTACACCTCACCGTGGTGTCGACCCGACACCCAGAAAACGCGCCCGTCCGCGGAGAGGTTGCCCATATCCGGACTGCCGCCGCCCGGTATGAACCACTTGTGCACCAGTGCATTCGCGGCGAAATCCCAGACGGAAATGCTGCCCTCGTGCCGGTTGGTGATGAGCATCTGTTTGGAGTCGCGAGTGACATACAGGCCATGCGTGCCTTTGCCGGTCGGCACGAAACCTGTGTTCTCCCAGGATGATGCGTCAATGGTGTAGATGCCGTCCGCGACCATATCGGCGATGAAGAAGGTACGCCCGTCCGGGGACAGCTTGACGTCTTGCGGCTTGCCACCACGACCTCCCGGCAGGTCGATCATCTTGACCACCTTGCGCTCGGCCACATCGAAAACCAGCATCCGGCCGATGAATTCACAACTGGCCAGGGCGAATCGACCGTCGGCGGTGAAGTCCATATGGTCCACGCCCGCGCAGTCGGGTACCGCGAGGGCGTGCACCTTCTGCCAGGTGTGCGGATCGTAGAAGTCCAGCGACTTATCCGCTTCGGCGACGACCAGCGCGTACCGGCCATCCGGCGTGTAGTACATGTTGTAGGGGTCGCGCACCGGGAAGGGCTCGCCGGGTTTGCCGGTACGCGGATCGATCGGCAGCAGGGTGCCCCCGCCGATCGGCAGATCATTGGTGACATACAGCGTCTGCATGTCATAGGACGGCACCACATGCTGGGGTTCCCGACCACCGGCCGGGAACTTGTCGATCACCTGGAAGGTTGCCGGGTCGATCACCGAAACCGAATGCGATTCGCTGTTCGGCACGTAGACCAGGGGCCGATGGTCGGCCACCGCCGGACTCAACTCCCGGTTCGCGGCATAGACGTCGGTCGGCGACAACGGCGGCGGCATGCCGGGTAGCAGATTCCCCAGATGCGGCGGTGCCGCGCTGGTCGTGGCGGCGACCGTGGTGGGCGGCGGAGTCGTCACACCCACCGATCCGGCCTCGCTCGGGGCGCACCCCGCGACCGTCACGAGGACGGTCAGCGAGGCGAGCAGTGGTGCGCAGCTTCGGTGATTGCGCTGTCGGTTCACGCGCTGCACCGTGCCAGGAGGTGGTGAAGACGAGATGACATGGGTGCGAAGCCTAGGCGCTGCCGCCCGGATTCCACTGCAATCCCGGCCAGAGCGCAACGGATTGCCCGAATCATCCGGAAATACGTACTCGGACAGTCAAATTTCCGTTTGCGGTCGGATAACTATCCGGCGTCGTCGAGTACCCGATCGAGCGCGTCGACCACGGTGTCCAGCTCCGATTCGGTAACGGTGAGCGGTGGCCGGAACCGGATGCCGCGTTCGCCGGTGCCGAGAATCAGCACATGCTCGCGTTCCCGCAGCGTGGTCAGCACCTCGTCCCGCAGTTCGGCCGAGGCCAGTGTGATGGCGCACATCAGCCCGCGTCCGCGCGGTTCGGTAACCCGAGGATGGTCGGCCGCAAGCTGCTCCAGACGCCGCAGCAGATGCGCGCCGAGCGGCCGTGACCGCTCGATCAGCTCATCGCGCTCGAACACCTCGAGGATGCGCCGGGTCCGCACCATATCGGTGAGATTGCCGCCCCAGGTGGAATTGAGCCGAGAGCTGACCACGAAGACGTTGTCGGGCACCTCGTCCACCCGACCGCCCGCCATGATGCCGCAGATCTGGGTCTTCTTACCGAACGCGACAATATCGGGCTCGAGCCCGAGTTGTTGGTAGGCCCAAGTGGTTCCGGTCATGCCGACACCGGTTTGCACCTCGTCGAGAATGAACAGCGCGTCGTTCTCGTGACAGAGTCGCTGTACGGCCTGCAGGAACTCCGGACGCAGATGACGGTCGCCGCCCTCGCCCTGGATCGGCTCGGCGATGAAACACGCTATGTCGTCGGGGTTTTCGGCGAAGGCGCGGCGCGCTTGGTCGAGTGCGTGCGCTTCTGCGGCGTCGATATCGACACCGTTGGCCAGGAACGGCGCATCGATGCGCGGCCAATCGAATTTGGGGAAGCGGGCCGTCTTCACCGGGTCGGTGTTGGTCAGTGACATGGTGTAGCCGGTGCGGCCGTGGAACGCTCCGGTCAGATGCAGCACCTTGGTGCCGAGTTCCGGTGCGCGCCCGTGGGATTCGTTATGCCTGCTCTTCCAGTCGAACGCGACCTTGAGCGCGTTCTCCACCGCCAGTCCGCCGCCGTCGATGAAGAACAGGTGCGGTAGCCGGGGATCGCCCAGCACCCGCGCGAAAGTGTCGACGAAGCGGGCCATCTCGACGGTGTACATATCGGAGTTGCTCGGCTTGTTCAGCGCCGCGACGCTCAGTTCGGCGCGGAACTCTTCGTCGTCGGCCAGGGCGGGATGGTTCATGCCGAGGGCATTCGAGGCGAAGAAGCCGAACATATCGAGGTAGGAGCTGCCGTCTCGTTCATCGACGATCAGGCAGCCACGGGATTTCCGTAGATCCAGCACCAGGTCGAATCCGTCGGCGAGGATGTGCGCCGACAGGATCTCGTGTACCCGGGAGGCGGGGGTGACCGGTGCAGTGTCACTCCCCGCGCGGGTGCGCTCCAGTTCGATGGTCACACCCGTAGGGTACGTAAATCTTTACGAAAGTTCTACGGAATAACGGAGTAATTACGGTCAGAGGCTACCTGTCGTAGAATGTCTGCAAGATGATGGTGCTTCGAGTTCGCACGTTGGCGGTCGCCCTGATCTCCTGTAGCAACTGCTCGAGGTGCCGAGGAGAAGCCACCCGCACCAGCAACACGTAACTCTCGTCACCGGCCACCGAGTGGCATGCCTCGATCCCCGGGATATGTTGCAGCACGGCAGGCGCGTCATCGGGTTGCGAGGGGTCGAGAGGAGTGATGGCGACGAATGCCGACAACAGCTGCCCGAGCGCCTCTGGATCGACATGTGCGGTGTAGCCACGGATCACCCCGCGCGCCTCTAGTCTGCGGACCCGCGATTGCACAGCAGACACCGATAAGCTCGCCTTTTCGGCCAGATTCGACAGGGTGGCGCGACCATCGGCCATCAGTTCACGAATCAGCAGGCGATCGATGTCATCGAGTACGGGTCTTGCCGGTGTATCCGCCATCAGCGAAGGCTAACCCAGCGGAGGCTACTCGTGGCGAAAACTTTTGCGCCTTGACGGACCGTACCCATCCGATATTGTTCGCCGACCCAAAGCTAAAGCGGAGCAACCGATGACAGACACGCTCGACGACCACCTGACCAAGGACCTGGCAACCCGCTCGGCCGAACTGCTGCACACACTTGGCGCGCCGACACCGGTCGCGGGCGAGCTGCCCGCACGGACGCCGATCACCGGTGGCACGCTCATGACCCTGTCCGCCGATTCCCTCGACGATGCGGACGCGGCGATCGGGCGGGCGGCGGCAGCCTTCCGCGGCTGGCGCACCGTACCCGCGCCGGTGCGGGCGGGGGTGGTGCGGCGACTGGCCGAACTGCTCACCGCGCACAAGGCCGAACTCGGCGAGTTGGTCACCCTGGAGGCGGGGAAGATCGGCGCGGAGGCCGTCGGCGAGGTGCAGGAGATGATCGATATCTGCGAATTCGCGATCGGACTGTCGCGCCAGCTCTACGGCAAGACCATGCCCTCGGAGCGGCCCGGACATCGGCTGATGGAGACCTGGCATCCGCTCGGCGTGGTCGGGGTTATCTCGGCATTCAACTTCCCGGTCGCGGTGTGGGCGTGGAATACCGCCCTGGCGCTGGTCTGCGGTGACACGGTGGTGTGGAAGCCGTCGGAGACGACACCGCTGACGGCGCTGGCCTGCCATACGCTGCTGCGCCGTGCTGCGGCCGATGTCGGCGCGGATCCCGAAGTGCATCAACTGATTCAAGGTGGCGCGGAGGTCGGGTCTCGGCTGGTCGAGGACGAGCGGGTGGCGCTGGTGAGCGCGACCGGTTCGGTCCGGATGGGCCGTACGGTGGCGCCGCGGGTGGCCGCTCGGTTCGGGCGATGTCTGCTGGAGTTGGGTGGTAACAACGGCGCGATCGTCACGCCCACAGCGGATCTGGAGCTGGCGGCGCGCGGCATCGTATTCGCGGCGGCGGGTACGGCCGGACAGCGCTGTACGACCTTGCGTCGGTTGATCGTGCACGCCGATGTCGTCGGGCCGCTGCTGGATCGCGTGGCCGGGGCATATCGACAACTGCGCGTTGGCAATCCGCTCGACGACGGTGTGCTCGTCGGCCCGCTGGTCAACGGCCGTGCCTACGAAGGGATGCGCGCGGCGATCGATCGTGCGCTTGCCGACGGCGGCGAACTGGTCTGCGGCGGCGAGCGAGTCGACGGCTTCGGCGACGACGCCTTTTACGTGCGCCCGGCGATCGTGCGCATGCCCGCCCAGACCGCCGTGGTCCGCGAGGAAACCTTCGCACCGATCCTGTACGTGCTCACCTACCGCGACTTCGACGCCGCTATCGACCTGCACAACGGTGTTCCGCAAGGCCTTTCCTCGGCCGTCTTCACCGCTGACCAGCGCGAGGCCGAACGCTTCCTCGCCGCCGACGGCTCGGACTGCGGCATCGCCAACGTCAATATCGGCACCTCCGGCGCGGAGATCGGCGGCGCGTTCGGCGGGGAGAAACAGACCGGCGGCGGGCGGGAATCCGGGTCGGACTCGTGGAAGGCATACATGCGGCGGGCGACCAACACCGTCAACTACTCCGATCAGTTGCCATTGGCGCAGGGCATCCAATTCGGCTGAGCCACAACCTGTCCTGCCTTTCGGCGCATGCCTCGACGATGTCGTCGGGGAGAGGCCGAATAGCGCGAGGCGCGGGCTTTGCGCGCCGCTCACGCATGTGCGGCAGAGCGGATAATCGCTCGCGCGGACCACCGGCATCGACGTAGCGTTGCTCGTACGACGCGGGGTGGAGCAGCTGGGTAGCTCGCTGGGCTCATAACCCAGAGGTCGCAGGTTCGAATCCTGCCCCTGCCACTGATGGTCCAGGCCGACCGGTTCCAAACCGACTGGCCTGGACCTTTTTTCGCTGGGGGCGCTCTGCGGCGAGTCGCCGGGAGTGTCGGTAACGGGATGTATGCCAGGCCGATTGAGCGAGTAGCCCAGGCACCCAACCCTTCAGACCGGCCTGGCAGCGTCTCGGTAGGGGAACATGAGTAACCGCTTCAACACCTTCGTCGGCACCGGACTCGCATTCGCGGGTGCGCTCACACTGCTGCTCAGCGGCTGCGCGCCGCAATCGAGCGGCCCCGGGCTCAGCGCCGCGACGGCGTCGGTCACCACGTCCAAGGCCACCTCGACACCGGTTGCGACAACGTCGCCGCAGTCGACCACGACCACCGCAGCTCCGACGACCACATCGCCGACCACCTCGGTAGCACCACCCGCACCGCCTGCGCCGATCGCCTCGGTACCGCCCGCAGCGGCCGCCCCACTCGCCCAATCCCAATCCTCCTGCGGCAACGACTCCTACCTCAACTCGGACAACCAATGTGTCCACCGCCCCCAGTCCGCTCCCGCCGCCCCGCCCGGAGCCACCGCACGCTGCACCGACGGCACCTACAGCTACAGCCAGCACCGCTCCGGCACCTGCTCCCACCACGGTGGCGTCGCCGCCTGGTTGTAACTCCCGGCCACCGAAGCGGCGACTCCGCGGATGAGGCGCACCTGAGCCTCCCGCACGCCGTGATGGGCGCATCGGAAAGCCCGCCTTCGAACTGGGCACCCACTCGAGGGGTACCCAGTTACGACAAGGGGTGCCGGGGTGTCACGAACCCACCTGCTCCGCATGAACTCGCGCTGCCCGCACGAATTCACCCGGCCCGCCCGACCTGCTCCGTGCGCGAATTCGCTTGGCACACATGAGTCCCCAGCGCATGAACTCACCTGGCGGGCCGCGAACTTCGCTTGGGGACCCGGACTCGGCTGGTGCGTGAGCTCCCTGGCGCGGACGACTTGCCCGAGTGGTCCGGTGACGTGATGCGATCATTCCGGCTCGCGTGGCCGAGGTCACATTTCACCTCGCATCCTGCACAACTCATGCCCACTAGTCGAGCTACAAATTGAGCAGTCTGCTCAGCGTGTCGCATATCAGTTGTGCGTTCAGCTCTACAAGTACAGGATGACGGAAAGAAATGCTCAACGAAGCGAAGCGCCCGATCGGTGCCTCGCGGACGGGTGGACTACATGACCGAGCTCGCGGACCGCGAACTGATCCCAGCCCCCTATGACCTGGCCGACCGCTACCGCGTCGGCGCGGGCACCGTTGTCCTCACCGGCGTCCAGGCGATTGCCCGACAACTGGTCGAGCAGCATGTTCGTGATCTGCGCGCCGGACGCCGGGTCGGCACCTTCGTATCCGGATATCAGGGCAGCCCGCTCGGCGGCGTCGACAAGATGCTCAGCGGGATGCCGAATGTATTGGCCGAGCACGATATTTCGTTCGTCCCCGGATTGAACGAGGAACTCGCGGCGACCTCGGTGTGGGGCAGCCAAGCGGATCTGCCCGCGGGCGAGGCTACGCATGACGGCGTTGTCGGAGTCTGGTACGGCAAGGGCCCCGGTCTCGATCGCGCGACGGACGCGTTGCGGCACGCCAATATGTACGGCGCGAATGCCCGTGGCGGTGTCCTGTTGCTGGTCGGCGATGATCCGGCGTCCAAGTCCTCGACCGTGCCTGCGGTGAGTGAGCGCTCGCTGGCCGCGATGGGGATCCCAGTTCTGTTTCCGCGCAACGCCCGCGAGATCATCACGATGGGCCTGCACGGTGTCGCCCTCTCGCGGGCATCGGGATGCCTGGTCGCGCTGAAGATCGTCGCCGATGTCGCCGACGGCGCGTGGACAGTCGACGGCTCGGTCGGCGATATCGACATCACCGTCCCCGAGATCGAATGGGAGGGAAGGCCGTTCACCTACCTCCAGCGGCCGATGGCCGCGCCGACGGACAGCGTGCTCGCCGAGGCCGATCTGTACGGGCCGCGCTGGAAGATGGTGCAGGCCTACAGCGCACTCAATGAACTCGACGTCATCGAGGTGAATCCGACGCGCGCCCACATCGGAATCGCCGCCACCGGAACCACATTCGACGCCGTGCGCCAGGCACTGATCGATCTCGGCGTCGACGATGACGCACTGCATCACGCCGGGGTCCGACTGCTGCGCATCGGCATGCCGTATCCGATTGCACCTGGTCGGGTCCGGCAATTCGCCGAGGGGTTGGAGCGGGTCGTGGTCGTCGAGGACAAGACCGCGTTCATCGAAACGCAGATCCGCGAAATCCTGTACGGCACTGCCGATGCGCCGCAGATAATCGGCAAGCGCGATGCGGAGAACCGGCCGCTGTTCGCGCAGGACGGCGAGCTCACTTCGGGTCGGATCGTGGCACCGTTGCGCCGCGCGCTGCAGCGGCGGCTGGAGATGAAACGTCCCTTGCCACAGCCACTGTCGCTCGCGGTGCTACCTGCGAAGCGGGCGGCCTACTTCTGTAGCGGCTGCCCGCACAACCGGTCCACCGCCGTGCCGGAAGGGTCGATCGCCGGTGGCGGCATCGGCTGCCACACCATGGTCACCATGTCCGGCCGCGAAGACACCAAGGTGACCGGGCTGACCCAGATGGGCGGCGAGGGTGCGCAGTGGATCGGTCAGGCTCCGTTCACCTCGGTGCCGCATCTGTTCCAGAACATCGGTGACGGAACGTATTTCCACTCCGGACAACTCGCGGTGCAGGCGTGTATCGCCGCGGGCGTGAATATCACCTACAAGCTGCTCTACAACGATGTCGTCGCGATGACCGGCGCGCAGGACGCCGAGGGCGCACTCGCGGTACCCATGCTGACCCACAAACTCACCACCGAGGGCGTGCGGCAGATCATCATCTGCGCCGATGAACCCAAGAAGTACCGCAAGCGCGACCTCGCCGCCGGAACCCTGCTCTGGCACCGGGATCGGCTCGACGAAGCCCAGCGCACCCTGCGCGAGATTCCCGGCGTGACCGTGCTCATCTACGACCAGCACTGCGCCGCCGACGCGCGCCGTCGGCGCAAGCGGGGCACGCTGCCGGTCCGGCGGACCCGGGTGGTCATCAACGAGGCGGTCTGCGAGGGCTGCGGCGATTGCGGTGTCAAGAGCAACTGCCTTTCGGTACAGCCGGTCGATACCGAATTCGGCCGCAAGACCCGCATAGACCAGACCTCGTGCAATACCGACTACAGCTGCATGGACGGCGATTGCCCCTCTTTCGTAACGGTCGAGCTTCCCGCGAAAGCCGAGAAGCGCAAGACAACTCGACGCCCCGAGCCGCCGCAACTGCCCGACCTGCCGAACGGCGCACCGGCGACGACCCAGAACGTATTCCTCGCCGGTATCGGTGGCACCGGAATCGTGACGGTCAACCAGGTGCTTGCGACCGCGGCGTTGCGCGCCGGGTACGAGGTGGCGAGCCTGGATCAGATCGGTCTGAGTCAGAAGGCCGGGCCGGTCGTATCGCACCTGCGCTTCACGAGTGGCGAATTGGAGCCGGCGAACCGCCTGACGCCGGGTTCGGCCGACTGCATAGTCGCGTTCGACCTGCTCGCCGCCACCGATAACAAGAATCTGGCCTACGGCTCGAAGCAGACCACCTTGTCCGTCGCGTCGACCAGCAAGACCGCGACCGGAGAAATGGTCTACGACAAGTCCGTCGCGTATCCCGAAGAGCGCGAACTGCTTTCCCGGCTCGAGCAGGTATCCCGTTCGGTGCGCTCGTTCGACGCGCTGGCCGCAGCCGAGGTGCTGTTCGGAAATACCGCCGCCGCCAACTTCCTGCTCGTCGGCGCCGCCTACCAGATCGGCGGCCTACGCATACCCGCGTCGGCGATCGAGGAGGCCATCGAGATCAATGGCGTTGCGGTGCATGCCAATATCGCGGCATTCCGTTGGGGGCGGGTGGCGATCGCGCGGCCGGACGAATTCGCCGCTGTCACCGCGCGAAAGACCCACAAGCGCGCCGAGATCGCGATTCCGGCAGACCTTTTCGACGGGGTGAGCGCGACAGGTGAGACCAGGCGGCTGCTCGAACTGCGTGCCATCGAGCTGATCGGCTTCCAGGGAGTACGCGTCGCGCGCGACTATATCCGCACCGTGCAACGCATTTGGGAGGCAGAGCAACGCGTCACCGATCGCACCGAGTTCAGCGAGCAGGTGGCCCGCGGCCTCTACAAGTTCACCGCCTACAAGGACGAATACGAGGTGGCCCGCCGCTTGACCGACCCCGCCTTCCTCGACCAGGTCAGCCAGCAGCTCCCCGACGGCGCCAACCTCACCTACCGTCTGCACCCGCCGATCCTGCGTGCCATGGGCCGCAAGAAGAAGATCGGCCTCGGCCCCCGCAGTCACCTCGCCCTGCGAGTCCTCGCAAAGGGAAAGCGCCTGCGCGGCACCAAGTTCGACCCCTTCGGCTATGCCCACGTCCGCCGCGTCGAACGCACCTTGCTCGCCCACTACACGGAAATGGTGACCACCCTGGCCACCAACCTCACCCCAGCCGACTACGACCGCGCAGCCAAGGCCGCCGCACTTCCCGACATGGTCCGCGGCTACGAGGACATCAAACTGGCCAATGTCGAGCTCTACCGAAACGGCCTGCAGGATCTCGGCATCAAGCCCCCGCAGCTCTAGCAGCCGCACCGACCGGACACCCCGTCTCCGCATCCGGGCACCCCACATACGCGGGGTGCCCGGATGCGAGCGGGTTGCCCGGTCGGTTCAGATACGGAAAGTCCGGAACCAGTTTGCCGAGGCGTGGTGTGGGACGGGCCGATTTCGGCTGCGGAGCGCGTCGACGCAGCCATCGGGCGGGGTGGTCCAGATCTTGCCGGACCCAGCGGATGACGATCCAGCCGAGCGCGCGCAAGGCGTCTTCGCGACCCTTCTGCACCGAATTGGGGATAGCGACGAGGCTGTGGATAAGTTTCGGCTATTCGGTGATCGAACGGACCTGCTGTTCGTATTGCGCGCGGGTTTCGGAGTCGGCGGGGTGCAGGGCGCGGTTGCCGTCGAGGAGTCTGCGAACGAGGCGGACCGCGCGTTCGGGGGCGGCGGCCAGGGCTATGTCGATGGGACCCAGGTAGTTCGGGACGGCTACCTCGGCCTTGCGGGTTTCGCAGGTTTGCAGGATGGCGGCGGCGACGTCTTCGGGTTCGACGGTGGGCATGCCCTTGCCGAGCGCCAGGCCGGAGGAGAGGCGGGTGCGGACGGCCGACGGCATGACGCAGCTGACGCTGACCCCCTGCGGCGCGAACTCCAAACGTGTCGCGGCGGACAGGCCTACTGCGGCGAATTTGCTCGCGTTGTAGACGGCGAGGCCCGCGACCGGGATCTTGCCCGCGAGCGAGGCGACATTGACGACGTGGCCGCGGCGGCGCTCGATCATGCCGGGCACCACTGCGCGCATGCCATGGATGAGACCCCAGACGTTGATATCGATGGTCGCGCGGCCGACCGCGTCGGACTCGTCGAGGAACGCGCCCGCGGGCATGACACCCGCGTTGTTGACGAGAACATCCACCGCACCGAAGTCGGCGACGACCTTGTCCCACTGGTCGCGGGCACGGACGTCGAGCTCATAGGCGCGCGCACCGATAGCCGCAGCGGCGGATTCGGCTGCGACAGTATCGACATCGGCAATGGCGATTTCAGCGCCCTTGGCCGCGAACAGTTCCGCGGTCGACTGTCCGATGCCGCGGCCCGCGCCGGTGATCAGCACCCGCGCGCCCTTCAGGTCGATATCCGGATAACCGTGACCGAGAATATTCATGCGAAGGCTCCTTGTTCCAGCGCTCGGCGAGTGCTGTGCAGACTGTGTTCGAAGGTTTCGAGACGGCGGCGTCCGTCCATGAAATTCGGGCCCATTACCTCGAGATCGTCTGCGGTGGCACCGATCACGAGGACGCGCGTACCTGCCGCGCGCAACACCCCGACCTCGGCGGCGAGCTGGGCGCTCATGCGGCTGCGCAGCTGCCGCTCCAGGAAATGACCGGGACCGGTCGCGGGGACTTTTTCGACGGAGGCCATCGGCGCGAGCACCAGTACCTCGTCGAGTTGTTGCGCGGCAAGCAGATCAACCGATGCAGTCGATCCGGCGCCACCATCGATGAAGCGGCGTCCGGCGATCGATACGGGCGGGAACCAACCGGGTACTGCCCACGACGCGCGCAGCGCCTCGCCCAAGGCTGCCGACGGTGCATCGGGCGAACCGAACGGAACCCGTTCTCCCGTCGCATAATCCATGCCGACCAGCCAGGTCGCGGGATGAGATACCCAGGAGCGGCCGGGATTCAGGCGATCGGCCAGGTGTTGCAGCCAGCTCGCATCACCACCGCCGATCGGCAGTAGGCCGCTGCCCGCGGTGAGCAACCGCTGTCCGGTCGCGGGCGCACGCAGACTCAAAGCCAACTCACCCAGCCGGGGCCGGGGCAGCGGGGGAAACCGTCCGGGTTCGGAACGCATATGCGCCGACAGAATCGGATTCGTCGAGGTGCCGCGCTGCATGGCGACGAGTTCATCCACACCGATACCGCTGCCGAGCAGGGTGACCGTCTCGGCACCCGCCGACGTGCCGAGCAGCACATCCGCCTCCCGCGGATCCCAGTCGAGCACCTCGCGGGTGGCGGCCAGCGCGGCGACGATCCAGGCGAACCCGAGCGTGCCGCCGCAGCCGATGGCCAGGCCGCGCCGTTGCGACCGGTTTTTGTTACCCATGGTTTCAAACACTAGCAGAATTCAAATACCTTCGGTATCCGAAATCCAACGGTACGTAGAATCTGCGGTATGGCACGTCTGACCCGGTCCGAAAGTCAGGCCCGTACCAGGGCCGATCTGATCGCGACCGCACGCGATCTCTTCCTGACCGAGGGCTATGCGAAAACCAGCCTGGAGCGAGTCGCCGAGGAGGCGGGCTACTCGAAGGGCGCGGTCTACTCGAACTTCCGCACCAAAAAGGAGCTGTGCCTGGAGGTGCTCGGGCTGATCCACGCGACGAAATTCGGCGAGGTGGCCGATCTGATCGCGGCCGGCGAGACACTCGACGATCAGCTGGCGCGATTCCACGAATGGGCCGAGCACACCATCGGCGATGTCGGCTGGACCATGCTCGAATTCGAATTCGCCACCGTCGCCCGCGACGATCCGGAACTGCAGGCCGCGCTGGTCTCCAGCCTCGCCATGATGCGCGGCGCCGTCGCGGCGCAGGTGCAGACGCTTTCGGACACGATCGGAATCCCGCTGCCGATGTCCGCAGCGGATGCCGCGACCGCGATCCTGAGCATGGGCATCGGGCTCGGCATGCAGCGGGCCGTCGATCCGTCGATTCCGGTGCGGCTGATCACCGATGCGGTACGACTGCTCGTGACGATGGGCGATGGACCGCTGCGGGCGATGAGCCCGGATCTCACGCCGTGAAGTGCAATGTCCATTCGCCGCGGTAGTGCAACCGGGTGACGCTACCCGGCGGAATGTCGATCCGCCAGAACGATTTCGGCGGCGCGTCCAAGGTCACCAGCAGCGCCGCACGGATCACCGCCGGATGGGTGACCGCGATGGTGGACATGCCTTCGGAGGCGATTTCGGCCATCCAGTACCTGGTCCGCTCGACCACATCGGTCACGGATTCGCCACCGTGACCACGGAACTGCGGGTCGGTCAGCCAGGCATACAGCTCATCCTGCGGCACCGACATCAGTTCGCCGCCGCGCCACGCGCCGGCATCCAGATCACGCAGCCGGGCGTCCTCCTCGCCCGGAAGTCCCATCAGCGCAGCCGTTTCCACGGTCCGGCGTTCGGGTCCGGTGAGCACGCGCGCCGCGGTCAGGCGGCCACACGCCGCGATTGCTCGGCGACCGGCCTCGGTCAGCGATTCGTCTACTGGAAAACGTGCCTTTCGCATCGCCTCGGTCATGCCATGGCTGACCAGGTCGAGTCTGAGCACCTTTTGCACGGTTGGAAGCGTACGGCGCGACGCTGGCGGCCGTACTTCGATTGCCACCCCTTCGCTCGGGCCGCGAGCCATTTGCCGGACTCGAGGTATTCCGGCCGCCGCTGCTGGTTGTCGGTACCCGGGTGCACACTGATGCCATGGCCCAGTTCTCCACCGCGACCCAAGAGTGGTTCGACGGCGCGTTTCCCGCGCCCACGGCCGCTCAGCTGGGCGCTTGGCAGGCCATTGCCGCAGGTGAGCACACCTTGGTCGTCGCGCCGACCGGTTCGGGTAAGACACTGTCGGCCTTTCTGTGGGCCATCGATCAACTCGCGACCCGGCCGAAGCCCGAGGGCAAGGTCGGCACCTCGGTGCTCTATGTGTCACCGCTCAAGGCATTGGCGGTGGACGTCGAGCGGAATCTGCGTGCGCCGCTGGTGGGGGTCACCCAGACCGCGAAGCGCCTCGGCCTGGACCCGCCGACGATCACCGTCGGCGTTCGGTCCGGCGATACCAGTCCGGCGGACCGGCGATCGATGCAGCGGACACCGCCCGACATTCTGATCACCACGCCCGAATCGCTGTTCCTGATGCTCACCTCCGCGGCCAGGGAGACGCTGAGCGATGTCGGCACGGTGATCGTGGACGAGGTACACGCCATCGCGGGCGGTAAGCGCGGCGCACATCTGGCACTGTCGCTGGCCCGTTTGGATCTGCTGACCGAGCGGCCCGCGCAGCGGATCGGGCTATCGGCGACGGTGCGACCGCCCGAGGAGGTCGGACGGTTCCTTGTCGGAAGCGCGCCGATCACGATCGTTTCGCCGCCCGCTCCCAAGACCTTCGATCTGTCCGTGCGGGTGCCGATCGCGGATATGACCGAACCGGGCGATTCCGATCAGCCCGGGTCGATCTGGCCGCATGTGGACGAGGCGATCGTGGATCTGGTGCTGGGCCACCGGTCTTCGATCGTCTTCGCGAATTCGCGCAGGTTGGCCGAGCGACTGACCGCGCGGCTCAATGAGGCCTATGCCGCGCGGCTGGGCGAGGCCGTCGATACCGACCACAAGCCGCCCGCCCAACTCGGTGCCTCCACCGAAGTGATCCACGGCGCCGATCCACTGCTGGCCCGAGCGCACCACGGTTCGGTGAGCAAGGAGCAGCGGGCGCTGATCGAGGACGATCTCAAGAGCGGACGGCTGCGCTGCGTTGTCGCCACCAGCAGTCTCGAACTCGGAATCGATATGGGCGCGGTCGATTTGGTGGTACAGGTGGAGGCGCCGCCGTCGGTGGCGAGTGGGTTGCAGCGGGTCGGGCGGGCCGGGCACCAGGTCGGTGAGATCTCGCGCGGGGTGCTGTTCCCGAAGCACCGCACCGATGTCATCCACTGCGCGGTCGCCTCGCAGCGGATGACGGCGGGGCAGATCGAAGCGTTGCAAGTTCCCGCGCACCCCTTGGACATCCTGGCCCAGCAGACCGTCGCGGCCTGCGCGCTCGAACCCATCGACGTCGACGCCTGGTTCGAAACCGTGCGCGGCACCGGCAATTACGCCTCGCTGCCCAGGTCGGCGTATGAATCTGTGCTCGATCTGCTCGCCGGTCGCTATCCGTCGGACGAGTTCGCCGAATTGCGGCCCCGGCTGGTCTGGGACCGCGACGCGGGCACGCTCACCGGTCGACCAGGTGCGCAGCGACTGGCCGTGACCTCGGGTGGCGCGATCCCGGATCGTGGCCTTTTCGCGGTCTACATGGTCGGTGAAAAGGCCTCGCGGGTGGGCGAACTCGATGAGGAGATGGTGTACGAGTCGCGGGTCGGCGATGTTTTCGCGCTCGGTGCGACCAGCTGGCGCATCGAGGAGATCACCTTCGACCGGGTGCTGGTCACGCCCGCATTCGGGCAGCCGGGGCGATTGCCGTTCTGGCATGGTGACGGACTCGGTCGCCCCGCCGAACTCGGCGCGGCGCTCGGAGAATTCATTCGCAAGGCCGGTGTGCACTCATCGAAGGGTGCGGACTCCAACACCGATGGAAAGAAGCGCTCCCCAACGGATCCGGCGGTCGACGCACTCCTACGTGGCGCCGGCCTCGACGACAATGCCACCACGAATCTGGTGACGCTGCTCGATGAACAACATACTGCCACCGGACAATTGCCCACCGACAAGACCCTGATCGTCGAGCGCTTCCGCGACGAGCTCGGCGATTGGCGACTGGTGCTGCATTCGCCGTACGGCCTGCCGGTGCATGCGCCGTGGGCATTGGCGATCGGTGCGCGGCTGCGGGAGCGGTTCGGCGTGGACGTCGCGCCGAATGCCTCCGATGACGGCATCGTCGTGCGACTACCCGATACCACCGACGATCCGCCCGGTGCTGAGCTTTTCGTATTCGAGCCCGATGAGATCGACGACATCGTCACCGAGCAGGTCGGCGGATCGGCGCTGTTCGCATCGCGATTCCGGGAGTGCGCGGCGCGGGCACTGCTGCTGCCCCGACGCGATCCGGGTAAGCGTGCGCCGCTATGGCAGCAGCGGCAGCGGTCGGCGCAATTGCTCGATGTGGCGCGGAAGTTTCCGGACTTTCCGATCCTGTTGGAGACGGTGCGCGAATGTCTGCGTGACGTTTACGATCTGCCGTCGCTGCGGGATCTGCTCGGACGGGTGGCGCGCCGCCAGGTGCGCCTGGTCGAAGTCGAGACCGCGACGCCGTCACCGTTCGCCAACTCCCTGCTGTTCGATTACATCGGACAGTTCATGTACGACGGGGACAGTCCGCTGGCCGAACGTCGGGCCGCCGCACTATCGCTCGATTCGAGTCTGCTCGCCGAACTGCTGGGGCGGGTGGAACTGCGGGAGCTGTTGGACGCCACCGTTATCGAGCAGACCGAGCGGGAATTGCAGCGGCTCACACCCGAACGGTTGGCACGGGATGCGGAGGGTCTGGCCGATCTGTTGCGGTTGCTCGGACCGCTTACTGCTGACGAAGCCGCGCAGCGGTGCGTCGGCGTTCAACTCGACGATGCAGAGCCCACCGGTGATCCGGCGGAATGGTTCACCGGCTTGGTGAAATCCAAGCGCGCACTCGAGGTCACCTTCGCTGGACGGACCTGGTGGGTCGCGGTGGAGGATGCCGCGCGCCTGCGCGACGCGCTCGGCGTACCGCTCCCGATCGGCACCCCCGCCGCATTCATCGAACCGGTCGCCGATCCGCTCGGAGACCTCGTCGGGCGCTATGCCCGCACGCACGGACCGTTCACGACCGAGGCCGTGGCCGCTCGTTTCGGACTCGGCACCGCGGTCGCCGCGACGGCACTGCATCGGCTGGTCGCGGAAAAGCGCGTGGTAGAGGGCGAATTCACACCTGCGGCCAGCGGCTCGGAGTGGTGCGACAGCCAGGTGCTGCGCCGATTGCGCCGCCGGTCGCTCGCGGCCGCCCGGCATGAGGTGGAGCCGGTTGCGACCACTGCCTTCGGCCGGTTCCTGCCGTCCTGGCAGCACATCGGCACCGGTGAATTGCGCGGCGTCGACGGGGTGGCGACGGTGGTGGAACAGCTTGCGGGAGTGCCGATTCCCGCGTCCGCATGGGAATCGCTGATCTTGCCCGCGCGGGTGCGCGACTACTCACCCGCCATGTTGGACGAGTTGATGGCCACCGGTGAGGTCATCTGGTCCGGGCACGGCGCAATCACCGCCAAGGACGGCTGGATCGCGCTGCACCTGGCCGATCAAGCGCCGTTCACGCTGACACCTGCCGACGAGATCGAACTGTCCGAGGTGCATCTGCGCCTGCTCGATGCGTTGGGTGCATCGATCGCCCCGTGGACGCCCATTGATGCCGAACCGGAGGCGCAGCCCGGTGCTGGATCAGGACAGGTCGTCGCGCTGGACGATGATGCAGCACAGGATGTTTCAGCGATGCCGGGCAATTCGGCGACTCGAGGCACCTCGGTGACCACCAACGGCTCGGCAGGCCGAGACGGGTCGCCGATGCGACTCCCCCCGGTCCTGCACGGCGGCGGCGCGTACTTCTTCCGGCATCTCTCCGACGCCACCGGACTCCTCGACGATCCCCGAGTCGCGAATGCATTGTGGGAGCTCGTCTGGGCAGGCGTGGTCTCCGGTGACACCTTCGCCCCCGTGCGCGCCCTGCTCTCGGGTAGCGCACGGACCACCACCGCCCATCGCACACCACGGCGCGCACCGCGCGGACGGGCCTACCTCCCACGACCGAATATGCCCACCAGATCCGGACCGCCCGCCGTCGCGGGCCGCTGGTCGTTGCTGCCGGAGCGAGTAGCGGACAACACCCTGCGCGCCCACGCGACGGCAGACACCCTGCTGGAGCGGTACGGCGTGCTGACCCGCGGTTCGGTGCAGAACGAGGGCGTGCCGGGCGGATTCGCGCTCATGTATCGCGTGCTCACCGAATTCGAGGATCGCGGCCGTTGCCGCCGTGGCTATTTCATCGATTCGCTGGGCGGCGCACAATTCTCCACCACCGATGTGGTGGACCGACTGCGCTCCTTCGACACCGAGCGCACCCGCCCCGGCACCGGTGGACAACGCCGGAGCACCGCATTCGCCTTGGCGGCAAGCGATCCCGCAAACCCCTACGGCGCGGCACTGCCCTGGCCGAAGGGACCGTCCGAGGGCGCGGGCCACCGCCCCGGACGCAAGGCCGGCGCCATCGTCGTGCTCGTCGACGGCGAACTGGCGCTGTATCTGGAGCGCGGCGGCAAAACGCTGCTCACCTTCACCGAGGACCCGAACGTCCGCCAGGCCGCGGCCACCGCCCTGGCCGATCTGGTGCGCGACCGCCGCGTCGACTCACTGGTGATCGACCGGGTCGACGGAGAAACCGTGCACGGCAACACCTTCGCCGGTTTCCTCACCGAGGCCGGATTCTCGGCGACCCCACGCGGCCTGCGATTGCGGAGCAAGCCGTGATCCGACGACGAAGCCGCGCATCACGACGCCACTCCGGCAAGCACGGCGACAGCGACTCACACACCGCAAAGCGAGGCCGGATTCTCCGCGACACCACGCGGCCCCGATTACGGAGCAAGCCGGACGAACCCGCGCACGCCGACACCTTTCCGGTAAGCGCGGCGTCGGCCACTCGCATACCGCAGAGCGAGAACTGCGCGGCGTCGGCCACTCACACACCGCAGAGCGAGAACTGGGCAGCGACGGCCACTCGCACTCCGCACCTATGGTCGAGCCATGCCTGAAGGCGACACCGTATTCCTGACGGCGGCCAGACTGCGGCTCGCGCTGGAGGGGAAAACGCTGATCCGCAGCGATTTCCGGGTGCCGCGCTATGCCACGGTCGATCTGGTGGGGCAGCGGGTCGAGGGGGTCGCCAGCTATGGCAAGCATCTGTTCGTCCGAACCGACGAGGTCAGCGTCCACACGCATCTGAAGATGGAGGGCGAATGGCGGACCTACTGCGCCGGTGAACGGTGGACGCGGCCGCCGGTGACCGCCCGGCTGGTGCTCGGCACCGATGACACCGAGGCCGTGGGCTTTTCGCTCGGCACCGTCGAGGTGCTGCGGCGCGCGGACGAGCACACCGCCACCGACCATCTCGGACCGGACCTGCTCGGCGCCAACTGGGATGTGACCGAGGCGGTGCGACGGCTGGCACGGCATCCGGCCCAACCGATCGGCCTCGCCCTACTCGACCAGCGCAACCTGGCCGGTATCGGCAATATCTTCCGCAGCGAAATCTGCTTCCTGCGCCGCGTCCACCCGGCCACACCTATCTGCGACGTCCCCGACCTGCTCGCCCTCGTGCACGAGGCGCATCGCGTACTCACCAAGGCCGCCACCGAACCACCGTGGCGGCCACTCGCCTACGGCCGCGCCCGACGCCCGTGCCAGCGCTGCGGCACCCGCATGGTCGTCCATCTACTCGGCGAGACCGAACCCCAACCCGGCCGAACGGCCCGAAACCCCCAGTCCGACCGCATTACCCAGCGCGAACGCGGCATCTACTTCTGCCCACGCTGCCAGCCAGAACCCACCTGACCGCGATAGTCAGCCGACTACTCGCCGCCCTCCTCGCCCTCACCGCCACGGCGGTCTTCAGTTATCCACTCCTGCACGCTCTTTCCACCACTGCCGACCCAGGCGTCCCGAATCCACCACCATCCACCTCGAATATTCGCCGGTTTTCCGAACTAACTAGACCGGTCGTCATAGTTCACGTACCGTGAGGGCGTGGCACCTCGCACCGACTCTCGCCAACGCTTCATCGACGCCGCGGCCGACCTCTTCCACACCCAGGGCTATCACGCCACCGGCCTTAATCAACTCGTCAGCGCGGGCGGCGCACCCAAGGGCTCGCTCTACTTCCACTTCCCCGGCGGCAAGGAACAACTCGCCGCCGAGGCCCTCACCCAATCGAGCAGCCAACTGCGCGACCAACTGGACGCCATCCTCGCCGACGGTGGCGATATCGCCACCGCCTTCGACGTCCTCACCGCACTGCTCGTCGATTCCGATTTCGAACGCGGCTGCCCCATCGCGACCATCGCACTCGACGCGGGGCGCGAGAGCGAAACGATCAGGCAGGCCTGCGTCACCGGTTTCGAATCCTGGCGGGAGTCGATCGAAAAGTACCTGCGGGACAAGGGAATCGACCAGGAGCGCGCCAACGAACTTTCGACTGTCACCCTCGCCACGATCGAGGGTGCCCTGATGCTCGCCAAGACCAAACGCGATGTCGCGCCGCTGCGCGCGGTCGCCGCCCACCTGCGTACCACCTTCGAACGGGAGCTCTCCTGATGCGCGTGCACCACCTCGATTGCGGCACGATGCGCCCACTCGGCGGCCGACTCCTCGACGGCACCGGCAGCATCTTCGGCCGCGCCGAGATGGTCTGCCACTGTCTGCTCCTCGAACTCGACTCCGGACTCGTCCTGGTGGAGACCGGCATCGGCGAGCAGGCGGTGCATCGACCCGAGGAATGGCTCGGCCGTCGCTTCCTCCGGCTCACCAATCCGGTCCTCGATCTCGCACAGACCGCGGTGCGCCAGATCGAGGCGCTGGGTTACCGACGCGAGGATGTGCGCGACATCGTCCTCACCCATCTCGACCTCGACCATGCGGGCGGCCTCGCCGACTTCCCGCACGCGCGGGTGCACGTATACGCCGAGGAACTGCGTGCCCTACAGGGCGGGCATACGCGCGAAGAACGCTTGCGCTACAAGGAACCTCAGTTCCGCCACGGTCCGCGCTGGGAATCGTACGCGGATACCGGTGACAGCTGGTTCGGATTCGACGCGGTGCGCGAATTGACCGGTCTGCCACCGGAAATCCTGATCATCCCGCTCGCCGGGCATACCCGCGGCCATGCGGGCGTCGCCGTCGATACCGGGAACGGCTGGCTGCTGTCCGCGGGCGACTCCTACTACCATCCCGGTGTCCTCGACCCGGTTCGTCCGCGACAACCGCTCGGAACAGCCATGTTCGAGAAGAATGTGCAGACACTTCCCGCCGCCCGCATCGAGAATCAGCGGCGGCTGCGCGAACTGGTGCGGGACCACGGCGACGAGGTCACGGTGTTCTCCGCGCACAGTTCGATCGAATTCTATGCCATGGAGCAGATCGGCGTTCGACCAAACCCTTGACGGCCCAAGCACTCCCGATTAACTTGCAGAATGCAAGTTAATATAGGGAGTGCAAGGTGAACGATCCGCGGCGGTACGTGGTCATCGGGGGGGGACTGGCCGGGCTCGCGTCCGCGGTCTGGTTGGCCGAGGCGGGTAAGCAGGTCACCCTGCTGGAACGCCGCGGTCGACTAGGCGGCCGGACGCATGCGATGAAAGTCGAAGCGGCCGATGACCTTCCCGATAACGGCCAGCATGTGATCGCCAGCGGTTACGACCATCTGTTCCGCTACCTGACCAGTGTCGGCACCCGGCAATACGTCGCTTTCCCGCAGTGCGCGACGCTGCGCTGGCCGGACGGGCGCAGTGCCTCCATGTCGACCAAGGGCTTCGGCGCTTGGCGCACTTTGTTCGGCGCGCATCCCGACGCGAGCCTGCTCGATCGGCTGCGCGCGGCCCGTGCCACGGCGCGATTGGGCTGGCAGTGTCTGCACCAACCCGCCGATCTCGCAGACCTCACCACCGAACAGTGGTTCAACCGGGTCGGTATGCCCGCTCCGGCGCGAGAAGCGTTGTGGGACTGGCTCGCTCTCGGTCTCGCGGCCGAACCGGTGCAGCAGGAATCGGCCAAGATCCTCGCCGATTTGATGGCCACCGGCATCCGGCTCGGGATCAAACACCGCAAAGCGGTCACCATCGGCTACCCGACCACCGACCTCGATACGCTCTATATCACCGGGGCCCAAAGGGTTTTCGAGAAATACGGTGTCGAGGTCCGCCACCGCGCGGTGGCTCGTCGGATCAATATCGAGAACGGCGCGGTGACCGAGGTGGTGCTCGCCGACGGTTCGGTTGTCCCGGCCGATGCCGTTGTCTGCGCGGTACCGAATTCGAATATTGGCGGTCTGCTCGACGACCTGCCCGAGCACTCCGAAATCTACGCCGCCGCAGATAAATTGGGTTACACACCGATCGTCAGCACCAACCTGTACCTGGACCGCCCGCTCGGCACCGAGGCCGAATTCGAGGCGCTGATCGGCGGCACCGGCGTCATCGACGAGGTCTTCGACCGGCAGTTGATGACCGGGCGAAGCACCGACCAGGCCTGGCTGTATTGCCTGACCACCAGCGGCGCGTACGAGCAGATCCACAAGACCAACGAGCAGATCATCGACGAACAGATGCGCCTGCTGCGCCGCTACTACCCGGCCGCTGTAGACGCGAAAGTCGTTCAGGGACACGTCGTTCGGATGCCGAAGGCGACCTTCTCCCAGGTGCTCGGCACGCACGGCCTGCGCCCGAATCAGCGCACCTCGGTGCCCACGCTTGTGCTAGCGGGCGATTGGACCGCGACCGACTGGTCGGCCACCATGGAGAGCGCGGTGCAGAGCGCTGCCAAGGCGGTGGAGCTATTGCTTGCGCTACCGTCGTTGCCGTGACCACGGAGCGCTCGAGGTCCGAGCAGCCCACTGCGAAGCCCTGTCCCACGCCCAAGCGCCGCATGTCCGCGGCCGAGCGGCGCGCACAGCTACTCGATGTGGCGCGCGACATCGTCGCCGTCGACGGCTTCGGTGCGGTGAGTATCGATCGGGTCGCGCGCGAGGGCGAGGTCGCACGGGCACTGGTGTATCAGCAGTTCACCGATCTGTCCGGGCTGATGACCGCGCTGGTGGATCGCGAATCCGCAATCGCACTGGCCGGTATCGGCACCCTCGACTGGTCCGACACCGATGACGACCCCGATCGGATCGGCCGCAGTATTCTCGCCTATCTGCATGCCACGCCGACGAGTTGGCGGATCATCCTCAGCCCACCCGACGGCGGACCGCCGGATCTGCGCGACCGGCTCGAGCTCGGCCGGTCCTATGCGCGGGCGATCGGCGCGCGGCATCTGTCCCGCCATGCCGGGGTCACGGTCGATCCGGATGGCGCGACCGAGCGAATCATGCTCGCGGCATTGGAGGAACTGGCTCGGCTGCATCTGGCCGACCCACAGCGGTACCCGGATGAACTGGTAATGCGCTACGTTCGATCGCTCATGGCCTGGGCCACCCATGTCGAAACTCCGAAAAAGGAGCACTGAACAGCGGTTTCAGCGTCATCACGAAATTCTCACGGACGCCTTGGTTTTCTTGTCCCAACGCGGGAACAACCCGCGCGAACGAGAGGAAAAACCATGAAGATCCGCTCCACGATCGCTGCCGGAATGTTCGTCCTCGGCGCCGTCGCCGCGGGCACCGGAGTCGCCTCGGCCGCGCCCACCCCGATGCACACCCCGTTTATCGGCAACTACGCGACCTACGACGCCTGCGCCGCAGACGGTAACTCCCCGAAGACCGGTGGCACCCAGTGGGAGTGCCGCGAGGTCGCCGACGGCTGGGATCTCTACACCTACTGAGTACTCGGACACCAGTCTGCGCACCAGGTGTGAAATACCTTATTCTCTGACCTCGTGCGAGTGCTGGTGATCGAGGACGACGAAGGTCTCGGCATGGAAGTCGCCGCGGGACTGCGCTCGGCCGGTTTCGCGGTGGACCTCGCCCCCAACCTCGCGGATGCCGATTTCAAGATCTCCGTCAACGGCTACGACGTGCTCGTCGTGGATCGCGGCCTGCCCGACGGCGACGGTCTGCAGTTGGTCGCGGCGCACCGCGCGCGGGGTCAACGGGTCCCGGTCCTGATTCTCACCGCCCGCGACGCATTGGCCGATCGCATAGCCGGATTCGAGCACGGCGCCGACGACTACCTGGTCAAACCGTTCGCACTGCCGGAACTCGCCGCACGGGTGCGCGCACTGTCGCGGCGGCGCGAACATCCGGCGCCGGCCCGGATCGTGCTCGGCGATATCGATATCGACCTGCCGCGTCGCCGGGTGCAGCGCGCGGGCATACTGCGCTCGCTGACTCCGAAGGAATTCGCCGTACTCGAACTGCTCGCCACCCGCGCGGGCAGCGTCGTATCGCGTTCGGAACTCATCGAATGCTGCTGGGACGAAATGGCCGAACCCGCATCGAATGTCGTCGACGCCGTCATAGCGCAGTTGCGGCGCAAACTCGGCGCGCCACCGGTGATCGAGACCGTGCGCGGTACCGGTTTCATGATCGGAAGTGACTCATTCGCACCTTGATTTCCACGGCGGATGCCCGCCCCGCCGTGGCCCGCCTCCGCCGCACCCGCTGGCTGCTCACCGCACTGATCACCGCCATCACCGCGACCTGTCTGATAATTCTCGGCATCGTCGCGGCGACCATCGATGCCCGCTCGCGGGAGGCCGCGGTCGACGATTCCCTCGATCGGGTGGTGAGCGGACTGTTCCGCGCCGTCAACCTGCCCGAGGGCGAGGAAACCATCGACGTGAGCCAGCTCGAGAACGACGCCCTGGCCAACGGCGAAGTCGCAGTGGTGGTGCTCAGCGCGCCCGGGAATGGCAGGTGGCAGGAGAATTTCGCGCATCTGCGCTCCTGGCTGCCCAAGGACGACGGCGTCGCGGGACTCGCCGATGACGCCGATCTGGCCGGGGAGACCGTCTTCCGCGACGGATACGACGGTGCGGGCCGCCCGGTCCGTATCGCGGCGACACCGATCACCTGGGAGGAGTCCGAGACCAAAGCGGTGGTCATCGCGGGCACGAATCCCGGTGCGTTCGACCGTGATCGGGCACTGCTGATCTGGGGGCTCGTCGTCGGCGGGCTCACGCTGGTCGCGCTGTCCGCGGTGGCCGGACATCTGCTCTCGGGCCGGAGCATGCGGCAGGCCATTGTGCTGCTCGAAGAGCAGGAGCGGTTTCTCGGGGATGCCGCCCACGAATTGCGCACGCCGCTCACGACTCTCGGTTTGGTCACCGCGCCGCGCCGCCGCAATCCGCACGAGGTCGAGCGGGCGTTGGTCGATGCCAGAGCATTGGGCAGTCGGATGGAGCGAATCGTCTCGGGATTGTTGGCGCGTGCGCGGATGCAGGCGGGCGTCACCACCATGGAAAAAGTGCAGTTGCTGCTCGATCAGCTCACCGAATCGGTGGTCGAGGAATTCCCGCAGGAAAATATTGTGCTGCAGGCGAATCCCAGTGTGGTGACCGGTGATCCGAACCTGCTGAGCCTTGCGGTGCGCAATCTGATCGAGAATGCGATCACGCACGGGGCGGTCAATCGCGGTGCGCCCGTGGAGGTGCATGTGGCCGATGGCCGGATCAGCGTGCGTGACCATGGGGCGGGTTTGACTCCGCAGTTGTCGAGCAGTCCGTTCACGCGTGGGGTGAGCGGCGGGCGTGGCAGCGGAATCGGGCTGGCGCTGGTGGCGTGGATCGCCGATTTGCACGGCGGCACAGCGACAATGGAACCGGCCGCCGGTGGCGGCACGATCACCTCGATTATGCTGCCGCCGCCGGCTGTCTAGTTCTCAGCTGTCCAACGGGACCGGTTCCAGGATCTCCGCGCGCGGTTCGGGTGCCGCGATGCGCAGGGCATCGGCGGAGGGGTCGTCCGGCTGGGTCTGGGAGCGGATCTCCGCCTCGACGCGTGCTTGGTAAGTGCTTACCTCCCGGTCGATTTCGTCGTCGTCCCAACCGAGTATCGGCGCGACCAGATTGGCCACCTGTTCGGCGCAGTTCGCGCCGCGGTGCGAGTATTCGATGGAGATCCTGGTCCGGCGGGCCAGAATGTCGTCCAGATGCAGCGCGCCTTCCGCGGCGGCCGCGTAGACCGCTTCCACCTGCAGATACGACGGCGCATCCATAATTGGTTGCAGCAGTTCGGGTTTGCCGTCGGCCATGGCCATGACCTCGTCGATGAGCGAGCCGTAGCGATCGAGCAGGTGCTTGATCCGGTACGGATGCACGCCATAGGCCTCGGCGAGTTGCACCGTCTGATTGATCAGCGCGAAGTAGCCGTCGGCGCCGAGCAGCGGAACCTTGTCGGTGATGGACGGTGAGACACGCGCCGGAATATCCTGTGCCGCTTCGTCGACCGCGTCATAGGCCATCACCCGGTAGGTGGTGTATTTGCCACCCGCGATGCCTACCAACCCCGGCGCGACCCGGGCGACCGCGTGCTCGCGCGACAGCTTGGAGGTCGAATCGCTTTCTCCCGCAAGCAAAGGCCGCAGACCCGCGTAGACACCGTCGATATCGGCGGGCGTGAGCGGGGTGACCAGCACCTGGTTGACCCGATCCAACAGATAATCGATATCGGCCTTGGTCGCCGCCGGATGGGCGAGGTCCAGCTTCCAATCGGTATCGGTGGTGCCGATGATCCAGTGCGCGCCCCACGGGATGACGAACAGCACCGAGGTCGCGGTGCGCAGGATGATCGCGGCATCGCTGACTATGCGGTCGCGCGGCACCACAATGTGCACCCCCTTGGACGCACGTACGTGGAAGCGGCCCCGATTGTGCGAAAGCGCCTGGACCTCATCGGTCCACACACCGGTCGCATTGATCACCACGTGGGCACGGACTTCGCCGGTGCGGCCGTCCTCGCTGTCGCGCACCTTCACCCCGACGACCCGGTCCGCCTCGCGCAGAAAGCCGACGACCTGGGTGGAGGTGCGGATCACCGCGCCGTAGTGCGCGGCCGTGCGGGCGACGGTCATGGTGTGGCGGGCATCGTCGACGACCGTGTCGTAATAGCTGACGCCGCCGATCAGCGAGTCGGGCCGCAAACCCGGCGCCAACCGCAGTGCGCCGTGTCGGGATAGATGACGTTGGCCGGGAACGGATTTCGCGCCGCCCATGGTGTCGTAGAGCACCAGTCCGGCGGCCACATACGGGCGTTCCCAGCCGCGGCGGGTCAGCGGGTAGAGGAAGCGCAGCGGCTTCACCAGATGCGGCGCGAGCCTGGCGAGTGCGAGTTCACGTTCCCGCAGCGCCTCGCGCACCAGCCCGAGTTCCAGTTGCTCCAGGTAGCGCAGTCCGCCGTGGAACATCTTCGAGGACCGGCTGGAGGTGCCGGAAGCGAGATCACGCGCCTCGACCAGTGCGACTTTCAGACCGCGCGTGGCCGCGTCGAGCGCGATACCCGAGCCGACCACACCGCCCCCGACGACGACCACGTCGAAGTGGTCCTTGCCGAAGCGCTCCCATGCCGTCGCGCGTTGCTCGGGTCCGAGGAACTGCGATTCCGGTTGTTTGGTCATGCTCGATACCTCCAGCCGACCCCGGCGCCGGGGTTCAGACGACGTTTGTGGTCTTTCGGGCACACGATCGAGCTGCACAGTCGGGGGGCGGTCTTCTGTTGTACAGGCTAAAGGGAATCGGCGACGATCCCGTGTCGGGGCCGAAGCCGTGTCGCCCGCGGCCGATAATCAGCGCTACTCGCCGGTAACCGACCTCAACACTAGTCCGAGAACCTGCTGGTCGCGATGTGATGCGCGGCGCGCTCCGTCGTTTTCCCCGCCGACCACGTCGGTTTTAGTAGCCTGCACGAATGCGTCGCTATGTGGCCGCCATTGATCAGGGCACGACCTCGAGTCGGTGCATTATCTTCGACCGGCAGGGCCGTGTCGTCGGTATCGCGCAGCGCGAGCACGAGCAGATCTTTCCGCGGCCGGGCTGGGTCGAGCACGATCCGGAAATCATTTGGCGCAATACCGAATTCGTCCTCGGCGAGGTGCTGCGGAGCACCGGTATCGCCGCCGATGAGATCAATGCGGTCGGCGTCACCAATCAGCGCGAGACGACGGTGGTGTGGGATCGGGCCAGCGGCAAGCCGATTCATCACGCGATCGTCTGGCAGGACACCCGCACCGACCGTCTGGTCACCGAACTGGGCGGCGAATTCGGCGCGACGCGCTACCAGGACCGCACCGGTCTGCCGCTGTCCACCTACTTCGCCGGTCCGAAACTGCGCTGGATTCTGGACAATGTCGAGGGCGCGCGGGCCAGGGCCGAAGCAGGTGAGCTGTGTTTCGGCACCATCGACAGCTGGGTGCTGTGGAAGCTCACCGGTCAGCACATCACCGATGTGACCAACGCGTCGCGCACCATGTTGATGGATCTGCGTACGCTGCAATGGGATTCGCGAATCTGCGCGGAATTCGGGGTACCGCGGTCGATGCTGCCCGAGATCCGCAGCTCATCGGAGATCTACGGGGAGATCGGCTCCGGCCCATTGGCGGGCATACCCGTCGCGGGCATTCTCGGCGACCAGCAGGCGGCGACCTTCGGCCAGGCCTGCCTGTCCCCCGGCGAAGCCAAGAACACCTACGGCACCGGCAATTTCATGCTGCTCAATACTGGAACGACGCCGGTATTCAGCAAACACGGCCTGCTCACCACGGTTTGTTACCAGCTCGGCGCCGCGGCGCCGGTCTACGCACTGGAGGGATCCATCGCGGTGACCGGCTCACTGGTGCAATGGTTCCGGGACAATCTCGGCATCATTTCCGCCGCCGACGAGATCGAACCGCTGGCGCGCAGTGTCGAGGACAATGGCGGCGCTTACATCGTCCCCGCGTTCTCCGGCCTCTTCGCGCCGCGCTGGCGCCCGGATGCCCGTGGCGTGATCGCGGGCCTGACCCGCTTCGTCAACAAGGCACATCTGGCGCGAGCGGTGTTGGAGTCCACCGCATTTCAGACGCGCGAGGTCATGGACGCGATGCGCGCCGATGCCGAATCCCAGCAGCTGCGGCTGGAACTGACCACCCTCAAGGTCGACGGCGGCATGGTTGGCAACGATCTGCTCATGCAGTTCCAGTCCGACATCCTCGATGTGCCGGTGGTCCGCCCGGTCGTCAATGAAACCACCGCGCTGGGTGCGGCCTATGCGGCCGGGCTCGCCGTCGGGCTGTGGGAGAGCACCGATGACATCCGCGCCAATTGGGCCGCGGATAAGACCTGGCAGCCCGCGATGTCTGCGACGGATCGCGAAACTCACCTCGCCGCCTGGAACAAGGCCGTGGAGCGCACCTACAACTGGGTGGATTGACGACTATTCGGCCGCGCGAGCCAGCCGGTCGATCGCCTGCGCCAATGTCGCCGCGTCCGAAGTGGTGAAGCACATGCGCATGGAATGGCTGTAGTCGGTGTCGACGGCAAACGCCGAACCGGGCACGAAGGCGACCCCGTGCTCCAGGGCTCGCGGCAGCAGCCGATCGGTGTCCGTGCCGTCGGTGAAATCGGCCCACACGAACATGCCACCGGCGGCGTCGGTGCAGGTGACGCGGTCTCCGAAGCGGGTACGCACGGCGTGCACGAGCGCCTTGGCGCGGTCGCCGTATGCGCTGCGGACGGTCTCGACATGGCCGGTCAGCCAGGTTTCGTCGGTGAGCAGGTCGGCGGCGATCTGGTGGGTCAGCGCCGAACCGCACAGGTCCGCACCCTGTTTCAGCAATTCGACCGCGCGACAGATGCGCTCCTGCGCCACCATCCAGCCGACCCGCAGCGCGGGCGCGAGGATCTTCGAGGCACTGGACAGCCGAATCACATTGCGGGAGTAGGTTGCCACGGGATCGGGCGAGGGCCGGTCGAACCAGAGCTCACCGTACGGATCGTCCTCGATCACCCAGAAGCCGTAGGTATCGGCGAGTTCGGCCAATTCACGACGACGCGGCGGGCTCATCGTGACGCCACCCGGATTGTGGAAATTGCTCACCGTGTGCACGACCGTGGGACGCTCACCGCGCACCAGCAGTTCCTTCAGCACATCCAGCCGCATGCCCTCGGAATCCAGGGGCACCGCCACAATCCGCGCACCGGCGGCCCGGAACACTTGCAGCGCACCGACATACGCCGGATCCTCGACGACCACCAGCGCGCCCGGATCCAGCAGCACCTCGGCGAGCAGCGAAAGCGCCTGCTGCGAACCATGAGTCACGAACACCTCGTCGAGCCCGACCGCGCGACCCAGCTTCGCCGACTCCCGCAGGCGCAGCACATCGCGCAGCGGAGGCCACCCGCGCGACCCGGTGTACTGCAACACCGCGGCATCACTCAGCGCCGCATCGGCCGCCGCGACGAGCCGCTCCCGGGGCATCAACTCCGCATCCGGCAAACCGCCCGCGAGGCTGATCACCTCTTCGCGCGTGGTCAGCTCGAGCAGGTCACGAATCGCCGAACTCTTCAGTCCGCCCAGTTTGGTTGCGAGCGGTGGATTGATCGGCGACATGGAAACCTCCGAGGGGACGCGAAACCCCACTGTCCCACACCGCTACCAAAATGTGAAATATTCATCCCATGATCTGAGAGCTCAGGCGCGCTCCCGGATGGCGAAGATCACGGTCTTGCCATCCCGGACCACCGTGATGATGGTCTGCCGGTAGACATTGGTCGTACCGTCGGGGCGATGTTCGGTCAGGTCCACCTCGAACGTGTCGGCCGCCGACTCGGCAATCCGCAGGCAATGCGTGGTGCCGACCGGAATCTGTTCATTGATGGCCTGCTGGATGACCTCGGCCGTCGACACATTCTCGGCATCCGGCGCGACGAACCTGCGCGCCCGCTCACCATTGCGGTCGACGTAGAACTCGTACTGGAAGCCGAGGATCGCACCGGGACCGCTCGAGGTGTCGCCCTGCCCGTTGCCGCGGGTCACCTTGCCGTCTTTACTCGCGGGGCAGCTCAGCGCGGCAGTGGTGCTCGGCGGGGCGGGCGGCGCCGCCTTCGGACTGCCGTTGTCGTCGCGGCTGACCGCGACGAAGGTCACCACCAGCGCCAAGACCACCACGATCGCGGCGAGCACACCGAGCGCTATCCATCGACCGCGCGAACTGTGCCGGGTCGGGGTCGCGGTGATCGTGTCGGAGATCAGCTTCGGCGTAAGGCGTTGGGCGATCGGATCGTCGGCCCAGGACAGGCCCGACCGCTCGGACGGCGGCTTCGGTACCCCGCCGGATTCGGTGGGGCTGTTCCACCAGGTGTCACGCTGGCCCGCGGCGGGGGTCGTATGCCGGACGGTGGCCTCGTTGGGATCCGGTTCGACCGGAGGCTCGGGTCGGCGCGTCGGCGGCTCCGGTTGCCGGGGCGGCGGTGGTGGCGCATCACCGAACACTGTCGTATCCGGCGCGCGGTACTGCGGGGGTGGTGGCGGCACCGTCGACGGTTCGTCGGCCGGACGCCAGATCAGCTCGGGATGATCGGTGCCAGGCTCGGGCACCGACCACTGCGGTCGAGCCTGCCCGCCCGTCGGCGGCCCGAAATCGCCTACCGGAGGACCGAAATCGGAGACCGGCGGCCCGAAATCGTCCAACGGGGGTCCGAATTCCGACCCGGTCCGGTCGGATTCGTTGTCCCTGCCATCACCCTCGGAGCCCACACCAAATCCTTTCCCCAGGACACACGTGTGGGGCGGTCGAGAACGACCGCCCCACCCGTCGAATCAGCTCGTGTCAGTACTGGAGTGACCCACCCCACTGGGTGGTGACCCCGGCAACGTTGACCGTCTGCGGAGCCAGTTCGCCTGGCGGCACCGGAAGTTTAACTTGCGCGGCGGCCTCGAGGGCAGCCACGCCGCCCGGCTGTTCCCGAATCCAGTGCTCGACAGCGGCCTTGGCCAGGTTGGCCTGGGTGGTGTCGAGGATGACCTCGGTCTTATTGTCGGCCAGACCCTCACCGCCGGTGTAGGAGGTGACCTTGACGGTGTTGGCGCCGATGTATTCGACCGACACACCGGCCTCGCCCTGACCGGTCGGGGTGCGGTATCCGATGGTGCCGACGTAGCCCGCGGCATTGTTGAAGTGGTGGGTGTTGGCCACGTAGCCGGGCGCCAGCGAGCCACCGTCGATATTGGCGCCGATCTCCTGATGCGGCCCGTCCATCTCGACGACCGGCGCGGCAGGCGCCTGCTGGAAGCGCGGAGCCTCCCAGCGCGGCTGCTGCACCAGCGTGTCGGTCTCCGGCTGCTGCGGAGTCCGGGCGTTCGGACCGCTCGGGGTGTTCGCACCCGGCGCGGTGGTACCGGGCTGCGCGGGCTTCGGAGCCTGCGCACCGGGAGCCGTCTCCGGCACCACGGCGGGGATCGCGGGGCCGGTCTGTCCCGGAACCGGCAGCGGCGCGACGCGCGGGGTGGTGACACCCGGCTGGGTCGGCGTCGACAGCTTCGGATCCCTGGGCTGATTCGGCATGACCTGGTTCGGATCCGGCGTGGTGACACCCGGCTGGCTCGGCGTCGGCGACGGCTTGGTGTCGGGCTTGTCCGGCTCCGGCTTGGTGGTCTCCGGCTGGCCCTGATCCGTCGGCGCGGTGCTGCCCGGATCGGCAGGCGCGGGCGCCGGGGTGGTCGGTGTACTCGGCTGATCCGGAACTGCCCCCGCTGGCGCCGCGAAGAGCGTGGCCACGGCCGCCGCAGTGGCCAGTGGCAACGATGTGCTCGCCATCGCTCGCTGCGCTCGAGTCGGCTTACGATGTTTCACTTTTCGCAATCCCTTTCCCGTGTGCGACCGGGTGGGTCGCACGCAGTTATCCCTGGTGAGACGCTTGGTCCACGAATGAGGACCGCCGAACGACCAAGCGGCCGTTCGCCGTTCCCGTTGGAAAGGATCGATCCCCCCACACAGAACCCTCGCGATCGCCCGCCGATCGCATCTCTGCGGGAAGTGAACCACATGCGCGCCGGACTGGCAACGCGGTGAAAGTCCAGACAAGACAGTAAGACTCGGGGCACTCGAGATCGACCGCATAATCCGGCCACAACGGAGCGAGTCTTACGAGCGACGTTCGCGGCGCCGAAGGCGCTGCAAATCAAATACCGCCTGTTAATCGAGGTCGTCGTGACGCATCAGCAGCCGGGCCGCCTCGGTGACCGAGCCGGTGAGCGACGGGTACACCGAGAAGGTCTGGGCGAGATCGTTGACGGTCAGATTGTTCTGGACCGCGAGCGCGATCGGCAGGATGAGCTCCGAGGCGATCGGGGCGACGACCACACCGCCGATGACCACACCGGTCGCGGGCCGACAGAAGATCTTGACGAAACCCCTGCGCAGACCCGACATCTTGGCGCGCGGGTTGGTATTCAGCGGCAGCATCACCGTGCGCGCGGGCACCTCGCCGTTATCGATGGCGGTCTGGCTCACGCCGACGGTCGCGATCTCCGGACGGGTGAAAATGGCCGAGGCGACCGTCTTCAGCCGGATCGGGCTGACGCCCTCGCCCAGCGCGTGGTACATCGCGATGCGGCCCTGCATGGCGGCCACCGAGGCCAGCGGCAGCAGACCGGTGCAGTCGCCCGCCGCGTAGATACCGGGTGCCGAGGTGCGCGACACCCGGTCCACCCGCAGGTAACCACCGCGGTCGAGTTCGATGCCGACCCGCTCCAGGCCGAGGTCGTCGGTATTAGGTATCGAACCGACGGTCATCAGCGCATGCGTACCCGTGACGGTGCGGCCGTCCGAGAGCTTGACCACGATCCCCTGGGCAGTGCGCTCCACCGCATCGGCTCGGGCGTGCTTGACCAATTCGACGCCGCGTTCGGCGAGTGCGTCCTCGAGTACGAGCGCGGCATCCGCATCCTCACCGGGCAGCACCCGGTCACGGCTCGAGACCAACTTCACCCGTACACCCATTTCGGTATACGCGGAGACGAATTCGGCGCCGGTCACACCGGAGCCGACCACCACCAGGGTCTCCGGAAGTTCCTCCAGGTCGTATAGCTGACGCCAGTTCAGGATGCGCTCACCGTCGGGCTCGGCGCCGGGCAACACGCGCGGGCTCGCACCGGTGGCGATCAACACCACTTCGGCCTCGACGGACTCCTCGGTGCCATCGGCCAGTAGCGCGCGCACCCGGTGCGCGGCCATGCCGGTGCCCGGATCACTGAGCTTTCCGCGCCCGGCCAGCACCGTCACGCCCGCGGCCTGCACCTTGGATCGGATATCGGAGGACTGGGCCAGCGCCAGCGCCTTCACCCGAGCGTTCACTTCACCCAATTCGATCTGGGCCTGGCTCGGATCGAGGGTAATGCCCAGGTCACGGGCGCGACGCAGATCGGTGCGCACGCCCGTCGAGGCAATAAAAGTCTTCGACGGCACGCAGTCCCACAGGACGCACGCCCCGCCGATGCCGTCGCTATCGATCAGGGTGACCGTGGCCCCGTGCTGGGCCGCCACCAATGCCGCTTCATAACCGGCCGGTCCGCCACCGATGATCGCTATGCGGGTCATGGATACCTCCGCTGGAGCTGTTCGACCGGGATCTCCGGTGCCGGTAAACAACGTTAGCTGGCGAACACACGGTCATCTCGCCGGGATAGAGACGATGCGCGCAGGTTATTGGATACCCTTGCGTCGTGCCGATCTACGCCGCCTACGGGTCCAACATGGATTCGTCCCAGATGCTCGAGCGCTGTCCGCACTCCCCCATGTACGGGACGGGCTGGTTGGAAGACTGGCGCCTCACCTTCAGCGGTGACGACATCGGCTGGGAAGGCCCGCTGGCCACCCTCGCCGAGGAGCCTGGCTCGCGGGTATTCGTGGTGCTCTACGACGTGTCCCCTGAAGACGAGGAGCGCCTCGACCGCTGGGAGGGTTCCGACTTCGGCATCCACCGCAAGATCCGGCTGCGCGTGACGCCGAGTGCGGGCAGTGGTTCCGAACCCATCCTGGCCTGGCTATACGTACTCGATGCGTACGAGGGCGGGCTACCGTCGGCGCGCTATATCGGCGTGATGGCCGACGCAGCCGAAAAGGCAGGCGCGCCAGCGGAATACGTGCACGCGCTGCGCACTCGCAACAGCAAGAACGTCGGTCCCGGATTCTTCGGTAGCTGAACAGACGGCAAGCGGCCGACCCCTGCCGAGGTCGGCCGCTTCTTCGTCTTCGTCAGCTCGCGTTCAACACGATATTGCTGAGCACCCGGACACCGACGGCAAGCGCGCGCTCGTCGAGATCGAAAGTCGGCTGGTGCAGATCCAACTGTTCGCCGTGCCCGGACCACACGCCGAGGCGTGCCATCGCGCCCGGCACCTCCTCCTGGTACCAGGAGAAATCCTCACCGCCACCGGATTGCAAGGTGTCGGCGAGCGCGTCCGGGCCGAGCATGCGGATCGCGTCCTCGAACATCCTGGTCGAGTGCTCGTCGTTGACCACCGGCGGTACGCCGCGGCGGTAGTTCAACTGGTAGCGCACCCCGGTCGGAGCGAGCAGGCCGTCCACGATCTCGCGCACCATCGGCTCCAGCAGCGACCAGGTCGCGTGATCGCCGGTGCGGACGGTGCCGGTGAGCATGCCGGTCTGCGGTATCGCATTGGGCGCCTTGCCCGCGCTGACCGCGCCCCAGACCATCACCGTGCTGGTGCGCGGGTCGATGCGGCGGCT
>NZ_BAGN01000053.1 GCF_000308835.1 Nocardia vinacea NBRC 16497 | reverse complement strand
CTTGCCGACGTCGCAGCCCGCGGCTTGGAGGTAACCGATCTCGCGGACCGCACCGCCGCGCGCAAGACCGACGCGGCGGCCTTCACCACCGCCTACGGCCGCTACTGCTGGCCGGTCGACGGCTTGGCCGGTCTGCGCATCGCACCGTTCCAGATCCTGGCCGGTGCGGGCATCAATTACGCAGTGCGCGACCACGATTGGCATCTGTCGGCGGTCGATCGGCTGGTCGCCGCCGATGCCGACCTGTTCACCCCGACCGGGCGAACGATCGTCGATCTGACCGATCCGGACAGTGAAGCCGCCGCCACCAGCTGGTGGACCGAGCTGACCACGGCGGGCGGCGAGGGCATGGTGGTGAAGCCGTACGGCGCGATGGTCCGTAACGAAGGCGACCACCTGGTCCAGCCGGGCGTGAAATGCCGCGGCCCCGAATACCTCCGGATCATTTACGGCCCGGAGTACCTGCGCGACAACAACCTACACAGGTTGCGCACCCGCGGTCTGGGCCGCAAGCGCTCGATGGCGCTGCGCGAGTATGCGCTGGGCCTGGAAGCGCTGGACCGCTTCGTCGCAGGCGAACCGCTGTGGCGCGTGCACGAAGCGGTGTTCGCGGTCCTCGCCCTCGAATCGGAGCCCGTCGACCCACGCCTGTGAAGGATCACCCCCGCGGCCGGTACCTGGTCATGGCTCGACCACCCGGCCGTGGGCAGATCCCTCGATCAGCTCCACATAGGCCCGGACAACATCGGCCACCGGAGTGCCCGTAGAACCGTCACGCCCGAGCGCGGTGAGAGTCTCCGATATCCAGCCCGGACTCACCGAATTCAAGCGGATTCCGCGCGGCAGCTCGAGCGCCGCCGCGGGCACGAAGCCACCGAGACCCGCATTGACCGCGGCCGCGAAGGACAGGCCCGGCTCGGAGAAGGTCGAGATGCCATTGGTGAGCGTGATGGATCCGGCGTCATTGAGGTGCCGGATAGCGTGGCGGACCAGGTGAATTTGGCCTAGGAATTTGCCTTCCAGACCGAGGAAGTACTCGCTGTCGGTCGGGTCGGCGAGTTCTGCGAGTTGACCGCTGGCGGCTACGGCGACGACCGCGTCGATATTGTCCACCGCATCGAACAACCCGGCGATCGACCCGGGATCGGCCAGATCGACCTGGACCGGTCCGCGCCGCGAAGCGCGAACAACCTGATGATCCGGGTTCGCCTCGAGTGCGTCGACGAGGGCCGAGCCGATGGTTCCGGTAGCACCGATCACAACAATCTTCACGGGTCAGCCCAACCTCGTCGGGCCGCACCCTATTCCGCCCACCGATACGTGCCATTGCATCTATCACGTAACGCTGGTTACAGTAAGTTAGCAGGCTGCTTGCAACTGTTAGCAGCAGCCTGTGTGGCGTTATCTGACAGCGCCGGATCGCGGAAATGCCGCCGAACAGCCGCTACGACTACGTCCCCGGCGCCCCACCGCATTTCGCACTCGGCTACCACCGCGCCATCGTCGGCACCCGCCTCACCCGCCAGGCCCTCGGTCACTTCGGCATCGGCGGTTCCGGCGGTATCGCCAATCCCGGACTCGGTCTCGGCATCGGCTTCGTCACCAACCACCTCGGCAACCACGCGATGTCCCTCGGCGACGCCCGCCTCCCCTTCCTCGCCGCCCTCACCGAACGCGCCGCCCGCGCGGCCATCGGCGATCAGTCCGTCGACACGCTGGACGACACTCGCGCCGCCAGCTGATACGGCTGTCGGAGCAGGGCCTCAGGCCTCGGGTGGCTTCAGGCCCAGGGAACGGATGAGGTGGCGGATTTCGTTGCGGTAGAGCTTTGCCGGATCGGTGGTCTGCGAGCGCAGGTGGCCGAGTATTTCCAAGGAGACCAGGCCGTGCAGGTGACCCCAGATGCGCAGGGCGATCGCGACCGCGGCGGGCGGTAGGCCGGGAAACTCCGCCTTGACCTCCTCGACGAGTTTCGGCTCGAAGTCCGACCACTCGAAACCGTTGTCTGCGTACAGGTTTTCGGCATGCGGCCAGGCGCCTGCGGCCAAACCGGTCAGACCGGCGCACACTCGATGCTCCGCGTCCGGGGCCGCGCCGCCCTCGGGAGGCTCGTAGTTGGGCACCGGATCGCCGTAGATGAGGCGGAACCCGGCCGGATTCGCCAACGCCCAATCACGAAATGCGCAGGCCCACGCGAGGATTCGACCGGAGGCATCGGTTGTGGGACGGGCATCGCGGGCAGCCTCGACCGCATCGGCGAGTTCGGAGTACACATCGTTGATCAGCGCGGTGATCAGGTCGTCGCGGGTCGGGAAGTAGCTGTAGACGGCGTTCGCGGTCATGCCCATTTCGCGCGCGATCGCCCGCAGCGTAATGGCGCCCGGTCCACCCTCGGCCATCAACCGGAGCGCGACCTGCTTGATCTCCGCTGTCGTCTCGAAGCGTCGTAACTCCCGCCGGCTCGGCGTCGCAGTGCCCACGGCGGCAACTCTACAGCCGTGTGAGAAAACTTGACATTGCTCAAATATTTCACAGCGTATAGTTTCTACACGCCGTATCAATCAGTTCGAGGAGAACCATGTTCATCGGAATCGTCGGCGCGACCGGCAATATCGGCCAGCGGGTACTCACCGAGGCCGTCACCCGCGGCCACCACGTCACGGCGTTCACCAGGGACGCCGGCCAGATCACCACCAGCCAGCCGAACGTCACCTGGCGTAGCCTCGATATCTTCGACAGCGCAGCCATTGCCGCGGCCCTCCCCGGCATGGACGTCCTGATCAGCTGCTACCAACCGGGAAATGCGGCAGCGGATTTCAATGACACCGTCGCGCGCTCCATCGCCGATCCGACGGTCTACGCGAGTGCCGCTCGCTCTATGCTCGATGCACTGCACACGCACCCGCGCACGCGGCTGATCGTCGTCGGCGGCGCGGGGAGTCTGGAGTACGAGCCCGGCCGAGTCACCGCCGATGACGACCAACGCCTCGCCGACACCCTCGAAGGACTCGGCCTCCCCCGCGAGTACGCCGCCGCGGTACGCGGCCACCGCGACGCCCTCGATATCCTGCGCACCTCGAATCGGCTCTGGACCTACCTCAGCCCAGCCGAACTGATCGCCCCTGGCGAACGCACCGGGCGCTACCGCGTCGGCGGCGACCAGCCGGTCCGCGATACCGACGGCCACAGCCGCATCTCCATCGAGGATGCCGCGGTCGCGCTACTCGACGAGGCCGAACTGCCGCGATTCATCCAGCGCCGCTTCACAATCGGATACTGACCGGATACTCCCGCACCGGATATCCGGTGCGGGAGTTCAGCTTTCGCGTTTCAGCTTGCGCCGGCCGCCCGCGCGATCGACTGGGCCTTGCGGAAACGCCGCACACCTGCCACCATCGGTGACCATGACTAGCGGAAAGGCCGACGTCGCCACCATCGGGTGAGCGCCGTGGCAAATTCACCAGCGGCTCGTCGCCGCACTTCCTTTCTCGGTCGCAAAATCCCTGTTCCGGAACGCGTTGCGTCGGCATGTCTGCTGCGCGACGAGTGGTTGGAACACGGATTGCGCGCCGAACCCTCCGATCGACCCACCGCGCAAGCGGCCGTCACCGAGCTGTATGGGCTCATCGGCGAACCGGAACCGGAGTTCGTGTGGGTCGACTCGCCGGTCGCGGCAGTCGAGGTAGCCGCGGCGAGCGGGCTCGATCCCGGGGCGTGGCAGCCTCGGCAAAGCGAGAAACTACCGCCGACGGGTCGGATTGCGACCCTGTTGTCGGCATCCCGGCATCGCATGGACGGGCGGCTGCGCAACGGGCGGCAGCGACCGTGGCTGAATCCGGCACAGCGGGAAGCCATCTGGACTTTGCCACCGGACGAAGCGGCGCAGGCAGGTGTGCCGGTCGAGCTGATTCTCACACTCGCCGTACAGGATTCGTTGCGCACCTCATTGTCCGACGGGGTGGCGGCCGCGATTCGCACACTGATACCCGACAATGCGCGCGAGGTGCTCGGCCTCGCCTGGTACGGCCAGCAGGATGCCTATCGGGTCGGTTACTACGATGCGATCCGACAGGCCGAGTTGACCGTCTTTCGTGGTGATGACCTGGTATTGCTCGATATTCAGATGGCGTTGACCCGGTCCACCGGCTGGTGGTGGTCATTGGGGCCGGTGTGTGTCATGGCCGAGCGACCGACCGCCATTCACACCGAGCCGACACCGAATGCCGACCACAACGAACGCAGACTGCATCATCGGGACCTGCCTGCGATCAGCTTCGCCGATGGCAACCACGTCTACGTCCAGCACGGCGCCGTCGTCCCGGACTGGGTGGTGCTCGATCCGACCCCCGAACGCATTCGCGACGAACGCAATATCGAGGTGCGCCGCTGCGCGATCGAACGGATCGGCTGGGATGTGTACGTAGCCCGTGCCCAGCTGGAACTCGTTGCGGAACAAGATGATCCGGGCAATCCAGGATCCAAACTGCGGCTCTACGATGCCCCCTCAGAATGGGGCAGACGGCTGCGCGTGCTGCTCGCGGTGAACGGCTCACTCGAACGAGACGGACACCGCCGCCGCTACGGACTCAATGTGCCGGAGTGGATCGATGACCCGGTGGCCGCCGCCGGTTGGACCTACGGACTCAGTGGCGACCAGTACGCCCAACTCGTCCGCCGAACCTAACTCTTCCCCAAGGTGATTCCTATGACCATGACCCTCGCCGACCTCACTGCCCGCACCGGATTCGAGGTGCTCGACCATCTCGAACTCGAAATGACCATCCCGATCACCGACGGCATCCAAGCCCAAGGCGATCTGATCGTGATTCCACACGCGCTCGTCCGAAATGCCATCACCGAAGGGCCTTTCGCCCGATGGCGCGACATTCCGACCACCGGCCTGGAATTGCTGCGCAGCGGTGCCGGCGGCAATCCGCACAGCCTGGTCGCCGACCCGGGCATCTGCACCTGGACCACCGGCATCCGCGACACCACCGACCTCGCCCTCGGCCTGCTCGACACCCGCGTGGTCGCCTACCTCATCCATCCCGAACACGGTGCCAGCGCAATCGCCCCGGGGCGCTATGTGATTCGCCGCCAACGCGAACGCGGCACCCAACGCCTCGGCCGCTCGCTGAACCACCTCATCGCCGACTGAGCGACAGCCGCACCCCTGTCTCAGGTGTACACAAACCACAAGGGGTGCGGCCTCCGCCATATCTGGCACGCCGACCGGCCGGGCAACGCTCAGGCCAGTCGCGCGGCCAGACGTGAGGCGTTCATATACGCGATGGCTTCGATGCTGACCATCGGGTTCACCCCCGACGAGGTCGGGAAGCAGGAGGCGTCGGCGACAACGACATTCGGCACATCCCAGACCACGCCATCCGGATCGGTGGCCGAATCCGCGCGCGAGCCGCCCATGCGCGCCGAGCCCATAATGTGCAGTGCACCCATCGCGCAGCGGCCGGGATCGTAACCGGCACGCAGGCATTCGGCGACGAAGGTGTCGTGTGAGCCTGCGGCACCGGGTTCGTAGACCGGACCAGACTGATGCCCGGAGAAAATGCGCAGCGCCCCCGCAGCTTCCAAAATCCTTGCCGCACCCGTGATTCCGGCATGCATATGCGCTTGGTCGTATCCGGACAGGCGGTAGCGGACCACCGCATCGCCCGCACGGTCGACCGATACGGTGCCGTGGTCGCGGTCCCGGGTGATCACACCTACGGCGACAGTATGCGCGAGGTTGTGCATGATCGCCCGGTGCTGCGCCGCGCCGGTCCAATTCAGAAACCCGACCGTCATACCGGGCGTCAACGGCCCGGTCTCGTAGATCACGCCGTACCCGTGGCCGTCCAGGTCACGATGCTCGGAGGAGTATCGCGTCTGCATGCCGCCCTCCCACGGCCGGATCTGCTCGTCGAAGGTGCCGAAGACCGCGGTGGCCGGATGCAGTCGGAGGTAGCGGCCGATATTCCGGCCGGATATTCCGGAGCGGCGCAGGAGCGCCGGTGTCTGGATCGCACCCGCCGCGACGACCACCGCGCGGGCTCGGATGGTGACCGCGTCGCCTTGCGACGTAACGGCCTCGACCCCGCTCGCGCTGCCTTCCCGCAGCGTGATCGCGCGCACCTCGGTATCGATCAGCAGCCTGGCACCGTGCTCGGCGGCATCGGCGAGCCAGGTCTTGGCCACCGACTGTTTCGCACCGATACGGCATCCGAAACCGCAACGGCCGCATTCGATTCCGGCATCACAATCGCGCACATTGCGCGGCATCGCATCGACATGCCAATCCAGTGCGCGCAGACCGCGTTCCAGGACGGTGTCGCGTCCGGAGGCACCGGAGTGTTCACCGTTGACACCGAGCCTGGCCACCACCGCGTCCAACGCCTCGGTGTACTCGTCGGCCGCGAACTGCTTGACGCCCAGGCTCGCCCATTCCTCGCGGACATCGTCCGGCGTGCGGAACGAAGTGGTCCAGTTGACCACCGTGCCGCCGCCGAGACACGATCCGGCGACCAGGCCGAGCTGCCCCTCCTGCGTGGTCGCCGGGCCAGGGGCGTACAGGTTCAGCAGTCCGGCGAGTTCGCCGGAGCCGAAGTCCGCGTCGTCGTAGTACCCGCCGCGTTCGACAACCACGACATCCAGCCCGGCCACCGCGAGCACCGCCGCCGCGGTGCCGCCGCCCGCACCGGATCCGACCACCACCACATCACAATCGAGCGTCGTATCACCGGTCGGCCGGACCGGAGCAAGCGCGGGCTTCGGCGCATCGGCAAAGGCGCCGAGCGGGCCCGGAAATCCCATCTCCTGCCAGGCCGGATTGGCCCCGGTCGAACCGGGCGTCGCGTAGTACGCCGTCAACGCCGCGCCCTTGAGGGCCTGGAAGACCGCGCGCTTGCGGCCCAGCCGGGAGTCGCCGAGCCGCACCATGGCCTGCTCGCGTTCATCCTGGGTCAGATCGGCGAACCTGCGCGGACCGGCCCCGATCAGCAACCCGAACCCGCGGGAATTCCACACCCGCAGCAGGGTTTCGAAAGCGCGACGCTCCGCCGCACTCGGGTTGCGTGCGAGCAACTGCTCGACTGCGTCGACGGCTCCCAGCCGTGACGCGGATGGCAACCCCGCACCGTCCCCTGGCGCGAACGTGTCACAGATGTGGCCGAGCGTCGTGCGCTCGGCAAGGGTCAACGCCATCGTTCTCCTACCCCGAAAACAGAACGGTCATTAACTTAACCCATTCGCGTCGAATCCGCCGATGATCAGGAAACGGCGAAAAGGATCCGGAAGGTCGCACCCGCACCGGGCGTACGCAACAGTTGGATCCGGGCACCGTGCGCGCCGAGGATCGCATCGGCAATGGCGAGTCCGAGTCCCGAACCGCCGGTGCGGGACCGCGATTCCGCGGCCCGGTAGAAGCGATCGAAGATCCGCGGGGCGTTCTCCGGCGCGATGCCGGGTCCGTCGTCGTGCACATCGAGTACGGCGAATTCGGATACGTCGGGCAGTACCGCACCCGCTTCGGCGGCGACCGGATCGGTCAACGCGGCCGCGGCTCTGATCCCGACGGTGACGGTGATCGACGCCTCGGACGGCGTATGCACCAGCGCGTTATTGACCAGATTGGTCACGACCTGCCGCAATCGATGCTCGTCACCGACCACCCGAACCGGATCATCCGAACTCTCCAGACCGATGTCACGATCAGGGGCTCGGGTAGCGGCGTCGCGCACCACGTCCATCGCGAGCACCACCAGGTCGACATCCGCCAGATCCAGCGCCCGTTCCTGATCGGATTTGGCCAACAGCAACAGGTCGTCGACGAGCACACCCATCCGGATCGCCTCGCCCTCGATCCGGCTCATCATCTCGCGCACGCCAACCTCGTCGGACGCACCACCGCGCCGATACAGCTCGGCGTAGCCGCGCACGGAGGTCAGCGGGGTGCGCAGTTCATGGGAGGCGTCGGCGATGAACGCCCGCATCCGCTGCTCGGAATCGGCGAGCTGGCGCAGTGCCGTGGACAGCCGGGTGACCATCACATTGAACGCCGAGCCGAGCCGACCGACCTCGGTATGCGGATCGGTCTGTGCGACACGGCGATCCAGATCCCCGGCGGCGATCGCCTCGGCCGTGTGCTCGATTCGGGTCAGCGGTCGCAGGCCGATCCGCACCAGGACCGCCGCGATCACGCAGATGGCGAGCAATAGCGTCGCACCCGCCACCAACTCGATCGTACGAAGGTTGCCAGTGGTCGCCTCGGTGGTCGCCAGCGACATCGCGATCGCGACGGTACCGCCATCGGGCTGCCATTCGGTCGCCGGCTGCACGACAGTGCGCACCCGCCAACTGATATCGCTCTTCTGGTCGCCGACCGTGAACGCGGTACTCGCGCGGGCGCGCACCGATGCCGCGTCCATCGCGGGCAACGCGGGCACGGTGCTCAACTGGGCCGGTGCGCCGAGCTTGCCGATCTGATGCCCGTCGACATCGAAGAACATGAGCCGGAAATCCGAAGGCAACTGCTCGTACTCCGGCGGGCCGGAGGGCGGGGGCGGCGGCGGCCGCTTGGTCGAAGTCATATCGCTGGCAACGTGATTCAGCTGGTCGTCCACCCGCTCGAGCAGCGCGCGATCCAACATGGTCACGCTGAGCAGCCCGAAGGCGGCCATTCCGATACCGGCAACCGCGACAAGGGCCAGCAGCAGCCGGGTGCGTAAGGTCAACCGGCGAGCCCGATTCCACACCCGGCGCCCGTTCATGACTCCGCCTCACCGGCGCTCGGCTCCGCCATGACCGAGCGATGCCCGGCTGCGTTGATTGCTCGCTCGCTCACGAACGCCCGCCGCCGAGCCGCAGGGTGTAGCCGACACCGCGAATCGTGTGGATCAGCGGCGGATTCCGGGCATCGACCTTGCGCCGGAGCTGGCTGATGAAGGTCTCCACGACCCGCCCGTCGCGCCCGGTCTCCGCACTCCACACCCGATCGATGATCTGTTGCTTGCTGACCACCTTCTCGGCGTTGACCACCAGATACTGCAGCAGGCTGAATTCGGTGGCCGACAGCCAGATCTCGGTGCCCGCCCGGTATGCCGCATGCGCGTCGACATCCAGTTTCAGGTCCGCGTACTCGAGCACCCGATCGTCGGCGGACTCCGGTCCGAGGGTGCGCCGCAGAATCGCGCGCAGCCGCAGCAGGACCTCCTCAATGCTGAACGGCTTGGTCACATAGTCGTCGCCGCCGGCAGCCAGCCCGGCGATCCGATCCTCGACCGCGTCCCGGGACGTCAGGAACAACACCGGCACCTGACTATCGGACTCCCGCAGCCGCCGCGCCACCGCATAGCCGTCGAGATCCGGCAGCATCACGTCGAGCACCACGATGTCCGGCGGATGCGCCGCCGCCACGGCCAGCGCCGCGTACCCACTCGCGGCGGTATGCACGTCGAATCCGCTCATCCGCAGCGCGGCGGAGAGCAGGTCCAGAATGTTGGGCTCATCGTCGACCACGAGAACGGTCGCGGCCGGTGACGTGTCACGGTCGGGCACGTCTACACACTATGCCGCCCCGTCCACCGGGCATCGCCCAAGTCGCTTTCGCCGGTCAGCGGCCGCGATGCGCACGTTTCGGTCGACGCGCGGCCGCATTCGTGACATAACTTTGCCGATCGGCAGGCACGAACGTGATGATGTCGGCTCGCGATGTGATCGTCAGCTTCTGGAAGATCGAGGCCATCTGTGCGTCTATGGTTTTGAACGAACTGCCGCGACTGGCCGCGATCGCCGTATTGGTCCAGCCCGCCGCCGCGAGCGTGGCCACCTCCTGTTCAGCGGTCGACAATTCCTGCCAGGGTGACGGGCGGTCGCGCCGGATGGGATGGTCCACCTCCAACTTGGCCATCGACAACGTGCCCAACGCCAGCCGCGCTACCTCACCGTGCTCCGGCCGCAGCATGGCCCCCTCGCGCTGAGTGGCTTCGAACAGCTTGTGTCCGAGCACCTCCCGTGCGATGCCGATAGCGTTGTCGGTTTCGGTTTCGAATGGCCCCAGGTTCGCGATGTTCACGCCCAAGCGCTGCCGCCAGGTAGCGACTCCACCGCCCAGCAGGGCGATTTCGGCGGCCCGCACAATCACCAGCTCCGAGGCAGCGCCGTCCATCGGACGCGCATCGGCCGACATGCGGGCAAGCGTCCACATCCGGAGGTGTACCGCCCAGAGCGCACCCCATTGGTCACGCATCGCGACCTGATCCGCCAACGCGGAGCGCCCAACCGCGAGCGCTTCCTCGGGATCGCCATATTTGGTCAGGGCGATCGCCCACGCCAATTCGGCCCAGGATTTCGCCCAGCGCGCCCCCGCCGCGGTGGCGTTGTCGAGATGGCGCCGGGCAATCTCGATGGCCTGCGCCGCGGTGCCACAAAAACCGGCGGCCAGTGCCTCGAACAGCTCGCTCATGGCCGCACCACCGAGATCGCCACGAGCGGTGAACTTCTCCCGAGCGCACCCCAGCACCGCTACCGCACGCGCGTCACTCTGCACCAGCATCAGTTCGCTACCGCGCGTGAACTCGACGGGCGCGGGCAGACCGAGATCACGCTCGGGGGCATGACGCCAGTTCGCCCGTGCCGTTGGATCTGTCACGCATGCGGCGACGCACTCCTCGAGCATCCGCTCTGCGTCGTCGTGCATCCCCTGGCACATACTGATCCAGCCGATCAGGGCCATCGCCGATATCTGGAGTTCGACGGGTTGTGGGTCGAGTTCGCGCGTCGCCGCCAGAGTTCGCTCGGCCCAACGCCGAGACTCGCGCAGCGACCCCTTGATGAAGGGAACACGCAACGTGATCAAGCCGACGGCGATTTCCAGTCCGATCACCGATTCCCCCGGGGTGGTGAGACTGCCATCGATCGCGCAGAGCAAGTTGTCCCAGGCCGCCCGCGCCCAATCGAGCAGATCCTGCTCGGCCGGGCTGAACCATTCGACGCAGGCCCGCATGACCTTGTCGCGGTAGTAGCGTCGATGCCGGGCGGTCAGTCGCTCCCATTCAGCGCCGGCCGAGCGCTCGCGCAATCGCTGCTGAGCGAATACCCGGAAGCTCTCCAACAGTGAGTAACGGACGGTATCGGAAGTCAGGTGGACCGAGACCAGAGACTGTTCCGCCAAACGCTCCAAGAGACCTTCGATCGCGTCCGTCGCGATGCTGACTCGCGGGTCGCCGTCGGCGATGTCGAGATCGGCGCAGACACCCTCGATCGCGTCCAGCTCCGCACCGACATCGTGAACGGACGTATCGGATTCATCGTCCGGATCCACGTCGTAGCCCGCGGCGAAGACGGACAGCCGATCGAAGAGCAGGCGTTCCTGGTCCGTGCACAGGTCGTAGGACCATGCGATGACATCCCGGATGCCCTGATGCCGTTCCTCGGTGCCGACGCGCGGACCGCGCGACCACCGCAGCCGCCGATCGCTGTCCTCGCCGCTGAGATCGCGCAGAATCATCGGCAACGGTTGGTGTCGCAGGCGGGCGGCGGCCAGCCGGATGTAGAGCGGGTGGTTGTCCACATGCCGGCAGATCGAATCGGCCAGCGCGAGTTGATCATCGGCGATGGCACGTCCGGTGAGCTCCGCTCGCTTGCGGAACAGTCCGAGCGCCTGTTCCCGAGACAAGGGACCGATCGGCACCAATTGCTCATCGACCCAGCTGACCGCCTCGCGACTGGTGGCCAGCACCGTCAACCCCGGCACCGCGTCGAGTAGTTCGGCGATCAATCGCCCGGCCCCGTCCAAAACGTGCTCGCAATTGTCCATCACCAGGATCGTCTGCAGTCGATGGCCGACGGCGTCGGAACGAGTGAGGGTGTCGACCAGAGCGGCCCATACCGAGCGATCAGAGAAGTCCGCATCGACGATCGCCTGCGCGACCTCGTCCTCGACCGCCGATTTATCGGCCCCGCTGGCCAGCCGGGCCAGCCGAACCCAATGGACGGGAACCCGACGAGCCTTGTGATAGCGGTGTACCGCCTCGGTGGCAAGGCGAGTCTTGCCGATACCACCCGAACCGATCAAGGTGATCAGGCGCGTCGAATCCAGCAGCAGCTTCGCGATCTTGTCCAGCTCCCGTTCGCGTCCGACGAAATCACTGACGGCCGTCGGCAGTGATCCGAGGCTCGATGAATATCGCCCGGTCATGGTGAGCACAGTAGTCAGCCGGTCGTCGCCGAGCAGCCAGAGTCCAACCGTCGCCGCGCGATATCTGAAACATTCGTGGTTGCACCCGATGCCCGTGACCTACCTATGTCGCGAAGCTGAGTCCAGCGAATTCACCATCGGAAGGATTTCACGTGCGCGGAATTCAGATACTCGGCGCGGGCGAGTGCGGCCTACCGCTGGCACTGCGGCTGTGGCACAGCGGCATCCCGGTCACCCTGGTGACCGATCGCGACGCGGCCGCGGTGCTGTCCGGCTCGGTGACCAGCACACAGGTGAAATTCCAGCCGACGTTGGACCTCGAAACTCGAGCGGGGCTAGGTATTTGGCGCTCGATCGCGCCCCGGATCCAAGGCATCCGGTTCAGCTTGGTCATCGACCGCAACCTGGTGTCCGGGTGGGCCGGACGCTTCAGCGAACCAGCGCAGAGTGTCGACCAGCGGACGGTGTTCGCGCGCTGGCTGGCCGACTTCGCGGCTGCGGGCGGCAATCTGGAGATCGCCGAACTGTCTGTGCCGCAGCTGGATCGGCGGGCCGCCGAAT
>NZ_BAGN01000054.1 GCF_000308835.1 Nocardia vinacea NBRC 16497 | reverse complement strand
CACGCCGTCGATGTAGGCGGTCACGTCGATATTGACGATGTCGCCGTCCTCGATTCACCGTCGAGTCCGGAATGCCGTGGCAGATCACCTCGTTCAGCGAGGTGCAGCACGACTTCGGAAAACCCTTGTACCTCGGCGGCGCGACCTTGGCACCTGTGCGCTTGCCCGTTACCGAGGTGAAGAAGTTGCGGTAGGCGGTGTTCAGATCGGCGAGCGCCTGTTGCAGAACGACCGACGACACTTCGGTCAGCCACGCCCGCTCCGGCGTGCATTTGACCTCGGTGAGTCGCTTCGACAATTCGCCGTTGCGGATCCGCTGCCCGGCTTCGAACGCTTCGTGCCGCGCGCGTAATGCGTCGTTGAACACCACGCGAGCGCACCCGAACGCCTTCGCCAACGACCGCTGTTGCCCCACAGTGGGATACAAGCGGAAGTTGTACCGAAGCTGCACACCCCACACTACCAACTGAACCGAGATCAGCGATCTAAAGCTTCGTAGAGTGCGCGGATATCGCGCAGTCCGGCCGCGGCCGTCGGTTCGTCCTCGGCGATCATGCACAGTGCGCGGCGGAGCAAGGTCGGGTCCAGATCATCGATGGCGGGGCGGAATTCGAGTTTCGGGAGGTCGGGCAGTTGGATTCGGTCGCCGTAGGGGTCGTCGGAAACTGTCGGCGCTGTGTCACGTTCGATGCCGACGATGAGGGTGTCCAGGTCGAGGCCGCGCAGGGTGAGGATTTCGCGAGGACGCTCATCGAGACGTTCCGCGAGCAGATAGCAGACCGCGGCCACGTGCTTGCACGGCCAGCCGGGATCCGGACAGGTGCAGGAGAAGTCGAGATCCGCGGCCGTTGTCGGAAGCAGATGCTCGCCGAGACTCGTCGGCAGCGCACCGGAGGCGATTTCGGCCAGTACGCCCGGCGTGGTCCGGATGGTCTCGATGAGCAGTTCGAGTTCCTCGTCGCGCAGTGGCCGGATGGCGAATACCGAGGTGAACGGGCGCGGCTGACTCCCTTGGACTTCCGCGGTGACCGCACCGGGTTCGATCCGATAGCTCACGACCTGTCCGGCCCTGGCATAGGTGCGACCGCGCGCGAGTCGACCGGGTTCGGCCATTTGCTCGACCGCCTCGATCAACGCCTTCCCCCACCAGGTGCGTCCGAATCCGCCACGGCGACTGCGTGCTTCGACCCCGCCGCGCACCGGGCGGCGTTTGCCGTACTTGCTGTAATCCTCGAAGGGACTCAATCGCCGACCGCCTCCGCGCCGAGAGTGAAGAGCCGGTGCAGTTCGTCCGTGCTCAATTCGGTGATCCAGTTCTCTCCCGCACCGATGGCCAGATCGGCGAGTTGGCGTTTGCCGCTGATCATTTCGTCGATCTTCTCCTCGATGGTGTCGACGCAGATCAGTTTGCGCACCTGCACATTGCGCTGCTGACCGATTCTGAAGGCGCGGTCGGTGGCTTGGTTCTCGACGGCCGGATTCCACCAACGATCCAGGTGCACGACATGGTTGGCGGCGGTGAGGTTCAGGCCGGTGCCACCGGCCTTGAGCGACAACAGCATCAGCGGTGGGCCATCCGGTTCCTGGAAGCGCTCGACCATGGTGTCGCGCTGTTTCTTCGGCACGCCACCGTGCAGGAACGGAATCTTCGTACCGAAGCGCTCGGTCAGATAGGGCGCGATGAGCTCGCCGAATTCGCGGAACTGGGTGAACAGCAATGCCTTCTCGCCGTCGGCCAGCACCGCATCGAGGACGTCCTCCACCAGGGCGAGTTTGCCGGAGCGGTGATTGCCGCGATGCAGCACGCCGGAGCCGTCGCCGAGGAAATGCGCGGGATGGTTGCAGACCTGTTTGAGCCGGGTCAGCGCGCCGAGTACCGCGCCCTTGCGCGCCATACCCTTCGCATCCTTCAGTTTGGCCATCATGTCGTCGACGACCGCCTGGTACAGCGCCGCCTGCTCCACGGTCAGGTTGGCGCGCACCGTCATCTCCAGTTTCTCCGGCAGATCGCTGATGACGGCGGGATCGGTTTTCACCCGGCGTAGCACGAACGGCTGCGTGACGGTGCGCAGCCGGCTGATGGCGTTCTCGTCCCGATCGCGTTCGATCGGAACGGCGAACCGGGCACGGAAAGTCTGTGCGCTACCAAGCACCTTCGGCATCGTGAAGTCCAGAATCGAGCGCAATTCCTCGAGGCGGTTCTCCACCGGAGTTCCGGTGAGCGCCAACCGATGTCGGGCAGGTACGGCCCGCGCTGCCTTCGCCTGTCTGGTTCCGGCGTTCTTGATGTGCTGCGCCTCGTCGAGCACCACGCGATCCCACTGCTGCCGCGCCAATTCGGCTGCGTCCCTTGCCAGGAGCGAATAGGTGGTGATTACCAGATCCGCGGCCGCAACGGCTTCGTCCAGATCCGTACCCGACTTGCGACCGACACCGTGATGCACCAAAATCCGCAGATCAGGGGCGAATCGCTCCGCCTCGCGCTGCCAGTTGCCGACGACCGACATCGGGCTCACAAGCAGCGTCGGCCCGGAACCGTCGGTCCCCTCGCGCTCGTGCACGAGCAGGGCCAAGACCTGCACTGTCTTACCCAGGCCCATGTCATCGGCGAGGATTCCGCCCACCCCGTAGCGACTCATGGTGGCCAGCCAGGCCAACCCACGCTCCTGATACGGCCGCAACTGCGCCTTCAAACCGACCGGCGGACTCACCGGTACCGGGTCGCGGGTCTGGTCCAAAAGATCCGCGGCCCAACCGGTTGCGCTGACCTCGGTGATCGGAACCTTCTCGACATGGCCGGTGACGAGTTCGCCGACCAGATCGGCGAAGGTGATTTCGGTGTCGTCGAGATGGGCGGCGACATAGCGGGCGGCGGCGGCCAGCATCTTGTGGTCGGCCTGCACCCATTCGCCGCGCAGCTGCACCAGATCCGACTTCGAGCGAACCAGCCGTTCCATCTCTGCCTTGGTCAGCACGGTATCGCCGAGGGCGAGTTCCCAGCGGTAGGAGACGAGTCCGCGCATACCGACGGTGCTCTCGGCGGCGGGAACGGCGCTCTCCACACGTAGCCGCATGGTCGGGGCGCTGATATTCCAAGCGCGCGGCAGCAACAACCGCACACCCGCCGCCTGCAGCGCGTATGCGCCGTGTTCGACCAGATCCGCGACCACCTCGGTCGGCAGCAGCAGATCCATCGACTGCGGATCGTTCGGCAGGTCGCGCAGGCGCGGATAGGCCCGCGTCGCCTCCCCCAGCTTCTCGATCGCGGTGCGGACCAGCACCGGATCACCGAGCAGCGGAACCGGATTCGGCGCTTCACCATCGGCGCGCAGACAGACCTGCAGTCGCCACAGCGCCACCACGTCATCGGCCTCGGTATCGGCCTCGCCGAGCGCGATATCGCCCTCGGGCTCCAGCAGGCGCAGCACCAACTCGGGCTCGTCCCCGGTCAGACTCGCCCGCCAGCGTTCCAGCACCTCGGCCAGCTGATGACTGCCGCCATCCAGGGCGATGTCATCGATGAGTGCGGCCACCAGCGGATGTGCCGACGGCGGCGGATCCATCAGTTCCCGGACGATCGGATCGGCGAGTTCGGTGACCATATCCTCGAGCAGCGTCCCCGGCTTCCCCGCGACGCGCAGTGCGGGCGGCATAGCCACCGCCAACTCCGCCAGCCAGGCACGCTGACGCTCACCGCCGACCAAACGCCAGCGCACCCACCACTGCCCGTCGTCGCGGCGCAGCTCGGGCACCACCCGCCCGGCCCGCACCCACCGCTCGACACCGTGCGCCACATGCGCGAGAAACCGCAGATCCCCCGAAACCGCATCGACCGGCAGCCGCTGTCGCAGCGCGACCGCGGCCGCCGCGGGCACCATCGCATGCGCTCTGACCTGCTCGGTCACCCCCTGCGACCCGCTGACCAGTACCTGCGCCCGATGCCGGAACTTCGACGCTTTCAGTACCGCGCCCAACGGTTCGGGTAGCGCGACCGGGGCCTCCTGCCAGAGCAGCAAGCCCGATCCCGGCGACCACAGACCGTGCAGCACCACCCCATCCAATCAGGCGGGTCCGACAGACGCTGCGGCCATCCTCGCCCGTCGCTCAGTCGAGTTCGTAATCGAACCAGATGTGGTGCACACCGTCGGCGTCGACGGTGAGACCACCGGTGCCGGTGATACCGGCCAGCTCACCGGTGCCGCTGGTCGGCACGATGGTGAAGAACTCGGCCGTGCGGTCGGCGCCGCGGGTGGTCGCCGAATGCGCGAAGTTGAAGCTGCCCGCGCGATCGTGCAGCGAGCCCTCGAACGATTCCATGGCGACATACGTCCCCGCCCCCGTCGCCTGGTCGAAGGCGGCGGTGAACAGCGTCGCGGACCGACCGGTGATCTCGCCCGCGAATTCCTTCTCGATGTGCGCGATGCCGACCGGCAGCGCGGTGGCGATGGCCGGATCCGGCACGACATCGGTTGGGGTGAAGGAGGCGACAGCGAACGTGCCGATTGCTTTCATGCGGCGGAGCGTATCGGCGGGTACCGACAACTACTCACGAGTCTTGGCGATGGGCGAGCACCTTGCGCACGACAAGACCCACGACCAATGCCCAGAAGGCCGCACCGACGCCGAGGAACCCGACGCCGGACGCGGCGATCAGGAAGGTGACAACACCCGCCTCACGGTGCTGCTCGGATTTCAGGGCTCCGGCAAGGGCGGCCGCGAGCGTCGCCAGCAGGGCAAGTCCCGCAACCGTTTCCAGCGTGCCCTTGGGCGCGGTGGCGATCAGGGTAACCAGCGCCGCCGAGCCGAGGGCGAGAATCAGATAGGAGGCACCCGCGGTGAAGGCCGCGATCCAGCGGCGCTTCGGATCCGGATGGGCGGCAGGGGCGGCCGAGAGCGCGGCACTGATCGCGGCCAGGTTGATGGCGTGACCACCTGCCGGTGCGCCAAGAACGGTGCCGATGCCGGTGACGGACATCGAAGCGCGCCAAGGGACTCGGTAATCGAAGGACTTCATCACGGCGGTGCCCGGAATGTTCTGGGAGGCCATGGTGACGATGTAGAGCGGAATGGCGATACCGATCATCGCCTGCCAACTCCAGTGCGGCACGGTCAGTTCGAGCGAGGGGCGCATCGCCGCCAGGTCGAGATGCTTGTGCTGCACCGCGATACTGATACCCGCGCCGACCGCAGCGGTCGCGAAGGCCGCGATCACCGCCCAGCGCTTGGCGAATCGCTGCAGCACCAGCCACACCACGATCACCGGCACCACCACCGCCGGACTGGCCTGCACGGCCTTCACCGGCGCGAGACACAGCGGCAGCAGCACACCGGCGAGCATGGCCTGCGCGATCTCCACCGGAATCGCGGCAACCAGATTGCCGAGCCGCTGCCACAGTCCGGTGATCACGATCAGCACACCGGTTATCGCGAACGCCCCGACTGCCGCGGCCCAGCCACCGGCGACCGCGCCGGTGCTGGCGAGCAGTGCCGCACCCGGCGTCGACCAAGCCAGTGTGATCGGCAACCGATACCGATAACTCAGCAGCATCATCCCGATGGCCAGCGTGAGGCAGAGCACGAGCAGTCCCGACGCCGCCTGTGCCGGCGTGGCCCCGACCGCCGTCAACCCGCTCAGCACCACCGCGAATGAGCTGGTGAATCCGACCAGCGCGGTGACGACACCGGCCCCGACCGGCTGTGCGAGCCGCGCCTCACGGTGGACCGGTGTCGGGGTGTCGGCGAGCGCCGGGGAAAGCCTGGGCATTTCTGGAATCCTCCCGGGTCATCAGTCCAGTTGTCACAGCCAGTTGCTGGAAACTGGACTGAATTGCACGGTCCTACCCGTCGGTACTTTCGCAGCGCGCTGACAGCGCTGCGCGTCTGTGCGTAGGGTGGGGAACGTCGGTGCTCTCGAGTGCGGATTCGGAATAGGGAGCTTTGTTGAGCGCGGTACTGATCTCGGCGGATGAACTTCGGGAAGTATTGGCGGACAAGCGGGTTCGTCTACTCGATGTGCGGTGGGCGCTCGGTGATCCGGACGGCCCGCAGCATTATCTGGACGGACATATTCCGGGCGCGGTCTTCGTCGATCTGGAGACCGAGCTGGCCGCACCGCCGTCCCCCGCGCGCGGGCGGCATCCGCTGCCCGATCCCGCGCAGCTCGAAAAATGCGCGCGCAGCTGGGGTTTGCGGACCGGCGATCCGGTGGTCGTCTACGACGCGACGGGCGGCATGGCGGCGGCGCGGGCCTGGTGGCTGCTGCGCTGGGCCGGAATCGCGGACGTGCGGATTCTCGACGGCGGTCTGCCCGCGTGGACCGGTTCGGGCGGTGCGATCGCCTCCGGCGCGGAGGACGACCCCGAACTCGGTGACGTCGAGGTGAATCCGGGGCAGCTGCCGGTCATCAATGCCGATGCGGCCGCCAAATGGTCCGGCGTACTGCTCGACGCACGCGCGGGCGAACGCTACCGCGGCGAGGTGGAACCGGTCGATCCGCAGGCGGGCCACATTCCGGGCGCGATCAGCGCACCGACCGCGGAGAACCTCGACGCCGACGGACGGTTCCGCGGCGTAGACGCTTTGCAAGATCGCTTCGCCGCATTCGGGTCCGGGCCGGTCGCGGTCTATTGCGGCTCGGGTGTGACCGCAGCCCACCAGATCGCCGCACTCGCCGCCGCAGGCATCGAGGCGGCACTGTATCCGGGCTCGTGGTCGCAATGGTCGAACGACCCGAAACGCCCGGTCGCCACCGGGGCATAGCTCACTACGGGCACGAGCGGGCAATGTCGTTCAGCACGGCATTGTCGGCGGCGGTCACCGGTAGGTCGTACTGGACCGCGACCGTCAGGTATTTGCCCGCATAGAGACAATCGTTCGTGCGCGGTGTCCATTCCGACGGTGTGCTGTCCCCCTTGGCCTGGTTGGCAGTCGCTGCGGTGGCCAGCAGATTCACGTCGATATCGTTGGCGAAACGCAGCCGCCGCTCGAGCGGCCAGGACACCGCACCCATATCCCAGGCAGCGGCCAGCGGATAGACGTGGTCGATCTGGATATCGCCCGCATCGGCCTTACTGAAGGTGATCCGCCTGCCGGTGTAGGGGTCATCGAGTGTGCCTGCGGTTACCACGCAGCCGTGGGTGCCCGGTCGGAAACTCACCCCGGTCAGCTGCGCGCTCAGTACGTTGTTGCGGGTATCGCAGCCGTCGTGACCAGCGGGGCCGTCGTAGTCATCGGTCCATGAGGGTCCGAATACGCACCGCTGTCCGTCCTTGCAACCGCGCTCATAACCGCCGGGATGTCCCCGTACGGCAACGACTCGCACCGACGCCAGCAGCTGCTCGAGCTGAACCCTGGTCAGGCCGAGTTCACCCACCCCGCCAGCGGCCGTCCCCCTGCCGGATGCGGGCGCGACCGGTCCACCGCCCACCTCGGCGCATCCGGACAGCGCGAACATCGCCGCCGCGATCAGGGCAGGCAACCATCGTCGAATGTCGGCACGCACGGTGCCAGATGTACCCGTATGGACCGACATTCGTAGAACCCGGCCGCAGCGCCTCGGAGCCGTTCAGCCGTCACAGCCAGGCGCGAGCCAGCAGATCGTCATTGGCGACTTCACTGCTCCGGGGTGGGAATCTGGTGGCCACGATGGACTCGGTGTGCGCGCCGTCGTGTCCGATCAGCCACGAACCACCGCGCTCCTCGCACTCGGCGATCTTCGCGAAGGTGGTGAGCAGGAACGTGACGGCGTCACGCGGGTCCAGGGTTCGGGCCAGTCGCTGTGATTCACCGGGCCGGGACAAGTCCAGCCAGACGCCGGACTGTCCGTCCAGTCGCATGCCGACGATCTTGTCGGCATTGACAAAGGTGAATTTGCGCCGTTCCCACGGCGTGGTCGGCGTGAAGCTCTGCTCGAGTACCTGGAGCAGAATCGTCATGCTTTGCCCTCCGCTTTCCGTTGACGCCCAACTGCGGTTCTCATGCGATGACCAGCGGATATACCAGTATGTTCCGAAAATGGTGCCAAGGGGTAGTAACTGGTCCATCTCGGCGAGTTCAGGGATTTTTCCGGCGACCGATTAGTTCGGCGACCGGGCCGCGTCTATATCTGCAAACGCAAAATGATCAGGGAGGACTTCATGAGCGACAACGCCCTGCCGCCCGTCGTCGATGCCGACACCTGGCAGCGCCAACTCGATGAGCTGCGTGTCCGGGAGAAGGCGGCGACCCGAGAACTCGATGCGATCGCCGCCCAGCGGCGGCGCCTGCCGATGGTCGAAATGCCCGAATACACCCTCGAGGGCGAGGCGGGATCGGTGCGGCTGGCGGATATCTTCGACGGTAAGTCACAGCTGATCGTCTACAACCACATGTGGTTCCCGGGCGAGAAGTGGCAGTGCGGTGGTTGTACCGGGTTCACTTCGCAGTTCACCCGGTTGGAGTTCCTGGACAACTACGATGCCCGGTTCGTCATCGTCACCCAGGGGCCGATCGACGAGGCGCTCGCGTACAAGCGGCGGGTCGGGAACAAAATGGCCTGGTATTCCACGGCGAACAGTCCATTCGGCACCGACGTCGGCGCACCGCCCGGCGGCGGATTCGCGGTCAACGTATTCCTGCGCGACGGCGATACGGTCTATCGCACCTGGCACACCAACGGCCGTGGCACCGAGCAGATCGGTCACAGCTTCGCGCTGATCGACGTGCTGCCGTACGGGCGGCAGGAGCAGTGGCAGGACTCGCCCGAGGGGTGGCCGCAATCGCCGACCTACAGCCGATGGAGCGGCTCCGAAGACATCGCCGCGCACTACGGCGACCCGGGGGCGTGACTACATCCGGCCCAGTAGCGTGAGCGGATCCTCGAGCAATCCGGCGACGGTCGCGAGGAAGCGCGCTGCCAGCTCACCATCGATCATCCGGTGGTCGAAACTGATGCCGATGGTGGTGACCCACCTGATGGCGAGTTCGTCACGGAATACCCACGGGCGCTTCCGAATCGAGCCGAGGCACAGGATCGCGGCCTCGCCCGGATTGACCAGCGGAACACCGGCGTCGACACCGAAGACGCCGACATTGGTGATGGTGAAGCTGCCGCCGCGCAGGTCGGTCGGAGTCGCGCGGCCCGAACGCGCCGTCTCGGCGAGCCAGCCGATCTCCCGGCACAGTTCGCGCAGGCTCAATGCCTGGGCTTCCTTGAGGTTGGGCACCAGCAGGCCGCGTTCGGTGGCGACCGCGATGCCGAGATTCACGTAGTGCTTGGTGACGATCTGCTGATTCGCTTCGTCCCAGAATGCGTTGATGCCGGGATATTCCGCGAGGGCGGCGAGGACGGACTTGGCGACCAAGGCCAGCGGTGTCAGCGTCAGCCCCTCGAAGGTTTTGGTGGTGCGCAGGTGGTCGAGCAGTTCCATCGATGCGGTGAAGTCGATGGTGACAAAGGTGCTGGCCTGCGGGATGGTGCGCGCGCTCGCCACCATGGCGGCCGCGGTGCGTTTGCGGATGCCACTGATCGGGGTGCGTTCCTCGCGGGATGCGGGGCGGATGATGCCCGCATTCGGATCGGTGACCGATGGCGGTGGCGCGGCCGGGCCGTCGGTGTGGGTCGCCGCAGCGCGCGGCTGCGATACCGGGACCGCGCCGCGCACGTCCTCGACCGTGACCGCACCGTCGGGGCCCGAACCCGCGACGTACCAGAGGTCGATGCCGAGTTCCTTGGCGAGTTTGCGCGCGCCGGGGGTCGCGGCAGCCCTGGCCATTCCCGACTCGACCGGATCGACGGTCGAACTCTCCTGCGGCGCAGTCGGTTCCGCAACCCTTCTGCGCCGCCGGGACACCGTCTCCCCTTCGGGCCCGTATCCGACCAGCACCGATGTCCGCCCGTTCGCCTCATCTTGCGCGACCGCCAGATCATTGCGCACCCGGATCAGCGGCGCCCCCACCACAATCGTCTCGCCGGGCCGAGCGAGCAATTCGATCACCGTGCCCGAGAACGGCGACGGCAGCGACACCACTGCCTTGGCCGTCTCCACCTCGGCGATCGTCTGATTCAGCTGCACGGTATCGCCGACGCCCACCGACCACGCCACCAACTCCGCATCGGTCAGTCCCTCGCCGAGATCGGGTAGCCGGAATTCCAGGATATTGCCCTGATCTTCCTCGGGGGCACGATCTTCCACTGGGGCACCTCTCAGTGAGCGGTAATCAGGCGGCGAGTGAGCGATCGACCGCGGCGAGGATCCGGTCCGGATCGGGCAGGTGGTGCTTTTCGAGCTTAGCCGGGGGGTATGGGATGTCGAAGCCACCGACGCGCAGCACCGGCGCCTCCAGGTAGTAGAAGCAGCGCTCGGTGATCCGCGCGGCGATCTCGGCGCCGAGCCCGCCGAAGACCGGCGCTTCGTGCGTCACGATCAACCTGCCGGTCTTGGCCACCGAGGCCTCGATGGTGTCGAAATCGATCGGCGACAAACTGCGCAGATCGACCACCTCGAGCGAATGCCCTTCCTCTGCGGCGATTTTCGCGGCCGTAGTGGCCGAAGCCACGGTGCCGCCGTAGGCGACGACGGTGGCATCGGTACCGCTGACGCAGACTCGGGCTCGGTCCAGCGGGATAGCCTCGGCGTCGAAATCGATCTCGGCCTTATCCCAGTAGCGCCGCTTGGGTTCGAAGAAGATCACCGGATCATCGAGCGCGATCGCCTGGCGGATCATGAAATACGCGTCGGCGGGATTGCTCGGCGTCACGACGCGCAGTCCCGCGGTATGGGCGAAATACGCCTCCGGCGACTCCGAGTGATGCTCCACCGAACCGATTCCACCGCCGAACGGAATGCGAATCGTAATGGGCGCGATCACCTTTCCCTGCGTCCGATAGTGGATCTTGGCGACGTGCGAAACGATCTGATCGAAAGCCGGATAGACGAAGCCGTCGAATTGAATCTCGCAGACCGGCCGGTAGCCGCGCAGCGCCATACCGAAAGCCGTTCCGACAATGCCGGATTCGGCCAGCGGCGTATCGATGACGCGGTTGTTCCCGAAATCCTTTTGCAGCGTATCGGTTACCCGGAACACCCCGCCGAGGCGGCCGATATCCTCGCCCATCAGAACGACTTTCGGATCGTCGTCCATGGCCCGCCGCAGCCCGGCATTGAGCGCTGCGGCGAAGGTCGTGATCATGTGGGGACTCCTTCCGGTCGCGCGGCACTCGCACCGGGGTCGCCGGCCAGATATTCCGCGTACTCGTTCCGCTCCTGGGTGATCAGCGGATGCGGGGTGGCATAGACGTGATCGAATAGCTGCGCCGGCGCCGGATCCGGCATATCGATGGTCGCGGTGCGCACCTGTTGCGCGACTTCGTCGGCGGTCGCATCGACATGGCGCTCGAATGCGTTGTCCCATAGAGACTCTCGTTCCATAAGTCGGCGCAGCCGCGCGATCGGATCGCGGCGCGCCCACTCCTCGGTCTCGGCGGCGGAGCGGTAGCGCGTCGGATCATCGGCGGTGGTGTGCGGACCCATCCGATAGGTGAGCGCCTCGATGAACGACGGTCCGCCACCGGTGCGAGCGCGGGCGGCGGCCTGCCTGGTGACCGCGAGGACGGCGAGCACATCATTGCCGTCGACCTGGAGGCCGGGTATTCCATAACCGTAGGCGCGCCGCGCGATCGGGGTCGCGCTCTGGATGCGGACGGGGGAACTGATCGCCCAGTGGTTGTTCTGGCAGAAGAAGACCACCGGGGCGCTCCAGCTCGCGGCGAAGCCCAGTGCCTCGGCGAGATCGCCCTGGCTCGAGGCGCCGTCACCGAAGTAGGCGATGGTCGCGATCTCCGCGCCGTCGAGGTGGGCGGCGTAGGCGTAACCGGTCGCGTGCAGGCCCTGCGAGCCGACGATGATATTCGGGTTGGTCATATTGACCGCTTCGGGATCCCAGCAGGAGTGCGCGACCCCGCGCCACATCCGGGTGAGTTCGGTGGGATGGACGCCGCGGCAGTAGGCGACGGCGTGCTCGCGGTAGCTACAGAAGACGTAGTCGTCGGGGCGCAAGGCGTATGCCGAGCCGACCTGGGCGGCCTCCTGCCCGATCATCGGCGCCCACAGTCCGAGCTGGCCCTGGCGTTGCAGAGCAGTTGCCTCGGTGTCGATCCGGCGGGTCACGACCAGGTCTGTGTACATCGCGCGCAGCTGTGCGGGCCCGATGTCGGCGATCAGGGCGGCGTGTTCTCGGTCGAGTACGCGGCGGCCGTCGGGTTGTACCAACTGAACCGGATAGTCGGATTTGTTCGTCATTCGGGATCGCCTCCTGACCACGAGCACAGGGCTGGTGTGCCCTATATCACATAGCATCCACGAGTAGGCGAAGTGCGCAAGTGGTCGATACGCGAGTAAGCAGAATGCCCAATTCTGACCGGCCGATTGATGTCATACTGCGTTGTATGACCAGTAGAGAACCCGCCGACGTGACCCTGGACGCCACCGACGCGCGGCTGTTGCTCGAGCTGGTCGCCAACCCACGCGCGACCGGCGTCGAGCTGGCGACCCGGCTCGGGTTGTCCCGCAATACCGTGCAGGCGCGGCTGTCACGCTGGGAGGCGAGCGGTGTGCTCGCCAGCTTCGAACGTCGAGTGCAACCACAGGCGCTGGGCTACCCACTGGCGGCTTTCGTCGCAGTCGTCGTCGATCAGCACCGATTGGATTCGGTGGTCGGCGAACTCGCCCGGGTGCCGGAGGTGACCGAAGTGTGCGGCATGACCGGACTGACCGATCTCACGGTCCGGGTGGTGGCGCAGGATGCGGACGATCTGTACCGCATCGCCGGGCAGATATTGAAGATCCCCGGGGTGGAACGCACCAATATGGCATTGGTGATGCAGCAATTCGTCGGGCCACGCACAGCCCCGCTACTGGATCGGCTGGCCGAATCCGCCGATCGCTCGCTACGGGCCTGATCCCTTCGGACCGAGGGGCTTACAGGAGGTTGAGGAATTCGGTGGCTGTCATTCCGGCCTGGCGCAGGATCGAGGCCAGTGTGCCGCGCTTGACCGGATCAGTCAGTGACCAGGGCGGCTGCGGCGGTGCGGATTATTTCTGGGATTTCTACCGGTTTGCGGGTTTCGTTGTCCACGTAGACGTGGACGAAGGTGCCGGTGGCGGCCAGGTCGAGGGCGTCGCCGGATTCGCGGAAGATGGCCAGGTCGTAGGTGATGCTGGAGCGGCCGAGGCGGGAGATGCGCAGGCCTACCTGGAGCTGGTCGGGGAAGCTGAGCGAGCCGTGGTACTGGCAGGAGGTCTGGGCGACCACGCCGAGGGCGGGCAGTTCGCGGATATCCGTGCCGGTGGCGTGCATGAGCCAGGCATTGACCGCGGTGTCGAAGTACGAGTAGTACGTCACGTTGTTCACGTGGCCGTAGTGGTCGTTATCGGCCCACCGGGTCGGCATCGGCCAAAGGACTGGATACTGCTGCGTCACCCGGCCGACGATAGCTCAGCCGGGGTGCTGCCCTGCCGGTGGTCGCGCGGACTCACGCCGAAGTGGCGTTTGAATGCCGTGCTCAGTGCGAACGCGCTGCCGTAGCCGACCTGGCGGGCAATGGATTCGATGGTGGCATCGGATTCCTGCAGCAGATCGGCCGCCAGGGCCAGCCGCCATTCGGTGAGGAACGCCATCGGCGGCTCACCGACCAGATCGGTGAACCGGCGAGCGAGCGCGGCGCGCGAAACTCCCACCGCCTCGGCCAAGCTCGCGACCGTCCAGCCGTGCGCCGGATTGTGCTGCAACAGCCGCAGCGCCTTGCCGACCAGCGGATCGCTGTAGGCGTGATACCACGCGGGCGCGTCATTGCGGGCGAACCAGGCGCGCAGGGCCGCGATCAGCACCATATCGAGCAGCCGGTCCAGGACGACGCCCTGTGCGGGCTCGTCCTTGGTGGCCTCGTCGACCAGAACGTCGAGCAGCCGGGTGTCGAAATCGCCGCGCCGCAAGATGATCACGGGCGGCAGGGCTCGCAGCAGCCGCTGACTCGCCGCGCCCGCGGACTCGTAGGTGCCCGTGACCATCAGGGTGGCGCCGTTCGCATCGGTGCCCCACTGGCGCACACCGAGACTCAATGTCTCGCAGAGGATTTCACCGTCGGCAGTCTTGGTGACGTTGCCTGGATCGATGAAGATCTGCGGTGTGGTGGCCGGATCGTCGGCGACTGTATATGGATCGGGTCCGCGGAAGATCGCGATATCGCCCGCGCTCACTTGCCGAGGCTTACTGCCCGCCGCATCGGTCATGATCCAGGCCGTGCCGCGGATCATCGATACCACCGTCAGCGGCGCCCGGTCCTGGATGCGCAGCGACCACGGCGGGTCGAGCAGTGAACACATGACGAACGCACCTCGGGCGCGTGGACCTTCGAGCAGGCTGGCGAGCGCATCCACATAACAAACAGTAGACGCTGACGCATGATCACGAGTCGCTGAGCTATGTTTCGTCGCGCGCCGCGCCGATGTACTGGAAACATGACAAACAGCACCTCCCACCAGCGCCGCATCCTCGTCACCGGCGGTACGGGCAAGACCGGCAGCCGCGTCGCGACCCGGCTCCGGCAGGCCGGTCATCCGATCCGGATCGGTTCCCGCGCAGCCGAGATCCCCTTCGACTGGGCCGACCGCAGCACGTGGACACCGGCGCTGTTCGGCGTGGACGCGGTGTACATCGCCTTCCAGCCGGATCTGGCGGTGCCGGGTGCGCCCGAGACCATCCGCGCATTCACCAATGCGGCCAAGGTCAACGGTGTGCGCAAACTCGTGCTGCTGTCCGGACGCGGCGAACCCGAGGCAGTGGCGTGTGAGCAGATCGTGCAGGGTTCGGGGCTCGACTGGACCATTGTGCGCTGCAGCTTCTTCGCACAGAACTTCAGCGAAGGCGCATTCCTGGAGTATGTGCTCGCGGGTGAGGTGGCGCTGCCCAATGGCGATGTGCCGGAACCGTTCGTGCACGCCGACGATATCGCCGATGTCGCCGTCGCCGCGTTGACCGAGGACGGGCACAGCGGCGAACTCTACGAACTGACCGGACCGAGGTCGTTGACGTTCGCCGAAGCCGTCGCGGAGATCGCCTCGGCGACCGGACACGAAATCGCTTTCATCCCGATCTCCCGCACGGATTTCGTTGCGGCACTGACCGAGTACCAGGTTCCCGCCGACGTCGTCAGCCTGCTCGACTACCTGTTCGGCACGATCCTGGACGGCAGGAACTCCAAGACCACCGACGGTGTCCAGCGTGCGCTCGGCCGGGAACCGAAAGGTTTCCGGGATTACGCCGACGAGACTGCAGCCACCGGAATTTGGAACATCTCGAGCGAGTAGGTGGTTGTAAGGAGTTAGACCGCCGCACGGACGCCCGATCTCAATGGCGAGATCCGCGGAGCCGGGCCTTCGGCCGATGATGTCCCGGACCGGCTCCCCGTGCGGCCGCGAGATCGCGCTCGACGCGGTACCGTCGAATCGGTGGCGACCACGACGATCGATCCGCAGATTCGGATAGCACGCGCCGCGGTGTTCGTGGTGTTCGCGTTGAACGGTTTTCTGTTGGCCATGTGGGTGGTGCACATCCCGGCTATAACCGATCGGACCGGTATCGCGCATTCCACGCTCGGCATGTTCATTCTCATGCTGGCCGGTGCGGGCATCGTCGGCATGCGCATCGCGGGCCCGCTCGCCGACCGATTCGGCAGCCGGACCGTGGTCGCGGCCGCCGCGGCGATCGCCTCGATATCGGTGCTCGGCCCCGGACTGGCGACCGGACCGGTCAGCCTGGCGATCGCGTTGGCCTGCTTCGGTTTCGGCAATGGTGCGCTCGACGTTTCGATGAATACCCAAGCGGTGCATGTCGAACGGGCTTATGACCGACCGATCATGTCGGCGTTCCACGCATTGTTCTCCGGCGGCGGATTCCTCGGCTCGCTGCTGGGTGCGGCCGCTCAGGGCGCGGGGTGGGATGTGCGCCTGAGCCTTTCGCTCGCCGCGGTGGCGGGGTTGGCGACTACCGCCGCGCTGGTGCCACGTCTGCTGGACGACACCGTATCGGCGGCGCGAGAAGAGAATTCGGATGCGCCCCCGGAAAGCGGCCCGCACGACCACATTCCGGAGAGCGCCGACCATGTTCCACCGAACCAGCGTCGTGAGTTCGAAACGACACCGCATGATGGCCGAGCGGCCCCGTCGACACCCGCACCCAACCGCTCCCGAAAAGTCCTGGCGCTGGCCGCAATCGCCTTCGCCCTACTCCTCACCGAGGGGGTCGCCGCCGACTGGAGCGCCCTGCAGGTCCGCGACCACCTCGATGTCGACGATGCCACCGCCGCACTGGCATTCGCCGCATTCTCCTGCACCATGACCGCGGGCCGCTTCACCACCGACCGCGTGGCGGGCGCGTTCGGCCGCGTCGCCGTCGTCCGCTACGGCACCCTGATCGCCGCATCCGGATTGGTCCTGATCATGGCTTCGGGCTGGGTGCCGCTGACGCTCCTCGGCTGGGCGATGTGCGGCCTCGGCCTCTCCGGCGGCATCCCGCAAATCTTCACCGCCGCAGGCAATCTCGGCTCGACCACGGCGGCTACCGATATGTCGCGGGTATTCAGCCTCGGTTACCTCGGCCTGCTCGCGGGCCCCTCCATCATCGGCTGGCTGACCGCCCTGATCCCACTCACCGCCGCACTGTTCGTCCCCCTCATCGCCGTCCTGCTCTGCAGTCGATACGCGGGTGCGGTCGCCCCACAACAAGTCACCGGATAGCGGCTGGCGCGAACGACGAATCCCGGGCAAGCGCGGCAAGCTCACGCCATTGCGGCAGCGGCAGCACAGTCGGATCAGCGGTAAGCACCTGTAGACACACATGATCGGCCCCGGCATCCAAATGCTGCCGAACACGCTCGCCGATCAACTCGATATCCCCGTATGCCACAACCGAATCCACCAGTCGTGAACTCGGACCACCCGCGATATCTTTGTCACCGAAACCGAAGCGGCGCACATTGGCCACCTGATGCGGTGCGGATTCGAGATAGCCCCCGATATGCGCCCTGGCCACCTCGCGGGCGCGCGCTCGATCGGCATCGAGGACGACGACCTGCTCGACACCGAGAAATGCCTCCGGCCCCATGATCCGCCGCGCCTCGGCGGTGTGCTCGACCGGCGCGTGATAGGGATGCGCACCCCAGGTCCGCTCGGCGGCCAATGCCAACATTTTGGGTCCGAGCGCGGCGAGTACCCGACGTGGCACCGGGTCCGGCCGCGGCCCGTACTGCGGAACAGCGTCCATCGCATCGAGATAGCCGCGCATCAGCGCCAGCGGCTTGCCGCCGGATGGAATCGTGTAGCCACCGGCCTCGACGGACCGACCACCGACCCGCTGGCCACCGAGTCCGAGCAGATAGCGACCCGGGAACGCCTCACCGAGCGCGCGCTCGGCGGTGGCCATGGCCATCGGATCGCGCAGTGCCGCATTGGCAATGCCCGCGGCGACCACCAGCCGCTCGGTCGCCCCGAGCAATAGCCACGCCTGCCCGACCGTATCGCGTCCGAACGCTTCACCGAACCACAGTGCGCCGTAACCCAATACCTCGATCTCGGCGACGGCCTCGCGCACCCGCCCGACCGGTTGTCCATCGAATGCGAAGGTCCAGATGCCGACGCCACCGAGGTCGTGCTCCACCATCATCGCGCTCCCAACGCTAAACCGGAGAAGTTCTCCGTTTCCTTGGCGGTACGATAGCGGAGAACTTCTCCGGTTAACAAGGGGTGCGCATGCGAGTCGACGCTCAGCGGAACTACGAACGCGTACTCGAGGCGGCGACAGCGGCATTCGCGAAGGAGGGTCCGGAGGCTTCGCTCAATGACATCGCCCGCCGCGCGGGCGTCGGCCCCGGCACGCTCTACCGGCACTTCCCCAACCGGCAAGCACTGCAGGCGGCCGTACTGAACGAGCGGATCGAAAAGCTCTGCGGCGATGCCGAAGAACTGGCGTCGCACGAGCCGACCGCAGCACTCACCGCGTGGCTGCGCGCCCTACTCGTGCACGCCCGGACCGATCACGGCTTGGGCGGCGCCGTCCTTGCCGGACCGGTCGACCTGGGTTTCGACTGCCAGCAGGCCATCCATCGGGCGGGTGCCGCTCTACTCACCAGGGCACAGCGCGATGGCGGCATCCGCGCGGATCTCGACATCGACGATGTGATCCAACTGGTAGCGGGCATCGCCCTGGCAGCACGTCACGGCACCGATCCGGAGCAACCGGATCGCCTGCTGCGCTTTGTCACGGACGCCATGCGCGATCCGCGCGAAAAAAGATCCACGCCATCAAGCTCTATCGCAACCTGACGGGCAGCGGCCTGCGGGAGGCCAAGGACGCGGTCGAAGCGCGCGAACGGCACTTGCGATGACGAAAGCCCGCTTCCGCGAACGGAAGCGGGCTTTCATGCAGAGGTGCTTACAGCGCCTTGAGTTCCTCGGTGACCGCACCGACCGATTTCTTCGCATCGCCGAAGAGCATGGAGGTGTGGTCGGCGTAGAACAGTGGGTTATCGATGCCGGCGAAACCACTGTTCATCGAACGCTTCAATACGATCACGCTCTTGGCCTGGTCGACGTTGAGCACGGGCATGCCGTAGATCGGGGACGAGGAGTCCTCGCGAGCGGCGGGGTTGGTGACGTCGTTGGCACCGATCACCAAAGCCACATCGGTGCGCGAGAATTCACCGTTGATATCGTCCATTTCCTTGAGCGCGTCATAGGAGACTTCGGCCTCGGCCAAAAGGACGTTCATGTGGCCGGGCATACGACCCGCGACGGGGTGAATCGCATACTTGACCTCGACACCCTTGGCCTCCAACAGTGCTGCCATTTCCTTGACCGCGTGCTGGGCCTGGGCGACGGCCATACCGTAGCCAGGGACCACGATGACCTGATTGGCGTAGGCCATCTGGATCGCGGCATCCGCGGCCGAGGTGGCCTTGGCCTGCTTGGCCTCACCACCGGAAGCATCCGGGGCGGTGCCGCCGCCACCGAATCCACCCGCGACGATCGCGGGGATGGAGCGGTTCATGGCCTTGGCCATCAGGTTGGTCAGGATGGTGCCGGACGCGCCGACGATCATGCCCGCCACGATCATGGCGGTGTTGTTGAGCGCCAAACCCGCGGCGGCAGCGGACAAACCGGTCAGCGCGTTGAGCAGCGAGATGACGACCGGCATGTCCGCGCCGCCGATGGGTAGCACCACCATCAGGCCGAGCACACCGGCGAGCACGAGCACCGCGATCATCCAGTACTGGGGCACACCATCCTTGGTGGCGCCGATACCGATCACCACGGCGGCCGCGATCGCGCCGACGAGTAGCAGCAGGTTCAGTGGCTGCTGTAGTTTGCCGATCCCGATCGGCTTGCCGGGCAGGATCTCCTGCAGTTTGCCGAACGCGATCAGCGAACCCCAGAACGACACCGACCCGATGATCGCCGCGAACAGCGATCCGACCACGATGTGCACGGTCGGCTCTTCATCGAAGTGCGAGAAGCCTTGGGAATTGATGAATTCCGACCAGGCGATCAGAGCGACGGTGCCACCACCGACACCGTTGAACGCGGCCACCAACTGCGGCATCGCGGTCATCTTGGTGAACTTCGCCGGCGGCACACCGAGGGCGATACCGACCACGAGGCCCGCGATGATCAGGATCCAGTTGCTGGTGTGGCGCACCGAGATCAGTGTCGCGACGACCGCGATGAACATGCCGACCGCGGCGATCAGGTTGCCGCGCACCGCGGTCTTGGGGCCGGTCAACCCCATCAGACCGTAGATGAACATGCCGAAGGCGATGATGTAGAGCCCGTTGACCAGATAGGTCACATTGTCGAAGGTATGCATCACGCAGCTCCCTCTGACCGCTCCGCGGAGGCAACCTTCACCGGTGCGGCCTTCTTACCTTTGAACATCCCCAGCATCCGGTCGGTCACCACGAACCCACCGATCACGTTCAGGGTTCCGAACACGACCGCGACGAACAGGATGATCTGGGTCAGGATCGACGGATCCTGCACGTTCCCGAGAGTGACCAACGCACCCAACACGACAATGCCGTGAATAGCGTTGGTACCCGACATCAACGGCGTATGCAGGGTATTGGGGACCTTCGAGATGACCGCGAACCCCACGAACCCGGACAACACCAGGATCGCGATATTCGCCAACAGTTCGGTGTACATCAGGCATCCACCTCACGAGTAACACAGGAGTCCGCGAGCACCTGATCGGAGAAATCGGGCGACAGCTTCCCATCGACCAACATCAGCTCCAACAGCGCCGCAATATTTTTCGAGTACAACTCCGAGGCATGCTCGGGCATCGTCGCGGGCAGATTCAACGGCGAAGCGATCGTCACCTCATGCTTGACCACGACCTCACCGGGCTCGGTCAACTCGCAGTTGCCGCCGGTCTCACCGGCCAGATCCACGATCACACTGCCGGGCTTCATACCCTCCACCGCTGCTGCGGTGACCAAGCGGGGCGCGGGGCGGCCGGGCACCAGCGCAGTGGTGATCACCACGTCGAAGCCCTTGATCGCATCCTCCAACGCCTGCTGCTGCTTGGCCTTTTCCTCATCGGTGAGCTCACGGGCATAACCACCCTCACCGGCAGCATCGATCCCCAGATCGAGCCACTGCGCACCGACCGACCGCACCTGGTCTGCGACCTCGGGCCGCACGTCGTAGCCGGTGGTTCGGCCACCCAGACGCTTCGCCGTCGCCAGAGCCTGCAGACCCGCGACGCCCACACCGAGCACCAGCACGGTCGCGGGCTTCACCGTGCCCGCCGCGGTGGTCAGCATCGGGAAGAAGCGCGTGGATTCCGACGCCGCCAGCAGCACAGCCTTGTACCCGGAGACATTGGCCTGCGAGGACAGCGCATCCATCACCTGGGCCCGCGAAATACGCGGAATCGACTCCACGGCAAAGGCCTGCACCCCGGCCGATTTCAGTGCCGGAATCTGGTTATCGGCATTGCGCGGGGCGAGGAAGCCGATCAGGGTTTGCCCGCTGTGCAGCTTCGCCACCTCGGCGTCACTGGGCGGAGCAACCTTCACGACCACATCGGCCGACCACGGATCACCGATAGTCGCGCCCGCATCCACATAGGCCGCGTCCGGAATGAGCGCACCGAGCCCGGCGCCCGCTTCGACCACCACCTCCACGCCCTGCTTCAGCAGGCTCGGGATGATCTTGGGCACCAATGCGACACGCCGCTCGCCCGCGTTTGACTCGCGAACGACTCCGACACGCGCTCCGCGCGGCGACTGATCGCCTACGCTCTGCGTTGTCTCCACTTGTCAGACTTCCTTCTCTGGCTGAGCTTCAAGCAACCGGTCGACGGCCGGACGATGTTACTTTTGAGTAAGTTCGTCCAAATCTTCGCAACTGTACCCGGCTCGCGGTGAGCGTAGCTGAGATGGCGGTCACAAGTTGCGGCCGGATTCCGCCGTTATGTCGGATTCGCGACCAACATCAAGGTTCGAATCCTGGTCGGTGCGGCGCAATACCTCCACATAGTGACGTGCGTCATGCCGAGTATGTTCCCGGTGAGCGGTACGCCGTATGGTCGGCGGTGTGAACGACTGCGTCTTCTGCCGCATCGCGGTGGGGCAGGCCCCGGCGACCAAGGTCTACGAGGACGACACGCTGTGCGCGTTCCTGGACATTCGTCCGATCGCCCGCGGCCACACCCTGGTCATCCCGAAGCGACACGCATCCGAATTGGAGGATCTGGATGCCGAATTGGGAGCGCACATCTTCCGCGCCGGACACCGGCTCGCGCTCGCGCTCAGGCGCAGCGACCTGGCCGCGGACGGCGCGAATCTCGTCCTCAATGACGGCACCGCGGCCTTCCAGACCGTCCCGCACGTCCACCTGCACGTGATACCGCGCCGGCACGGCGACAAACTGAGCTTCGCCGCGGGACTGCTGCTGCGGCGCCCGCACGATCCCGAGTCCACCGCGGCCGCCATCCGCGCCGGAATATCGGCATTGGCACACGAAGACGAGACCAGCGCCGAGGAGCGAGAATGACCGACCCGACCCAGGACCGGAACGAGCTGACCGGCCTGCTGTCCGAGCAATGGGAGACGATCGCGACACTGGTCGCCGATCTCGACGAAGAGCGTTGGCGCACACCGTCTCCGCTGCCGGGCTGGTCGCTGTTCGATGTGGTCGCACACGTCGTGGGGACGGAATCCTGGTTGCTCGGTGAACGCCCGCCCGCGCACGATCCGATCCGGCCCAAAACCGATGTGACCACGCTGCCGCATGTGCGCAACGAGTCCGGTGTGCTCAACGAGATCTGGGTCGACCGGCTGCGGCCGCTATCGGGTGAGCGACTGCTCGAGCTGTACCGCGAGGTCACCGACCGCAGGCGCGCGGCGCTCGCATCCTTCGGTGATGCGGAATGGCAGGCCGAGACCGTATCGCCGATCGGCAAGGTCAGCTACGGCCGGTTCATGCGGGTACGGCTGTTCGACTGCTGGATGCACGAACTCGATATCGCCGATGGGCTCGGCGTATCCGTCGACGAGGGCGGACCGCGAGCCGAGCGGGCCTTCGGCGAACTCACCGCCACCATCGGGCGGTCGGTGGCGAAGGGCGCGCAGGCACCGGACGGATCGCGCATCACCTTCGAGCTGACCGGCCCGTTGCCGCGGACGCTGCACGTCGCGGTGGACGGCCGCGCCAATATCGTCGACGAACTGGACGCGCCCGCCACCGTGGTGGTTCGGATGAGCTCCGGCCTGTTCGCCCGGCTGCGCGGCGGACGCACCACGGCGGATGCGCACGAAGGCGAGTTCCGCATTTCCGGCGATGCGGAACTCGGCAACCGACTGGTGCGCAGCCTGGCCTTCACCATCTGAGCCGCGGTGCGACTTTTCCTGTCCAGCTACCGATTCGGCGCACACTACGACCGGCTCGCCGCACTCGTCGGCGAGCCGGGCCGAGTCGCGGTGATTCCGAACGCATGTGACGCCTGGCCTGCTGCCTGGGCGGGCGCGGTCACCAGTGACGTGACTCCGTTGCGCAAACTCGGCTACTCCCCCGACGTGCTGGATCTACGCGAATTCGTCGGTCGCGCAACCGAACTGGAAGCCACCCTGGTGAAATACCCACTGGTGTGGGTGCGCGGCGGCAATACCTTCGTTTTGCGCGCCCAATTCGCCCGCAGCGGAGCCGATTTCGTACTTCCGAAGCTGCTCGCCGCCGATGCGCTGGTGTATGCCGGGTACAGCGCGGGCGCCTGTCTGCTGACCCCGGATCTGCACGGCCTGGAATCCATGGATGACCCGGCCGAGGTCGAACCCGCGTGCGGTATCGAACCGCTTTGGGACGGACTGGGTTTGGTCGATCATCGCATCGTGCCGCATCTGGATTCGGCTACCGATCCGGACGGTGAGTCCGCGCTACTCGCCGCCCGCTACCGGACCGAGGGCATCGCGCACTGGGCGCTCACCGACGACGATGTCGTCGTGGTCGAGGGCAGCGAGATCGAGATCTTGCGATAGGCCGCGGAACACCACCCAGCGCATCGCGCTGTACATGTAGACCGCCTCGCATGCCCCCGCCAACAGCCGCGACAGATGGTATTCCAATCCCAGCGCGGCCAGTCCGCTGCCGACGCCGAGGATGAAGGCGAGGTAGTTGATCACGACAACCACCACGTACACCACCGCTTGCCTGCCGACCGGTGCGTGCGAGTGGAAGTTGAACGTGCGATTGAGCACGAAGCTGAGCCCGAACGCGCAGATATAGGCCACCGTCACCGATAGCCATACGGGCAGTCCCAGCCAACCGTGCAGCACCGTGAGCAGCGCCAAATCGACACCGAAGGTGAACCCGTTGATCAGCGCGAAGCCGAGAAACGTCGGGGCGACAAGGCGATTCAGCCCCGAGGGCAGCCGCGCGACGACGGCCTCGCACCAGCGAGAGAAGCCCGCCACCAGGGACTCGGTGCTCGTCACGCCGCCAGCATGCCAGCGGCAGGTGTCCACCAGATGATCGTCCAGGAAACAAGATCGGGTGGCACCCGACCCGATCAGCCGATCTGGGTGAGCGGCGAACGGTCCAGGGCCGACCAGGCGACGAGGCAGCGGCGGCGGGTGACGTCGTCGACGTCTTCCAGGAGGGCGTCGAGCAGGAGGCGGGGTTTACGCTGCCACTGGTCGGACAGGGTGGCGATCACGGTCTTGCCGAACATGCCCGAGCGATCCAGTGCCTTGATCCATTCGGCGATATCGCCCGCGTGGATGCGGCGCAATGAATCCGGATCGATCCCCCCGTCGACAACTTCGTAGGAGAACACCGCAGCGACCAAATCACGGTAATCCGGCGACTCGACCTGCATGAGACCTCCTCGGCGCGCCTGCGCACCTACTGGAATCGGACGGCGCCCCGAACGGGCGCCTTGCCCGGAATTCTTATCGGCCTACGGACTCGGCACCACTGGAACGGCCCACATCCCACCGGGCTCCGCGTTGTAGCAACCTCCAGGGAGAACCGGACACGCGGCTGTTACAGTCGGGCACTCACCCTGGCCCGTACCCGCCGTATAGCGTGAGTCGTGTGGACCTGCATGACCTGATCTCCAGCCTGCCCGACGGCACGGTACTCACCGATCCCGACCTGCTGGCGGGCTATCGGCAGGACTGGGCACGCGATCCGAGCGCAGGCACACCGCTGGCCGTGGTCCGCGCGACCGGTACCGATGATGTCGCGGCAACGTTGCGGTGGGCGCACGAACACCAGGTCGCAGTGGTGCCGCGCGGGGCCGGATCCGGACTGTCCGGCGGTGCGACGGCCGTCGATGGCGGCATCGTGCTCAGCACCGAACGCATGCGCGCGATCACCGTCGACCCGGTAACCCGCACCGCGGTGGTCCAGCCCGGCCTGCTCAATGCGGAGGTCAAACGTGCGGTCGCCGAGCAGGGCCTGTGGTATCCGCCGGACCCGTCCTCCTTCGAAATTTGCTCGATCGGCGGCAATGCGGCCACCAATGCGGGCGGCCTGTGCTGTGTGAAATACGGCGTAACCACCGATTACGTGCTCGGCATGGAGGTGGTGCTCGCCGATGGCACGGTGGTGCGGCTCGGCGGGCCACGGCTGAAGGATTCGGCGGGCCTGTCGCTGACCAAGATGTTCGTCGGCAGCGAGGGCACGCTCGGGGTGATCACCGAACTCACCCTGCGGCTGCTGCCCGCCCAACCGCCGCAGTCCACCGTGGTCGCGACCTTCGCGACGCTGACCGCCGCCACCGAGGCCATCCTCGGCATCACCGGCACCCTGCGGCCCGCCATGCTCGAGTTCATGGATGCCGTCGCGATCAATGCGGTGGAGGACGAGATGCGGATGGGTCTGGATCGCGAGGCCGCCGCACTGCTGGTCGCCCGCTCCGACGCACCGGGCGAATTCGCCAGGCACGAAGCTGAAATCATGGTCGGCATCTGCGAAAAGGCCGGTGCCACCGAGGTTTTTCACACCGAGGATCCGGAGGAAGGCGAAGCCTTCACCGCCGCACGACGTTTCGCCATTCCGGCGGTGGAGAAGATCGGGCCGCTGCTGCTCGAGGACGTCGGTGTTCCGCTGCCGCGGCTCGCCGATCTGGTCAACGGTATCGCCGCCATCGGCGCCCGCAATGACGTGCTGGTTTCGGTGATCGCGCACGCCGGGGACGGCAATACCCACCCGCTCATCGTGCATGATCCGACCGATGCGGAGCTGACCGAACGCGCGCACCGCGCCTTCGGCGAGATCATGGATCTGGCCATCGAGCTCGGCGGCACCATTACCGGCGAACACGGCGTCGGCCGGTTGAAGAAGGCATGGCTGCCCGATCAACTCGGCCCAGATGTGATGACACTCACTCGCCGGATCAAGGATGCGCTCGACCCGCATGGCATTCTCAACCCAGGCGCGATTCTGTAGACGGAACATTCCCGGCCGCTGAGGAGTTTCACCCGATCATGACCACCAGGCTCGAGCACAATGTCGCCGATACCCGATTCGAGATCTATCTCGACGACACCCTTGCCGGGTACGCCGACTACGCCGAACGCGAAGACCCGAAAGTTAGGGACTTCCACCACACCATGACCTTTCCGGAGTTCCGCGGCCGTGGCGTGGCTGCACAGGTGGTCGAATACGCGCTGCAAGATTCGCGCGCTCAGGGCTTCGCCATCATCCCGACCTGCTGGTACGTCGAGCAGTACATCACGGAGCACCGCGAATACGCCGATCTGGTCGCCTAACACAGGTAGCGCGGATTCGGTGAGCATCAGTGCCCCGAATAATCAAAAAAGACCGGGTGTTCACACCGCTCGGCGCAGCGGCGTGAACACCCGGTCGGTATTGCGCTATCAGCCCCGCAACAGCGCGCGCGACATGACGACACGCTGAATCTGGTTGGTGCCCTCATAGATCTGAGTGATCTTGGCGTCGCGCATCATTCGCTCCACCGGGAAGTCGGTGGTGTAGCCCGCGCCGCCGAAGAGCTGCACGGCGTTGGTGGTGACCTCCATGGCCACATCGGAGGCGAAGCACTTGGCGGCAGCGGAGATGAAGCCGAGGTTCTTCTCGCCGCGCTCGGCGCGGGCCGCGGAGGTGTAGACCATGAGGCGGGCGGCCTCGATCTTCATCGCCATATCGGCGAGCATGAACTGGGTGTTCTGGAAGTCGGCGATCGCGGTGCCGAACTGCTTGCGGTCCTTGGTGTAAGCGATCGCGGCGTCCAGTGCGCCCTGCGCGATGCCGACGGCCTGCGCGCCGATGGTCGGGCGGGTGTGATCGAGGGTCTGCAGCGCGGTCTTGAAGCCGGTACCCGGCGCGCCGACGATGCGGTCACCCGGCACCCGGCAGTTCTCGAAATACAGTTCGGCGGTTGGCGATCCCTTGATGCCGAGCTTGTGCTCGAGCGGGCCGACCACGAAGCCCTCGTCATCCTTGTGCACCAGGAATGCGGAGATGCCGTTGGCGCCCTTCTCCGCATCGGTCACCGCCATGACGGTGTACCAGGAAGACTTGCCGCCGTTGGTGATCCAGCACTTGGAGCCGTTGATGATCCAGTCGTCGCCGTCCTGCTTGGCACGGGTGCGCATGCCGGCGGCATCGGAGCCGGCCTCACGCTCGGACAGCGCGTAGGAGGCCATCTCGCCGTTGACGATATCCGGCAGCACCTTCTGCTTGAGCTCCTCGGAACCGTTGAGGATCAGGCCCATGGTGCCGAGCTTGTTGACCGCGGGGATCAGCGAGGACGAACCGCAGACGCGGGCGACCTCTTCGATCACGATGCAGGTGGCGACCGAGTCCGCGCCCTGGCCGCCGTAGGCCTCGGGCACGTGCACCGCGTTGAAGCCCGCGGCGTTCAGCGCGGTGAGCGCCTCCTCCGGGAAGCGGGCGTTGCCGTCGACGTCCTTGGCGTACGGAGCGATTTCCTTCTCCGCCAGTCCGCGGATGGCCGCACGCAGTTCGTCGTGGAAGTCCTCGAGCTGGAAAAGGTTGAAATCGGGGTTTCCCGCCATGGGACACACTCCTGGGTTTGTCGGTCGTGATTTTGCTGGATCAGAGTTCCAACGGTCGGCACTCAGTGCCATTCTTCGATCGAGTATACGCCCAGAGAGCTACGTCAAGTGCGGTTACATCGTGGCACTGAGTGTCAGATACTGCATAGTATGACTCCAGTCACAGACTACCGAGCTGCCGCGTCACCAGATCCGCGACCTGCCTCGGCGGCATATCCCTCGGGAACACCGCGACCACCATTTCCGCCGTCCCCGATCCGCGCCCACGCGGAATCGCCGCCAACTCCTCGCGCAGATCCGCCGCACCGGCATCCGATTCGCCGCGCACCATCCGGCGCAGCAGGTAGTTGTGTGTGGCCGTCACCGCGGCCGTGAACTGCACCCGCGCCAGATCCGGCACCTCCGGCAGCCGCTCACGCAGATAGTCGGTGAACAACCGCTCGTACCGGAACACGGTCACGATCTCGCGCTCGCGCAGTGCGGGCACCTCGCGCACCACCCGATATCGCCGCTCGGCGATCTCACGCCACTGGGTGAACCGCTCGAACACCTGCACCACCGCGGCACAGACCGCCTCCCACGGATCCCCCTGCGCCGCCGCCAAGAACTCCGCCGCCCGCGCCAACTGCGACTCGTGATCGGCGAAGATCACATCCTCCTTCGACCGGAACTGCCGAAAGAACGTCCGCCGCGAAATCCCCGCCGCCTCCGCGATCTCATCGACGGTCGTCGCCTCATACCCCTGCTCGGCGAACAACCGCAGTGCCTGATCCACGACGGTCAGCCGAAACCTGGCCGCATCATCCCCATTACGCCCCCGAACGGTTTCCTCAATCGCCACCGCATCACCGTACTGACCCCGGCCGATGCGTGATCCGCATGGCCGAAAATCGACGCGAGGACTCAGCTGTGGCCGAGGAGTTTGCTGCGGAGCGCATCATCCTTCTCCAGGACCATGGCTTCCAGGCCGGCCTGGAACCGCTCCATCCGGGTGCGCAGGGCGGAGTCGGCGGTGGCGAGGATGCGGGCGGCGAGCAGGCCGGCATTGCGCGCGCCGCCGATGGAGACGGTGGCCACCGGCACGCCCGCAGGCATCTGGACGATGGACAGCAGGGAGTCCATGCCGTCGAGGTATTTGAGCGGGACGGGGACGCCGATGACCGGGAGCGGGGTGGCGGAGGCGACCATGCCGGGCAGGTGGGCGGCGCCGCCCGCGCCCGCGATGATGACCTTCAGGCCGCGGCCCGCCGCCTCACGGGCGTAGTCGAGCATGCGCTGGGGTGTGCGGTGCGCCGAGACGACGCCGACCTCGAAGCGAATATCGAACTCCGCCAAGGCGATTGCGGCGGCCTCCATGGTCGGCCAGTCGGAGTCGCTGCCCATGATCAGGCCAACTTGCGCATTACTCACCGTGGGGATCCCATCCGTCGGTCCAAATCGCGTGCGACATCCAGTGCGCCGCGCGCTCGGCCTGCTCGCGCACCACGGCGACATCGTCGCCGAGCACGTTGATATGCCCGATCTTGCGATCCGGGCGTTCGCCCTTGCCGTACAGATGCACCTTCGCCTGCGGCAATCTGGCGAAGAGGTGGTGCAGCCGCTCGTCCATCGACATGGTCGGCGCCTCGGCCGCGCCGAGAATATTCGCCATCACCGTGACCGGCGCCAACGGACTGGTGTCGCCGAGCGGATAGTCGAGCACCGCGCGCAGATGCTGTTCGAATTGGCCGGTGCACGCGCCGTCCATGCCCCAGTGACCGGAGTTGTGCGGGCGCATGGCCAGTTCGTTGATCAGCAGGGCGCCGTCGTTGGTTTCGAAGAGTTCGACGGCCATCGCCCCGACCACACCGAGTTCCTTGGCCAGGTTCAGCGCGAGCGTCTCGGCCTGCGCGGCCAATTCGTCACTCAGGTCCGGCGCGGGCGCGATCACCACGGCGCACTGGCCATTGCGCTGCACCGTCTCCACCACCGGCCAGGTCGCGGCCTGACCGAATGGTGAACGCGCCACCATCGCCGAAAGTTCGCGTTTGAGATCCACCTTGGCCTCGGCGAGCAACTGCACGCCATGCGCGAGCTGATCGGAAACGATCGTCTCGGCCTCGCCCGCTGATTCCGGCATCCAGACACCGCGCCCGTCGTAGCCGCCGCGCACCGCCTTCAGCACGATCCGCCAGTCGTGCTCGTCACCGAATCGCACCGCGTCGGCCGCCGAAGTAACGGGCACGAAGGCGGGCACGGGCAACCCGAGCTCGGACAGCTTGGTCCGCATGGCCAGCTTGTCCTGCGCGAAGACCAGCGCGTGCGGCGGCGGCTGCACATTCACCCCCTCGGCGACCAGCGCCTCCAGATGTTCGGTCGGCACATGCTCGTGATCGAAGGTGAGCGCGTGCGAACCGACGGCGGCCTTACGCAGCGCGGTCAGATCGGTGTGGCTGCCCAGTACGACCTCGGGGCTCACCTGTGCGGCCGGGTCATCGGGATTCTCGGCCAGCACCCGCAGCCGCTGACCGAGCGCGATGGCGGCCTGGTGCGTCATGCGCGCGAGCTGGCCACCACCGATCATGGTGACGGTGGGCATGGCGGCAGGATCGAATGAACGGCGGGACCTCACGTCGTGCAATCTTGTCATGTCCGAGCGCAATGATCCCTACCGGTACACTCGGGCCTTGTGTCTTTCGTCGACGACGTGGTCAACGTCCTCCCCAAGCCCCTGCGGGAGATCGCTTACCGCCACCACGAACTGATCAAATTCGCCATCGTCGGCGCGACCACCTTCATCATCGACTCGGGCATCTTCTATGTGCTCAAGTGGACCGTGCTGGAGACCAAGCCGGTCACCGCGAAGATCATCTCCGGCGTGATCGCGGTCATCTGCTCCTACATCCTCAACCGCGAGTGGTCGTTCAAGAACCGCGGCGGACGTGAGAAGCACCACGAAGCGCTGCTGTTCTTCGGCGTCAGCGGCGTCGGTGTCGTGCTGAGCTTCATCCCGCTGTGGATCTCCAGCTACGTCTTCGACCTACGCCAGCCCGATGTGAGCTTCACCGTCGAGAACATCGCGGACTTCATCAGCGCCTTCATCATCGGCAACCTGCTGCAGATGGCGTTCCGCTTCTGGTCGATGCGCCGCTGGGTGTTCCCGGACGAGATCAGCGAGCTCGTCGAGGAAATCGAGGAGATGCTCGAGGAAGAGCAGCTCGGCCACAGTTAGCGCGGCTCGGGCGCCTGCGCGCCGTTGGGTGTGCGTTGCGACGCACTGGATCCGAGGAACATCGCGAACAGCGCAGGGCGGCGGCGCTGCAATTCCAAGCGTCCACCATCGGCCTCGATGAGTGCCCTCGCGAGGGCGAGTCCGACACCGGTCGAGCCGCCGGCGGAGAAGCCGCGGTCGAAGATGTGCGGCGCGAGTTCGTCACGGACGCCGTCGCCCTCGTCGGCGACCTCGACCACCACCAAGGGCTCCCGATCGCTGACGGTGCGCACCGTGCGCACCGATACCGTGCAGGTGCCGCCGCCGTGCATCAGCGCATTGTCGACCAGCACGGCGAGTGCTTCGCGCAGCCGGGAACCGGTGATCGGCGCGCGCAGCGATTCGTCGCCGATCAGCCGCAGGATCCGGCCCGCCTCGGTGAACGGATGCGACCATTCCTCGACAACACCGCGCAGTTCGTCCATCACCGGCACCGGATCGCGATCGGCGGCATCCTCGTCGCGCGAGGCCCGGACCAGATCGTCGATCGCATCGGTCAGCCGGTCGACCTGCGCCATTGCTTCCTCGGCCTCGTGCACCACGGCCGGATCGGAATGCGCGGACAATTCGTCCAGCCGCAATCGCACCGCGGTCAGGCGACTGCGCAGCTGATGCGAAACGTCCGCGACCAGCGCATGCTCGCGCTGCAGTCGCCCGGCGATCTCGACGGTCGCCGAATCGAGCACATCGGAAACCCGGTCCAGTTCGGAAATCCCGTGCCGCCGCGGATCCGGCCGGAAGTCCCCCATGGCCAGCCGGGCGGCTCGGGCCGCGACATCACGGAGCGGATCGGCGACCCGGCGTGCGGTGATCATCGCCACCGACACCGCCGCGGCCAGTGAGGCGAGCACCGCGAAGGCCACCACCGCGACGGCCTGGATCTGCCGGGTATGCATCGGCCCCGACGGCACCTCCAGGCGCAACGAACCCTCGGTGCCCATCGCCAGCGATTCCACCACCGGATCGTGGACCTGCTCCGCGCCGATATCGAGCCGGGACGCATTGTCCTGCGGCGCCGGATAGATGATGGTCAGCTTGCCGTCCTTGGGGATCAGCGGCCGCACCAGGCGGGTGTCGAGTTCGCCGAGCACGATGCCGTCGCCGTGTTCCTGGGCGATGATCTCCGCGGCGATCCGCTCCAGCCGGTTCTCCAGATCGTTGCGAGTGATGTCCTCGACCCAGAGCCACGCGGTGTAGATCAGCGGAACGCCGAGCACCACCGTGGTGATGGTCAGCACGGTGAGTATCGATCGCAGGATTCTGCGTCTCATATCAGTTGGGCCGCACCATCAATCGGTATTCAACCGGAAGCCGACACCGCGCACGGTGACGATGCGTCGCTCGGCCATCGGGCCCTCGTCACCGATCTTGCGACGCAGCCAGGACATGTGCATATCCAAGGTTTTCGAACCGCGCAGCTCGGCGTCGCCCCACACCTCCCGCAGGATCGTCTCGCGCGGCACCACCTGGCCCGCCCGATCGATCAAGACCTTGAGCAGCTCGTATTCCTTGTTCGCCAAACCGACTTCGACACCGTTCACCAGCACCCGGCGCGCTGCCGGCTCCAGCCGGATACCGCCGACCTCGACCGCCTCGTCACCGATTCCGCTGCGCCGCAACAATGCTCGAACCCGGGCGAGCAATTCGGCCAACCGGAACGGTTTGCCGACATAGTCGTCCGCGCCCGCGTCCAACCCGACGACGAAGTCCACCTCATCGGTGCGCGCGGTGAGCATCAGCACGGCCAGATCGGCACCGCGGGCGCGCACCTGGCGGCATACCTCGAGCCCGTCCATTCCGGGCAGGCCGAGATCGAGGATGAGCAGATCATGATCGCCCTCCAATGCGCGTTCGAGCACCGCGGGCCCGAAGCGTTCCACGGTGACCGAATAGCCCTCGCGCCCAAGCGCACGCGAGAGCGGTGCGGCGATGGCCTCATCGTCTTCGGCCAGCAGTACGGCGGTCATTGCCCCAGATTATCCCGGGATTCCTCGAACACTTGCCGGTACAGCAGTGCGTGCACCTTTTGCACCTGCGGGATGTCGTCGTATTCGAGCGGTTCCTCCGAGGACGATCCGATGATCAGGGTGCCGGTGCCGAGCATCCGGTCGAACAGCCCGTGCCGGAACTGCACACTCGAAATCCGGCTCATCGGGATATCGATGCCGGTGTGGGTGATCACGCCCTGCCGGATGAGCACCCGGCGGTCGGTCACGATGAAGTGTGTCGACTGCCAGCTGATAATCCTTGCGACACAACGCCATCCGATGAGGCCGAGCCAGATCACCAGCACCACGATCAGCAATACCGAGCGGGTCGTGCCCTCGGTCCTGCGCCAGATCAGTCCCCCGGCGAATCCGGCCAGCGCGGTCGCGATGATGAGCGTCACGATCGGCCAGAACAGCATTTTCCAATGCGGATGACGATGGAGTATCAACTGCTCGTCCGGGGCGAGCACCTCCTCCGGATAACCCATGCCGGAACCCTACCGCGAGAACACGCCGAAAAGCGTGGACAGCGACGCGCGCCGTGCTGCACAATCGGCACCTTGCGCCGTCGCCGCCTCGAGAGGCTCTCGAGTAACCTCGAGATTCCGCACAGGATCGCTCCATAGCCTCGATCCGACGGCAGCCGTTCGACCCGGCTCTGCCGTTCGACTAGCTCTCGTTTTGTTCTGCTCAACGCTCTGCCTGTGAAAAGACAAGTCCGGCTTGACAAGACGTCGAAAAACGATCGTGGAGGCCAGTGTGACCAAGGATCTGACCCAGCTGGAAATCCTGACCGAACTCGAACCGGTGGCCGAACAGAATCTGAACCGCCACCTGTCGATGGCCAAGGACTGGCACCCGCACGACTACGTCCCGTGGGACGAGGGTCGCAACTTCGCCGCGATGGGCGGCCAGGACTGGGAGCCGGAACAGTCCAAACTGAACGAGGTCGCCAAGGCCGCGATGATCACCAACCTGCTCACCGAGGACAACCTGCCCTCCTACCACCGACTGATCGCCGAGAATTTCTCCCAGCACGGCGCGTGGGGCACCTGGGTCGGGCGCTGGACGGCCGAGGAGAATCGACACGGCATCGTCCTGCGTGACTATCTCGTGGTCACCCGTGGCATCGATCCGGTCGCGCTCGAACAGGCCCGCATGATCCATATGACCCGCGGCGTGCCCTCGCCCGAGGACTGGGGCGGATTCCTGGTCAACGTCGCGTACGTGACCTTCCAGGAGCTGGCCACCCGGGTCAGCCACCGCAATACCGGCAAGGTCTGCAACGACGCCATCGCCGATCGCATGCTGCAGCGCGTCGCCGCCGACGAGAACCTGCACATGATCTTCTACCGCAACCTGTGTGGCGCGGGCCTGGATCTGGTTCCCGACCAGGCGATGGCGGCGATCACCATGATCCTGACCAACTTCATCATGCCCGGCTTCGGCATGCCCAACTTCCGCCGCAATGGCGTGCTGATGGCCAAGCACGGCATCTACGATCTGCGCCAGCACCTCGAAGAAGTGGTGCAGCCGGTGCTGAAGAAGTGGAATGTCTTCGACCGCAACGACTTCGGCCCGCGCGGCGAACAGGCACGCCAGCAACTCGCCGAATTCCTGCAGAAGCTGGAGAAGGACGTCCTCAAGTTCGAGGAACAGCGCGACCGCTTGCTCGCCCGCGAGGCGGCGCGCGGCATCATGCAACCGGTTTGACGCTCCGAACGCCGGTGCCGCACAACAGCACCCCTTGCCGGGACTCGTGGGTCGCGCAAGGGGTGCGGACTCTGGGACAGGGTCAGTAGTCGGCGCGCAGGTGGGTCACATCGGCAGCGGAGACGACATGCTCGCCGATGCACAGGCGGCCCGCGCTGTCGACATCGGTGGCGATGCCCTCGAGGGTCTGGCCGCCGGGTAGTTCAGCACGGACGGGTGCGCCGAGGGTGGCGCAGCGGTCGCGGTAGACGCCGATCAGGTCGGTGGTGGCCCAACCGGCGTCACGCCACGCGGTGAAGCGGCGGGCGAATTCGGTCAGCAATGACCGCACGAGCTCGGTGCGGTCGGTGACCTTCGCCCCCGCCAGCGTGAGCGAAGTGGCATGCGGCACCGGCAGTTCCGCCTCGGTGAGACCGACGTTCAGGCCGATCCCGACGACAATGGCGGGTGCCCCACCACCGGAGGCGACTTCGGCCAGGATGCCCGCGACTTTGCGACCATCGATCAGCACATCGTTGGGCCACTTCAGATTCGCGTCCACACCGGCGGTCGCGCGCAGTGCGTCCACCACGGCGACACCGGTGAGCAACGGCAGCCAGCCGAGCGCGGCAGGCTCGATGCCAGGCAGCCGCACCAACACCGACATCGCTATCTGTGCGCGCGGCGGGCTGACCCAGGTGCGAGCGTGCCGACCCCGGCCCTGCTCTTGGGTTTCGGCGAGCAGTACCGCGCGATCGGCTTCGGCCTCCCCGGCCCGAGCGATCAGGTCCGCGTTGGTGGACCCGGTCGACTCCACCACAGCGATGTGGGAGAAGAACGACAGTTCGGGCGACTCGGTGAGACTGCGCCGCAACTGCTCTGCGTCCAACGGGGGCCTGTGCACACCGGCAGGCTATCCGACGAGGTCGTACTCGCGAATCGGTACCGCGACGGACATGCCGTCATCGGATTCCGCTTCGACCTCGGCCCACTCCTGCGGATCCACCACGGTCGGCTCGGTTTCCACGGTCTGCCAACTGGTCCACGAGGTCGCCGCGGCGTGCTCGGCGACTCTGCTGCTCCATCCCCACATGATTTGCTCCTCAGCTAGGTGTGCTTGTCCTCCCATGCACCTCACTGGCCCCCATATCTCGAGCTGAAATGCGAACGTCCTCAGGGTATCCGCGAACCGCCGAGCCGCTCCACTGAATTTTCCGGCCCCCAGCACCGAGTTCGGGTCGGCAATCGACCAGGAAGTTTGCCGCCATTCGCATGTTGGAACATGATCTAGCTGCGGTTTTCTACTGACCGGTAAGCGACACTCGGTTACCGAGAGGCACTGGCACTGGTTACACTCCGGAGCCATGACGAGTGTCCAGCACCAGCCCGCATCGGAATCGGCGGGCGCCCCCGATATCCACACCACCGCTGGGAAGCTGGCTGATCTGCGGAATCGGCTGGAAGAGGCCAAGCACCCGATGGGTGAAGCCGCGGTCGACAAGGTGCACGCCAAGGGCAAGATGACCGCCCGCGAGCGCATCCTGGCACTGCTGGACGAGGGCTCCTTCGTGGAACTGGACGCGCTGGCCCGCCACCGCAGCGTGAACTTCGGCCTGGAGAACAACCGGCCGCTCGGCGACGGCGTGGTGACCGGCTACGGCACCATCGACGGCCGCGACGTCTGCATCTTCAGCCAGGACGTCACCGTCTTCGGCGGCAGCCTCGGCGAGGTCTATGGCGAGAAGATCGTCAAGGTGATGGATCTGGCGCTCAAGACCGGCCGTCCGCTGATCGGCATCAACGAGGGCGCGGGCGCGCGCATCCAAGAGGGCGTCGTCTCGCTCGGCCTCTACGGCGAGATCTTCCACCGCAATATCCAAGCCTCCGGCGTGATCCCGCAGATCTCGCTGATCATGGGTCCGGCCGCCGGTGGGCACGTCTACTCGCCCGCGCTGACCGACTTCGTCGTCATGGTCGACGGCACCAGCCAGATGTTCGTCACCGGACCGGATGTCATCAAGACGGTCACCGGTGAGGACGTCACCATGGAAGACCTCGGCGGCGCGCACACCCACATGACGAAATCCGGTGTCGCGCACTATGTCGCCTCCGGCGAGCAGGACGCGCTGGACTACGTCAAGGATCTGCTGAGCTACCTGCCGAGCAACAACCGCGCCGAAGCCCCGCGCTTCCCGGCCACCGACCCGATCACCGGCGCCATCGAGGATTCGCTCACCGACGAGGACCTCGAGCTGGACACGATCATCCCGGATTCGCCGAACCAGCCCTATGACATGCATGAGGTCATCCGTCGGCTGCTCGACGACGACGAATTCCTCGAGGTGCAGGCCGAGCGCGCGATGAACATCATCGTCGGCTTCGGCCGGATCGACGGCCGCAGCGTCGGCATCGTCGCCAACCAGCCGACCCAGTTCGCGGGCTGCCTCGATATCGACGCCTCGGAGAAGGCCGCGCGCTTCGTGCGCACCTGCGACGCCTTCAATATCCCGATCATCACCCTGGTCGATGTTCCCGGCTTCCTGCCCGGCACCGGCCAGGAATACAACGGCATCATCCGGCGCGGCGCGAAGCTGCTCTACGCCTACGGTGAGGCCACTGTGGGCAAAATCACGATCATCACCCGTAAGGCTTACGGTGGCGCCTATGACGTCATGGGTTCCAAGCATATGGGCGCCGATGTGAACCTCGCGTGGCCGAGTGCTCAGATCGCGGTGATGGGCGCCTCGGGCGCCGTCGGTTTCGTCTACCGCAAGCAGCTGCAAGAGGCCGCGAAGAGCGGAAACGATGTCGATGCGCTGCGCCTGGAGCTGCAGAACGAGTACGAGGACACCCTCGTGAACCCCTACGTGGCCGCCGAGCGCGGGTACGTCGACGCGGTCATCCCGCCCTCGCACACCCGCGGCCAGATCGTCTCGGCGCTGCGTTTGCTCGAGCGCAAGATGGTCACCCTGCCGCCGAAGAAGCACGGCAACATTCCGCTGTGATCAAGCGATAACCTCGATGGGCCGCGCACACTGGTTGCAGAGACGCAATGAGTCGATTCGAGGATGATGATCGCTTGATCCAAATGTCTTCGAGTTGGGCATGGGCTCGATCGAAATAGAGAGAGGATCTGGCACTGTGACGACCGTGGCAGATGAAGATGTGTTGACCGCCGTCGAACTGGATCTCACAGTCGACCCGATCGCGGATGCGGTCGAGGCGGCCGCACCGGCGGCAGCACCGGCCCCTGCGGTGGCCGAGCAGCCGTTCATCCGAGTCATCAAGGGTGCGCCGTCCGACGAGGAAGTCGCGGCGCTGGTATGTGTGCTGTCGGCGGCCGCCAACGACGCCGCGAGTAGCGGACCGGTCGGTCCGTCCGACTCCTGGGGTCGCCCGACCCTGATGCACCGCGGCACCTCGCCGTTCTCTCCGTACGCTTACCCGCAACTGTCACACCTGCG
>NZ_BAGN01000055.1 GCF_000308835.1 Nocardia vinacea NBRC 16497 | reverse complement strand
TTGGTAATCGATGCGGATAGCGAATGCCCCTGCGCGAAACCGGGTTTGGGCTCGCTCTGGTATCCGCCGGTGCGCAGACCACCCGCGGTGCCCGGCTCGAGTAGTGTGGTCGCACCGCCCTGCGCCGGGGAGTCGCCGTTGGGCATATAGGGACCGCGCTCGGGCGTCCCACCCGGCTGCACCATCCGGAACCAGGTGCCTGTCACGGTGTCACCGGCAACCGAACCCGGTGTGAGGCGCAGCAATCCGACCAACTGCTCCGGCCCGGACGACTTCGGAGCGTCACCGTCGGAGCAACCCGACAGCACCGTCAGCGCGGCGAATGCGGCCGCGATGGTCATCGCGCGAGTCTTCACAGTCGGTCACCGCCATTCGGTTCACTCGGCGAACCGAATTCGGTGACGGCCGCGACCATGACCGCATCGCGCATCCCGGTCGCGACTGCCGGGGCTTCGACCGCGGCCCAAGCTCCAGCACTGATTTCGCACCACTGCGAGATCCGATCGACACCTGCCGTGCACCACTGCCGGACTGCCTGCGGGTTCATTTCGACTCACCACCAATCGCATTCGCGCGGCGTGCGCGATCTCCACTCGGACGCGCGATGCTGATCACCGCGAAAGTCAAACCCGCTGGAATGACGTAGCACCAGCCGATTCCACGAAAGGCCGTGAAGCCGAGCGGTTTTGTCGAATCATTCAGCGCGACGACAGCATCGAAATTCACGACATTGTCGTTCATCGCACCGATCAATGCGGCGAAGCGGGATGTCATCGGCTGCCACCGTGATTCGAGCGCGGATATGCCGGTCAGATCGGCATCCGGATGGGCGCTGCGGACCGCACCGGTGTATCGGCTGTTGAGTTCGCCGTCCGCCGCGACGAGGGTGACGAAGTAGCCCTGCACCTTTCGCACCTCATCGTGAGTGAGAATCGGCTGGAAGCCATCGATCAGCGGTTGCGCCGCCGGAGTGGCCGGGAACAGTTCACCGACAACGGGTCGCGATCAATGCGAGACCGACGAGTGCCGCGATACTTTCCCGCCAATGCCACAGTGCCCGGTGAAGTTGTTAAACGGTCTGCGGACGATCTGACTCGTCTACTCGATGACGAAATTGGTCGCGCCTACACACCAACCAACCAACCTGGTTGTTCCAGGTCACCGTTCTCCCGACCTTACGCGATCTTGTTCACACAAGTTCCGCTGTCGGGTTCCTGCTTCACAGAGGCTGCTTGCTGGTCAGCGCAAGCGCTGGCCAGTAGAGGCGGAGAACTCTCCACAGGCTGATACCAGGGAACTCCCGGCGTATTCAATTTGTCGAGATTCGTCGCCGCGTTGATGTCGCGGTGATGGTGGGTGCCGCAATGTTCGCAGCGCCATTCGCGGACATCCAGGCTCATGCGCTGCTTGGTTTTTGCATCGCATGCGCTGCATGTCTTGGAACTGGCAAACCAGCGATTCGCGACAAGGAGGGTCCGCCCGGCCAGGGCGGTCTTGTACTCCAGCTGGCGACGGAACTCACCGAATCCGGCCTCCAGTACGGACTTCGCGAGCCGGCGGTTACGCACCATGCCACGCACGTTCAAGTCCTCGATTGCGATCGCATCATACTTCTCCACCAGCCCGGTAGTGACCTTGTGTAGCCAATCACCACGCGTGTCAGCGACTTTCGCGTGGATCGCCGCCACCTTCAGCCGGGCTTTCGCCCGGTTCGCGGAACCCTTCTGCTTCCGCGACAACGCCTGCTGAGCACGCTTCAGTCTCCTTTGCGCCTTCCGCAGCGCACGCGGAGTCTCGGACAGCACACCGTGTTGCGTGGCGAACTCACGGACACCGACATCTACCCCAACTGTGCGGCCGGTAGCGGGCAACTTCTCCGGTTCCGTAGTCTCGATCGTCAACGCCGCGAACCACTCCCCGGCGCGCCGCGAGATGGTGACGGCTTTGATGATGCCGGTGAAGCGCGGGGTCTCCGACATCGTGATCCAGCCGATGTTGGGGACCCGCAGCCGGTTCTCGGTGACGGCGAACTGCCCAGACGACAGTCTGAACGAGTCCCTGACACCTTTCTTCTTGAAGGTCGGGTACTTCGCCCGCTTGGCAAAGAAGTTTCCAAACGCGCGGCCGAGGTTGATCAGCGCTTCCTGCGGTGCGCATTTCGTGGATTCCACCATCCACGGGAACTGCTCCCGCTTCAGCGAGTTCAAGATGCGCCGCGCTTCCATCTGGCCGGGAGCCTGGTCCCGCTCCCCTGCCTTGTACCTCGCGTACTCGGTCTGCCACCAGGCCAAACCCCAGTTCCAGGCGAAACGCGCGCAGCCGGCTGCGCGAGCCAGACCCCTCGCCTGCACATTGTTCGGCCTCAGGCGAACTTTGTGGCTACGCAGCATCAGCTCACACCCCCAACCCGTCGCGGACGGCATCCAGTTTTGCTTCCTTACGAGAGCCGTACAGGAGCTCGGAGGACACTGCGGCGAACTCCACAACGGCGCATGCCAGCTCGCACTCGAAGCCGAATTCTTCGACGCGGTTGATCACGACATCCACCCATTGCCGCCCGTAGGGATCGACGACGAAGGTGACACCGAACCATGCAAGACGATCGCGGCGCAGCCATTGACCTCCCCCTCAGCGCATTCGCCCATACGTTCGACACTAATCAGCGAGGCAGCGACACCAAAGCCCGAACAGCAACACGCCCAGCGATCTTTCGATATAGCCGAACGGCCGAGCAAACCTCCGGACATCAATGTCGGCACGTTCACCTGGCGCAGTGACCGCCATCACCGTAGGATTAGTTTGACGTCCTAGTATCGGGCGCCAAACAGGATCTCCCCCGGAGGACCCCCGTGGCCGACAGCACCGCGCTCCACACGCCCACCCATCCCGTCCGATTCGTGACCTCGGCCGCGCTCTTCGACGGGCACGATGCGGCGATCAACATCATGCGACGGATCCTGCAGGCGCAGGGCGCCGAGGTCATCCACCTCGGACACAATCGCGCGGTCAGTGAGGTAGTGGACGCGGTGCTCACCGAGGACGCCCAGGGCGTCGCGGTGAGTTCGTATCAGGGCGGACATGTCGAGTACTTCGAATATCTTGCCGACGCACTGAAAAAGGCCGGTGCCGACCATGTCCGGATCTTCGGCGGTGGCGGCGGGGTGATCGTCGCCGAGGAGATCGCGCGGCTCGCCGAATCCGGGGTGACCATCTTCTCCCCCGAGGACGGCCAGCGGCTCGGCCTGCCCGGCATGATCAATCAGCTGATCCGGACCTGCGATTTCGATCTCGCCGCCGAATCGCCGGTGCTGGACGCGGTACTCGCCGGTGAACGGGCCGCGCTCGCCCGCGCGATCACCTGCCTGCAGCAGGACACGCTGTCGGAGTCCGATCGGCAGACCTTGGCGGCGGCCGCAGCCGCCCGCACGGTGCCGGTGCTCGGCATCACCGGCACGGGCGGTTCCGGAAAGTCCTCGCTCACCGACGAATTGGTGCGGCGGCTGCGTTCCGATCAGCAGGACAAATTGCGCGTCGCGATTCTCGCGGTGGATCCGACCCGGCGACGCGGCGGCGGTGCACTGCTCGGCGACCGCATCCGGATGAACGCCCTCGACGGCGATCACATCTTCTTCCGCTCACTGGCCACCCGCGGCGGCCACGAGTTGCCGCAGAATATCGACGCCATCGTGACCACTTGCAAGGCAGCGGGATACGACCTGGTCATCCTCGAGACCCCCGGCATCGGCCAAGGCGATGCCGCGGTCACCGACCACGTCGACGTGTCGATGTATGTGATGACACCGGAATTCGGCGCGGCCTCCCAGCTGGAGAAGATCGACATGCTGGATTACGCGGATGTGGTGGCGATCAATAAGTTCGAGCGCCGCGGTGCCGAGGATGCGCTGCGTGATGTCTCGCGCCAGTTGATTCGCAATCGCGAGGAATTCACCAAATCCCCCGAGGAGATGCCGGTATTCGGTACCAGCGCGGCCACTTTCAACGATGACGGTGTGACCGCGCTCTACCAGCACCTCACCGGATTGCTCGCCGAGCACGGTCTGCACCTGGAGCCCGGTGTACTTCCGAAGGTGGAAACCCGCTCCTCCACCAGGTTCGCACAGATCATCCCGCCCGCCCGGGTGCGCTACCTCGCCGAGATCGCCGATACGGTCCGCGACTACCACGCCGATACGGCTACGCAAATCATTGCGGCACAGCGCCTGCAGCGGCTCGACCAGGTGGCGGCCGAGCTGCCCGATGACATCGCGGTGGCCGAACTCGCCGAAAAAGCCCGCGATGCACTGCATGCCGACAATGCCGAACTGCTCGCGGGATGGCCCGAACTGGCCGAATCCTATCGGGGCGAGGAGCAGGTGGTACGGGTTCGCGATCGCGAGATCCATACTCCGCTGCGCCGGGAGACGCTGTCCGGAAATTCCATTCCGCGCGTCGCGCTGCCACGCTTCACCGATCACGGTGAGTTGCTGCGATTCCTGCGCTCGGAGAATCTGCCCGGACGGTTCCCGTTCACCGCGGGTGTCTTCCCGTTCAAGCGCGATAACGAGGATCCGGCGCGGATGTTCGCCGGTGAGGGCGATCCGTTCCGCACCAACCGGCGCTTCAAGGTGCTCAGCGAACATGCCGAGGCGACAAGGCTTTCCACCGCTTTCGATTCGGTGACGCTCTACGGTCACGATCCCGCCGAACGCCCGGATATCTACGGCAAGGTCGGCACCTCGGGTGTCTCGATCGCCTCACTCGACGATATGAAGGCGCTCTACGACGGCTTCGACCTGATCGCGCCGACCACCTCGGTATCGATGACCATCAACGGCCCGGCCCCGACCATCCTGGCCTACTTCCTCAATACCGCCATCGACCAAGCGCTGGAACGGTTCTCGACCGCCGAGGGCCGCGAACCCACTGCCGAGGAGGCCGCCGATATCACGGCACGCACGCTGGCGACAGTGCGCGGCACCGTTCAGGCCGACATCCTCAAGGAGGATCAGGGCCAGAACACCTGCATCTTCTCCACCGAATTCAGTCTGCGCATGATGGCCGATATCCAGGAATGGTTCGTGCGCAAGGGTGTTCGCAACTTCTACTCGGTTTCGATTTCCGGCTATCACATCGCCGAGGCCGGTGCGAATCCGATCAGTCAGCTGGCCTTCACCCTCGCCAACGGATTCACCTATGTCGAGGCATATCTCGCACGCGGCATGCGGATCGACGATTTCGCACCGAACCTGTCGTTCTTCTTCTCCAACGGCATGGATCCGGAATACTCGGTGATCGGCCGGGTGGCGCGACGCATCTGGGCCGTCGCCATGCGAGATCGCTACGGCGCCAACGAGCGTTCGCAGAAGCTGAAGTACCACGTGCAGACCTCGGGCCGGTCGCTGCACGCGCAGGAGATGAGCTTCAACGATATTCGCACCACCCTGCAGGCACTCATCGCCATCTACGACAACTGCAACAGCCTGCACACCAATGCCTATGACGAGGCGGTGACCACACCCACCGAGGAATCGGTGCGCCGCGCGCTGGCCATCCAGCTCATCATCAACCGCGAGTGGGGCATCGCGATGAACGAAAATCCGCTCCAGGGCAGCTTTCTCATCGATGAGCTCACCGATCTCGTCGAGGAGGCCGTGCTCGCCGAATTCGATCGCATCAGCGAGCGCGGCGGGGTCCTCGGGGCCATGGAGACCGGCTATCAGCGGGGCAAGATCCAAGACGAATCGATGCGGTACGAGCACCGCAAACACGATGGCTCGCTGCCGATCATCGGTGTCAATACCTTCCGCAATCCACACGGCGAACCACATCGGGTGATCGAATTGGCTCGCGGTACCGAAGCGGAGAAGCAGTCACAACTGCAGCGCGTGCGCCAGTTCCAGAACGACCATCGCGATGCCGCATATGCCGCCCTCGCCCGCCTGGACGCGGTGGCCCGCACCGACGACAACATCTTCGAAGTCCTGATGGACGCCGCCCGGGTCTGCACCCTGCAACAGATCACCGACACCTTCTTCACCGTCGGCGGCCAGTACCGCCGCAACGTGTGAAATAGGTTGGTCCGTCAGAAGATTCGCACCTCCGGAATCGCATCCATCTGACGCGCCCACTCCGGGTACTTCGCCACCTTGGCGTGGTGCAGCGCCATGATCTTGTCGCGCAGTTCGGGATCCGGCTCATCGGATACGTCGGGGCCGATGGCGATCTTCTGGAAGTGCGGGATGATCTGCGGATCACCGGCCAGGTGGACCGGATCGTGCATATAGCGCTCCATCGCCGCCAGATCCTCGATGCCCACGCAATAGGCATGGGTCAGCCCTTCGCTCACGTCGCCGAGATTCTGGCCGACGGTTGCGAACGACACCGATTCGACCGCCGCGGTGCGCTTCATCAGCGTGAGCACCTCGGCCTTCTGCGCCTCGGTGGTCTCTTCGCGGAAGCCGAAGCGCAACAGATGAACGATCATGGATACCTCCTCGTTTTGAACTAGCGAGTTCAATCTATATAACTGACCAGTAGATGCACAAGAGTGAACCCGCAAGTTCAACCAGGCGCTAATATGCAGTGGTGACGGGTACGACGGCGGCGCGCGGGCGCATCGATAAGCGGCAGGCGATCCTGGACGTCGCATTCACCGTCTTCGCGCGGCGCGGCTACGACAAGGCCTGTGTGCAGGAGATCGCGGACGAGGCGGGTGTCGCCAAACCGACGGTCTACAACCACCTCAATGACAAGCAGACCCTCTTCCGGCACGCCGTGCTGGCCGCCGCCGACACGGTGGCCGCCGAAACTCTTGCGATCGTCGATCGCCTGCGCGAGCCGGGCGACGATCTGTCCGCCGCCCTCACCACCACGGCGCGCGCGCTGCTCGCGGAATGCTCCGGCGAGCGAGCCCGTTCGCTGCGTGCGCTCACCTACGCACAGCTCGCCGCCTTTCCGGACCTGGCCGACACCGTGCTGGAGCGCACCTCGCGGCACATAGCCGAGGCGCTGGCCGATCGACTTGCGCGACTCGCTCTTGCGGGTCGGCTGCAGACCAACGATCCGGCGCAGGCCGCCGAACAGCTGCTCGCCCTGCTCACCGCGCCGCTGGAGGCCCGGTCCCGGCTCGGCACCCGCGAGGTGAGCGACGCCGAGCAGGCCGATATCGCCGATGCGGCGGTGCGGACATTCCTGTCCGCATACGGTTCCCACTGAACCCGAACGCGCCTGCCCGCGCGCGTGTGACAATCGCGATGTCAGGGCCTTCAGCGTGGTTGGGACGGCGGACATGGATCTCTCGAATATCCGGATAATCGACAGCCATATTCATCAGTGGGATCCGTTCCGCACGCCGCGCGAATTCAGCCGGACGGCGAAGTTGCTCCGGATGCTGCCCATTCCGATCGATTGGGCCAAGCAGGTGGCACCGCGCCGGGATCGGGAATTCGTCGGGGATCCGACCGCCTATGCGAATCCATATCTGCCCGCGAATTACCGCGCGGACGCAGGCGGTATCCCGGTCGAGTCGATCGTGCATATCGAGGTCGGCTGGACCGGAAAGGGGGCACTGGGCGCGGCCGACGAGACGAAGTGGGTGGCCGGGCTGCCATTCGGCGGCGACAATCCGGCACTCGGCGCAATCATCGGGAATGCCGATCCGGCGGCACCGGATTTCGCGGCGCTGCTCGATGCCCACGTGGCCGCATCGCCGCTGGTGCGCGGCATTCGCGCGCATGTCGCGCACCATCCCGATCCGCATGTCCGGCCGTATACCGAGCACGAGAGCGCACTCACCACCAAGGAATTCCTCAACGGCTTCGCGGCACTGGCAGAGCGTGGGCTGTCTTTCGAGGCCTGGGTGTATTCGCATGCGCTACCCGATGTGACGGCGCTTGCCGAACGTTATCCGGAAGTCCCGATCGTGCTCGACCATCTCGCCACGCCCGCGGGAATTTTCGGCCCGGTCGGCAAACACACCGGAACGAATCCGAGCCTGCGCCGGGAACTATTCGTCCGCTGGCGCGACGATCTCACCGCGCTCGCCGAAAACCCCAATGTGGTCACGAAAGTCAGCGGTTTGATGATGCCGATCCTCGGCCACCCGGTACCACCACGTGGCACGTCGACACCGATTCCGGTGCTGCTGGATCGAATTCGCCCGCTCGTCGCGCATGCCTACGAGATCTTCGGCGCGGACCGCCTGCTGTGGGGCTCCAATTTCCCAGTGGACAAGCCGATTACGAGCATCGCCGACAGCGCCGAGCTCATCGCCACCGCAATCACCGACCACGGCGGTGGCCGTAACGAACTCGAGCAGATCTTCCGAACCAACGCCCAGCGGACATACCGAGTCGGATCCTGAGCCGCTTCAGCCGAGCCGGCGATCGGCCGGATAGCAGACGGTCATCGAGGCCGCTCGGCACGATCATTTCGATCTCGCCCCCTACCGGTTTCGCGGGGTAGCGGGATCAGGTGATGGAGGTCTCGGCGATCTGGCGGGTCAGGATGTCGCGGGCGGTGGCCAGCGATGGGCCGTACCAGGTGAGGCTGCGACCTTCGACCAAGGCGACCGGCAGGCCAGGGAAGGCTTCGGGACCATCGGATCTGGTGAAGACGTAGGGCTCGTCGGGCAGCAGGACGAGTTCGACATCGCGGGTCAGCTCGTCCTCGGAGACGTGCGGATAGCGCTCGGTGCGGTCGGCGTGCACGAGTCGCAGGCCGAGGCGCGCTGCCAGGTCACCGGTGAAGGTGTTGTGGCCGACCACTATCCACGGGTTGCGCCAGATCGGGATGACCGTATTGCGCAGCGGCACGGGAGGTGGTGCGGCCCAGGATGTTTCGGCCTCGACAAGCCATTCCGGCACCGAACCGTCCAGCGCCTCGGTGAAAAGCCGGTGCAGCGACGTGAAGCCTTCGTCCAACGTTTCGATTCTGGTAACCCATACCGGGATTCCCGCATCCCGTAGCCGCTGCACATCGATGCGGCGGTTCTCTTCCTGATTGCACAGCACCAGATCGGGTGCGAGCTCGATGATTCGGCGCACATTCGGGTTCTTGGTGCCACGCACCCGCTCGACGTCCAGGTCCGGGGGATGTGTGCACCAATCCGTGGCCGCGACAAGGACTTCGGGGCGACTCACCGCAACGGCCTCGGTCAGCGACGGAACCAGCGACACCACCCGTCGCGCCGGGCGGTCGATGTGCACGGCCGCGCCCAGATCGTCGGTCATGACAGCACCCGACGGCCCGGGACACGCAATTCGGATGGTCGTGTGCATCTCCTCGAATTGACGTCCTCTCCCACCAGAAGCTGAAGGCGGGAGATCCCGTACTGTGCGGGCTGTGCCGCGCTTCCGGTGGGTTCCTGCTTCGATGCCGGTCGCTCGGCCGAGGCCGAGTCTGACACCAGCTCCACAGGCGTTGGGCTGTCCGCACGTCCTGCGGCCCGAATGTTCTTCGCGGCGTTCGCATCCCGATCGTGGATGGTGCCGCACGTGCACGTCCACTGGCGGACATGCAGCGGTTTGCGGCCGGTCAGTGCACCGCAGGATGAGCACAGTTGGGTAGATGCGAACCAGCGGTCCACCTTGCCGAAGCGCCGCCCATACCGCGCGGCCTTCTCTTCGAGCATGCGAGTGAACATGCCCCACCCGGCATCGTGAACCGACTTCGCCAACCTCGTCCGAGCCAAACCCTTGACGCACAGGTCCTCGACATACACCGCTTGGTTATCGCGGATGATCGTCGTGGACTGTTTATGCGCCCAGTCCCGACGCGTGTCGGAGACCTTGGCGTGCGCCTTCGCGACCCTCAGTCGCGCCTTGGCTCGGTTGTTGGAGCCCTTCTGCTTGCGTAACAACGACTGTTGCGCTTTGCGGAGCTTGCGTTCGGCACGGCGCAGGAACCTCGGGTTCTCGATCACCATGCCGTTGGACAACACCGCGAACGACGTCAACCCCAAGTCGATACCGACCTCGGAATCCGGCAGCGGCAGCGGCCCGGACTCGACTTCCACCACGAACGACGCGAAATACCTGCCCGAAGCATCTTTCACGACCGTCACACTCGACGGGGCCGAGGGCAGCTCTCGTGACCAGCGAACCGATACGTCCCCGATCTTCGGCAACCGCAGCTTCCCGCCGGAGGTGACCGCGAACCAGGAGTTCTTCGTGAACCGGATCGACTGCCTGCTGTCCTTGCAGGATCGGTACCTCGGCGGCGCGACCTTGGCACCTGTGCGCTTGCCCGTTACCGAGGTGAAGAAGTTGCGGTAGGCGGTGTTCAGATCGGCGAGCGCCTGTTGCAGAACGACCGACGACACTTCGGTCAGCCACGCCCGCTCCGGCGTGCATTTGACCTCGGTGAGTCGCTTCGACAATTCGCC
>NZ_BAGN01000056.1 GCF_000308835.1 Nocardia vinacea NBRC 16497 | reverse complement strand
TTCCTTGTACTTCTGCAGGATCCGCTTCACTTCGTTGGCGACCCGGAAGTGCTCCGCACCGACGATCGAGGCCTCCAGGATGCGGGAGGTCGAGGTCAGCGGGTCGACGGCCGGGTAGATGCCCTTCTGCGAGATCGGGCGGGAGAGCTCGGTCGTCGCATCGAGGTGGGCGAAGGTGGTCGCCGGGGCCGGGTCGGTGTAGTCGTCGGCGGGCACGTAGATGGCCTGCAGCGAGGTGATGGACCGACCACGGGTCGAGGTGATGCGCTCCTGCAGCTCACCCATCTCGTCGGCCAGCGTGGGCTGGTAACCGACGGCCGAAGGCATGCGGCCGAGCAGGGTCGACACCTCGGAACCGGCCTGGGTGAACCGGAAGATGTTGTCGATGAACAGCAGCACGTCCTGGTGCTGCACGTCGCGGAAGTACTCGGCCATGGTCAGGGCCGAGAGCGCGACACGCATACGGGTGCCCGGCGGCTCGTCCATCTGGCCGAAGACGAGGGCGGTGTCCTGGAGGACGCCCATCTCTTCCATTTCCAGGTGCAGGTCGGTGCCCTCACGGGTGCGCTCACCGACGCCCGCGAACACCGAGGTGCCGGAGAACTCCCGCGCGATACGGGTGATCATCTCCTGGATCAGCACGGTCTTGCCGACACCGGCACCACCGAACAGACCGATCTTGCCGCCCTTCACGTACGGGGTCAGCAGGTCGATGACCTTGATGCCCGTCTCCAGGATCTCGGTCTTACCCTCGAGCTGGTCGAATGACGGAGGCTTGCGGTGGATGCCCCACTGCTCGCCGTCGCGGCCGAGGCCCGGGGTGTCGAGGCAGTCGCCGAGGGCGTTGAACACGTGGCCCTTGGTGATGTCACCGACGGGCACCGAGATCGGCTTTCCGGTGTCGGTGACAGTGGCGCCACGGACCAGACCGTCGGTGGGCTGCATCGAGATGGTGCGCACGATGTTGTCACCGAGGTGCTGGGCGACCTCGAGGGTCAGGGTCTTGGCAACCGAGGTCAGGGTGATCTCGGCGTGCAGAGCGTTGAACAGCTCAGGGATGGAACCCCGCGGGAACTCGACGTCCACGACGGGGCCGATGACGCGGACGACGCGACCTGTTTTCGCGCCGGTCCGGCTCTCTTGTGTGACTGCTGCGGTCATTTTTCTCTTCCTGCGCCTTTAGTCGCGGTCCGAGCTCGAAGCCAGCGCGTTCACGCCGCCGACGATTTCGCTGATTTCCTGCGTGATCTGGGCCTGCCGCACCGAATTCGCCTGCCGGGTAAGCACATTGGCCAGTTCGTTGGCGTTGTCGGTGGCTGCCTTCATTGCGGTGCGCCGAGCCGCGGACTCGGATGCCGCTGCCTCGAGCAACGATGAGTAGATGCGCGTGTTGATGTACTTGGGCAGCAACGCCGCCAGCAGCACATCGGCATCGGGCTCGAACTCGTACTGCGCGGTGAGTTCCGCGGTCGGCGAGTCGGTGAAGCTGTCCTCACCCATGTCGTAGTCTTCGTCGACATAGCTGACCTGGATCGGCGCCAGGCGACGAACCTCAGGGGTCTGGGTCAGCATCGAGACGAAACGGGTGTACACGATGTGCAACTCGTCGACGCCCTCGATATTGCCCACCCCGTTCGGGGCCGGAACCTCAGCCTCGGAGCCCGCCATGAACGCGTCCACCAGGTGGTGGCACGCGGCCGTGGCATCGTTGTACTTCGGCTGCTGGGAGAACCCGGTCCACGCGTTGACCACCGGCCGATTCCGGAAGGTGTAGTACGTGAGGCCCTTGTTGCCCATCACGTACAGCACCGGCTCCTTGCCCTCACCGCGCAGGGTGACCATGAGCTCCTCGGCGCGCTTGAGCACGTTGGAGTTGTAGCCACCGCACATACCGCTGTCACTGGTGATCACCAGGACGGCGGCGCGGCGGGGGTTGGCCCGCTCGGTCAGCAGCGGGTGCGACAGACTCGTCGACGCACTCGCCAGTTCACCGAGGACCTTGGTGATCTCCTCGGCGAACGGCTTCGCGGCCGCAACCCTGGCCTGGGCCTTGGAGATTCGCGAGGTCGCGATCAGCTCCTGGGCCTTGGTGATCTTCTTGATCGAACTCACACCACGAATGCGGGAGCGCAATTCACGCAAGCTTGCCATCAGCGGTTCACACTCCCTTCAGAATCGAATAGCGCATCAGCGGCTCGATTACTTCTCGACGTGCTTGCGGGTCACCGACAGCGATTCGACCTCTTCGTGGTCGAGCTCACCGGCGGCAGCCTCGTTCACGACGCGCGAGCCGTCGGAAGCGAGGAAGCCCTGCTTGAACTTGTCGGTGGCCGCCTTGATGGCATCGCCGTTCTCGTTGTCGAGGACCTTGCCGCCCTCGATCGACTTGAAGGCGTCGGCCGCACTACGGTGCAGATCCTCGAGCAGTTCCACGTTGAAGCGACGGATGTCGGCGACCGGAACCGAGTCGAAGTAGCCGGCGTCGACCAGGAAGATCGAGACGATCTGGTCCTCGACCGGAACCGGCGAGTACTGATCCTGCTTGAGCAGCTCGACCCAGCGGGCACCGCGCTCCAGCTGTGCCAGCGACGCGGCGTCGAGGTCGGAGGCGAAGGCGGAGAACGCCTCCAGCTCGCGGTACTGCGCCATTTCCAGACGCAGCGAACCGGCGACCTTCTTCATGCCCTTGGTCTGGGCGGCGCCACCGACACGGGAAACCGAGGTACCGACGTTGATCGCCGGACGGACACCCTTGTTGAACAGGTCGGACTCGAGGAAGACCTGGCCGTCGGTGATGGAGATGACGTTGGTCGGGATGAACGCCGAGATGTCATTGGCCTTGGTCTCGATGATCGGCAGACCCGTCATCGAGCCGGCGCCCATCTCGTCGGACAGCTTCGCGCAACGCTCCAGCAGACGCGAGTGCAGGTAGAAGACGTCACCCGGGTACGCCTCGCGGCCCGGCGGACGACGCAGCAGCAGCGAGATGGCGCGGTAGGCCTCGGCCTGCTTGGTCAGGTCGTCGAACACGATCAGGACGTGCTTGCCCTGGTACATCCAGTGCTGGCCGATCGCCGAACCGGTGTAGGGCGCAAGCCATTTGAAGCCGGCCGAGTCCGAGGCGGGGGCCGCGACGATGGTGGTGTACTCCATCGCACCGTGCGATTCCAGCGCGGTCTTCACGCCCGCGATGGTGGAACCCTTCTGGCCGATCGCGACGTAGATGCAGCGAACCTGCTTGTTCGGGTCGCCGGTCTCCCAGTTCGCCTTCTGCGCCAGGATCGCGTCGATGCAGACCGCGGTCTTACCGGTCTTGCGGTCGCCGATGATCAGCTGACGCTGACCACGACCGATGGCGGTCAGGGCGTCGATGGCGGTGATGCCGGTGGCCAGCGGCTCCTCGACCGGCTGACGCTGCAGCACGGTCGCGGCCTGCAGCTCGAGCACGCGCTGCTCTTCGGCCTCGATCTCGCCGAGGCCGTCGATCGGCTGGCCGAGCGGGTTGACCACGCGGCCGAGGAACTTGTCACCGACGGGGACCGAGAGCACGTCGCCGGTGCGGCGAACCTGCTGGCCCTCTTCGATTTCCGCGAACTCACCGAGGATGACCGCGCCGATCGCGCGGTCCTCGAGGTTCAGCGCGACGCCGAGCACGCCACCCGGGAACTCGAGCAATTCATTGGCCATCGCCGAGGGCAGGCCACTGACGTGCGCGATGCCGTCGCTGCAGTCGGTGACAACACCGACTTCTTCGATGGAGGTTTCCGGGGTGTAGCTCTGGGTGTAGCTCTCGATCGCGCTACGGATCTCATCGGTGGAGATCGTCAGCTCCGCCATAGTCTTCCTGCTCTCGCTGTCTGGTCTGGATGTCGGGGGAGGTGGGTCGTCAGGCCAGAGCCCGACGCAGCCGTTCCAAGCGGCCGGTGGCGCTGCCGTCGATCAGGTCGTCGCCGACCTGCACCACGACGCCGGTCAGCAGACTCGGATCGACCTGCACGTGCACCGTGACCGGCTTGCCGTAGATGCGCTGCAACGACGCCCCGAGATGGTCGCGCTGCTGGTCGGTCAGCGCGACCGCGGCACGCACATGCGCGACGATCTGATCGCGCCGCGCGGCCGCGAGATCGGACAGCTCGCCGAACGCGCCGCCGATATTCGTCGACCGGGTGACCACCTGATCCGCCAGGGTCTGGGTGATGGTCTCGGTCTTGCCCGCGAGCAGCCGGTCGATCAGTTCGCGCTTGGCCGCTGCGGGCTTCGCACGATCCGAAAGTGCCTGCTCCAGTTCGGGATTGTCGCCGATGATCCGGCCGAGCCGGAACAATTCGTCCTCGACCGCCCCGAGTCGTCCGCTGTCGGCGGCGGACTCCAGCAACGCCTCCTGGCCGAGCAACACCAGGGTGTCGACCAAATCGGCGGTGCGCGACCAGTTCTGGGCCACCGCGGTGGTCAGCACCGCCAGGGTGGCGGGGCTGACCTTGCCGCTGAAGACCCGCTCGCTGAGTTCGGCGCGCACCGAGCCGGGCACCGACACGTCCGCGAGCGCAACACGCAGCGAACGCTGGTCATCCAGCACGGCGACAACGGCGAACAGTTCCGACCCCGTTGTGGCCGCAACACTGTCGCTTCCGGTCAGAGCGGCCCGAAGTGCCTCCCGTGCCCGGGAGCTTGCCTCGCGGCTCGCTGCGTACATGCTTCTCACTTTCGCGTCGCTACCTTCCGACCCCGATGCCGGCATCCGACTGATCGAGTTCGGACAGGAACCGGTCGATCGATGCCGCTTGCTTAGCTTCGTCCGAAACCGACTGCCCGATAATCTTTTCGGCCAAATCGACGGCAGTTTTGCCGACTTCGGCGCGCAGCTCGGTCAGGATCTGCTGGCGCTGTGCTTCCAGCTGGCTGTGACCGGCAGCGACGATGCGGTCGCTTTCGGCCTGTGCTTCCGCGCGCATCTGCGCGAGGATCTGCTGGCCCTGGGTGCGTGCGTCCTCACGGATGCGCGCCGCCTCGAGCCGGGCGTCGGCCAACTGCTGCTGGTACTGCTGCAGCGTCAGCTGGGCTTCTTCCTGCGCGGCCTCGGCCCGCTGGATTCCACCCTCGATCTTGTCCGCACGTTCATCCAACACCTTGATGAGGCGCGGGATGACGTACTTGTAGAAAATGACGCCGATGATCGCAATGCAGACCACCGACCAGACGATGTCGTAGGTCTCGGGGATAAGGGGATTGATGTCCTCCCCTGTCTCCGCCGCGAGCAAAGAAAGCGTGCTCATAGCAATCTCAGAAGATGAAGCCGGCCACAAGGCCGATCAGGGCGAGGGCCTCGGTGAACGCGATACCGAGGAACATGTTGGTGCGGATGGTGCCCTGCAGCTCGGGCTGACGGGCAATACCCTCGATGGCCTTACCGACGACGATGCCTACGCCGATGCCCGGGCCGATGGCGGCCAGGCCGTAGCCGATGGCGCCGAAGCCCTTGAACTTCTCCGACGTGGTCGCGGCTTCCTGGGCCAGGTACGCGAGGCTCATGAGTCTTCCATTCCCTTTCTTTTGCTCACCCGCCGGTCGGCGTGGTGTAGCAGATATCCGGTAGTTGTTCGGTCAGTGCGAATCGGCGTGTTGTGCGAGTCCGATGTAAACGGCGGTCAGCAGCGCGAAAACGTAGGCCTGCAGGAAGATGACCAGCATTTCGAACAGCGTGAACCCGAGTCCGGCCAGCAGCGAGAACGGCGAGAACACCTTCATCCAGGCCGCGGCGTCGAACAGGAAGAACCAGGTGGCGCTGAAGAACAGCACCAGCATGATGTGGCCGGCCAGCATATTCGCCATGAGTCGGACGGTCAGCGTGAACGGACGCAGGATGAACGTCGAGACGAACTCGATCGGAATCAGCAACACGTGCAATGCGGGCGGAACATTCGGAACGACGATGCTGCTGCGCATGTAGGTGACGAACCCGTACTTCTTGATACCCACGAAGTTGAACGCGAGGTACGCGATGAGGGCCAGCACCAGCGGCATGCCGATTCGGGCGTTCGACGAAATGTTCAGCCCCGGAATGATGCCGGAGAAGTTGAGAAAGAGAACCGTGAAGAAGATCGTCGCGATCAACGGGAGGTACTTGCGACCGGATTCCTTACCGAGCACCTCTTCGGCAATCTGATCCTTGACGAAGACCAAACCGGTTTCGGCGATGTTCTGCAGACCACGCGGGACGATGCGAGGATTGCGGAATGCCAGCACCATGACGAGCACCAGCACGGCGGTCATCAGCAGCCGGATCAGCATCAAACGGTCGAGTTCGAACGGCGTACCCTCGAACAGCACTGCTGGAGGGAAGAAGTCGGACAGCGATGGCGCGTGGAACTCGCCCGCCAAAGTGGTGACGCTCAGCGTTCTCTCCCGTGTTCGGGCCGCGGGTACGGTCATTCCCGCGGTTCGATCGGACATTGACGATCAATTGGGTCGACTCAGGTCGGCTCGAAAATTCGTCAGCAGCTGTGCGGCAACCCGCATGGGCGTCTGTACGTAGTGTCGGCGACATTCGTCGACATGCAGAACCGGAACCCCTCGGAGCCCGGTACGGCAGTAAGCATAGCTGCCACTCAGCGGGATCTCGGTGATCCCCCCTTGCTTGGTCGCTTGCTTACCAACACTTTACCAAGTTATCTACGACAGCGTGTAGGTGGGGGCGATTATTGCTGCGTAGAGGGCAAATCGGACTCACCGGTCGGTACGTTTACATACGGAACCTTCTGGCGCAGAACGCCATACGTCTCCGCGCCGAGCACGATGAGCAAGGACCCGACCACGGTGAGGAACAGTGCCATCCGGTCGTAGAAATCGAACCGCTGCAGCACCGCGATCACGATCATCGCGACCAGCAGCTTGCCCACCCAACTCACCAGCATGACCAGGCCCGCCGTGCTCGCCGGCAGCTTCGCGCCGAACAATACGACGGCCGCGGTGGTGAGAATGAAGCCGCCGCCGATGGCCGCGCCGAGCAGTGCGCCCCAGAGTCCGGACAGGCCCGCGACAGCCGAGGCGATGGCCACCGAAACCACCACCAACACGCCCAAACCGATCACGCCGTAGCGCAGCGCCGCCTTCAGCGGAGCATCGGGACCGGGGACAGGGTTAGTGAGACTCACGACTGCGCCTCGCTGACGCTCGGCTCCGTCGTTCCTCTGGACGCTGTGTTGATGGTTCGCTCGCTTCGCTCACTCACTACCCAAACTTTACCTGGAGCTTGCTTTACGAATCCGCGGGCTCCTTGCGCCGCAGGCCCGGTATGGCGGTCACCACCAGCGCGAAAACCAGCCCGCCCGCCATCATCAACACCACGATCCGGCGATCATGGATCAGCGAAGTGCCGACGGCGCCGAAGGCGAGCACGCCGACCCATAAATAGATCACCAGCACAACGCGACGGTGCGAATGTCCGATCTGCAACAGCCGGTGATGCAAGTGCATTTTGTCCGGTGTCGAGAAACTCACACCGGCCCGAACCCGGCGCACGATCGCCAACAGCAGATCCAATACCGGAATGAACATCACCGCACCGACGAGCAGCAGCGGCGAAAGCAGACCGACGATGTCGCGAGGTCCGTAGCCTGCCAAATTGATGCGCCCCGAGGCGCCCGTCGACACCGCAGCCAACATCAGCCCGATCAACATCGAACCCGAATCACCCATGAATATCCGGGCGGGCGAAAAATTGTGTGGCAGAAATCCCATGCAGGCACCCGCGAGCGCGGCGGCGAGCAGGGCAGGCGGATATGTGTCGACCGAACCGCCCTGGCTGTAGAGCAGGCCGACAGTGAATACGAAGACCGCACCCGCGCAGATCAGGCCCAACCCGGCCGCGAGACCGTCGAGTCCGTCGACGAAATTCATCGCGTTGACCAGCGTCACCGTGATTCCGACCGTGACCAGGCCGCCCTGCAGTGCGTCCAGCACCACTGTCGTGTCGTTGAACGGGTTGTAGATGACGTACCAGCTCAGGCCCATCACCGCCATCACACCGGCGGCGGTGACCTGGCCCGCGAATTTGGTCAGCGCGTCCAGGCCCCAGCGGTCGTCGACGATGCCGACGAGCACGATGAGGGTGGCCGCCACCAGCACCGCCGGAATATCCGGCGCGTAATCGAAACCCCTTCGCAGCGCGGGCAATTGATGCGCGAACAGCACCGCCGCGACCACCCCGACGTACATGCCGACGCCGCCCATTCGCGGAATCGGTTTGACGTGCACATCGCGCTCGCGCGGCACCGCCACCGCGCCGAAGGCGATTGCGAGTACCCGAATTCCGCCGGTGGCCAGGAAGGTCACCGTGCCCGAGATGAGAAGCACGAGCAGCAGCTCGCGCAAAGGAACTACCGCACCCGAACCGATCATCCGTTTATCTGATCCGCCATACGATCACTGCGTCCCGAGGTCACCGCGTCGCGACGCTGGTCAGCGCCTCCGGGGACATTCCGAGCACATCTGCGATATCGCCGACCGGTACCGCGCCCGCGCGCAGGATCCGCGGCTGATCGGCGGTGAGGTCGACGATGGTGGACGCGATCGCGTGTTCGGCCGGGCCACCGTCGAGATAGACGCCGACCAGATCGCCGAGCTGATCGCGCGCCTCGGCGGCGGTCTTGGCGGGAGGCTGTCCGGAGACATTGGCGCTGGAGACCGCAAGCGGTCCGACCTCGCGCAGCAGTTCCAGCGCGACCGGGTGCAGCGGCATCCGCAGCATGACCGTGCCTCGGGTGTCACCGAGGTCCCAGGCGAGCGAAGGCGCCTGCTGCACAACAAGACTCAGCCCACCGGGCCAGAATGCCCGGATCAGCTCGCGGGCCTGCGGCCGCACCGAGAACACCAGACCGTCGATGGTGTGCCAGGAGCCGACCAGCACCGGTACCGGCATATCGCGACCGCGCCGCTTGGCGGCGAGCAGATCGCTCACCGCAGTGGAATCGAACGCGTCGGCGGCCAGGCCGTACAAGGTATCGGTCGGCAGTACGACCAGCCGGCCGGATTTCAGGGCACTGGTGGCCGCGGTCAGTCCGGCGGCGCGCGAGTCGGGATCCGCGCAGTCGTAGACGGTACTCACGGCCACCATCCTGTCACGCGTGCCACTCCATGCCACCATCGGCGGGGGTTGGTTGCCTCCGGTGATCGCGCGGCGAGTCGAATGGACGCTCTGCGAGCACCCGAGAACAACCATTGCGACTCGCCTCGACGAGTTGGTCACACTGGGAGCCGGCATGGGAACGCGGGCCGGCTCAGCTCCGGGTCGCGGCGACGAAACGGGGCTTACCCGCGAGGTCTGGGTGCTCGACGATGTCGGTGAAATCACCCTGCTCGGCCAGCAGAGCGGCGAGATCGGAGCCGTTGGTGTCGTCGTGCTCGATGGCGCAGGAGCCGCTGGGACGAAGCAGGCGGGTGATGGTGGGGATCATCCGACGGATGACGTCCAGCCCGTCCGGACCGCCGAAGAGGGCCAGATGCGGATCGTGATCGGCGACCTCGGGATCGAGTTCGGCGCCTTCGGGAATGTACGGCGGATTGGCGACGACGAGATCGACCTCACCGTTCAGTTCGGTGAGCAGATTCGGATCGGTGACATCGTCGGCGTACAGGGTGATCGGGGTGTCGCCCTCGGCAATGCGCAGATCGGCATTGCGGCGCGCCCATTGCAGGGCGGCGGGATCGATTTCGATCGCGTGCACGTCCGCATCCGGGCGGGCCTGGGCAATGGCAAGTGCCAGCGCACCGGAACCGGTGCACAGATCGACGACCACCGGTGTGTGATCGTGCGGCAGCGCCTCCAATTGCGCCAATGCCCAGGCGAACAGCAGCTCGGTCTCGGGACGCGGCACGAAGACGCCGGGGCCGACCGCGAGCTCGATTTCGCCGATCGCCGCGGTGCCGGTCAGGTGCTGCAGCGGAATACGCTGCGCGCGCCGGCCCACCAGGGCGCGATATTCCTCGAGGAGTTCCGGCGCGACCAGCGGGGTGAGCGCTAGCCTGGTCCGCTCGACACCGAGCAAGTGGGCGGCCAGATGCTCAGCGTCGGCCTGCGGACTGTGCACACCCGCTGCCCGCAGAGCTTCCACCGCCTGGTTGATGGCGGGGCGCAAGGCCACTCGCGTCATGGGCTGGTCCGCCTCTTCTTTGCCGGTCGTAGGTGCTCGAAGACTCGCATCGCGGGCCGCGGATCGAGGATCCAGGGGGCAGGACTCGATTACTCCGCGGCCATTCGGGCTTCGCGATCCGCCTTGCCGAGGGCGTTCAGGAGTGCGTCCATATCACCATCGAGCACAGCGTCGAGGTTATGCGCCTTGAAGCCGATGCGGTGATCGGTGATGCGGTTTTCCGGGAAGTTGTAGGTGCGGATGCGCTCGGAGCGGTCCACGGTGCGGATCTGGCTGGCGCGACCGGCCGCGGCTTCCTGATCGGCCTGTTCCTCGGCGAGCGCCTGCAGGCGAGCCGCGAGCACCTGCATGGCGCGGGCCTTGTTCTGCAGCTGGGAGCGCTCGTTCTGGCAGGTCACCACAATGCCCGAGGGCAGGTGGGTGATGCGGACCGCGGAGTCGGTGGTGTTGACGCCCTGGCCGCCCTTGCCGGAGGAGCGGTAGACATCGATGCGCAGATCCGATTCGTCGATCTGCACCTCTTCGACCTCGTCGGGCTCCGGGTAGATCAGCACACCGGCCGCCGAGGTGTGGATGCGGCCCTGCGATTCGGTCACCGGAACCCGCTGGACACGGTGCACGCCGCCCTCGAATTTGAAGCGGGACCAGACACCGTCGCGCGCGGCGTCACGGCTCTTGATGGAGATGGTCGCGTCCTTGTAGCCGCCCAGGTCGGAGATGTTCACATCGAGAATCTCGACCTTCCAGCCATGCCGCTCGGCATAGCGGACGTACATGCGGGCCAGATCCGAGGCGAACAGCGCCGATTCCTCGCCGCCCTCGCCGGATTTCACCTCGAGCACCACATCGTCGCCGTCGTGCGGGTCACGCGGAGCGAGTAGATCCGCGAGGATCTGCTCCAACTCGGTGACCTGTTGTTCCAAGCCCGGCACCTCGGCGGCGAAAGATGCGTCATCGGCCGCGAGTTCCTGCGCGGCGGCGAGATCATCGCGCGCGGACTTCAGTTTGTTGTAGGTGGCCATGATCGGGGCCAGCTCGGCGAACCGCTTGCCGACCCGGCGCGCGGCACCCGGATCGTTGTGCAGCGCCGGATCGGCGAGCTGCGTCTCCAGGCCCGCGTGCTCGGCCAGAATGTCATCGATCGCGGACGGTTGCGTCACGGTGCTTCCTCTCTTTATCCGTACTGGCCACACAAAAGCGCCGACGCCCGGCCTGCAGTGCAGGACCGGGCGTCGGCGAGGAAGCTAGTTTGCGTCGGCCTTCTTGCCGGCACGCTTGCCGTAGCGCGCCTCGAAGCGGGCCACACGACCACCGGTGTCGAGGATCTTCTGCTTGCCGGTGTAGAACGGGTGGCACTGCGAGCAGACCTCGACGGTGATGTGTCCCGACTCCTTGGTGCTGCGAGTCTGGAAGGTGTTGCCGCAACCACAGACGACCGTGGTCTCGACATACGCCGGGTGAATTCCTGCCTTCATGGGTGTCCTCTCGATATTGGCCGCCGGGTCGCCCGCGCAGATAGCGAGGACGTGAACCGGAGCCGACTTAGGCGGGAGGCCTGCTCGTCGGAGCAGGCGCAACGACCGCTCAGTATGCCAGAACAGCCGTTACGCTCCCAAAACACCCCCGGCCCCCGGTTTGTTCCCCGCCCTAGGTAGTCCCCAAGTCTCATTGCCAATTGAACTACTGGCACGCGGAGATCGTGTTCTTACGGAACCCTTAATTCGGGTAGTCCGCTACTCGTGGATACGAACACAACTGTTCATAGAGTTTGAGGCCTGATGCACATCGGCGTGCCGAGACAGAAAGGAGAACCCTGTGAACAGCCGCATTGCATTGGCGGTCTTCGTTTCGTTGATTCTCGCTGTCGCGGTCGGCTGGTTTGCCGTTCCGGATAGTCCGGAAACCACCTACACCTACGCGAAACCCACTGCCGCACAATACGATACCGCCGCGAGCACCGGGAGCCCGGCGGCCACGACGGCGATCATCCTGGCCTTCATGATCGCGGGCGCGGCAGGCATCGGTCTGACCTTCTTCAGCCCCAGAACGCCGAAAGGGCGCTCCCCCGCCGCCCCGAGCCTTGTGCCGGACGTCGTGTACGTGGAGAGTCCCGTCGCGGACCGGCGGCAGGTAGCGGGCTTCAGCTCTGGACGTACCCCGAAATCAGTAATGGCGTGTGCGCAAAATGTACGGGGACTCCGCCTGAGCGGAGCCCCCGTTCATTCACTCGTCGAGCGCACCCGGTGCGGTCTTGCTGACCTGCATCAGGAACTCGAGGTTGTTCTTGGACTTCTTCAGACGGTCGATCAGCAGATCGATCGCCTGGTGCGAGTCCAGGCCGGACAGTACGCGGCGCAGCTTGTGCAGCACCGCCGCCTCGTCGGGGCTGAGCAGTAGCTCGTCCTTACGAGTACCGGACGGGTTCACATCGACGGCCGGGAACACGCGCCGTTCCGCGATCTTGCGGTCCAGCTTGAGCTCGGCGTTACCGGTGCCCTTGAACTCCTCGAAGATCACCGTGTCACCGGTGGAGCCGGTCTCGACCATGGCGGTCGCGATGATGGTAAGCGAGCCGCCGTTCTCGATATTGCGTGCCGCGCCGAGGAACCGCTTGGGCGGGTACAGCGCGGTCGAGTCGACACCACCGGAGAGGATGCGGCCCGAGGCGGGCGAGGAGTTGTTGTACGCACGGCCCAATCGGGTGATCGAGTCGAGCAACACCACAACGTCTTTGCCCATTTCCACCAGGCGCTTGGCGCGCTCGATGGCCAGTTCGGCGACCGAGGTGTGATCTGACGGCGGACGGTCGAAGGTCGAGGCGATGACCTCACCCTTCACCGAACGCTGCATATCGGTGACCTCTTCCGGACGCTCGTCGACCAGCACAACCATGAGGTAGACCTCCGGGTTGTTGATGGCGATGGCGTTCGCGATGTCCTGCATGATCGTCGTCTTACCGGCCTTGGGCGGGGAGACGATCAGGGCACGCTGGCCCTTGCCGATCGGCATGATCAGGTCGATGACACGCGTGGTCAGCTTGTTCGGCTGAGTTTCCAGACGCAGGCGCTGGTTCGGGTACAGCGGGGTGAGCTTGGCGAATTCGGGTCGCCGCTTGGCCGCGTCGACCTCACCGCCGTTGACCGTATCCAGCCGCACCAGCGGATCGAACTTCTGGCGCTGGTTGCTCTGCTCACCGTCGCGCGGGGCGCGCACCGCACCGGTGATCGCGTCACCGCGGCGCAGGCCGTTCTTGCGGACCAGGTTCATCGAGACGTAGACGTCATTCGGTCCGGCCAGGTAGCCGGAGGTGCGCACGAAGGCGTAGTTGTCCAGCACGTCGAGGATGCCCGCGACCGGCTGCAGGACATCGTCCTCGCGGATCTCGAGCTCGCGGGCCTCACCGCCACCGGTGCCACCCTCGCGGTCGCGACCACGACGACGTTCCCGGAACCGGCGTCCCCGCCGTCCGCGACCGCCCTCGTCCTCGTCACCGCCACGGTTGGCCTCGCCGCGGCCGCCGCCCTCGCCGCCGCGGCCGCCATTGGCACTGCCGTTCTGGTTGCGGTCGCCGCCCTGATTGCGCTCGCGGCGGCGTTCGCCCTGCTCCTGCTCCTGCTTGGGCTCGTCAGCACGGGCCTCGCCCGCGGCGGTATCGCCACCAGCGCGCGCCTGGTCGCGACCGCGACGCTGCCTGCCGCGACCGCGCTGACCGCCCTCGCGACCGGAATCCTCGGCGGTCTCCGTCGGCGCGGCCTCGGCCTGGGCCTGATCGGACTTCGACTCGGCAGACTTCTCGGCGACCTTCGGCGCTGCGGATTCGGCGACGGCCTCCTTCGCGACAGCCTGTTTCGCCGGAGCGTCCTTGACTTCCTTCGCCGGAGCCGGAGCCTCCTTCGCCGGGGCAGAAGCGGCGGGCGCCACGTCGAGGGTCCCCTGCTCGGCCTTCGCCGGCGCCGCCTTGGCGGCGTCCGCATCGGACTTCACCTCGCCACGCGCGGACTTTTCCGCCTTCGCCGACTTTCCGGCCTGATTTTCCTTGATGGCGGCGATCAAATCGCCCTTGCGCATTCCAGAGGTGCCTCGGATACCGAGCTCCCCCGCGAGCGCGCGCAATTGCGGCAACAGCATTCCAGTCAGCCCCGATCGTGCGACGTCGGTTTGTTCGCTCATCTTCGAAATCTGTCCGGAGTCACTTTCGCGGTCCCCTGTCGGGTTGGAATCCACCCCGGGTGTCGCGAGCAGGTCCGTATCTGTCACGGAAATCCTTTCCTTCCCTCGATTGCCGTGTGCTGATTCGAGGGTTTCGTCCCGCAGTCCGTGCGTTCTGCCGGACTCGGATGCGAGGGCCGAGCACAAAGCTCGGACCGGCGCTTTTTGCCGTATCACCTGCCCCGCCGGACCGGCGGCTTCGCCACCAGTTCCCGAAAGGTGGGAGAGATCATTCCAGTTGCGCAGCTACGCAGCACCCCCATGGCCTGGAGGCTCGAGCCTGGAGCCTGCTGGAGCGATTGCCCTGATGAAGCACCGGCGTCTGATGCGCACGATGTACGGACGTGCTCAGGATAGCTGGCAACCTGGAACCTCGGCAAGGCAGACGCGCCGTCAGTCGACCTGGACGCCTTCCGCGAGTCCCGGTTCGACCACGCGGAGCCCGTCTATGGCCGCGAGTTCACGGAGTTCGGCGGGGAATTCGCTGGTACCCAAGGCCAGTACGGTCGGACCCGCGCCGGACACCGTTGCCGCGATCCCGGCCGCACGCAGCCGGGCGATCCATTCGGTGGTCAGCGGCAGTGCGGGCGCGCGCTGGGTCTGATGCAGACGATCGGCCGTCGCAGGCAGGAGCAGGTCGGTACGTTGCGTCAGGGCGACGACCGCCAGCGCGGCGCGGCTGACATTGAACGCGGCATCACCATGCGGCACGACCTCGGGCAACAGGCCGCGGGTATGCGCGGTCGAGGAGCGCTCTTCGGGAATCAGCACCACCGGACGCAGCGTGGGATGCGGATCGAGGCGCACCGCACGGTAGACGCGGCCGTGATCGAGCGCCACGGCACCGTCGTTGGTGGCGTCCGCGGCGGTTTCGGTCCAGGACACCACGATTCCGCCGAGCACGCTGGCCGCGGCATTGTCCGGATGACCTTCGAATTCCGATGCGAGCTGAACCAATTGGTCACTGCCGATGGCCAGTGCCGGATCCAATTTCGCGGCGAGACCGCAGCCCGCGGCAAGCCCGCCGACCACCGCCGAGGCCGACGAACCGAGACCCCGCGAATGCGGAATTACGTTGCGGCACACCACATCGAGGCCATCAGCCCAGACGCCCGCCGCCTCCAGGCCGCGCTCGATCGCGCGCACCACGAGATGTGAAGGGCCCCATGGCACATCGTCGGCACCCTCGCCTTCCACCCGGATGTTAAGGCCGGAATCGGTAGTGCGCACCTCGATCTCGTCGTAGATGCCCAAAGCCATACCGAGCGAATCGAATCCGGGGCCGAGATTGGCACTGGACGCGGGCACCCGCGCGGTCACGGACAGACCGGCGGGCAGCGTCCTGGTCATCAGTTGGCTTTCGCGCGAATTCACTCAGGCCAGCTCGAGTTCGTGGGCGACCGCGATCGGGTCAACCGGAATCGCCTGTACCTGCGGCATTCCCGCGAGCGCGTTGTCCGGATCCTTGAGGCCGTTGCCGGTCACCGTGCACACGACGGTCAGCCCGGAATCCAGCCAACCTTCTTTGCGCGCGGCGAGCAGGCCGGCGATGCTGGCCGCCGAGGCGGGCTCGACGAAAACACCCTCGGTCGCGGCGACCAGTCGGTACGCCTCCAGGATCTCCTCGTCGGTGGCGGCGCGGAAGGCGCCACCGGACTGCTCCTTGGCCTCCACCGCGCCGTTCCAGGACGCGGGCGCGCCGATCCGGATGGCGGTGGCGATGGTCTCCGGATCCTTGACCGGGGCACCGTTGACCAGCGGGGCGGCGCCCGCGGCCTGCACACCGAGCATGCGCGGCAGGCCGGTGGTGATGCCGTCGGCGTAGTACTCGCGGTAACCGCGCCAGTAGGCGGTGATATTGCCCGCATTGCCCACCGGGAGGGCGTGCACGTCGGGCGCCTTGCCGAGCACATCGCAAATCTCGAACGAGGCGGTCTTCTGCCCCTCGATACGGGCCGGATTCACCGAATTCACCAGACCGACGGTCGGGAATTCCGCGGTGACCTTGCGCGCCAGCTCGAGACAGTCGTCGAAATTGCCGTCGACCTGGATGATCTTCGCGCCGAGCATGACGGCCTGGGCCAGCTTGCCCATGGCGATTTTGCCCTGCGGAATCAGCACCGCACAGCTCATCCCGGCCCGGGTCGCGTAGGCGGCGGCCGATGCCGAGGTGTTGCCGGTGGACGCGCACAGCACCGCCTTCTGCCCGCGGTACTTCGCGTCGGTGATGGCCATGGTCATGCCGCGGTCCTTGAAGGACCCAGTCGGGTTCAGGCCCTCCACCTTGAGATAGACATCACAACCGGTCAGCTGGGACAGATGCGGTGCGGGCACCAGCGGGGTGCCGCCCTCGTACAGGGTGACCGGCTCCCAGTCGGCGGCACCGGCCAGCCGATCACGGTAGGCGGCGATCAGGCCGGGCCACCGGGAATGCACTCCTGCCTGCGGTGCGACGCCAGTCCTATGCCCACCTGGCGCCCGACCGCCATCCCTCGCGGAATCGCTACGCGATGCAGTTGTCATTCGTTGGTGCCTTCCAATCTCAGAACGCTGGTCACGGATGTGACGGATTCCATTTCCGCCAGGGCGGCGACGGTGTCCGCGAGCGCCGACTCCGAAGCGTGGTGGGTGACCACGACCAGGCGCGCACCCTCGCCGTGTCCTTCCTGACGGACCGTCGAGATGCTCACCTCGTGGTTGGCGAATTCGCCCGCCACCTTGGCCAGCACCCCGGGTCGATCCGCGACCTGCAGGTTCACGTGGTAGCGCGTGGGCGTATCGCCCATCGGTGCGATCGGTAGCTCAGCATAAACCGACTCGCCCGGAGCGCGGCCACCGAAGAACTTATTGCGCGCCGCCATCACCAGATCGCCGAGTACCGCCGACGCCGTCGGGGCACCGCCCGCGCCCTGACCGTAGAACATCAGCCGCCCGGCGTTCTCCGCCTCGACGACCACCGCGTTGAATGCGCCGGTGACCGCGGCCAAGGGGTGCTTGCGCGGAATCAGGGCCGGGTAGACGCGCACCGAGACGCGCTCCTTGCCACCCTCTTCCGGGCTCGGTTCGCCCGGACCCGCGGCGACCCGCTCGCAGATGGCGAGCAGTTTGACCGTGCAGTCCAGTGCGGAGGCGGTCTCGAGATCCTCGGCAGTGATCTTGGAAATGCCCTCGCGGTACACATCGGCCGCGGTAACCCGGGTATGGAAGGCCAGCGAGGCCAGAATCGCGGCCTTGGCGGCGGCGTCGTAACCCTCGACGTCGGCGGTCGGATCGGCCTCCGCGTAGCCGAGGCGGGTGGCCTCTTTGAGGGTGATCTCGTAATCGGCGCCGGTCTCGTCCATCGCGGAGAGGATGAAGTTGGTGGTGCCGTTGACGATGCCGACGACCTTGTTCACCCGGTCACCGGACAGTGACTGGATCAGCGGGCGCACCACCGGGATCGCACCCGCGACGGCGGCCTCGAAATACAGGTCGGCGCGATTGCGCTCGGCGGCGGCAGCGAGTTCGCCGGTGTAGTCGGCCAGCAGGGCCTTATTGGCGGTCACCACGGATTTGCCCGCGTTGAGCGCGGCCAGAATGAGACGGCGGGCCGGATCGATGCCGCCGATGACCTCGACCACCAGATCGACATCGTCGCGGGCGACCAGCGCGTCGGCATCGGTGGTCAGCAGTTCGGCCGGGATGCCGCGGTTGGCGTCCAGATTGCGCACGGCGACGCCGCGCAGCACCACCGGCGCACCGACGCGCGCGCGCAGATCATCGGTGTGGTCGCGCAGAATGCGCACCACCTCGGTGCCGACATTGCCCATCCCGAGGACCGCGACCCCGATCGGACGATCGGTTCCCCATACGCCGAACTTCGCTGCGTCCGTCATGATTCCACCTCCAGGCTGAGCAGATCCGCCACCGTTTCCCGGCGCAGAATGAGTCGCGGCACACCGTTCCGCACCGCGACGACCGCCGGCCGAGTCAGCTGGTTGTACCGGCTGGACATCGAGTAGCAGTACGCGCCGGTCGCGGCGACGGCGACCAGATCGCCGGGGCCGACATCGGCGGGCATCCATGTATCGCGGATGACGATATCCCCACTCTCGCAATGCTTTCCGACGACCCGGGCGACCACCGGCGCAGCGTCCGAGGAGCGCGAAACCAGGCGGCAGTCGTAGTCGGCCTGATACAGCGCGGGGCGGATATTGTCGCTCATGCCGCCGTCGACGCTGACATAGCGCCTGCGCAGCCCGCCGTCGAGCGAGACGTCCTTGATGGTGCCGACCTCGTAGAGGGTGACCGTGCCCGGTCCGGCGATGGCGCGGCCGGGTTCGACGGCGATCTTCGGCTCGGGCAGTCCGGCGCGGCTCGCCTCGGTGGCGACCAGCTTGCGCAGGCTCGCGGCGAATTCGTCGAGCGGCGGCGGATCGTCATTGGGCAGGTACGAAATGCCAAGTCCGCCACCGAGATCCAGTGTGGCGATCTGCGCGGTGCGCTCGATGCCGAATTTGTCGATGGCCTCGCGAAGCAGGCCGAGCATGCGGCGCGCAGCGATCTCGAAACCATCGATTTCGAAGATCTGCGAACCGATGTGGCTGTGCAGACCTACCAGTCGGAGATTATCGGCCTCGAAGACGCGGGCGAGTGCCTCCATGGCATCCCCGCCCGCGATCGAGAAGCCGAACTTCTGATCCTCGTGTGCGGTCGAAATGTATTCGTGGGTATGGGCTTCCACACCGACGGTGACGCGGACGAGCACATCCTGTACGACTCCGGCGCGGCCCGCGATGGCCTCCAGGCGCTCGATCTCGATCAGCGAGTCGACCACCACATGCCCGACACCCGCCTCGACGGCGGCCGCCAGCTCGGCGACCGATTTGTTGTTGCCGTGCAATGCGATTCGGTTCGCGGGAAAGCCCGCGTGCAGCGCGACGGCCAGTTCGCCGCCGGAGCAGACATCGAGGGAAAGGCCCTCGTCGCGAATCCAACGGGCGATCTCACCGCACAGGAATGCCTTGGAGGCGTAGTGAACTCGCGTGTCCGGGCCGAAGGCGGCGACCATATCGCGGCAGCGGGAACGGAAGTCGTCCTCGTCGACCACGAACAGCGGGGTGCCGAACTGCTCGGCGAGCTCGTGCACCGGCACACCGGCCAGCTGTACGACACCGTCGGCATCGCGAGAAGCGTTGCGCGGCCACACATTCGCGGGTAGATCGATCATCTGCCCGGGATCGCGCGGACGCTCCGCGAGACTTGGAGCGTGTGGGATTTCGGCGTGCCGTGGACCGGCAGGGTGGGCACTCATCACATACGCTCCGGTGCACTAACGCCGAGCAGCCCGAGGCCGTTGCTCAGCACCTGACGGGTGGCATTGGCCAGGGCCAGCCTGGCGGCATTGGTCGGCGTGACGGGTTCGTCGCCGAGGGGCAGTACGCGCAGATTCTTATTGGTCTGGAACCGGTGGTAGGCACCGGCCAGTTCCTCCAGATACCGTGCGACGCGGTGCGGTTCACGCAGGCTCGCGGCGCTGGTGACGGCGCGCGGGTATTCGCCGATGGTGCGGATGAGTTCACCCTCTTCATCGGCGGTGAGCAGACCGAAATCCGGTGTCACCGTGTCGTATTCGAATTCGGCCGCGTTGCGCGCGATGGACGCGGTCCTCGCGTGCGCGTATTGCACGTAGTAGACCGGGTTCTCGTTGCTCTGGCTGGTCCACAGGTTCAAGTCGATATCGATGCTCGAGTTCACCGAGCTGCGCACCAGCGAGTACCGGGAGGCGTCGACGCCGATCGCCTCGACCAGATCGTCGAGGGTCACCACGGTGCCCGCACGCTTGGACATTCGCACGGCCACACCGTCTTTGACGAGATTCACCATCTGCCCGATGAGCACCTCGACGGTGGCCGGATCATCGCCGAAGGCGGCCGCAGCGGCCTTCAAACGGCCGATATAGCCGTGATGGTCCGCACCGAGCATGTAGATGCACAGATCGAAGCCGCGCGAGCGTTTGTTCTGGAAATAGGCGATATCACCGGCGATATATGCGGCATTGCCATCGCTCTTGAGAACGACGCGGTCCTGATCGTCACCGTATTCGGAGCTGGCGATCCACCAGGCCCCGTCCTTTTCATAGAGGTCGCCGGAATCCTTGAGCTTGGTGACGGCCTGTTCGACCGCACCGGATTCGAATAGCGAACTCTCGTTGAAGTACACGTCGAAATCGGTGCCGAATTCGTGCAGCGATTCCTTGATATGGGCGAACATCAACTCGACGCCCTCGGCACGGAAAAGTTCGAGCTGCTCGTTTTCCGGCAGGGTCGCCGCCTCGGGGTGCACGGCCACGATCTGGGCGGCGATATCGCCGATATATTCGCCCGCGTAACCGTTCTCCGGGGTCGGTGCGCCGGTAGCGGCGGCAACCAGGGATTTGGCGAAGCGGTCGATCTGCGCGCCGTGGTCGTTGAAGTAGTACTCGCGGGTCACGTCGGCGCCCTGCGCGGCCAGAATGCGGCCGAGCGCATCGCCGACGGAGGCCCAGCGGGTGCCGCCGAGATGCACCGGACCGGTCGGATTGGCCGACACGAATTCCAGATTGATCCGGGTGCCCTTCAGGGTGTCCGAAGTGCCGTAGGCCGCGCCCGCGGTCAATACCTGTTGCAGGATCGCGCCCTGCGCGGAGGCGGCGAGCCGGATGTTGAGGAAGCCGGGACCGGCGACCTCGGCGGTATCGATGGTGTCCGTGGTGGCCAGTGCCTCGGCCAGCCAGGTCGCCAACTCGCGCGGATTCGTTCCGGCCTTCTTACCTACCTGCATGGCCACATTCGTGGCATAGTCGCCATGTTCCGGATTACGGGGGCGCTCCACGTTGACCTCGTCGGGCAGGACCGCAGGGTCCAGTCCACGTTCGACAAGCACCTTCGCCGCGGTCGCGCGAAGGAGATCTGCAAGGTCAGCTGGAGTCACGAGTCTCTATCCTATGGTCTGGGCAGGTGTACGCCTCGAGTGGGCACCTCGGCGGAGCCCTCCGCAACCACCCAGCACCGTGGATCAATACGTGGAAAGAGCACAGCGAGCTATGCCGAGCAGCACGAGCGCCAAATCGGCCAAGGCCGTCCGGGCCGCAGGGAAGGTCGCACCGTCGCGGAAAAAAGGCGGCGGCAAGGTTCCGATGGGCAAGGGCCCGTTGAAGAAGCGCCAGATCCCCTGGTTGGTCATCGGAGCCGCCGTGGTGATCATCGCATTGATCGGTGCGCTCGCGTTCAGCCTGGTACCGAAGTATCGAGACAAGGCCGAACTCGAGAAATTCACGCCGAGTGCGCAGAAGAAGGATCCGTCGGATCAGATCGCCGGGGTGACCAAGAAGGACTACCCGGCTGGACTGCACGTCTCGGGTACCCAGCGCGTCGCGTACGACCAGACCCCGCCGTTCGGCGGTCCGCACGATCAGGTCTGGGCGAACTGCATGGGCGTGGTCTACAGCAAGCCGGTCCGGGTCGAGAACGCGGTGCATTCGCTCGAGCACGGTGCGGTGTGGATCGCCTACAACCCCGACAAGGTCGACGCGGCGGGCATCGACACGCTGAAGCAGAAGGTCGAAGGTAAGCCGTTCACGTTGATGTCGCCGTTCCCCGGACTGACCTCGGCGATATCGCTGCAGTCCTGGGGACATCAGCTGAAGCTGGACAGCGCCGACGACAAGCGGGTCAACCAGTTCATCACCGCCTTGCGCGCGAACCAATACGCCTACCCCGAGGTGGGCGCGAGCTGCTCGAACCCCGCGTTCGACGCGAACAACCCGACGCCGTACGACCCGACGCCGCCCGGACCGGATGCGGTGCCGATGGACGGTAAGGGCCTGTCGCAGGACCAGACCGAACTCGGCGGCGCCGCGGGTGGTCTGCCCGGTATGCCGAGCATTCCGGGCGTGCCGAATATCCCCGGCGTGCCCACCGGAATTCCGACCCAGCCGACGGAAGGTCAGTAATGCCCGTGGATACCGAAATCGAGCCGGACGTGGCGAGCGATTCCACGGGTTTCGCCGCGCAGGCGCGCCGGCAGCGCACTCCGCTGCTGGTGCTCGGTGCGATCGGCATCCTGCTGATCGGCTTCGCGGTCGGCGTGCTGGCCCGGCTGCCGCTGGACGGCAATAGCGAACCCGATCCCGGCGCGGTCGATATCGGATTCAGCCAGGACATGTCGGCCCACCACGCGCAGGCCGTCGAAATGGCCGGTATCGCGCTCATCGGTTCCACCGACAACGATGTGCGCAGGCTGGCCTACGACATTCTGACCACCCAGCAGGAACAGATCGGCCGGATGCAGGGCTGGCTGCAGATGTGGGGTAAACCGAACCAGAATGTGGACGGCTACATGGGCTGGATGACCGAACAGTCGGGCCATTCGCATTCCGGTGCCACCACCGACCACGCAATGTCCGGCCCATCGGCTTCCATGCCGGGCATGGCGACCACCGCGGAGGTGACCGCGCTGCGCCAGGCCACCGGTCCCACGCTGGATACGATGTTCCTGCAGCTGATGCTGCGCCACCATCAGGGTGGACTCTCGATGACCGAATACGCCGCCCAGCACGCCGAAACCACCGCGGTGCGCTCACTCGCGGCCGCCATGGCGACCACCCAGCAGGGCGAAGCACAACTCATAACCACGATGCTGACCGCCCGCAACGCGAAACCACTGCCGCAGAACTGATCCGTCGCATCGGGCCGGGGAACCGAAACTCCCCGGCCCGACACACTTTTTGGCGGACGCCCCGCAATGCGATACGCTTGGCCCCGCCCGAACGGCCGCCGTCACCGGCACCGTTCGCAACTATCCCGCCCTCGTAGCTCAGGGGATAGAGCGTCTGCCTCCGGAGCAGAAGGCCGCAGGTTCGAATCCTGCCGAGGGCACGCACTGAAAAGGGCTCCGACCAGCAGCGTACGGTCGGAGCCCTTTTCGTTCCTCCGCGTTGGCTGGAAGGCACGCGATGACACAACCTCACCCAATGTCTTTGCCGCATCCTGATCCCGCGGCACATCATTCTGCGAATGGGGTATCGGTCACGGTCCCTTCAAAGGCGGCAGCACTCCCAGCTGCTGTAACAGCCCGAGCACATCCTTATCGGACCACTTCTCGGCGATCTTTCCGTCCTCGATCCGGTGGATCGTGGTACCGGTCATCGTCAACTCGTGTCCGGTTGCCGGAATCCCCGGCAGGTCTCCGACGTGGCGACCGTAGGCGGTGATCCGGGTGACGACCCGATCGCCCTCGGCGATCTGATCCTCGATCTCGTGCCGCCCCGGTGTGGCATCCCAGAACATACGGAACGCCTGCTTGAGCCCCTCCCGACCCGGACCTATGCCAGGAAAGGGAGGAGGCGAGTGGTCGAGGTAGTCCGCTGCGACGAGTTCGTCCATGGCATCGATATTCCCGGCGTCTATCTCGTGATAGAACTGGCGGATCAGGGCCTTGTTGGCTGCTAGCGACATGATCAACCTCCTCCTCGATTGCCCGGCCGGCGGCCGTGACGGCGGTGGCGGTTCACTCGGTCGTCGCCTGGCGAAGGTCACAGCGAAACGGCAACAGTCGTATCAGTGCCTGGCATCTTGTCCGAGTTCCTCATCGAAACCAGTTTCTGAGAGAGGTAAAGCCTAATCGAGCCCGCTTCCCGGATTGCCCAGCTTTAAATGAAAATGAACCTGGTACAGGGCCGTTTCTTTCCCCAGTGCATCGCGAGTGTGACCGGAAGGTCGCGGTGCCCTGCGTCTTCGCGCGCCGCGGCACGGCGGCGAAGACATGGCAGCCGAAATCCAATCGGGCGTACCGCGGTCAGTCGTGCTCGACGGTGCCGAGTACCTTGCCGGTGTTCGCATCGATGGTCACCTCGTGCTCGATGCCATCAGGGGTTGTGAGTTCGACCTCCCACACCGACGCTCCTCGCTCGGTGTCGATCTCGGCGGAATCCACGGCGCCTCCCGGCACGGCCTTCACCGCCTCGTCGATGGCCTGCTGCCTGCTGATCTGCGGGCCCGCGAGGAGCACCAAGTCGGTGTCCGACAAATTGACGGCGACGGTGCGGTCCTTGTGTCCGACGGTGCTGGTGGCGAGGGCGAGGCCGGCGACGGTGGCGCCGGTAACGGCGGCGCCCACGATGATCCATCGTAAGCTGGCAAACGCGCGGCGGATGACGGATGACATGGTGAAACCTCCTGTGGCAGCGGCGATCTTGACTCCGATGACCACTCTGGCAAGAGCAGCTGAAGGTGGCCTGAAGCCTCCTGAAGACCGCTTCAGGAACTGTCTGGCAGGCTGAGCGGATGCGTCTGCTGATCGTGGAGGACGAGAAGCGTCTGGCCCTAACTCTGGCAAAGGGATTGGCGGCCGAGGGTTTCGCCGTGGACGTCGTCCATGACGGCACCGAGGGTCTGCATCTCGCCACCACCACCGACTACGACCTGATCATTTTGGACATCATGCTGCCCGGCATGAACGGCTACCAGGTCTGTGCCGCACTGCGCGCTGCGGATGACGAGACGCCGGTGCTGATGCTCACCGCGAAGGACGGCGAATACGACGAGGCGGAGGGCCTGGACACCGGCGCCGACGATTATCTCCGCAAACCGTTCTCCTATGTGGTGTTGCTCGCCCGTATCCGCGCCCTGTGTCGCCGCAGAACTCGCGGCGGCGCCCTGGTGTTGCGAGTCGGCGACCTGATGGTGGATCCGAACACGCACACGTGCATGCGCGACACGCACGAGGTGATGCTGACCGCGAAGGAATTCGCCGTCCTGGAACACCTGGCGGTCCGTGCGGGCCGGGTCGTGTCGAAAGCCGATATCCTGCAGCATGTTTGGGACTTCAGCTACGACGGTGACCCGAATATCGTCGAGGTCTACATCAGCGCGCTGCGCCGCAAGATCGACGCTCCGTTCGGGCGGCGATCGATCACCACCGTTCGGGGCGTGGGATACCGGCTGGCGGCAGATCGTGGCTGATCGGCCGCGGCTGCGGTGGTGGAAGTCGGTGCGAGCCCGGACCACGGCGCTGGCCACGGCCGTCGTCGCGGTAGCGCTCGTGGTCGCCGGACTGATCGTGCTCGAGGTCCTGCGACACAACCTGGTCAACAGCGCGAGCCTGCAAGCGGAGGTCACCGCTCGCGACGTCGTCACCCAGATCGCGATCGGCACCGACTTCCCGCAGCTGAAACTGCCCGACTCGGATAGCCAACCGGTACAAGTGGTTTCGGCCGACCGGCGGGTCTTGGCAGCCGATGACGACTTGCAGAGTCGACCCATGGCCGACTTCACCCCGACCTCGACCGACGACGACGATGACGATGACGATGACCAGACCGAGCTTGTTTCCACTGCCGGAACAACGGCCGTCGCCACGTTTCGTGACGTGCGGCTCCCGGTGGGCGACGACGAGATCATGAACCAGGTATTCCGGGTGGCCGCCATCGGAACCACCACTGTCGGCGGGCAACCGGTCACGGTCTACGCGGGCGCTTCCCTCGACTCCGCCCATAATGCGGTTGCCGATGTTCGCAAAGCCATGCTGACAGGCCTGCCGGTGCTGCTCCTCGTGGTGGCAGTGGTGACGTGGCTGGTAACCCGGCGTGCCCTGCGCCCGGTGGAAGCGATCCGGTCCGAGCTCGCCGAAATCATGGGTGGCGACCTGTCCCGCCGGGTGCCGGAACCCGCCGCACGCGACGAAATCGCCCGGCTGGCAGCCACTACGAACGCCACGCTCGCAGCACTCGAAGAATCCGCGGAACGGCAGCGCCGCTTCATCGCCGACGCCGCGCACGAACTGCGCAGTCCGATCGCCAGCCTGCGCGCTCAGCTCGAAGTCGCCCGAGCCCACCCGCGGCTACTCGAGCTGGACGGGGTGATCGGAGACACCATACGGCTCGAACACCTTGCCGCCGATCTGTTGCTCCTCGCTCGTCTCGACGCGGGCGAACAGCCCCGTTCGGAACGGGTCGAGCTGGCCGCGCTGATCCACGATGAGCTGGCTCGCCGAATCGGAGACCGCCTACCTGTCGAGGCCGTGATACCGGACGACAGCGTGGCGGTCGCGGGCAGTCGAACCCAACTCGCCCGGGTCCTCGGCAATCTCGTCGACAACGCGCAGCGCCACGCGGCCACCACCGTGCGGGTGAGCCTGGAACGGACCGTAGACCACTTGGTCGTGCTCGAGGTCGCCGATGACGGCCGTGGTGTGCCCGCTGCCGACCGGGACCGGATCTTCCAACGATTCGTTCGGCTCGACGATGCTCGCAGCCGCGACGAAGGCGGGGCCGGACTCGGCCTCGCCATAGTCGCCGACGTCGTGAACCGCCACGCGGGCCGGATCCGCGTCGGCGACAGCGCTGATGGCGGCGCCCGCTTCATCGTGACATTGCCTGCCTGGCGATCTGGGCGAGATAGCTCTGCTGCCGGACCTGTGTTGCCTTCGCGGGCAGCCGAGTTGCCGTAATCTCACACGCAGATGGGGTGAGCGGGAGGACGGGACGATGACATATCCGCCGGGTGGGCAACCGCCGTTCGGAGGGCCGCAGGGGCAGCCACAGCAGCCGTATGGGTATCCGCAGCAGGGTGGGGCGGGGTATCCGCAGCAAGGGGGTTATCCGCCGCCTGGCGGTCAGGGATATGGACCGCAGCAGGGGTATCCGCCACCGGGCGGTTATCAACAGCCGGGGTATCCGCCGCCGAAGAAGCGCAGGACCGGGCTGATCATCGGCCTGTTGGTGCTGGTGCTCGTCATCGCGGGTGCGGTCGCCGCGGGCGTGGTGCTGACCGTGCAGGGCAAGACGCCGCTCGCCTCGGACGAGAAGAAGATCGAGGTGGCCATCCGCGACTTCTACGACACACTCGGGTCGGATGGTTTCGCCGCCGCGGCGGCGAAGACGTGCGCGGCCGACCGCGCCGAGTTCGACACGCTGACCGATGAGCAGAAGAAGCAATTCGATACCGCCAAGGTCGAGGTCAATATCGACAAGATCGATGACATCGTCATCACCGGTGACCGTGCGACGGCCCGGATCACCGGCAAACTCACGCTGACCCTCCCGGGTGAGACCCCGGATACCGATACGGGCACCACCGAACACCTGCAGAAGGAAGACGGGAAGTGGAAGATCTGCTCGGCGGAGTCGGGTAAGAACTGACGTAATCTCGTCGGATGAGCTGCTGTGGACCGTCGCGCCGGACCTTCCTCAGCGCCATCGGGCTGGCCGCGCTCGCGAGCCTCGCAGACCCGGGTTCAGTTCGGGCCCAACCGAATCCGCTCTTCGCGACCGATCTGGAGGTCGTCACGGTCACCGATCGATCGGTGATTCTGACCTGGACGACGGTGGCCCCGGATCCGAGCGGCCGACTGCTGCCGGTCGACACGGACGCCGAAGTGCGCCTTGGCCCGGCCGGTTCATCGCTGACCACCGTCTATGCCGAGGACGAGCCCACCCCGTTCCACTATGCGGAGATCGACGGTCTCGAACCAGGCCGACCCTATCGATTCGAGGCATGGTCGAGTGGCGTCCGCGCCACACCCGCCCTGTCACTGACCACCCGCGCCCCCGGAAGTCCGGAATCCACCGGCGAATTCACCACCCTGACACCGCCGTCCGGTCGTCCGCTGCGCACCGTCGCACTCGCCAATGACGTGCACTACGGCGAGCAGGTCAGCGGTCTCGCCGTCGCCGATCTGCCGCCGGGTTTCCGGCAGGAGGCCGGCCTGCCGCCCTACCCGGAGGTGATGCTCGCGGCCATGCTCGATGATCTGCGCCGCCCCGACCGCGCCGCAGACCTCCTGCTCATCGCGGGCGATCTCACCGCCGAGGCGAAGCCGGAGGAATCGCGCTCGGTTCGCAGGCACCTGGACTCATGGGGCGCGCAGGGTCGCGACTACCTCGCCGTACGCGGCAATCACGACCGTCCGCACATGGACTCGCAATATCAGGGCTGCATCCCCGCACCCGCGGATCATTACGATTGCTGGGCAGAGCAATTCAATCCGCACCGGCAACTGATCGAGCACGAGTTGGGCGGCCTGCGGCTGCTCGGTCTGGATACCAGCGAACTCGACGGTTCTGGCGGCAGCATCGAACGCCCGCAATTCGACCGGCTCGGCGAACTGCTTCGCGAAGATCCGGACCGCCCGACGCTGGTCTTCGGACACCACCCGGTGACCATCGAATCCGGTCTGACCAATACCGCCGGACCGGGTTTCGTCCTCAACCGCCCCGACAGCATCGGACTCCAGACGCTCTACGAACGCGCCCCCGGCGTATTCCTGCAGCACAGTGGCCATACCCACCGCAACCGTCGCACCCGCCCCGACTCCGCCGCCGCGGTGGAATTCCTGGAAGTGGCCGCGGTCAAGGAGTATCCGGGCGGCTACAGCCTGCTGCGCCTGTACGAGGGCGGGTACATGATCAACTTCTACAAGACCCGCACCGCGGCCGCCCGCCGCTGGAGCGCGACCACCCGTGGCGAATACTTCGGTCTGCTGCCGGATTACACGCTCGGCACCTTCACCGACCGCAATCATGTTGTGCTGCGGGACTTCTCGGGCCTGTCCTGATCGGCCCGCAGACTCGCGTCCGCCGCAGCCGTACCGATACCATCGCCGCACTTCGGACGCGGTATCTTGCTTAGGTAAGCCTCATCATATGAAGTGAAACCTTTGCACGCGTCGGAAGGACTCGAACATGTCGATCAGATGGAAAGCGATCTCCGCAGCGCTGGCCGTCGCTGTCGCGGCGCTCGGCGTGACGGCCTGTTCGAATTCCTCGGACGACAAGAACGAGATCACCGTCTACAACGCCCAGCATGAATCCCTGACCAAGGAATGGGTGGACGCGTTCACCAAGGAGACCGGCATCAAGGTCACGCTGCGCCAGGGCGGTGACACCGCACTGGGCAACCAGCTGGTCGCCGAGGGCGCGGCCTCACCCGCCGATGTCTTCCTCACCGAGAACTCTCCCGCCATGGCCCTGGTAGAGAACGCCGGATTATTCGCCGATGTCGATAAGAAGACCCTGGACCAGGTGCCCGCGCAGTTCCGCCCGTCCACCGGGAAGTGGACCGGAATCGCCGCCCGCTCAACGGTTTTCGTCTACAACAAAGACAAGATCGCGGCCGATCAGCTGCCCGCATCGCTGCTCGATCTGGCGCAGCCGCAGTGGAAGGGCCGCTGGGGCGCGGGCGTTTCCGGCGCCGACTTCCAGGCCATCGTGGCGGCCCTGCTCGCGCTCAAGGGTGAGGACGCCACCAAGGCCTGGCTCAAGGGCATGAAGGACAACGCCACCGCATTCCCGAACAATGTCGCCACCATGAAGGCGGTCGACTCCGGTCAGCCCGACGGCGGCGTGATCTACCACTACTACTGGTACCGCGACCAGGCCAACACCAAGGAGAGCAGCAGCCACACCGCGCTGCACTACTTCAAGAATCAGGATCCGGGCGCGTTCGTCTCGGTTTCCGGTGGCGGCGTACTGAAGTCGAGCAAGAAGCAGGAGTCGGCGCAGAAGTTCCTGGAGTTCATCACCGCCAAGGCCGGACAGGAGATCCTGCGCGACGGCACCTCGTTGGAGTACCCGGTCGCCAGTGATGTCGCGGCCAATCCGGCGCTGCCGCCGCTGGCCTCGCTGCAGGCGCCGGCCGTCGACCCGAGCAAGCTCGATGCCAAGAAGGTGACGGCGCTGATGACCGAGGCGGGTCTGCTCTAGTCATGGCCGTCCGGACCGCTGTCGCCGCACCCCGGATCGGAAGACCCGGGCCACTCGTCACGACCGTCGCGCTGCTGTTGGTGGCGGCGACGTTCGTGCCGCTCGGCTACATCGTGTCCACCGTCTTCTCCACCGGTCTGCACGAGGCGGCCGAATTGGTTTTCCGCCCGAGAGTCGGTGACCTGCTGCGCAATACGGTCGGGCTGGTGATCATCACCGTCCCGATCTGTGTGGTGCTGGGGGTCGGGCTGGCCTGGGTGGTGGAGCGGACGAATGTACCGGGCGCGGCGTGGTGGGGGCCGGTATTCGCGGCACCGCTCGCCGTGCCCGCGTTCGTGAACAGCTACGGCTGGGTCAGTGTCTTCCCGACCATGCACGGGCTGTCGGCGGGTGTGGTGATCTCCACCATGTCGTATTTCCCGCTGGTGTATCTGCCCGCGGCGGCCACACTGCGCCGTCTCGATCCGGCGGTGGAGGAATCGGCGCGTGCGCTGGGTTCCGGTCCGGTCGCGGTCTTCACCCGAATCGTCCTGCCGCAGTTGCGATTGGCGATTCTCGGCGGCGGACTGCTCATCTCCCTACATCTACTCGCCGAATACGGCGCGTTCGTGATGATCCGGTTCGACACCTTCACGACCGCGATCTTCGAGCAGTATCAATCCAGTTTCGCCGGTCCGGCGGGCAGCATGCTGGCCGGCGTGCTGGTGCTGTGCTGTCTGGTGTTGCTCGCGGCCGAGGCGGGGGCGCGCGGTAAGGCGCGTTACGCCAGGATCGGCAGCGGTGCGCCTCGGGCGTCTACCCGGATTGCATTGGGGCCCAGCACGATTCCGGTTCTGGTTGCCTTGACCGCAGTGGTCGTCGGCTCGATCGGCGTGCCGACGTGGACCATCGTGCGCTGGCTGCGCATCGGCGGTGCACAGGTCTGGGATTACACCGAGATCGGAACGGCGCTCGGACAGACCATCGCCCTCGCGGCGATGGCCGCGCTGCTCACCACGCTGTGCGCGTTCCCGGTAGCCTGGATCGCGGTGCGCTCGACATCGGCCTTCGCCCGAATGGTGGAGGGCGCCAATTACATTACGAGTTCGCTGCCCGGCATCGTGATCGCGCTGGCAATGGTGACCGTCACCATTCGGTGGGCGCCGCCGCTCTATCAGACGGTGACCATGGTCGTGGCCGCCTATGTACTGATGTTTCTGCCGCGGGCGCTGGTCAGCGTGCGCGCCGGGCTGGCGCAGGTGCCGGTCGGGCTGGAGGAAGTGTCGCGCTCGCTCGGTCAGTCGGGGTCGGTCACCTTCCTGCGCGTCACGCTGCGGTTGACCGCGCCCGCCGCGGCATCCGCCGGTGCGCTGGTATTCGTCGCGGTCGCGACCGAATTGACCGCGACATTGCTCTTGGCGCCCAGCGGAACTCGCACACTGGCGATGCGATTCTGGTCGCTGTCGGGCGAATTGGACTATGCCGCGGCCGCGCCGTATGCGCTCATCATGATCGTCGCGGCGGTGCCGGTGACGTATCTGTTGTTCACCCAATCCAGGAAGGCGGCCGGAGTATGAGTCGGCTTGTCGTGGCGGACGTTTCGAAGACATTCGGCCAGCACCGCGTACTCGGCGGAATCAGTCTCGAAGTGCCGAACGGTAGTTCGACCGCGGTCGTCGGCTCGTCGGGTTGCGGTAAGACCACGCTGCTGCGGGTGATCGCAGGATTCGAGACGCCGGATGCCGGTTCGGTCGCGATCGGCGCGGAAACCGTGACCCGCGACCGGTTTTCGGTGCCGCCACAGCGACGCAATGTCGGTTACGTCGCGCAAGACGGTGCGCTGTTTCCGCATCTGACCGTCGGCCAGAATATCGCCTACGGCCTGCGCAGCGGATTCTGCGGGCTGCGCAGCGGCCGGAATCGGGTGAACGAACTACTGGAGATGGTCTCGCTCGATCCGTCCTATGCCGACCGACGCCCCCATCAGCTCTCCGGCGGCCAGCAGCAGCGCGTCGCACTCGCGCGCGCTCTTGCCCGCAAACCGCGGTTGATGCTGCTGGACGAGCCGTTCAGCGCACTCGATGCCGGACTGCGGGCCACTACCAGGCAGGCCGTGGCCGAGACGCTGCGCGCGGCGGGCATGACAAGCATCCTGGTCACTCACGACCAAGAAGAGGCGCTCTGCTTCGCCGAACAGGTCGCCGTCATGCGCGAGGGGGTATTCACCCAGGTCGGCACGCCGGAAGAGGTCTACGCCGCGCCCACCGATCTGTTCACCGCCAAATTCCTCGGCGATTGTGTGCTGCTCGACGCGGTGGTCGAGGGCGATGTGGCCAAATGCGCGCTCGGCCGGGTTCCGGTGCAGAAGTCCGCGCCGAAGGGACCGGCGACGATCATGATTCGTCCGGAACAACTTGTGGCGCAGGTGGTTTCGGAGAGTGAACCGAACAGCGGAGTCGTGCGCGATGCGCAGTTCCGCGGGGCCGATGTGATGCTCACCATCGCGCTGGACGGCGATGTCGATCCGGTGCGAGTGCGCCGTGCCAGCGTCGCGGCGCCTGCCGCGGGCCAGCGCGTCCATCTAGAGGTGCTCGGCAACGCTGTGGCCTTCCAAGCGGCCTGAACCACGGACACCCGGCCCGGCGGTGGCGTGTCACCGGACCGGGCGCCCATGGCGCGCACCCTTACTTGGAGCGAGCGGCGGGAATTGAACCCGCGTAAACGGCTTTGCAGACCGTTGCCTCAACCACTCAGCCACGCCCGCCTCGCCATGAATACTGCCGTCGACCGATCGAATTGCCCACGGTTGCACTCAGGGTGATCTGAACCGATGACGCTCGAACCTCGGCCACCGGTCGGAATGCAACTTTTGCGGTGCCCACCGATCGGGAGAAGAGCCGGAGCGGCTGCGGAACATGGAATGATCAAGGTCATGTCGCGGCCACGTCCACTTCCGGTTGATCCGATCGAGGAAGCCCATCGTCAATGGGTCGGCCACGGCTGGGGCGATGTCGCCGACGGAATGGCGGCGGTGACCTCACTGGTTCGCGCCCAGCAAATCGTGATGGCTCGGGTGGACGAGGCCCTGAAACCGACCGGCCTGACATTCTCTCGATATGAACTTCTCATGCTGCTTGCTTTCAGCAAGACGGGTGCACTGCCCATGGCGAAGGCCAGTGCACGACTGCAGGTGCACCCGACCAGCGTGACGAATACCGTCGATCGACTCGAAGCGGCCAAGCTCGTCGAGCGGGTGCCGCACCCCAGCGATCGACGTGCCACCCTGATCGAAATCACCTCCGCCGGAAGGGAATTGGTCGCCGAGGCGACCGAGGAACTCAACGCGAAAGTCTTCGCGATTCCCGGCCTTCCGCCGGATCGGCTGCATACTCTGCTGCAGTTGCTCGCGGAATTTCGCCATGCCGCAGGAGACTTCGACACCGGCGACGAACCAGCCCGATGGTCGGCGCACGAGCAGTAACCAAAAAGCCGAACCGGTCGGTCTTTACACTGCGCGGACGACCGCGCGGTAACGGTCTGGCATCCAACTAGCGAATTTCCCGCCCCGTCTTCTTGGCAGCGGAGGCGAAAGGGTCCACCATGGAATCCATGGTGCTGGTCTTGGGGGTATCGGCGGGCGCTGGTGGCGCCCGCGCGATGCTGACGCATTCCGATCAGCCGCATCTCCCCCGATCGATCGATGCCAGGTGCCGCGTCGGGCGGGTGGTGGGGTCGAGGAACCGGTCTTCGAGGCGATCCGCCAGATGCGCGCGGCCGCCGACCGACGCGACGAGCTCATCACCAGAACCGCCGTGACCTGCCGCTGCCCGCTGCACACCGACGCCATCCGCACTGCTGCGGGCCGCACCCGGCTCACCATCGTCGACGAACCGCTGGCCCAGCTGCGCTACCTGCGCTTCACCGGCCGCCTGCCGACCACCGGCTCGGTCATCCTCTACGACCTCGGCAGCTCCGGCCTGACCATCACCCACGCCGACTGCCGCACCGACACCATCCTGTCCAGCAAACGCAGCACCGTACTCGGCGGCGACGGCTACGACGCACTGCTGCGCTGGCAATTGGCCCGCGGCGGCGTGCTCACCGACAAATTGACCAGCCGCAGGCACCGCGAAGAACTGAGCAGCACTCGGGTAATCACCGCCAAGGACACCAGTTCCGGCGGACGCGCCGTGGTCACCCGCAGCGACCTCGCCGAACTCTGCGCCGCGGGCATCCACCACTCCACCTCGTTCGTCCGCCAACTCATCGAGGAAACGGGCGTCCAACCGGAAGCTCTGATCTTGCTGGGCGGCTGCACCCGCAACCCCGATATCCGCGAAGAATTGTCCGAAATGATCGAACTCCCGGTCATCTACGACGAGGAGCCCGAATACGTCTCGGCTCGCGGGGCGGTATTGCTTGCCGCGGAGCGTCCCGACGGCGATGTGCGCATGGCGCGCTTACGCAGCGGAGCGCTGACCGGTTCACTGGTGCCGACCACCACCGGTCGCCGCAAACTCGTTGCCGCCGTTGCGGTTACGATCGCGTTGGGCGCGACCATCGCCGGACTGCTCGTCATGGACCACACCGCCGCCCAGCCACCGGATGGTGTCAACGCCCCGACTCCCGTCGAAGTCGCGGGAATCCCGGCGACGTCCTTCAACTGAACCGCTGACGGTCACGGTCGCCCTTTAAGGAGTTGGCAAGGGGTTCTTAGGGGGCTTGACGAATTGTGGACGCAATCGATCGGGTGATTCCGGAGGTAAGTATGGCGTTCGCAACCTCGTGGCAGATGTTCAAGACGTCGGCTGCGGTACTGAAGTCGCGTAAAGAATTGGCGGTTTTTCCGGTGTTGTCGGCAGTCGCGAGTGTCCTGGTGGCCGCGACATTCATTGTGCCGATCATTGCCAATGATGCCTGGCACAAGTCGTCGACGATGACCTATGTGCTGTTCGGACTGATGTATCTGGTCTCTGCGTTCATCACGATTTTCTTCAATGCGGCGTTGATCTCGCAGGCGAATGTTGCGTTGCAGGGTGGGGACCCCAGTGTGGCCGAGGGGCTGCGGGCGGCGGGGGCGCGGTCGCCGCAGATTCTGGTGTGGGCGGCGATTTCGGCGACGGTGTCGCAGGCATTGCGGTGGCTGCAGGATCGGGTTCCGTTTCTCGGGATGATCTTGGCCGCTATCGCTGGGACGGCATGGCAGGTGGTGACGTTCTTGGTATTGCCCAAGATCGTGCTGGAGGATCGTAATGTGGTTGCGGCGGTGAAGGATTCGTCGGCGGCATTGAAGCGGACCTGGGGGGAGAATCTGGTCGGCAATGCCGGGCTCGGATTGTTCGGCTTACTGTTCGCACTGCCGGGCATTCTGGTGATGTTCATCGGATTCCTGATGCTCGGCACGGGTGCGGTAGCCGGGCTGGCGGTGATCGCGCTCGGCATTGCATGGCTCGTGGCGACCGGGGTCGTCGTATCCGCGCTGTCGGGCATCTACCAGACCGCGCTGTACCGGTACAGCGTTGATGGCAGTGCGCCGGTCGCGTTCGCCACAGCGGATCTGTCGCAGTCGTTCCGGCGACGTGGCCGCCGCTGATCGAATACATCCGCGCCCGAATACACCTGTGCCCGGCCGAGATTCACTCGGCCGGGCACGGTGCTTGCTCGGATACCGTCAGTGGTTGGTGAACTTCGCCGGACGCTTCTCGACGAAGGCGCTCATACCTTCCTTCTGATCGTCGATTGCGAAGAGCGAGTGGAAGACTCGGCGTTCGAAGCGCAGGCCCTCGGCGAGGGTGGTTTCGAAGGAGCGGTTCACGGCTTCCTTGGCGATCATGGTGACCGGCAGCGACATCGAGGCGATGGTTTCGGCCACCTCGAGTGCGGTGTCGAGCAGTTCGGCGGCGGGCACGATGCGGGATACGAGGCCGGCGCGCTCGGCCTCCTCGGCATCCATATTGCGGCCGGTGAGCACCAGGTCCATGGCCTTGGCCTTGCCGATGGCCCGGGTCAGGCGCTGTGAGCCGCCGATGCCCGGGATGACGCCGAGCTTGATTTCGGGCTGACCGAATTTCGCGTTGTCGGCGGCGAGCAGGATGTCGCAGATCATGGCCAGCTCACAGCCACCGCCGAGGGCGTAACCGGCGACGGCGGCGATGGTGGGCTTGCGGAACTGCGCCAGCCGGTCCCAGCGGGCGAAGTAGTCGTTCATGAACATGTCCATGTACGACTTGGGCTGCATCTCCTTGATATCGGCACCGGCCGCGAAGGCCCGCTCCGAACCGGTGATGACGATGGCGCCGATCGCGTCATCGTGCTCGAGTTCGTCGAGCGCGGCGATGACATCGTCGAGGACCTGCGCGTTAAGCGCGTTCAGCGCCTTCGGGCGGTTCAGCGTGATCCAGCCGACCCGGCCCTTGCGCTCCAGCAGAATCGTCTCGAAGTCGGGCCCACCCGTCACCCGGCCACCACCCCCCATGGAATCGCTTCGCGATGCGGTCATCTTAGACACCCTCTTGATCGGAACGGTCACGGATATCGGTGACGATAGCGGAGAAGTCCTTACCCGCCTGCGACTGGTTGAACCGGGTGTAGATCTCGGCGGCCAGCACGCCGAGCTGACCGTCGACGTCGTTATCGCGCAGAGCGTTCGCGGCCAGACCCAGGTCCTTCGTCATCAAAGCGGTGGCGAAACCGGGCTGGTAGTCATTGTTGGCCGGGCTGGTCGGCACGGGCCCGGGGACCGGACAGTAGCTGGTGAGCGCCCAACTCTGACCGGATGCGGTCGAGACCACATCGAAGAACGACTGGTGACTCAGGCCCAGTTTCTCGCCGAGCACCAGGGCCTCGGAAAGGCCGATCATCGAGATGCCGAGCAGCATGTTGTTGCAGATCTTCGCGGCTTGGCCGACGCCGGAGCCACCGCAGTGCACAACCTTGCCGCCCATCACCTCGAGCACGTCGAGCGCATCGGCGAAGTCGGCCTCGGTGCCGCCGACCATGAAGGTCAGCGTGCCCGCCGCGGCACCCGCGACACCACCGGAGACCGGAGCGTCCAGCGCGCGATGACCCGCATCGACAGCGCGGGCGGCCGCCGCCTTGGCGTCGGCGACATCGATGGTGGAGCAGTCGATGAACAGGGTGCCCGGATCCGCGGCGGAGAGCAGATCGGCGTAGACGTCGAGGACAAGCTTGCCATTGGGCAGCATGGTGATCACGACATCGCGGCCGACAGCGGCCGCGGCGGCCGAATCCACCACGGTGGCACCGTCTTTGCGTGCCTGCTCCTGTGCGGCGGGGACCGGATCGAAGGCGAGCACGTCATATCCGGCCTGGACCAGATTCGCGGCCATCGGGCCGCCCATATGGCCGAGGCCGAGGAAACCGATCTTCTTCGTCACTTGCTTGCCTCCAAACCCAGTTCCTTATCGCTCAATTCGACGAAGTACGCGTCGACCTGTCCGGCGGTGACGTCGGCGAGCGTCGCGGGCGACCACTGCGGGTTGCGGTCCTTATCGATCACCTGCGCGCGGATGCCTTCGACCAGGTCGTGCGAGGCCAGCGAGGCGATGGACACCCGGTACTCCTCGTTCAGCACCGCCTCGAGGCTCTTCGCGGCACGGGCCGCACGCAGCGAACGCAACGTCACCTTGAGTGCCACAGGCGATTTGGCGAGCAGTTCGGTCGCCGCCTTGGCAGCCTCCGGCGAGCCGTGCGTGCGCAACCGATCGACGATCTCCTCGACGGTATCGGCGCTGTAGCAGGCATCGATCCAGTCCTGCTGGGCGACCAGCTCGGATTCCGGTGCATCCGTGGCGAATTTGGCGATGGCGATCTCGGCGGACTCGGTCCGCAGCGTTTCCAGCAGTGCCGGAATATGTTCCGAGGCCACGTAGTAATCGGCGAATCCCGCGGCAATGGCGTCACCGGCGCTCATCCGCGCGGTGGTCAGTGCGACGTGCGTGCCGATTTCACCCGGCGTGCGGGCGAGCAGGTAGGTGCCACCGACATCCGGAATGAAGCCGATGCCGACCTCTGGCATGCCGATCTTGGAGCGCTCGGTGACGATCCGGTGGCTGCCGTGGCCGGAAAGACCGACGCCGCCGCCCATCACGATGCCGTCCATGACCACCACATACGGCTTCGGGTAGCGGCCGATCAGGGCGTTGAGGATGTACTCGTCGCGCCAGAACACGCCGGTGGCCGAATCCGCATTGGCGGCACCGGCCGGGGAGCCACCATTCAATGCGATCGCGTCACGGTGGATGGCGACGATATCGCCGCCCGCGCAGAGCCCGCGCTCCCCCGCGCCGGTGACGACGACGGTGCGCACCTCGTCGTCATTCGCCCATACCTGCAGAGCGGCGGAAATGGCAAGGGCCATTGGATGATTCAGCGCGTTGATGGCCTTGGGCCGGTTCAGCGTGATCAGACCGAGTCCGTCGCGCTTATCGATGAGAACTTCGGATTCCGTCATGCTGCTCCTACCACCGAGCGGGCGACGACCACCCGCATGATTTCGTTGGTGCCCTCCAGAATCTGGTGCACCCGCAGATCGCGGACGATCTTTTCCACGCCGTATTCGGCCAGATATCCGTAGCCGCCGTGCATCTGCAGCGCCTTGTTCGCGACCTCGAATCCGGCGTCGGTCGTGAATCGCTTTGCCATGGCGCACAATTCGACTTTGTCGTCGGCATCCGCATCCAGTGCGGCGGCGGCCCGCCACAGCAGGGTCCGCGCCGCCTCCAGCGAGGTACGCATATCCGCGAGCTGGAATTGCAGTGCCGGATTGTCCAGCAGTCGGCTGTTGAATGCCTTGCGCTGGGCCAGGTACGCCACGGATTTCTCGAGCGCCGCCTGGCCGCCGCCCAACGAGCAGGCGGCGATATTGAGTCGGCCGCCGTTGAGCCCGTTCATGGCAATGCGGAAGCCATTGCCCTCGACGCCGAGCATATTGGCGGCGGGCACCCTGGCGTTGTCGAGAATCACCTGACGAGTGGGCTGGGCATTCCAACCCATCTTCTTCTCGTTGGCGCCGAAGGAAATTCCCGGGGTATCGGCCGGAACGATGAATGCCGAAATCCCGTGCGCACCCGCATCACCGGTGCGCGCCATGATGACGTATACATCGGTGCTGCCCGCGCCGGAGATGAATTGCTTTACCCCGGTGAGCAAGTAGTCGTCACCGTCGCGAACGGCCTTGGTGCTCAGAGCCGCCGCATCCGATCCGACGCCCGGCTCGGTGAGCGCGTAGCTGCCGAGCCATTCCATCGAGGTCAGCCGGGGCAGCCAATGGTTGCGCTGCTCGGCATTGCCGTAGTTGTCGATCATCCACGCAACCATGTTGTGGATGGAGATATACGCCGCGATGGCAGGGCAGCCGGTGGCCAGTTGTTCGAAAATGCGCACGGCATCGAGCCTGCGCAGTCCGGAGCCGCCCACATCCTCGCCGATATAGATACCACCCATGCCGAGCGAACCCGCCTTGCGGAGCACATCCACTGGAAAGTGCTTCTGCTCATCCCATTCCAGGGCGTTCGGGGCGAGGTATTCGTCGGCGAAGTCGCGCGCCATTTCGGTAATGGCGCGCTCGTCGTCATTCAGTGCGAACACGATCGTCGACCTCCCGTCCGTGGGCTATTCAGTCCATCGTCGGAATGACGAAGTGGTTGCTGTCCTTGAGCCCGGAAGGCCAGCGCTGGGTAACGGTCTTGGTCTTGGTGTAGAAGCGAATCGAATCCGGACCGTGCTGGTTCAGATCGCCGAAACCGGAACGCTTCCAACCGCCGAAGGTGTGGTACGCGATCGGCACCGGAATCGGCACGTTGATGCCGACCATGCCGACCTGCACGCGGGCGGCGAAATCCCGTGCGGTATCGCCGTCGCGGGTGAAGATCGCGACGCCGTTGCCGTATTCGTGCTCGTTGGGCAACGCGAGCGCTTCGTCGTAATCCTTGGCCCGCACGATCGACAGCACCGGGCCGAAGATCTCTTCGGTGTAGATCCGCATTTCCCGGGTGACATTGTCGAAAAGCGTTGCGCCGGTGAAGTACCCGCCTTCACCGCCGTCGACCACAAGACCGCGGCCATCGATCACCAGCTCGGCCCCCTCATCGACGCCGATCTGGATGTAATTCTCGACCCGGCCGAGCGCATCCTTGGTGACCAGCGGGCCGAAATCAGCGCCCGCATCGTCGGACCGCCCGACATTCAGCTTGGCGATCCGCTCGATCAGCTTCTCGCGCAGGCGATCCGCGGTCTCCTGCCCGACCGGAACGGCGACCGAGATGGCCATACAGCGCTCGCCCGCCGAGCCGTAGCCCGCGCCGATGAGCTGGTCGGCGACATCGTCGAGGTCGGCGTCGGGCATCACGATCGCGTGGTTCTTGGCGCCGCCGAAGCACTGTGCGCGTTTGCCGTTCGCGGTCGCGGTCTCGTAGATGTACTGCGCGATCGGGGTGGAACCGACGAAGCCGACGGCCTTGACGGTCGGCGAATGCAGGATCGCGTCGACCGCTTCCTTATCGCCGTTGACCACGTTGAACACACCCGCGGGCAGGCCCGCCTCCAGGAACAACTCGGCCAGCCGCAGCGGCACCGAGGGATCGCGCTCGGATGGCTTGAGCACGAAGGCATTTCCACACGCCAGCGCCGGACCGGCCTTCCACAGCGGGATCATGGCCGGGAAGTTGAACGGGGTAATGCCCGCGACCACACCGAGCGGCTGACGCATCGAGTAGACGTCGATGCCGGTGCCCGCGCTCTCGGTGTACTCACCTTTGAGCAGATGCGGAATACCCGCCGCGAATTCGATGACCTCGATACCGCGCTGGATATCGCCCTTGGCGTCGGGGATGGTCTTGCCGTGTTCGGCAGACAGCAGTGCCGCAAGGGAATCCATCTCGTCCTGCACGAGCGTCAGGAACTTCATCAGCACCCTGGCCCGCTTCTGCGGGTTGAACGCGGCCCACACCTGTTGCGCCTCGGCCGCATTCGCGATGACGGCATCGACCTCGGCCTTACTCGCCAGCGGCACCCGCGCCTGCACCTGGCCGGTATTCGGATCGAAGACGTCGGCGAAGTTGCCCGAGGCCCCGGCGACATGCTGTCCGCCGATGTAGTGAGTGAGTTCGCGAACCATGCCAGTCCTGTTCTTGTAGTGGACGCCGCGCATCGCGCGATCTATAGACATCCTATAGTTGGATGTCCAAGTAAATATAGACAGTGTGACCCATCCCACGGCAACCACCGAGCAATCAGCCGGACCGGCTGCGGTCAGGCGGAGGACTCCGTGAGCAGTGGGCAGTCACCGACGGCGCAATGCGGCGGGCGAAATTCATGCAGCTCAGCCCTTGGTACGCACCAGCGTGCGGGTCCAGCGATGGACCGCACGTCAGGCGGAGGGCTTCGAGGATCGGGTGAGCAGCAGTGCGCCGACGGCGAGCATCACCGCGCTACCAATCACGATCGCGACCATTACCCCGACTTCGCCATCGAACCGAGTGGCGACCGCCATGCCAACGGCGAGCGCGACCGTCGCGCTGCCGCCGATCACCAGGACCGTGCAACGTTGCGTCGCATACAGGACAAAACAAACGACGGCTACCAGCGCGGTCGGCACGAACCCCCAGTGCCCCGGACTCGTGTCGACGGTCACCGCACCCGCGTCCGCGATGAGGATCGCGACGACATATCCCGACCAGTTTTCGACGATCAAGCCGAACCTGGTGAGCGCGAACCAGATCCCGCCGAGGGCGAGCAGACCGACGCCGACCCAGGCCTCCTCGACATCGAAGACCTCGTCGAGCACCACCAGGACCAGCACAACGCTGTACCAGGCCGCGGCGAAGATGCCGATGACCGATGGCAAGGCCGAGTAACCGAGTACGGCCACCACAAGACCCGCGCTGCATGCGTAGACCAAGGCATTGTCGGAGTTGCCGCCCTCGAAGACCGACCCCACCGTCACGGCGACCGATACGGATGCGAGCGCGAAGAGCACCGTGGCGAGCCGCGAGCGGGATGTGCGCGCAACCGTTGTGCGCGTGAACAATCCGGCGATGCCACCGGCCAGCGCGATCCCACCGAGAGCGAGACCGACCGACACCAGCCCGAAGATGACGATGCGGCCGGTCCGCTGCAGGTCATCCCAGGAAGACGCGAGTAGTAGGGCGAGCCCGCCCAACATCGAACCAGCGCCGATATAGGCGGCGATCTCGGCGAGTAGCCTGCCCGGCGACTCGGGCTTCGTCCGCTCCGCCGCCAGTGCCTTCGCGACCGCATCGCGCTGGTCTTCGGTCAATATGCCTTCGTCGACCAGCCGCCGTAAAGCCGCCCCCGACCGATCTTGGATCCCCATGTATCGAGTATGGCCGGTACATCGGCAGTCGTTAACTGCTCCATGCCAACTCAGCGATCCGGGCCGAGTTCCACCACCGTGCCGGGATACGCGAGTGAGGCGACCTCGATCGGGCCGCCTTTGGCCTGCTCGATGATCTGGCCCTGCCAGGCCACGAAGCAGGAGGCGATTTCGCTGTTGTAGATATTGGTCAGGATCGGGGTGAGTGCCTTGGCCAGGTCGCCTTCGGCGGCGATGAGCTGATCGCGATAGGGGCCGTAGTAGGGCAGGATTGCTTGCAGCACAACGGCTTCCACACCCTGCACCTGAGTGATCAATGGATCGATGAGTGGCTGGTATTGCGCTATCACCGGTGCGATTTCGGCGAGGACCGGGCCGACCAATTGCAGTATCGGCTGATAGACCGAGCCGAGCGCGAAGGCTTCGGAGGAAAACGGGCCGGCCAAGGGGGCGAGGCCGATGAGCGAGGCGAGGCCGCCCTGTTGTTTCGGCGCGGGCCAGCCGAGCGGGCAGGCGGGTTGGGTATTGACGGCGGGGGCCGCGAACGGACTGCCCGCGCCCAGTGGGATCGACGTTGCCGGTCCGGCTCCGGGAGTGTCACCGAGCGGGACCGTGGCCGCGGGGCCGGATGCCGGGGCATTGCCCGCGGGACCGATCGCGACCGCGGCGGGAACGCCTGCCGCGCCGAGTGGAACCGCCACCGCGGGGGCACCGGCGGCTGCCGGCGCGGCAGCAGGTGCGGCGGATGTCGGCGGCACCGCCGATGCCGGCGCAGGGGTGGCCGCAGATCGGCCCGCGGCGGGCTGTTCCTGCTGGACCACCACCGTGGCGACCTCATCGTCATCGCGCACCGTCAATGCGGTCACCGCGACAGCGCTACCGATTACGGTCAGTGCGGCGACCGCCCGGATGGCAGTGGCGACCGCAGGCCGGGTCGTGCTGCGAGAAGTCATCGGACCGTGCTCCTGTTCGTATCTAATGTGTCGGCGCCACAGGCGAAGTCGATTCCGCTGAACCCGGCGGGGCGGGCGAGACCAATGCTGCGGGCGCGGTCGGCGAAACCGGTGTCGACGGCGCGTTTGGTGTGGGCGGTGCTCCCGGTGCCGCGGCGTCGGGTTCGAAGACGCCTTCGAGGTGCCAGACGCCCGTGAAACCGTTGAACGGACCGCCAACGATCAAGCTCGTCCACTGCAGGGTGTATTTGCGAGTCCCCGGGTCGTAGGTGCCCGTGGCAGGCGGGCCTTGGGCCGCATCGGATTTCGGCCGTTCGAACCACTGCTGGCCGACCCAGTCCCACACCTTCTGCACCTGCTGCGCCCCCGCGACTTGGGCCCCCTGCTTCTCCGGCGGCTTCGGCGCTCCCTGGTTGAACTCCTGGTCATTCCAGGAGGCGGCCCACGAGGACAGATTCGCGGTCAGGTTCCCGCCGTCGTTCACCACCGACGGCGGCGATACCTCGCGCTGGGTCTGTGGATCGACGGGA
>NZ_BAGN01000057.1 GCF_000308835.1 Nocardia vinacea NBRC 16497 | reverse complement strand
CCATCTAATGGGTTTGACCCCGGTCGATCGGTGAGGCAACTTATCAAGCTTAGCTCAGCCGGGAACCCGAATCAAAATCGGGGTCTCGTTCGAGCTAGTGTGATCGTCAGGCGCTCAACGTCCTACCTCGTTTCCCTGGTCCTTCGCTCAGCCTTTCGGCTCAGCGCGTCGGCCCCGGGTCGGTGTCCGTGTCGCTCTGACTCGAATAAAGTTACGTGTCGGTGTGCACGATGTCAAATCGCCTGGTCAGGAACGGTTTTCAGCAAGAGGTGATCGTCGCCTTCCGTTCACATGATCAATCCGCGGCGCCGACCCGTTCCACCTGACCACCCAACGCCTGCAGCTGCTCGACGAAATTCGGGTAGCCGCGGTCGATATGGAAGACGTCGTGCACCTCGGTAGTGCCATCAGCAACCAGACCGGCAAGTACCAATCCGGCGCCGGCCCGAATATCCGACGACCACACCGGTGCACTCGACAGCCGCGGAATTCCGCGCACCACCGCATGATGCCCATCCGTCCGCGCGTCGGCGCCCAGCCGGATCATCTCCTCCACGAAACGGAACCGCGCCTCGAAGATGTTCTCGGTGATCATCGAGGTGCCGTCCGCGATCGCCGCCAAACCGATGGCCATCGGCTGCAGATCGGTCGGGAATCCGGGGAAAGGCAGCGTCGAGAAGTTCACCGCGCGCGGCCGATCGGCCTGGATCACGCGGAAACCGTCCGGTTCGAACGAAATACGCGCACCGGCCGAGCGCAGCTTGTCCAGCACGAGGGACAGATGCTTGGGGTTCACACCGGTCACCCGGACATCGCCCATGGTCATCACCGCGGCGATCCCCCAAGTCGCGGCCACGATCCGGTCGCCGATCACCTGGTGCGTCGTCGGCTCGAGCCGCTCGACGCCCTGAATGGTGAGCACCGACGTACCCGCGCCGCTGATCCGCGCACCCATCCGAACGAGCATGTTGCACAGATCGACGATGTCGGGTTCACGGGCCGCGTTATCGATGACCGTCTCCCCCTCGGCCAGCACGGCCGCCATGAGGATGTTCTCGGTCGCGCCCACCGAGGGAAAGTCCAGCCTGATCCGCGCACCCTGTAGTTCGTCCGCGCGCGCGACCACGCAACCATGCTCGATCTCGCTGCTCGCGCCGAGCAGACGCAGACCCGCCTGATGCATATCCAATGGCCGCGAACCGATCGCGTCACCGCCGGGCAGTGCGACAACGGCGCGCTTACACCGCGCCATCAGCGGACCGAGCACACAAACCGAGGCGCGGAACTGCGTCACCGCGGGAAAATCCGCGTGGTATTTGGGCTCCGCGGGCGTGTTGATCGTGACGACCGACCCGTCGATCGTGACGTCGCAGCCGAGGCCGCGCAGCACATCACCCATCAACGGCACATCGAGGATGTCCGGGCAGTTCGTAATGGTGGTCGTGCCTTCGGCCAGCAATGCAGCCGCCATCAACTTGAGGACGCTGTTCTTCGCACCCCCGACCGCGACCTCACCGACGAGTCGATTCCCGCCAGTAACCAAAAACCGTTCCATGCCGCCTCTCCGCGTATTCGGCGCACTGTTGGTGCAAAGGATAGTTGCGTTGCGGGCCGGTGGTAGCAGTGCCGGGGTTATATCCAGGTAGCTGAGACGACTTTCGGGGTGTCCAGCAACTTTTGCGCGTGTCGGTGCGGATCGGACAGTTCACGAACCACCTTGTTCGCCACCAGGCTTCCACAACACGTCACCGCCCGGGTTGGCGACACGGCTGAGGATGAACAGCAGGTCGGAGAGGCGGTTCAGGTACTTCGCCGGAAGGATATTCGTATCGTCCGGATGCGCCTGCACCGCGGCCCATGCCGAACGCTCCGCCCGCCGTGCCACCGTACGGCCGGTGTGCAGCAGGGCGGCCAGCGGCGTACCACCGGGCAGAATGAACGAATTCAGTGCGGGCAGATCGGCATTGAATTCATCGCACCAGGCTTCGAGACGATCGATATAGGGCTGGGTGATGCGCAGCGGCGGATACTTCGGCTCCTCGACCACCGGGGTCGAAAGATCCGCGCCCGCATCGAACAGATCGTTCTGCACCTGGCGCAAGACCTTCCGTATCTCCGGGGCAGGGTCCCCGAGCGCGACGGCTACACCGATGGCGGCGTTCGTTTCGTCACAGTCGGCATAGGCGACCAGACGCGGATCGGTTTTGGCCACCCGCGAGAAATCGCTGAGACCGGTCGTCCCGTCGTCTCCGGTCCGCGTATAGATCCGCGTCAGGTGCACATTCACGAGTTCAGCCTAGAGCCCGGGCAGCCGACGGGTGCGATCCGAGGGCCGGGATTCGACCCAGGAGAGGAAGGCGGCCAGTGAGCCGCGGTCCAGGGCCAATTCGTAATTGCCGTCATTATCGGAAACCGCGGTCACCGCGATTTCGTCGGTCATGATGTCGTATTCGTCGCCACGCGGGCCGCGCCGATCACCGATCTCGATGCCCTGGCGTCGAATGGTGGAATCGGGGCCCAGTTTCAGACTGGAGAGCTTGTAGAAGACGAGGCGATCCTCGTCATACCGAATCAGGCCGTGCCGCCAACCCTGACCGCCGCGCGCGGGCAGCACCCGCAGAATCGCGGCGGTGCCGCCGCGGCGCAACATGATCAGCCGGTAGGTGGAAGCCAACGCCAACAGAACGAGCGTGAGCACCAGAATGATCAGGAGAACCATCCCGGTCTGCAATGCCGTTCGTCCCTTCGTTCCGCCGCCGTGTCGACGACACCTCGCGGCCATTCAACCACGGCCCCGAGTTTACAAATGGCCGGGCCTTGTCTTTGAACGTTCGAATCCGGAAACGGCGCTGTCGGCGGCGAATACCTTCGCCGCCGACAGCGCCGTGTTATCAGGTCGTACCCAATCCTGGTGCGGTACTAGGCCTTCGCCTCTTCGACCGCGCGCACCTGGCCCTGGGCCGCGATCTTCGCTTCCTCGGAGGCATCGGCGTCGGCCAGCACCCGACGGGCCGCCTCGACGTCGATCTCATCGGCGAACTCCGCGGATTCGGCCAGCACCCGGACCGAGGTCGCGGTCACCGAGAAGAACCCGCCGTGCACCGCCGCGGTGATCCGCTCACCCTCGGTGGGCACGATGCTCACGATGCCGCCCTCGACCAGCTGGCCGAGCAGCGGCTCGTGGCCCGCCATGATGCCGATCTGACCTTCGGTGGTCTGCGCGCTGACGAACGTCGCCTGGCCGGACCAGAGCAAACGTTCGACGGCGACCAGATCAACTGACATCTCCGCCATGGGTGACTACTTTCCGGCGATCTTCTTCGCGGCCGCCTCGACGTCGTCGAGACCACCGCAGGAGTTGAACGCCTGCTCCGGGAAGTGGTCGAACTCGCCCTTGCAGACGCGGTCGAACGCCTCGATGGTGTCGGTCAGCGGCACCACGGAGCCCGGCTGGCCGGTGAACTTCTCGGCCACGATGAAGTTCTGGCCGAGGAACTTCTCCAGACGACGCGCCCGGCCCACGAGGACCTTGTCCTCTTCGGAGAGCTCGTCCATGCCGAGGATGGCGATGATGTC
>NZ_BAGN01000058.1 GCF_000308835.1 Nocardia vinacea NBRC 16497 | reverse complement strand
TGTGTGCGTGTGTTCTTTGAGAACTCAATAGTGTGTCGATGAATGTCAGTGCCAAATGTTTTATTTGGTTCCGGCTCCTCAAACCCCCGTTTGGGTGGGTCGGACATTTTTGTCAGCAAATACTTTTGCTGGCGTTTGATTTTGCCAAGGTTTTCGGACTCTGGTTAATTCTTCTGATTGCACCCTTTGGGGTGTGGTTGA
>NZ_BAGN01000060.1 GCF_000308835.1 Nocardia vinacea NBRC 16497 | reverse complement strand
GAACGAATCCAATTCCGACACCAGCACCCCAGCCAAAAAACTGAGGTCGGTATGACCGAGAACCCGATCGGATCGTCTATTTGCCTAGAAAGAAACACTCGCGTGTTCTCTCAGGACCCAACAGTGTGTCGATATATCCACCGCCGACCCCTCATGTGAGAAGTCGATATTGCGGGAGAGCTTGCCAGCGTTCCACCCATGAGCATCCGCCGGACTACATGTGAGTCCG
>NZ_BAGN01000061.1 GCF_000308835.1 Nocardia vinacea NBRC 16497 | reverse complement strand
ACTCGAACCTGAATCCAGGACCAACCCAACAACTTCCGTCGCCAGCGGTATCACAAGAGATCCGAGCAGATCGTCTATTTGCCTAGAAAGAAACACTCGCGTGTTCTCTCAGGACCCAACAGTGTGTCGATTACATCCCCGAACCGAAAGCACTCGGGCTTCCAGCATTTCAAGGCACATGTCAGCGTTCCACCCATGAGCGTCCGCAGTCCCACATACGGGGACT
>NZ_BAGN01000062.1 GCF_000308835.1 Nocardia vinacea NBRC 16497 | reverse complement strand
ACAGTGCCGATGCCCGCGCCGACGGCCAGCTTCATCTGCATCGGAATCGCATTGAGGATGCGTTCGCGCACCTTGGTGATCGCGAGTACGAAGAAGATCACCCCGGACAGGAGGGTCCCCGACAGCGCCACCTGCCATGGGATCCCCATTCCGAGCACCACCGAGTAGGCGAAGAAGGCATTGAGGCCCATGCCCGGTGCGAGTGCGATCGGATATCTGGCCCACACCCCCATGACCAGCGTGCCGAAGACCGCGGCGACGGCCGTCGCGGTGAAGACCGCCTGCATGGGAATGCCCTTGGCACCGAGCGCGCCCTCGTCGCCGAGCACCGACGGATTCACGGCGAGCACATAGGACATGGCGAGGAAGGTGATGGTTCCGGCCATCAGCTCACGCTTCATCGTCGAACCGTTCGAACTGATGCCGAAGTACGCGTCGAGGCGTCCTCGGGTTCGCGTCAGAACGTCGGTGACCATGAGCTCTCCAGTCGAAAAACGAGTACGGGGGTGCCAGGGCACGGTAACCGACAATTCACTGAACTCGAGAACCCGCCCCACGCAACGTAGACCCCTTCCCCAGCCCCCTGACCTCACTGCTCGGCGGCGCCACCACCTTCCGCGGCCTGGATTTCACCAAGGGTGCCAAGGCCACTTCGACGCCGCAGCACCCCACCGAATGCTCCGCTTCAGCTTCCCGACCGGACCGTTGCCCTGGGACCCGAAGGGCCTGGTCCAACTGAGCTCCGAGTAGGTCCCGGATTCGACATCAGCCGTTCGGGGCGAATACCAAGCCCAGTTCGGCGTCGCTGGCGAGTAGCTCGTTGTGCGGCAGGACCCGGACCGTGTAACCGACGGCGCCGGACAGGGGAACCGGGGTTTCGACGGTGAAAAGGTCTACACCGGAGTCGGATCCGGTGTGGGTCATCGGGTAGGTGGTGGTGTCGGAGAGGTCGTCGCTCGGTGAGACTCGGCCGAGTACCGCCTGCACCGTGACGTCGGCGGGGGTGAGGCCGCCGAGGTCGATGCGCGCGGAGAGCGAGAGTTCCGCGCCGATGATCGGGGTGTCCGGCAGGCCCGCGCTGTCGACCTGGATGATCTTGACCGAGGGCCAGGCGGCCTCGACCCGGCGGCGGTACTCCGAAACCGCTCGGGCACCGGCGAATTCGTCGGCGCTCGCGCGTTTACCGGCCGACGCGGCGGGGGCGTAGTACTCGACGGCGTAGTCGCGAACCATGCGGGAGGCCAGCACCTTCGGGCCGAGCGTTTGCAGGGTGTGACGCACCATCTCGACCCAGCGCACCGGCATATCGAAACCGTCGCGGTCGTAGAAGCGCGGTGCGACGGTGCGTTCGAACAGGTCGTAGAGTGCGGCGGCCTCGAGGTCATCACGGCGGTGCTCATCGGAGACGCCGTCGGCGGTCGGTATGGCCCAACCGTTTTCGCCGTCGTACATCTCATCCCACCAGCCGTCGCGGATGGAGAGGTTGAGCCCGCCGTTGAGCGCGGACTTCATACCGGAGGTGCCGCATGCCTCCAGCGGACGCAGCGGATTGTTCAGCCAGACATCGCAACCCCAATACAGGTAGCGGGCCATGGACATGTCGTAATCGGGCAGGAAGACGATGCGATGACGCACTTCCGGATCGTCGGCGAACCGAACGACCTGCTGTATCAGCGCCTTGCCGCCATCGTCGGCGGGATGACTCTTACCCGCGACGACCAGTTGCATCGGCCGATCGGGATTCAGCAGCAGCGCACGCAAGCGCTGTGGATCGCGCAGCATCAGGGTCAGCCGCTTGTAGGTCGGCACCCGGCGCGCGAAACCGACGGTCAACACATTCGGATCGAAAACGCCATCGACCCATCCCAATTCAGCCGAAGCGGCACCGCGCTGCAACCAGGACGCGCGAACCCGTCGGCGCACCTCGGCAACGAGAATGGCGCGCAAGGCATTCCGGGTCGACCACAATTCACCCAGGTCGAAATCGCGCAGCTTCTCCCAGCCACGCGCCTCCTCGACCAGCTCGGGACCGATGTGTTCGCGTGCCTTGTCGAACCATTCGCGTGCGGCCCAGGTCGGAGCGTGCACACCATTGGTGACCGAACCGATCGGCACCTCGGTCGCGTCGAAGCCGGGCCACAGCGGCGCGAACATGGCGCGGCTCACCTCGCCGTGCAATTTGGAAACGCCATTGGCGCGCTGGGCGAGTCGCAAGCCCATATGCGCCATATTGAATACCGACGGATCGGCTTCGCGACCGAGCGCGACGATCCGGTCGACGGAAAGCCCTGGCAGCATGGCGGATTCGGATTCCCCGTGGCCACCGCCGAAATACCTGCGCACCAATGGCATCGGGAACCGGTCGATACCGGCGGGCACCGGCGTGTGCGTGGTGAACACGGTAGCGGCCCGCACGGCAGTCAGCGCGGTATCGAAATCCAGTCCGGCCGAGACGAATTCACGGATCCGCTCGACGCCGAGGAATCCGGCGTGCCCCTCGTTCATATGGAATACATCGGGATCCGGCACACCCGCGGCGCGCGTATAGGCGCGCACCGCCCGGACGCCACCGATACCTGCCAGGATTTCCTGCTTGATCCGATGGTCCTGATCACCGCCGTAGAGCCGGTCGGTAACCGCGCGCAGTTCCGGATCGTTCTCGGCGATATCGGAATCCAGCAGCAGCAATGGCACCCGCCCGACCTGCGCGATCCACACTCGCGCCCGCAGCACTCGCTGATCGGGCATCGCCACGTGGATCAACACCGGCGAACCTTCGGTGGTCAGCAGCCGCAACGGCAGCCCCTGCGGATCCAGCGCCGGATAGTGCTCGGACTGCCAACCGTCCGCGGTCAGTGACTGCCGGAAATAGCCGGAGCGGTAGAGCAATCCGACACCGATCAGCGGCAGTCCCAGATCCGATGCGGACTTCAGATGATCACCGGCGAGAATCCCGAGGCCGCCCGAATAGTTCGGCAGGACCTCGGTGACGCCGAACTCCATCGAGAAATAGGCGATGCCGCGCACCGGCTCATCGGTCTGCCGCTGGAACCAGCCCGGCCGCGCCAGATAGTCGCGCAGATCCGCGGCGGCAGCATCCACTCGCCCGACATAGTCCGCATCGGCGGCGAGCTCGTCCAGCCGCGCCGCGGGCACCTCGCCCAACATCCGCACCGGATCGTGACCGAGCTCGCGCCACAGCTCGGGATCGAGTTCCGCGAACAGATCCTGGGTAGCCCAATGCCACGACCAGCGCAGATTCGTGGAAAGTTCGCCCAGGGCCGCCAAACGCTCGGGCAAATGGGCACGGACGGTGAAACGACGGAGTGCCTTCACCTGCCGAACCCTACCGAATGCCGCGACCCCTGGTGGCTCCAGCGGGCCCAGGTCACTGAACCGGATGTACCAACCGACGCGATCGCGGCTGCGAGGGTACAACGGCACCCCGTCGAGGCGACGGCACGCCGAGCAACCCGCCGGCCCGACAAACTGCATGCAGGCACAACGGCACCCATCAGACGACAGAAGGCCTCTACACCGAGCAACGGCGCCGACACGATGACCTGTACGGACTGCACGGACTGCACGGACCGCCCGGCACCGCTGCTCACCGCACCGGAATATCGCTCGCGACATACCTGTGGGAATGAGAGCATCGGCTGATGCCGCACTGGATCGATGTGCTCCCCCAGTTCCTGCTGGCCTGCCTCATCCTGGCCGCACTGCCGGGACCGGCGACGGCGCTGTTCCTCCAACGCGCTGTGCGGGACGGTCGCGCGGCGGGCCTGGCGGCAGTGGCCGGGAACGAGATCGGAGTGTTCGGGTGGACGTTCGCCGGTGGCGCAGGTCTGTCGGTGCTGCTGGTCGCGAACCGGTTCATGAACACGGCGGTGCACGTCATCGGGGCGTTGATGTTGATCTGGCTCGGCGTGCAGGCCTGGCGCGGCGCTCGCGGTGACGACGAATTCGGCAGCACAGCGTTAACCGGCTCTGCCGGCCGCCATCCCCGAATGACCAAGTTGCTGCCGACCGGCCGCACCCCCGGTTCGGCCTTCCGCGCCTCGCTGATCTCGATCGCGGCGAATCCGAAGGCCGCAGTCTTCGGCCTGACGATCCTGCCGCAGTTCCTGCCGTCGAGCGGTCCGGTGCTGCCGACCGTGCTGATTCTGGCGGGTATCCAATTGGTCATCGATACCGCATGGTGCATCGGCATCGTGCTGGCGGCGGACCGCGCCGGTACCTGGCTGCGGCGAACCGGAATCCGCCAGCGGGTGGAACGCGCGCTCGGCGCGATCTTGGTCGCCCTCGGTCTCGGTCTGGCGGCCGACGCACGCTGATCCGGTCCAACCGACTGGCACCCGGTAGGTTGGTCGACGTGACCGGCCGCATCGCCATCGATGACACCGCCCCTTCGATATGGCTGAACAACAGTTCGGCCAAGGCCGTGGTCGGCGAGGTCTTTCCGGTGCGCACCGTGGTCTGGCGCGAGGGGCATGACGCCGTCTCCGCCACGCTCGCGGTGCGCGGCCCCAGCTCATCGCGGATCACCCGCATTCGCATGACGCCGGACTACGAGCCGGATGTCTTCAACGCCACCTTCGTACCCAACCTGCCCGGCGCGTGGACCTACCGCATAGAGGGTTGGAGTGATCCGATCGCCACCTGGCGGGCGGCGGTAGAGGCGAAGCTGGCCGTCGGGCAGAGCGCCGCCGACCTCGCCAACGACCTCGAGCTCGGCGCCCGGCTGTTCGAACGGGCCGCGCAGGCGGTGCCGAAGAAGCAGTTCGAGCGCTTGCGTGCCGCCGCGACGGCATTGCGCGCCGACGAACAGCTGCCCGCTCGGGTCGCCCCCGCCTTCAGCGCGGAGGTCGCGGAGATCCTGCGCGATACGCCATTGCGGGACATGGTCACTCGCGGCCCGCAGCACTCGGTGCTGGTGGAACGGCAACGCGCACTGTACGGCTCGTGGTACGAATTCTTCCCGCGATCGACCGGCGGCCGTGATGCCGCGGGCAACCCGATCCACGGCAATTTCGCCACCGCCGCAAAGGAATTGCCGCGCATAGCCGGCATGGGCTTCGATGTCGTCTATCTACCTCCGATCCACCCGATCGGTGAGATCAACCGCAAGGGCCGCAATAACGCGCTCGCCGCCGAACCCGGTGACGTCGGCTCGCCGTGGGCGATCGGGTCGAAGCAGGGCGGCCACGACGCGATCCATCCCGAACTCGGCAGCACCGCCGACTTCGTCGAATTCGTCACCACCGCAACCGAACTCGGCCTCGAAGTCGCGCTCGACCTGGCGCTGCAATGCGCACCGGATCATCCGTGGGTGGCCGCGCACCCGGAGTGGTTCACCACTCTCCCGGATGGCACCATCGCCTACGCCGAGAATCCGCCGAAGAAGTACCAGGACATCTACCCGGTCAACTTCGACAACGATCCGGACGGACTGTACGCGGAGGTACTGCGTGTAGTCCGGCACTGGATCGGCTTGGGCGTCAAGATCTTCCGCGTCGATAACCCGCACACCAAGCCCGCCGATTTCTGGGAATGGCTGATCGCGACCGTACGCCGCACCGATCCCGATGTGATCTTCCTCTCCGAGGCCTTCACCCGACCGGCCCGGCTCTACGGTCTTGCCCGCCGCGGATTCAGTCAGTCCTACACGTACTTCACTTGGCGCGTCGCCAAATGGGAGCTGACCGAATTCGGCAACGAACTGGCCGCCAAGGCCGACGAGGCCAGACCGAACCTGTTCGTCAACACCCCCGACATCCTGCACGAAAGTCTGCAGCAGGGTGGGCCCGGCATGTTCGCTATCCGCGCGGTGCTGGCCGCGACCATGGCTCCGACCTGGGGTGTCTACTCCGGATTCGAACTCTTCGAACATCAGGCGGTGCGTCCGGGCAGCGAGGAATACCTGGATTCGGAGAAGTACGAGCTGCGCCCGCGCCCATTCGCCGAGGCGCTCGCGCGCGGGGAATCATTGGAGCCCTGGATCACTCGTCTCAACGAGATCCGCCGCGCGCATCCTGCACTGCAGCAGTTGCGCTGCATCCACTTCCATCACGTCGACAACGACGCGCTGCTCGCCTATTCGAAGGTCGATCCGGCCAGCGGTGACGCCGTGCTGGTCGTGGTGAATCTGAATCCCTATGGGGCCGAATGGGGCATGATCTCGCTCGATCTGCCCGCCATCGGCCGCGAATGGCACGACCATCCGGTGGTGTTCGACGAGGTCAGCGGCGAGGAATACCACTGGGCGCAGACCAATTACGTGCGGCTGGATCCGGCCCGAGCGGTCGCCCACATTCTCACGCTGCCCGCGGTATCGCAGCAGGCGCGCGCGGAACTGGCCTTCCGGAGGACATTTCGATGAAGCGTCGCGATCTGATGTTGCTCGCGGCGGGCACCCATACCGATCCGCATACCGTGCTCGGCGCACACCCGCATCCAGACGGCACGATCGTACGCGTGCTGCGCCCCCATGCCGACGCGGTGTTCGCCCGGGTCGGCGGCGTCGACCATCCGCTGAAGTCGTTGGGGCACGGCATTTTCGCGGGTGCCGTACCGCATCCGGACCTGATGGATTACCGCATCGTCACCAATTACCAAGGCGGTCAGACGATCATCAGCGCAGACGGCTACCGCTTCCTGCCCACCGTCGGCGAGCTGGACCTGCACCTCATCGGTGAGGGTCGCCACGAACACCTGTGGGATGTGCTCGGCGCGCACCCGCGTCACTACACCACCCTCGACGGCGAGGTGCATGGCACCTCGTTCGCGGTCTGGGCACCGAATGCCCGGGGTGTCACCGTGATCGGGGATTTCGACGGGTGGAGCGGGAATACCGCACCGATGCGTTCGCTCGGATCTTCCGGGGTATGGGAGGTCTTCGTACCGGGGGTCGGCGTCGGCACCAAGTACAAATTCCGAGTGCACGGCGCGGACGGACGCACCGTGGATCACGCCGATCCGCTGGCGTTTGCGACGGAGCTGCCGCCCGCGACGGCATCCGTGGTCACCGAAAGCAATTACGTGTGGTCCGACGGTGACTGGGTTTCGACCCGCGAACGCACCGACCCCACTCGCGCCCCGATGAGCGTCTACGAAGTGCACCTGGGCTCCTGGCGTCCCGGGCTCGGCTACCGCGAATTGGCAGATCAGCTCGCCGATTACGTACGCGCCGCCGGATTCACCCATATCGAACTGCTGCCGATCGCCGAGCACCCGTTCGGCGGCTCCTGGGGCTACCAGGTCACGTCGTATTACGCACCCACCGCCCGCTTCGGCTCCCCCGACGATTTCCGCGCCTTCGTCGACCGCATGCACGCCGCAGGCATCGGCGTACTGCTCGACTGGGTGCCCGCGCACTTCCCCCGCGACGAATGGGCGCTCGCGCGCTTCGACGGCACCGCGCTGTATGAGCACGCCGACCCACGCCGCGGCGAGCAACTCGACTGGGGCACCTACATTTTCGACTTCGGCCGCAATGAGGTGCGCAACTTCCTGGTCGCCAATGCGCGGTACTGGATCGAGGAATTCCATATCGACGGACTGCGCGTCGACGCGGTCGCCTCCATGCTGTATCTGGATTACTCACGCGCCGAAGGCGAATGGGAACCCAATGTGCACGGCGGCCGGGAAAACCTGGAGGCCGTCGACTTCCTGCAGGACCTCAACGAAACCGTGCACCGCCACCATCCCGGCGTCGTCACCATCGCCGAGGAATCCACCACCTGGCCCGGTGTCACCCGCGGCGCCGATGTCGGCGGCCTCGGCTTCACCATGAAGTGGAATATGGGCTGGATGCACGACACCCTGGGCTATTTGGGGCGCGATCCGATCCACCGCTCCTGGCACCACAACGAGATCACCTTCTCGCTGGTGTACGCGTGGAGCGAGAACTATGTCCTGCCCATCAGCCACGACGAGGTCGTGCACGGCAAGGGCACCCTCTGGACCCGAATGCCCGGCGACGATTTCGCCAAGGCGGCGGGCGTGCGCACACTGCTGGCCTACATGTGGTCGCATCCCGGTAAGCAATTGCTGTTCATGGGCCAGGACTTCGGCCAGTTCCGGGAATGGTCACACGACCGCGGCCTGGACTGGCACGAACTGGAAAACCCACTGCACCAGGGCATTACGGCCGCCGTCCGGGATCTGAACGCGGTCTACCGCGCCCATCCCGCGCTGTGGAGTCAGGACACCAGCCCCGGTGGCTACTCCTGGGTCCAGGCCGACGATCGCGAAAACAATGTGATCGCCTTCCTGCGTTACGGCTCCGACGGTTCGGTGATCGCCTGCGTTTTCAATTTCTCCGGCTCGGTGCACGGCGAATACCGCGTCGGCCTGCCGAGCGCAGGCACCTGGCGCGAAATCCTCAACACCGACGCCGTCGAATACGGCGGCTCCGGCATCGGAAACCTGGGTGGTGTCAAGGCGACCGATGAGCCGTGGCACGGTCGACCGGCTTCGGCCACCGTGGCACTCGCGCCGAATACCGCGATCTGGCTCGCACCAGAGTCATAAGCCACCACACGAGTAGGCCGAACCGCAGGCCACCCGCAGTCCTCAGCTGCACCAATCCCGCAGCGCTCAACCCGACTTCGACCACTGCGGCACTGGCCCCAAACACCCGCGATCTAGCTCGCACGAGAGTCATAAGCCACCACGCAAGTAGATCGAGCAGGCCGAGCCGCAGGGCACCCACAGTGCTCAGCTGCGCCGATCCCGCAGCGTTCGGCGCTCGGCTGCGCCGGTGCGTTGCCGATGACCGCCCTGACAATCGACCGCACCGCTGCGATCGGCGGATAGTGCCCGGCGATCGCATCGGCGCAGGCTATCCGCCGATGCCATGTGCGCCGCGGCGGCCGGGGTCAGTACAGCGCGGCAGCCAGCTTGCGGCGGGCAGCAACCACGAAAGGCTCTGCCGGGTCGAACAATTCGAAGAGTTCGAGGAGCCGGGTGCGCGCCTTGGTGCGATCATCGCCGGCCGTCTTCTTGATGACGGCGATCAACCGGTCGAACGAGGCCTCCGGCTGCTGGCGCATCATCTCCACATCGGCGGCATCCAGAGCCGCGTCGACATTGGCCGGATCGGCATCGGCAGTGGCGATCGCGGAGTCCGAAATGGTCTGGGCACGGGACAGGAAGCGCACCTGACGCAGGGCGTTCTTGGCCTCCTCATTGCCCGGTTCCGCGGCGATGATGGCCTCATAGGCCGCTTCGGCACCGGCCATATCGCCGCGCTCGAGCGCGGCCTCTGCGGCGGTAAAACGCGGATCCTCTTCGGCCTGGGGCTGCTCACCGCCCTCGAGCTGCCCGCCGACCGCCTCGACTACCGCGCTCAACCACTGCCGGACCTGCGGCTCCGGCTGGGCGCCCTCGAAATCCGCGAGCGGGCGGCCACCGGCCACCGCGATCACGGTCGGAATGCCCTTCACACCGAAGGCCTGCGCGATCCGCATATTGGCCTCGGCCTCGACCGTCGCCAGATCCCAGGCGCCCGCGTCCTCTTGGACGAGCCGCTCCAGCGTCCGGACCAGCTCGACGCTGCCCGGACTGCGCTGCGAATACAGCGCGACGACCACCGGCACCTGGGTGGACCGGCGCAGCACCTTCGTTTCGAAATCCGCCTCCGAGACGGCGTAGTCACCGCCGCCTCCCGCACCCGGCGCACCGGCCGGGGGCTGCTTCAGGCTGGACAGATCCACCGCACCTGACATGGCGGCGGCGACGGCTGGCGAAGGGCGGCGGGCAGCGGGTCGAGTCACGGTTTCCAGTTTGTCACGGCGTGACCGACGCCGGGGCTCCGGTGTCGACGGAAGTCACGTCGCTCAGCTCACCGAGCTTGCCCGCACGCACCGCCCACACCTCGAACAGCACCGTGAAGAACGGCGGAATACTCGACAGCAGCGCGAGGACCGTCGTCTTGGTGTTCCACGCCAGCTCACGGGCCGCGAGGATCGCGGTGATCACGAACAGGATGAAGATGATGCCGTGCGTCATCCCGAACACCTTGACCGGCCACAGCACCGGTTCGGGTAGGCGCTTGAACACCATGCCGACGATCAGGAAGACCCAGGAGATCGCCTCCAGCACGGCGATGAAGCGGAACCGCTTGGCCACGGTGCTCAAGTCGAAGAAATTGCCCATGGCCACCATTGTGCCGGACTGCTACGACGGGTCGTAGTTGAACCGGTCACACCTGAACTCCGCCGACCCGGTTCATCCGGGCCGACGGAGCCGAGAATTACACCTTGATGATCAGCGCGTCACCCTGACCGCCGCCACCGCACAGCGCGGCCGCGCCGACACCGCCACCGCGCCGCTTCAGCTCCAGCGCCAGATGCAGCAGGATGCGCGCACCGGACATGCCGAGCGGGTGCCCGATGGCGATCGCGCCACCGTTGACGTTCACCTTCTCCGGATCGATGCCCAGCTTGCGGGTGGACGCGATGCCAACCGCCGCGAACGCCTCGTTGATCTCGACAAGATCCAGCTCGGCGGGCGAAATTCCTTCGCGCGCACAGGCCTTGGCGATCGCATTGGCGGGCTGATCCTGCAGCGTCGAATCCGGACCGGCCACCACGCCCGCGGCGCCGATCTCGGCGATCCAGCTCAGGCCCAGCGACTGCGCCTTCTCCTTGCTCATCACGACCACCGCGGCGGCACCGTCGGAGATCTGCGAGGCGGTGCCCGCGGTGATGCTGCCGTCCTTGCGGAAGGCCGGGCGCAGCTTGGCCAGCGATTCGACGGTGGTGTCCGCGCGAATGCCCTCGTCGGTGCTCACCACGATCGGATCGCCCTTGCGCTGCGGCACCGAGACCGGGACCACCTCGTCATCGAAGACGCCGTTCTTCCACGCCGCCGCCGCACGCTGATGTGAGGCCGCCGCGAACGCGTCCTGATCCTCCCGGCTGACCGGCTCGGCGTCGTTGCGCTGTTCGGTCAGCGCACCCATCGGCTGGTCGGTGAAGATGTCGTGCAGACCGTCGTAGGCCATGCTGTCGCGCAGCGTGACATCGCCGTATTTGTAACCCTCCCTGCTCTTTTCGAGCAGATGCGGGGCCTGGCTCATGGATTCCTGACCGCCCGCGACGACGATCTCGTACTCGCCGGCGCGAATCAGCTGATCCGCGAGCGCGATCGCGTTGATACCGGACAGGCACACCTTGTTCACCGTCAGCGCGGGCACATCCATCGCGATGCCCGCGGCCACCGCCGCCTGCCGGGCCGGGATCTGCCCCGCACCCGCGGTGAGCACCTGGCCCATGATCACGTAGTCGACCTGCTCCGGCGTGACGCCGCCCTTCTCCAGCGCCGCCTTGATAGCGAAACCACCCAGGTCGGAACCGGTGAAGTCCTTCAGACCCCCGAGCAGCCGACCGACCGGGGTACGCGCACCGGAGACGATCACGGTTGTGGTCACGACGAGCCTCGCATTCATTGATCGGAACAGCGTCGCGCACCGAAGCACCCGCGACGTCAACTCTGTACTCAACGGTAGCTTGTCCTTCTCGAACGCCCCTTACCAGGTACGCGGTGCCCTCGCCTACGCTCGGCCAAGCGCAAGGGACTAATGACGGCCTCCAGCCGGCTGTGTCAGATCAGGCGCTACGTTCGAAGGGTGAGCAACGTTATCGACCCGTCGAACTTCATCCCCGGTGACTACGTCATCGCCGTCGACCACGTGGGCATCGCGGTACCCGACCTGGATGCCGCAATTGCCTGGTATGCCGACAATCTCGGCATGATCGAGACCCATCGGGAGGTGAACGATGCCCAAGGTGTGCACGAGGCGATGCTGTCTTTGCCCGGCGCACCGGACGGCGCGACTGCCCTGCAGTTGCTGGCGCCGCTCAACGCGGAGTCCACCATCGCCAAGTTCATCGATCGCAGCGGACCGGGCCTGCAGCAACTCGCCTATCGCGTTACCGATATCGAGGCCGTCTCCGTGTATCTTCGTGATCGAGGTCTGCGTTTGCTGTACGACGCCCCGCGTCACGGAACCGCGGATTCTCGCATCAATTTCATTCACCCGAAGGATGCTGGCGGTGTGCTGATCGAGTTGGTCGAGCCCAACTCGAATGTTACGCACTAGTATCAAGATCGGGCCTGAAAAACTCGTCGCGATCACATTCGCGGTCGAGTCACCATGAGGTGCAACTAGGCTGTAGTTTGTGTGCCATGTCGTCACCTGAGTCCGATCGCAATCGCTTCGTTGCACTGCCCTTCACCGTTGTGCGCAAGGGTTATGCGCAAGACGAGGTACGCAACTACTTCGACCGTTTCGATGCCGAACTGAGAGTCACCGCCACAGATCGGGATGCCGCTGCGGCGCAAGCCCGTAACCTTGCCAGCCAGCTGGAGGACGCGCGGGACGAGATCGACGAGCTCCGTAAGGAAGTCGATCGCCTTTCGGTTCCGCCGACCACTGCGGAAGGCATGTCCGACCGCATCTCTCGGATGCTGCGCCTGGCTTCCGACGAGGCGTCCGAGGTCCGCGCGCTCGCGCAGGCCGAGGCGGCGGAAATGGTGTCGATCGCCGAGCAGCAGGCCACCGAAATGCGTGGTAAGTACGAATCGCTGCTCGCCGAGACCAAGGAGAAGCGCGAGGCGCTCGAAATCGAATTCGAGCAGACCCTGGCGAATGCGCGTACCGAGTCCGCCAAGATCATCGAGGCCGCTCAGGCCGAGGCCGATCGCCTCGGCAAGGAAGCCGATGCCAAGCGCAAGGCGACCCAGCAGGACTTCGAGGCCACCATGGCGGAGCGTCGCACCAAGCTCACCCGCGCCATGGAGGAGCTCGAGGCCACCAGCCGCGCCGAGGCCGCTCAGCGGATCAAGGACGCGACCGACGAGTCCAACCGCCTCATCACCTCCGCCACGCAGACCTCCGAGCGCAAGATCGCGCACGCCAAGGAACTCGCCGAGGAGATGCGCGTGCTGCGCGGCCGGGTGCTCGCCCAGCTACTCGGCATCCGCGGCCAGCTCGACTCGGTGCCCGCCATGCTCGCGGCCGTCAACCGGGAAAGCGAACTGCTGGACGGGGTTCCGGATCAGCGCAAGTCCATCGGCGGTGGCACCAAGTCGGTCACCGGCGGTTCGCGCACCAAGGCCATCCCCGAGGTCTCGGCCGAGGAAGACGACATCGACGCCGACGAGCGCGAGAACGCCGAAATCACCAACTGACGACCGCGGGCTGAGCGGCGACAAACGCAACACCCCAACCGAATTCACACCAAGGCCGCCCCGTAACCGGGGCGGCCTTCCTAATATCCCGATCAGCCGGACACCGCCACAACGACATTCCGTCCCACCGAGACACCCAGCACCCCTGGCACATTCGGCTTTGCAGCCACATACCCCCGCACAGGAATCTCTCAACCGCGTGACGACCGGTTTCCGCGTCCGGGCTTCCGATGTGGACTCATGTGGCCATCTGCAATGCCTTGCACGGCACGACGGCCTCCGGCTTCGAGAGATGCTCAGCCGCGAGAGAATCCACAGGCTCGCACAAATTCCTCACAGGCGCACACTCCTAACCGCGGGCGCGCCCTTTGGTCCAGTAGACGTGCCCCGGGCGGACACAAACCGGCCCTTACCCCGCAGGCCCCCTGCGGCACGCTCTCTACCCGTAGACACACGCCCTCCGCTCGCAAGTGCACCTTCTGCCCGTAGAACGCACCGCTGCCGTAGCCGGACACCTTTGTGGGTGCACTGGTGACGCGGGGTGCGCAGTGGGTTGATCTGGGGCGCAGGCGAATTCAGGACCAGCGGCGGGTGATTCGCCGGGTGCGGCGACCGTTCCAGCAGCCGCGATGCCAATGCCTACGGTCCTCCTCGCCGTCGTCGACCGCCCACGCGACGATATGCGCGACACCGGGCGGGATTTCATGATCGCAGCCCGGGCAGCGATAGGTTTTGAACGCCCGACTGCCCGGGATAGTCCGCACGACATACATCTCGTCGCTATCCGGCCCGGCCTCCCGCCGGCCGAAGACGTCGCCGATCGGCGAGGCGCCCTCCTGCGAGCGGCCCACCTGGCGTTCCGTCCGCGGCTTCCGTCGAGGCATGCCATAAGCCTAAATCGAGGTCCAGTGCCCGCTGCAGGCGCAGTCCGCCCTTCCCACGCCGTACACGTTCGGCCCGGCGAATCCATGTTTGCGGGACATCGGCTCGATTGAGCCGGACCCCGAAGCTCTCGGCCACAGCGTCGCGAACGGCCTATCGCGAGCCGGTCAGGAACGTGGACAGTTCCGTATTGACAGCGGCGGGATCGTCCTCATAGGCGAAATGGCCTGCGCCCGGGAGAGTTCGCAGTGTCAAGTGCGATACGAGATCATGCACCGTGGCCGCTTGGCCGGTGGGGACGACGTTGTCCTCGGTGCCCCACACGAGCAGGGTTTCGGCACGGATGGCACTCAGGTCATGAGCGTGGTGACCGCTTCACCGACGACAGGGATTCGCATCGCGGTCAGGTTCGTGTTGAGCCGGGTATCGATGGCCAGTGGGCGAGTAGGGCCAACCGGTTCACCTGTTCGCGGGTCGCGGGTCGCGGCAAGGTGTACAGCTACCGGCCCATTCAGCGAGTGCGCGACAACGCAGGCGCCGTCTTCGAGGCCGACCGCGGCCATGAACTGGCACAGCGTGCCGGTCATCGCAGCCAGGTCGTAGCTGAAATTCGGGTCGTTGACGGTGGTGTAGCCGTTGCCTGGCAGGTCGACCGCATAGACCGTGTGGTGTTCGGCAAGTGCGGGAATCATGCCGCGATACGTGTGCAGCGACACGGTTCCGCCGGGCAACAGCACGACCGGGGACCCTCCTCCGGTCGTGCTGTACTGGAACCGAGCGACGGGGGTGTCGATGTACCGCGAGATCAACGCGAACGAGGCGGTGGGTTCGGCGTGCCCGACCACGGTAGCCGTGGTGGGTGCGAACCATGCCGTGATCGCCGCGAGTACCCGATAGAACCGGCGGTGGCCGTACGGCACCATCTGAGGCTCCTGTTCTCGGGACGCACTCGGTTCCAGCTCAGCACCTAGGACGGCCGAGCGGCGGATTCCGTGACGCGAAGACAAGGGTGACCTCGATAACGCCGTAACAGCCGCACGGGCCTGGTCACGATCACAGACAGCCGATCCGACCGACGACCATGCGGCCTGTCGGCCTGTTCGGCGAAAGCCCTTCTCCCCCTAGAAGAGGCGGAATTCGTTGCTCTCGGTGCCGCGTAGGGCGTCGTAATCGAGGGTCAGGCAACGGATACCGCGGTCCTCGGCGAGGGTGCGGGCCTGGGGCTTGATCTGTTGGGCGGCGAAGACGCCGGCCACTGGGGCGAGGAGTGGGTCTCGGTTCAGGAGTTCGAGGTAGCGGGTGAGCTGTTCGACGCCGTCGATTTCGCCGCGACGCTTGATCTCGACGGCCACGGTGGCGCCGTCGGCATCGCGGCAGAGCAGGTCCACGGGGCCGATAGCGGTCATGTACTCGCGGCGGATCAGCGTGTAGCCGGGACCGAGAGTCTGCACATGTTCGGCGAGAAGCTCCTGAAGATGGGCCTCCACACCGTCTTTCACCAGACCGGGGTCCACCCCCAATTCGTGCGAGGAGTCGTGCTCGACGTCCTCGATGGTGATGCGCAGTTCCTCACCCGCCTTGTTGGTGACCACCCAGAAGGCCTTCGCGCCCTCGGGCACCGCATCACCGTCGCGCTCCTCCAACCAGCACGGCGGGCTCATCCAGTTCAACGGCTTATACGAGCCGCCATCAGAATGTACGAGGACCGACCCGTCCGCTTTGATCAGCAGCAATCGGCGGGCCATCGCGAGATGGGCGGTGAGTCGCCCTACGTAGTCGACCTGACAGCGAGCAATCACTAGGCGCACCCAAGCACTGTAGGTGAGTGCCCGGTCCCGCCCGTCGTCACCCCTGTCGCGTCGGCTGTCAGCCCATGAGCAGGATGGCCGCGAGGAATGCGCTCACGGCGAGCAGACCGGATTCGACCCGGGTAAGTCGGCGGGTCGACGCCGCGTTTGCGCGCAGCATGCCGAAGCCGACCGCGGTTCCGATGCCGAAAGCCAGCAGGTGACCGACGTTGGTGAAGGTTTGTTCGATCAGAACGCCCTCGGCGGCGACGATGAACCACACAGTGGCCCAAGCGATTCGCCAGCGATGCGGAATGGCGACCACGATCGCCCCGACCAATGCCATGGCGCCGTAGCTGACGCCGACGTCCTGCGCCCAACGAATGCTCGCGGGCAACCAATCGACCTCGATCGCGATCCACAGGCCGAGGGCGACAAGGACCGTGGCACCGATATGTCCGGCCAGGAATACGCGCACCATATGCACCGCACCGAAGCGCAGCTCGGCAAGTGCCAGCAGACAACCGAGCAACGGAATCAGTACCCAGGCGGCACTGACATCGCCGATCACCAGGGCACTCGAAAGCACCGTGCCCACCCGGCCGTTCAGCAGATTGTGCAGGTTCGTGCTCGCATGCAGCACCACCCGCGCCTGCGCCGACTCACTCAGCGCCGAGAAGACCGCGGTAACAGCGACAAGAGCCGCCAGATATCCGAACGTCGCCGGGAGCCTCAGCTGCCACCAGCGCGAGCGAAGTGGTCTGAGGGGATCGACCGGCGCGCGGTCGGCGGTTGTCGTCGCTGCGACCATCAACACCTCCATGCGCATCGACCGCTCCTATCGAGCATGCCGACGCCGACTACTACTTTCCGTCATTCTCCATCATGAACGCCGGAGCGCCGCATAGGGTGACTGTTCCCTGTGAGATTGCTCCGAAACCTCGCCGAGCCCCGACGGGTAGCACGCTCTTCCGCTCTCACTTCAGCGGTACAAACAGTATGTAGCGCGCTCTGATTCGTCGACAAAGCTGAAGTACGAGACTCCTATGTAGTTTATCTGAGCGAGATAGCCATCGGGCGCCTCGGTGTTGCATACCACTCACCACCGGCACCCTGATCTTGTCCACCGACAACTCGCTCTACGCCTTGAAACGGACAAACCCGCGCCAATGGCAATTAGCACGCCCAGGACAGCGGCAATGGATTTTGGACCGCCGAACGTCGCGATCGAACGGTGTGCTTTTGTGAGCAGC
>NZ_BAGN01000063.1 GCF_000308835.1 Nocardia vinacea NBRC 16497 | reverse complement strand
TATTGGCCTTGGGCAGCGCTCGCAGCCGGGCGCGCGGATCATCATCCGGCAGCACGTGTGCGGTACCGGTATGCCAATGCCCATGCAGCCGCACTCGAACCCGATTGTCGGCCTTGATATTTCGAATGTACTGCGACTTGTCACCGAATTCGGAGACGAGCCAGAACTCCTTGCCGATCCGTCGCCCCCCGATCGGCGTAATCCGCGGCTGCCCGCTCACCCGCCCCACTGTCTCCAGCAACTGCTGTGTCGGCAACCTGCGCAGAATCGGATTCCCCACCCGCCGCTGAATTGCCGTCACGGCTCGGTGCTGAACGTCGCGCAAGTTCGCCATCTCCCGACGCTAGCACCGGCCGATCGAAATCAGGTGGACCGGCGCCGGGCTTTCGGGCGATGCCGCCATCCGCATGATCTCGATTCCTGATGAGCGGCCCGGTCTCGATCAGACGATCGAGACCGGGTCGACGCCATTGTCGAACGGCAGGAAGCCGTCGATGATCGCACTGACCCACATGCTGTTCACGGAGACCTCGCCGCCGTGGTTGTCCATGAACGCGATATCGGAAGCGTCTCTGCCCGTGGCGATTCGGACCAGCGATGATCGCGGGGCGAGGCCGGTGGCGTCGAATGCGCGCCACACCCCGTCGATATAGGCCTCGGCGACCGCGTGGAAGTCCATCGGATAGAGACCGGGCGCGTATACGGCGGCCAGTCGCGCGGGCACCTTGACCGCGCGCAGCAGTGCCACCACGAGGTGGCTGAAATCGCGGCACACACCTGCCCCGGATAGCAATGTCTCCACCGCGCCATCGATCGGGTCGCTGCTGCCCGCGACGTAGCGCAGGCGGCGGCGCACCCACGCGGTCACCTCGGCGGCGAGTTCCGCGGGTGCGGCATTGCCGTCGAATTCGGTTGCGGCGAAGCCGAACATCTTGTCGCTCTCGGCGAAACGGCTCGGGCGCAGGTAGACCGCGATGTCGTAGTCGGATGCCGGTTCGAGGGCCGCTGTGCCCACAACGGTGGCGGTGTAGTGCACCCGCAGATTGCCGGTGCCGGTGGCGAATGTGTGGATGCGGGTGCCGTGCGGCCCGGGAATCTCCTGCGGCTGGATCGTGCGGCCGTCCTGTTCGAATACCAGCGACTCATCGATCTCGAGCCCGGGCAGCCTGGCGACGGCGAGCTGGAATTCGAGGGTGGTCGGCGCGGCGATACCGATATCGAGATGGGCCGAGACATCGCGCTTCACCTCACAATCCTGCCAGCCGAACACCCACGTATTCCGGCCATTGCGACGATCGACTCGAGATTCGTGTATTGGATAGCGCGGCGATAAGCGACAATGTGCGGAGTGCGGACCCAGTTCACTCGCGAGCTCATCGCGTTGACCAATGATTTGACGCTCATGTGTCGGCTCGCCCACGATGCCGCCGAGCGTGCCACGGCCGCGCTCGGCGATGCCGATCTCGCCGCCACCTATGAGGCCTTCGCGATCGACGAGCAGCTACAGAAGATGTACTCCGCTTGCGAGGCAAGGACCGTGGTGCTGCTCGCACTGCAGGCGCCGGTCGCGCGCGACCTGCGGCATGTGGTCACCGCCATCCAGATCGCCGGTGAACTGTCCCGGATCGGCTCGCTGATCAGCCGCGTCGCCGATCAGGTCTACAAGTACCATCCGGAACCCGTTGCGCCCCAGTCCCTTATGGATATCCTCACCGCCATGGGTCGGCTGGCCGCGCACCACACCGCCCTCGCGGGCGAATCGGTCGCCACCGGCCGCCAACCTGTCACCCCCGAATCCGGGACCCCCGCAATGGATCAACTCCAACGACAACTCCACTCGCTCCTGACCGAGCGAACCGCCACCGAAGCCGCCATCGATATCGCGCTGGTGGGCAATAACCTCGAACGCTGTATCGACCACACCACCCGCATCGATCGCCTGATCCGCTTCCTGGAGACCGGAATTCCGCCGACGGCCCAAATCTCCGACGCCGGCTAAGAAGTGCGGCGGGCGATGTTGTAGAGGTCGCGGGCGGGGCCGGTGAGGCGGTGTCCCGCCGGCCAGACCGCGCGCAGGGTTCGGGTCAGATCCAGGCCGGTGACGGTCGGGGAAACGAGAGTGCCCGCGGCGATTTCGGCGGCTACGGCCAGGGAGCTGAGGACGGCGGGACCGACGCCGGAGGCGACCGCGGTTTTGATCGCGGTGGTGGAGGACAGTTCCAGCGCGACCGTGGGTTCCCAGCCCGGAATGGCCCGCGCGACAGCATTTTCGAACCAGGTCCTGGTACCCGATCCGGGTTCGCGCTGGATCAGCGCGGTTCGAGCGAGTTCGGCCAGGTCGACCGAGCCGTGCCCGGCCCAGCGGTGCTGCGGGGCGACCACGACGACCAGCTGATCGCGGGCCACGATATGACTCTCCAGCCCACCGAAATTACGCGGGCTCTCGATGAAGCCGATGGCGTCCTTGCCGTCGAGCACCGCCTGCGCGACCTCGACGGAATTGCCGGACTGCAGCGCGATCGCGGTATCGGGTGCGGTGGTGCGCAGGGACATGAGCCAGCCCGGGAACAGGTATTCGGCAATGGTTTGACTTGCCGCCACCCGCAGGTGCGAATCACGCTCGGCGCGCAAGGTGTCGATGCCCGCATCCAATTGCTCCGCTGCATCGACGACCCCGCGCGCCCATTCGGCGATCAATGCCCCGGCAGTCGTGGGCCGGGAACCGAGGGTGGTGCGCTCCAGCACCGGCATGCCGACCAACTTCTCCAGATAGCGGATGCGGGAGGACGCCGAGGGCTGGCTGATGCCGTGCGCCTGCGCAGCGCGTCCGAGACTGCCGAGTTCGATGACCGAAAGCAGCAGGTCGAGCGCGGCCAGATCGGGGACACGCGGCGACAGGGGCATAGATCGAGTCTATGCATCCATAGGAATGCGGTGGCTACTCGACACCGCCGAAGCCGACGAGCCTGGACTTATGACCGCCATAGCACCCGTCCGGCCCGCACCCCCGCGGCATCTGCTCGGCGAGCTCGAACACGCTGCGACCAAGCGCGTCGCTTCCCGCTCGCTGCGGCACCTCGGACCCAACTGGTTCGCCGCCGTAATGGGCACCGGCATTGTCGCCAATGCCGCCGCCACGCTGCCGCTGCAGTTTCCTGGTCTGCGCGGCGCGGCGACGGTCGTCTGGGCGCTGGCCGCACTGCTGCTGGTGACTTTGAGTGCCGCCTGGGTCGTGCACTGGGTTCGCTATCCGGAGCAGGCCCGCAGCCACAAGGATCACCCGGTCATGGCGCATTTCTACGGTGCACCGCCGATGGCAATGGTGACCGTCGGCGGGGGCACCCTGCTGCTCGGCCGCGAGGTGATCGGCCTCGACGCCGCACTCACCATCGATTCGGTGTTGTGGTCGCTCGGCACCGCGCTCGGCTTGCTTACCGCCGTCGCCATTCCCTACCGAATGTTCACCTACCACCACATCGAGCCCGATGCCGCCTTCGGTGGCTGGCTGATGCCCGTGGTGCCGCCGATGGTGTCGGCCGCCTTGGGCGCACTGCTGGTCCCCTATCTGCCCGAAGGCCAGTTGCGGCTCACCATGATCCTGCTGTGCCTGGCCATGTTCGGTCTGAGCCTGATCGCCGCGCTGGTCATCACCACGATGATCTGGTCACGCCTGGTGCACCACGGCATCCCGCAGTCGGGCATGGTTCCCACCCTCTGGCTCGTGCTCGGCCCGCTCGGCCAATCCGTCACCGCCGCGGGCCTGCTCGCCAATGCCGGTCCCTCGGCACTGCCCGACCTCTATGCCAAGGGGCTGACCGTCTTCTCGGTCATCTTCGGCGTCTGCACCTGGGGATTCGCGATGCTGTGGGTGGCGCTGGCCACCACCGTCACCGTAAAGACCGCTCGCGCAGGCGAATTGCGGTTCAACCTGACCTGGTGGGGCTTCACCTTCCCGCTGGGCACCTGCATTACCGGCAGCACCGTGCTGTACGGCCACACCGGCGCGGATCTCTTCGCCGTCGCCGCGGTCGTGCTGTATGTCGGACTGGTCAGCGCCTGGGCCGTCGTCGCCGCCAAGACCATTCGCGGTGTACTCACCGGGCCGCTGCTCCGACCGGCCTGATCCGTCAGGCCTTGAAGTACACCAGCTGATGGCTCGTCGCGAGCAACCCACCGTCGTGCGCCCAGAGTTCGGCCGACTGATCGAAGAATCCCTTGCCGAAATGCTGAGAGCGCGCGGTGGCCAGCAGCGGGTGATCGGCTTGGGCGTCGAGGCGGTCGGTATCGGCGTGGAAATACACGGTCAGCGTGACGGTTCCGGCGGGGACGACGCGGCCGAGTCGCAGCATCACCCGCGGGAAGAACACATCGCTCAGCGCGGTGAGCGCCGGATAGTCCAGCGGGCGCGCGGGCCGGTCGCGGACCCAGAGCGTCGTGGTGGAAGTCGGTTGTGCCGCAGCGCCGTCGAGTTGGGTGATACCGCCCTCGATGAAGCGCATCTCGTAATTGTCCACCCAGGCAATGAATTCGGGCAGTGCATCCGGCTCGACGGTGTCCGGCGGCGGGGCGGCGGGCGCGGTGGCTTCGGTAGCGGTCCAGGTCTCGCGGCGGGTGCCGAAAACTGCGGTGGCCGTGGTGGTCACGATGCCGTCCTGGCTCATCGACAGCGTCCAGTGCTGGGTGTTGCGATTGGTCCGCACCGGTTGCGCCGCAATGGTAAAGGGCCCCTCGGCGATCGGGCCCGCGAAGTTGACGGTGAGCGAGATCGGATCGCCGAGACATTGCGGATGTTGTTGTACCGCACACAATATGGTTGCCGCGGTGATGCCGCCGAACGGGCCGACCATATTTCCGTACTCGGGAGTCGTCCGACCGCTGAAGTTTCCGGCGCCGTCGAATGTCAGCGCGACCGCGCTGTCGAAGGCATGCCGTGCGGCAATGGTCGACGTCATCTGTTCTCCTCGAGTAGGTAGGCGCGCCGGTCAATTGCGGGGGCGCAGACCATAGGTCAGCTGGGTGATCGTTTCGGCCAGTGCCGCGTCCACGTGCTCAGCCTCGATGAACCCGGACCCGGCGAACGTCGCCAATCCCTGCAGTGCCGCGATAGCGGCAATCCCGACCCGCATCGGATCGCCGGCCACGACTTCGCCACGCGCCTGCCCCTCGGCGATCAAGGCGAGGGGCACGGTGAACGCACGCCCGACCGCCGCCGCCATCTCCGCGCCCGAGGTCGGACTGTGCTTGCGCGCGAACATCAGCGCGAGCAACGCCGGATTGTCGATCGCGAAATTCAGATACGCGCGCGCGACGGCATGCAGCCGTTCGGAAAGGGATCCGGTCGGGTCGACCTGGCTGTAGACCGCGGCGAGCCGCTCGAAACCGACGAGCGCGAGCGCGTCGAGCAGCGCCTGCTTATCCCGGAAGTGCCTGCTCGGCGCGGCATGACTGACCCCGAGGTCGCGGGCGAGCTGACGCAATGAAAGCCCGTCGACACCGGATTCGCGCAGCGTGCTCTCGGCGCGCTGGAGCAGCTCGGCGCGCAGGTCACCGTGGTGATAGGAGCGGGAGCGGACAAAGGTCATGGTTGCTGCAGAATATCCGATACCCGTTGTTGGCATTGACTACTTTGTTGTCGCTGCCTACATTGGCGCTATGACGAACCACAAGTGGACATCCGCAGATCTGCCCCGATTCGACGGCCGCACCGTCGTCATCACCGGCGCCAACAGCGGGATCGGCCTGGTGACGGCCCGTGAACTGGCCCGCGTCGGTGCCCGCATTGTGCTCGCGGTGCGCGATATCGCGCGCGGCGAACAGGCGGCGCAGAGCATGTCGGGCCGCACCGAGGTGCGCGAACTCGACCTCGCCGACCTGGCCTCGATTCGCCGCTTCGCCGCGAACTGGTCCGGCGATATCGATGTGCTGGTGAACAATGCGGGCATCATGATGGTCCCCGCCGGACGCACGAAAGACGGTTTCGAACGCCAATTCGGCACCAATCACCTCGGCCACTTCGCGCTGACCAATCTCCTGCTGCCCCATATCACCGACCGCGTGGTGACCGTCTCCTCGCAGGCCCACCGCCGCGGCGGCATCGACCTCGACGACCTCAACTGGGAAACCCGGACCTACAACTCCGCGGCCGCCTACGGGCAGTCCAAACTCGCCAATCTGCTGTTCACCCTCGAACTACAGCGGCGTTTCAGCGAATCCGGATCCCGACTCGCGTTGAGCGCCCATCCCGGTTGGGCCGCAACGAATCTGCAGGGCCATTCCGGCAACCGGATCCTGCACGAGGCCATGCGGGTGGGCAACAAACTACTCGCCCAGGATGCGAGTTTCGGTGCACTGCCCACCCTGTTCGCCGCCAGCCAGGAGCTGCCGCCGGGAAGCTACGTCGGCCCGGACGGCTGGGGCGAAATGCGCGGTCACCCAAAGGTCGTCGGCCGCTGCGCAGACGCCGCGAATGCCGACCTCGCCGCGGCATTGTGGACCAAATCCGAAGAACTGACCGATGTGCGATTTCCGGCCACCGCGTAATCGTTCAGTCGAGCATCGGGAATCTGCCCGAAGTCAGCAGTCCGGCGATGGCATCCATTTTCGCCTGCGGCGCAGCGTAATCGGGGTGCAGCCGGATTACCGCCGCGGCGTCGTGCAATCGGATCATCTGCTGTTCGGCCTCGGTGACGCTGCGACCGCCCGCACTAACCGCATGTCGGGCGAATACCGGCCGCTTCGGATCGACGCGCCCCAGCTCCACTGCCTTGTCCACCCGACGGGAGCAGCGACAGAACGCCTCGGGCTCGGCCACTCCGCAGGTCGCGTTCAGAAATGTGCCGATGCGTTTCTTGGCTCGTTCCAACCGCTTTCGGAAGGCGGGGGCGGTGATACCCAGAATCCAGGCCGCTTCGGCGGAGCCGAGTTCGAAAACGTCACCGAGTACGAAGGCGACCCGCTCGTCGCGGGCCAGGCACTGCAACATGGCCTGAGTGCAGTTCAACCGCACCTCATGGGAGAGCAGCTCGGCCTCGGGGCCGCGATAGTCCTCGGCGGCGAGCCCGTCCGCCAATCCGTCGCGGTAGGCGTCGAGGCTGAGCTGTACCGCCTCCTGCGGAGTCTGGCGCTTCAGGTTCAGCAGATAATTGACGCCGATCCGGTAGGCCCAGGTCAGCAGCTTGGCCTCACCCCGCCACGTCGCGAGGTTGCCGACCACTCGCAGCAGGATTTCCTGTGTCGCGTCCTCGGCCTCGGCGGGCCGCCACACCATGCGCAGCGCCAGCCGGTACAGCGGATCCTGTAGCCGCCGCACCACATCCGAGATGGCGGCTGTGTCACCGGCAATCGCCCGATCGACCAATTCCCGCTCCCGAGGGATGTCTTCCGCGTTTTCTGCCGTGGGCAGGTCGGGGTGCGATAGCTCGGGTTCCACCGCACAATCCTTCGGCGGTATCCGGCGTTACGCAAGTCCTATCCGCGCCGCGCGGGTGGCTCTCACCCGCGCGGCGCACCGGGCTCATGCACTCGCGGTCGCCGCCGTCAACGAGTGCGCACGCAACCACGTCGCGACGGCGGTCCCGATGGCATCGGGCTGATCCTCCGGAGCGTGATGTCCAGCCTCCCCGACCGACACGACCTCGGCACCGGCGAATGTCTCGGCAGCCCAGGCGATCACCTCCGGCGAACCGAGGCCGACGCCATTGTCGAGCGCCATGATGAGCTTCGGCACCTGCGGCGAGTCCGCCGCCCACCGGTCGTAGTTCTCCACCAGCGCGACCACATCGGCGGGCTCGCCTTCCAGCGGAAATTCACGTGACCAGGCCAACATCGGCTTGCGCGATTCCGGCGTCAGGAAGGGTGCGCGATACGCATCATGATCTTCCTGCTTCAGATCGACAACGCCCTTCGGCAGGTTGAACTCGATGAACATGTTCTCCGCAAGCACCATTCGCTCCCCCTCGGCCGTCCGGAATTTCCGGAACAGTTCGGCGCCGAGCGGCGGGAGTTCCTCCCAGCGCATCGGCCGCAGGAACGTCTCGATCAGTGCGATGCCCCGGATGCGCTCGGGATGCCGTGCCGCCCAATGCATACCGAGTGCGCCACCCCAGTCGTGGCCGACGATGACAACCTGGTCGAGGCCGAGGGCGTCGAACCAGGCGTCCAGATAGCGGGCGTGATCGGCGAGGCGGTATGCACTGTCCGGTTTCCCGGACGCACCCATCCCGATCAGATCCGGTGCGAGCACCCGGGTTTGATCGGCGACGTGCGGAATCACATTGCGCCACAGGTGCGATGAGGTCGGGTTGCCGTGCAGGAACACCACCGGTACCGATCCGGTACCGAGGTCGGTGTAGTTGATGAACGAGTCGAGAACGTCGACGGTAGCCATGATGTGGGTCCTTCCTGGATCCGGCTTTATGCCTGCACCCGGTTTGGACACACGTTCCGGCCCCGCTGTGACCGCCATCGAATGTGACACTCGTCACCCGCTCGAAGTCCGTGGGCGCAGCCGATCTCACCGCAATCGCAGGTAAACCTTACTTCCGTATGTGAGCAGTACATGTTTCAACTGCCCGAAGCGCCATTCAGGAGATTCTCAGACTTAAGTAAAGCGATTGCAAAGGAATATGGAATGATCTACTGTCTCTCTACGTAAGAACAATGAAGTTCACACAGACCGTCACGAGGAGTTACCCGCAGTACGACACGGCACGACGAGACTTCCCTCATCAGCCTCGTGGCGCCGTGAGAACGGATCATCCGGCCTGGACAACCGGCCCGTTCATTCGGCCGCGGCACGAACTCATTCGTGACACACCACCCCTGGAACGGCGCCGGCACGCCGAGTCAGGGGTGGTTTCACGTCTACCGTCGAGTCCCCTTGCCACACCGTGCGTCCTACGACTAGCTGTGCCGAACGTCATACGCGACAATCACATACGGGACGATCGGCCGCAGGTAGCTTGACGCCCGACAAATTCATCGGTGCGAGGCTAGGAAGTTCGATCTTTGTGAAGTGGTTGTCGTCCCGCGCCGCGCGTCGCGTACTCGCTGTTGGTGCACCCATCGTCTTGGCTGTCGTTGTCGCCGTTGCCTGTTCCTCCATCGACAAGTCCGTCACGGGATCCGGACCGGCGAATGCCGCGACGGTTTCCGGCAAGGACATCACCGACTTGCTCGGCCAGCTCGCCGATGCGCCCGAAGAGTCGATGGAGGGCTACAGCCGGGAGAAGTTCCCACACTGGGATACCAATAAGCCCGAGCACGGCTTCGGCGCCGATTTCACGCAGTACAGCAAATGCACCAGCCGTGACGTGATGATGCTCAGGGACGCGAAGGGCTCGGTCAAACTCGACCCGAAGACCTGTGAGCTCACCGTCGGTCGCGGCGGCGGCTGGCAAGACCAGTACGGCGTTCTGGATTCGAAGACCGGGAAACTCAAGCCGTACAAGTTCATTACCGACCCGGCCGGTGTCGATGCCGAACACATCGTGCCGTTGGCCGAGGCATGGCGTTCGGGTGCGAATAAGCGCGATGAAGATACCCGCCGCCGGATCGCCAACGACGCCGTCAATCTGATCGCCTCCGATCCTTCGGCCAACAGGTCCAAGGGTGACCAGGATGCCGCGAACTATCTGCCGCCCGGAAATTTCCGGTGTGGCTATCTCGAGCATTACGTCAAGATCAAAGTAAAATATGCGCTGAACGTCGATCCCGCCGAACACACCGCACTGCGCAACGCAGTCGCCGACTGCGTCAGTCGAGGAGAGTTCAAATAAGCGACATCATCGAGATTTCCGCCAAGGCCGCCGTCATGACCGAAGAGGAAGGCACGGTCTCCGGCGAGCTCGATGTGACCGTCGATGCGACGGGTAAAGGTCTGGTTCGCTATCGCAAGACCGAGACCTGGTACACCATCGGCAATCTCGAGGCGGAGCCGCCGCGCACCTGGACCACCGTCGCCGAGCTGGCGGCCGCCATCGAAGCCACCGCCGGAACCCGCGATGCGGCCGGCAATACCGTGCCGTTCGAGGCCTGATCCGCACTACGGCATGGTGATGACGACCTTGCCGAACGGATTGTCCTCGCGGAAGTAGCGGTAGGCCTCCACCGCTTGGTCGAGCGGAAATGTCCGATCGATGACCGGACGCATGCGGTGTGCGGTGATGGTGCGGTTCATCGCCTCGAAATCGTCCCGGCTGCCGACCGCGATTCGGCGGATCGCGAGATACGGTCCGACGAACGGATTCTCGAATGCTTCGCCCTTCGGCAGCTGCGATGCGCCGATCATGGTGATCATCGCGTTGTAACCGGCGGAGCGCACCGATTTCGACAGGGTGGGCAGCCCGACGGCCTCCACCACATTTTCGACGCCGTGGCCGCCGGTGAGTTCGAGCACCTTCTCGTCCCAGTCGGGCGTCGCGTTGCGGTCGATGGTCTCGTCCGCGCCGAGCTTGTGCAGCCGCTCGGCCTTATCCGGGCCGGAGGTGATCGAAATGACCCGTGCGCCGAGCATTTTCGCGTGCTGCACGGCGAACAGCGCGACGGTACCGCTGCCGACGGTCAGTACCGTCCGGCCCGCAGACACCGGTACCGGCGTGGTCAGCGCGGCCCACGCTACGACTCCCGCGCAGGTCAGCGTGGCTGCCTCGATATCGGTGAGATGTTCGGGCACATGTACCACCGAATCCTCTTCGATCACCGCGTAGGTGGCGAGCATCCCGTTGTAGTTGGCGCCGTACTGTTCGGCGACCTGCGCCAGCCGCTGCGGGCCATTGATGAAGCGCACGAAGTACGACGCGGTCACGCGATCGCCGAGCGCGGCGCGAGTCACGTTGTCGCCCACCGCGATGACCTCACCGACGCCATCGGACAGCGGGATGATGCCCGGGGTGGCGGGCAGCGGGTAGATGCCGTCCATGAGCATGAGGTCCCGCCGGTTCAGCGAGGCCGCGCGCACCCTGATGACCACCTGATTCGGTCCCGGCTGTGGCAGCTCCTGGTCTCGGACGGTCAAACCGGCGAGGCTCTGTAGTGGATCGAGGTGATAGGCAATGGCTTTCATGATCTGCTTCCTGTGGTGGGCACGAACAGCGCCTCGAAGGGCGCTTCTCCGATACCGGTGGTGATGTGGCCGTGGCCGTCGGTGTCCTCGACATGGACCAGGTCACCGGGCCCGAATCTGCGCCGAGCGCCGTCGCTCGTCGTCACTTCGATCACGCCGCGCAGCATCACGACCCACTGCTGCGCCGGAGCGGGATGCGGTTCGCTGTCGAATTGCGCGCTGCGCAAGTAGGTTACGGATGCCGCCGCCGACATTCCGGCGACGGCCATCGCAGGTACGCCTGCGGCGACGGTTCGTCCCGTCAATGCGAGTTCCGCGTCGACGAATCGGGAACCGCCGTCCTCGGTGCGCACTATCCGGCTGAACCGCACGGTCACGTCGGTCACCGCACGCCTTCGATGAATTGGTGGTCGAAGGTGATGCGGCCGTCGGGATCGAGGCCGATCACCTCGTAACCGCCGCCCGCGACGGAGCCGTCGGTGCGCGAAATCATCGACCAGGGCAGGCCGATCAGACCGGCGGGCAGCCGGGTTGCGGCGCCTACCTCGAAGGTGTACTCGCCGGGTGCCACGAACATCTCGTAAGCGCGGGACACCCGGGCCTCCATTGCGTCGTGGCCGCGCACTTCCAGGGCGGGGACGGCGAAGTTCAGGTTCGCCGCCGCCTCGCGGATCTCCACCGGTGGGTCGACCAGCGTTTGAGAACCGGCGGGTGCCCAGATCTCCTCGATCATCTTGCGGCGGATCACCGGATCGGATTCGTTCCATTGGGCCATGTAGCGCTCCGCCAAGCGGATCAGGTCGTTGTCATTCGATTGCTTGCTCATGGCACCGAGTTTTGCGAGCGCGGCGCCGCGGCGCGATTCCCTCCAGGGAATGAAGCCGATGCGGGTGCGGTGATTCCCTTCAGGGAATGGCGCGGACACCGCGGGTCGGATATCACTGAATTCATGACGACAGTGGTGGAGTCGAATCCGTTCGCTCAGCAGTTGCGGCACTGGCGCACGCAGCGACATGTGAGCCAGCTCGATCTGGCGATTCGCGCGGACACCAGCCAGCGCTACTTGAGCTTCCTGGAGCAGGGGCGCTCACGTCCGGGACGCACCATGGTGGTGCGGCTGGCCGAATCGCTGGAGTTGTCGCTGCGCGAGCGCAATGCACTGCTGCTCGCCGCGGGCTATGCCCCGATTTTTCCCGAATCCGATTTGGACACACCGGAATTGGGTCCAGTGCGAGTCGCCCTGGAACGCATTCTCGAGGGCCACCTGCCCTATCCCGCGGTCGTCACCCGCCCATATGGCCAACTGGTCGCCGCCAACGCCGCCTTCGATATCCTCACCGAGGATTCCGCGGCGGAACTGATCACCCCGCCGATCAATGTCCTCCGCCTCGCCCTGCACCCCGACGGCCTGGCACGACGCGTGCTGAATCTGCCCGAATGGGGCCGCCACGTCACCGAAAGCCTGCGCGGCAAGGCCCTGCGCAGCCCCGATCCCCACCTCGACGACTTCATCGCCGAACTCGAAAGCTACCTCCCCGCCGCCACGCCCGGCCCCGACCACCTCGGCTTCGCCGTCCCCCTACGCCTGACCAGCCCCGACAGCGAACTCCGCCTCATCACCACCATCACCAGCTTCGCCACCGCCGTAGACATAACCCTCTCCGAACTCCACCTGGAAGCCTTCCTCCCCGCCGACGACCGAACCGCCGAATTCCTCCGCCGCCGCTCCGAACAGCGCCGAGCACAAGCCAACCAGCGCTTTGTCGCGCCGATGTGAACTCAGCACCGGAGGCGAGGACGCAGCCGACAGGGCCCGCTGCGCGAACGGGTCGCGGTGTATCGGCGGCAGCGCGAAGCCTGCGCAAGTACCTCGGCGATTCACCGACTGCACGCGGTGACTCGCAAACGTCTGCGAACTTCTCCGACGCACTGACAGCTGACAGTGGTGCGAAACCCAGGTATCCACCTCGGCGGCGGCAGTTCACCAAGTGCGCCCGGCGACTCGTAGCCCGGTCGCGGATCGGCCCGCCGCGTCAACATGTCACGGTGTGTTGGCAACGACGGGTGCCGACGTCCACGTCGGCGGGGTTCACCAAGTTCGGGCGGCGGAACGAAGGTGTTTGTAGACCAGGTCTATGTGGGGACGGGAGGTGGTGCCGGGGCGACGGACCAGGAAGCCGGTGTTGATGGGCGGGTCATCGGGTTCGAGCAGGGGGACCAGGGTGCCTGCGGCGAGTTCGGGAGCGCAGAGGTAGCGCGGGAGAACGCTGATGCCTGCGCCTGCGGCGACGGTTGCGGTGATGGCGCGCAGGTCGGCGACGACTACCGCGGCTTCGGCGGCGAGGCGGACGCCGAAGACATGTCTCCAGTAGCGGCGGAGGATGGGGAGGTCGGCCGAGTAGCTGACCAAGGGTAGATCGGTGAGGGCGGCGGGTCCGTCGGTGCGCAGCCGTGCGGTATCGATGCGGGCGGCCAGCTGAGGGGCGGCGACCAGGACGAATTCCTCGTCGGCGAGCGGTTCGGCGACCAAGGCGCGGCCGCGGGGGCGCACCGTGGACACGATGAGGTCGTAGTGTCCGGCGCGGAGTCCGGCCAGCAGTTCCTCGGAAAGCCCCGCGGTGACCGTCAGCCGCACACCGCGCCCGATCAACGGCGCGAGTGCCGGAAGTGCCTGCACCGCAAGCAATTCGGCGGGCCCGGCCAAGCGCACCGGCGGCTGTGGCACCGGTTCGGCCGGCACGGCCCGCACCGTGACCCCGTCGAGCGCATCCAGTGGCCCGGCGACCCGAGCCGCCAACTCCACGGCAGCGGTGGTCGATGCCACCCCGCGCGGCAACCGATCGAACAGCCGATACCCCAGCCGCTTCTCCAACGCCTGCAACTGTGTCGTCACCGTCGGCTGCGACAACCCCACCAACCGCGCCCCCGCCGTAATGGATCCGGCACGATGCACCGCCAGGAACGTCCGCAGCTGATTCAGATCGAGACTGCCATCGGAATCCCTATCGCCCACCCTACAAGTGTATTTCTCTCCCAATACTCGACCAGCCGATCACCGATCCCATGCAACGAGAACCCGCCTCCGACACCGACCAGCATCGACGCGGCTACGCAGCAGCAGAACCGCCGCCCGTGCCCAGACGGCCGCTCCCCGGCAAGGCGGGCACCGAAGACCGCACCCGCAATAGCGATCGCGTTCCTGACCAGCATCAACGCGGCTGCACAGCAGCAAGGACCTCCGGTCCACGGGCGGACAACCGCTCTTCGGCGAGACGTGCACCGACCACTGCGCCGATGATCCCGATCGCGATCCCGACCGGCAGGGCCAGCCACAGTACGGCGGTCAGGTCGAGTGCCAGGCCGATGATCAGCACGATCAGGACCGGGATCACCGCGACCAGTTGGCCAAGGCTGGTGGCGACTTGCACCAAAGCCTTTGCACAGCCTGGATTTCCGGAGGACGCGAAGGGATTTCCGGTACGCGGCGGTAGCGGGTAGGGCGCGGTTACCGACAGGAAAACGGCCGAACCCGCGCCGACGCCGAGCACAGCGAACAGCAGCGACAGCGTCCACGGGTACATCGACCAGCGACCGAGCGCACCCGGCAAAACCACGGCTAGCAGCACGGACGGCAGGCCGATCACCAACAGCAGGGCCAGCAGTCGCCCCCGCACATCGGCGCGCACCGCGCCGGGCGTCACCAATGTCTGCCAAAGCGCGGTTCCGTCGTAGCCGTAGAGATTGTTGGCGGCCAGGCCCGCGAACCACGCGGCACTCACACCCGCGAACACCGCACCGCCCGAGCCGTTGCCCTGTATTGCCGGAAAGACCGGCAGCAGAGCCCCCACCAGCAGGACGGGCAATAGCGCAGCCCGGCGTCGACTGTCGCGAGACCACGTTCGCAACTCCTTGACCACGACCGCACCCACCGGCCCGGACGTCCGCACCCGACTCAGCAGCATCCCTCGCCCGCCCGTGCCGGATACCGAATCCAGCGGCGCGGTCAACCGCCGCCGCAACAGCACCGACCATGCCTGCCACAGCACCGCCGTCAAGGCCAGCAATCCGCCCAACGCGATCAGCGCCGAAAACCGATCACCGCGCGCAGCTGCACCCACCGCAACAGGTGCCCATCCGGAAGGCAAGGCGCGCAACATATTCGCCAACCACGGTGCCGATTCTCGCACCGCATCCACATGATTCAGCAGGAAACTCATCGGGTAGTAGGCCAATCCGGCGAGACCGGCGAGCAGCACCCCGAGATCGCGCCCCCTCCGCGAACGCATCGCGGCACCGATCCACGCCAGCACCACCCGCGAGAGCACCACCACGAATACCAACTGCAGCAACACCCCGACCAGCGCCACCGCGGCCGCACCCCAACTCAATTGCGCTGCGAGCACAATCAGTCCGGAGAAGGCGAGCAGATTGATCACCGGCGCGGGCCCGACGAATGCCGTCGCCAATAACCCGGTGGCCAACTGTCGATGACTCAGCGGCAGCAGCCGCAGATGTTCGGGCTGCACCGTCTCATCGCTGCTGCCCATCAATACCGGACCGCACAACCAGCCGAGCGTCCATATCCCGTACCACGCGGCGGCCACCGTGATACCACCGGACACATCGCCGTCCCGCACCCCGAATCCAACGAGACCCGCTGTGCCGAGCGCGAATACGAGACCGATGATCACACCGCTGACGAACGTGACACCTTGCCAGCCATTGCCCAGAGCACGCTTGGTCAGCAACAACCGCATCCGAATCAGGACGCCAACCACGACAGCCCGTCCTCCCCGCCGACCCGGCCGCCGACCAGATGTACGAACGCCGTCTCCAAGGTGCTGTCTCCGCGCACCTCGTCGAGCGTCCCCGCGGCCACCACCCGTCCGGCGGTGATCACCGCGACCCGATCGCACAGGTTCTCCACCAGCGCCATCACATGACTCGACAGCACCACCGCACCGCCCGCCGCGACGAACCGCTGCAGGATGGTGCGAATCGTGCTCGCCGATACCGGATCCACGGCCTCGAACGGTTCGTCGAGCACCAGTAGTTTCGGTGCGTGCAGCAGCGCCGTCGCCAATCCGATCTTCTTACGCATGCCCGCGGAGTAATCGACGACGAGAGTCCGTTCGGCACCGGTCAATTCGAAAACTCCGAGTAATTCCTCGGCACGTTCGGCCACCGTATTCGCGGGCAGTCCGCGCAGTAGACCGGTGTAGGTCAACAGTTCGCGGCCCGTCAGGCGCTCCGGTAGCGCAAGTCCATCCGGCAATACGCCCGCCAAAGTCTTCGCCGCGATCGGATCGGCCCACACATCGACGCCGAAGATCCGCGCCTGTCCGGCGTCCGGCCGTAACAGTCCGCAGGCCATCGACAAGGTGGTCGTCTTGCCTGCACCATTCGGGCCGACCAGCCCGAAGAACGAGCCCGGCGGCACCGTGAGGCCGACATCATCGACCACCCACGGACCGCCGAATCGCTTATAAAGCCCGGTCAGCTGCAGTGCAGGATCGGTATGCACCATCTATCCCCCCCTGGTGTTCGATTCTCATCTCCTACGTTACGGAAGAACCGGCCATCGGGTTCGAAAATACTGCCTGCCCCAAGAAGGGGCAGGCAGCACCAGCACTACGCTTTCACAGTCGCCAACTCCTGCTGCACCGGCGCATCCCAATCGATCCGATACCGCTGCTCGCCCCCCATGGTCTTCTCCGGGTTCATCCCTTTGATCAGCAGCGGCATCAGCATGGACATCATCCGGCGGGCCACCGGCCCCGGCGTCTTGCTGTGGTTGATCTTGCGCGCCCGGGCCGCGACGCCCTCCACCCGCGGCCGCCGCACCCCCTCATAGGCAGCGAAGGCCGAGGTGTGATCCGGCAGGTCCCGCAGACAGCGTGCCAGCTGCACCGCACTCTCGATGGCCAGCGACGCCCCTTGACCCGAACTATTGGACGGCGCGTGCACCGAATCCCCGACCAGCACCATGCGCCCCCGATACCAGGTCGGCACCGGCGGCATAATGTGCAGTGCCCCAGTCGTTTCCAGATTTTCCGCGGTGGTCCTGCGGGCGAATTCGCCGCCCGGGGTGTCCTCGGCGTAAGTCTCCCGCAGGATCGCCAACCAGTGCTCGGCCGGAATCGCCCGGGCCTCGGTCAGCGACAGATACTCCTTGTGCGGCAGATTGGCACCCCACATGACTTTGTCGTCGACTGCGCCGTATAGGTAGTACGCCTTCTTCCCGAACGCGAAAACCATTGTCTCCGAGGGAATTCCGAAATCATTGCCGAGCATCGCGCCGAATCCGATCATCCCGGTGTACTCCGGTCCCGGATTGTCCGGGTCGATGAGACCGCGCACCGTGGATCGAATACCGTCCGCGCCGATCAGCACATCTGCGGTTGCGCGGCTGCCATCGGCGAAATGCGCGGTGACACCGTCCGCGTCCTCCTCGACGCGTACGAGTCGCTTGTTGTATTCGAAAGGAACACCAGCGGCGACCGCGTGATCGTGCAGCGTCCGGTGCAATTCATTGCGGTCGACCATCTTCAACGACGGAACGTCCGGCATTTCCGGCATCCGCAGCACTTTGCCGCCGACCGACAGCTGTGTGTGCGATATCGGACTCGCTATCCCCCGAACGAGGTCGCCGGCACCGACAATGTCGAGGGCGGCAACACCATTCGGCGCCAATGCCAGCCCACTTCCGATGCCAAAGGTGGGCCCCGGATAGGCCTCGTAGACGCGAGCGGCAATGCCCGCCTTGCGCAGAGCGGTGGCGGTGACGGGTCCGGCGATACCACCGCCGATAACGATGGCTGTTTCTGTTTTGGACATGGGTGTACTCCAGTTATGTGCGATACGGGTTTCTTCGAAAGCCCGAACCGGCCATCCCATCGCACACCCAGTTATCCTGTGGTTGCCAGCCTTGTAGCCGGGTGCGCGCATGCGGACGCGGTTCGAGACGGTTACATCGGGCTCGGCGGCGGTGTTGCCGCACCCCGCCGGGCCCGGTCTCTATTCCGTCATCCCCCTTTCCACCAGCTCCGTGACCTCGGCGGGCGACATGCCGACGGCATGCATATGCCGCCACAGATCGACACCGGGGAAAGTCCCGGCGGCGATCTCGTCACGCAGCGACACGGCCCACGCCACCTCGGCCTCCAGCATCGCCACACCGTATTCGGCTTCGACGACGAACAGCCTGGGCAGATTGGCGACCGCGAGTTGATCGAGTTCTCGGCGCGCAGCCTCGATGATGCGACCCAGCGCGTCGATGCGCCGGCCGAGCAACTCGACGACTTCATCCGGCGGCAGTGCCGCCACGACGGAGAGTCCGGCCGTGAACCGATGGTGTTCCGGTGCCGGCTCGGCAATCAATTCCCTTGTCCAGTCGGCCATTTCGGCGCGACCGGCATCGGTTATCGCATAGATCGTGCGTTCCGGCCGAGCACCGTCGCGCTCATTGCCGACGACCTCGAGGAAGCCCGCCTTCTCCATGTTCTGCACGACGGTATACAGCGAGCCCCATTTGATGTCCATATCGCGGTCCTTGCCGCGCTCACGCATCTGCGAGGCGATTTCGTAGCGGTGCATCGGCCGTTCGATGACGGTCGCGAGTACCGCCAGCGCCAGCAGATTGTTCACCTTGCGCTTCGTGGCCATGGACACCTCCTTACTCGTCTACGAATATACGCCGACGAGCATTCGGGCACAAGTACTAGGCGTGGACGGGCTCGCGCTCTCTGGTCTCTTCATCGAGCAACTTGGCTGCGATGTTCTCCAGGGCCTGATCGAGCAACGCGCGGTCGGCCGAATCGGCGCAGTCCCAATCGTCGAGCTTGGTATCGAGCCAGCGCCGCCACGACGCCTGGATCAGATCGACCTGGGTCTGTCCGGTATCGGTAAGTCGCAGTCCCGCACCGTCTTCGGTGAGATAGCCGCGGCCGATCACCCGGTCGTAGATGGGTTCGATGACCTCGTCCGGCACCTTGTGCCGCTGCGCGATCGCATCCACTGTCGCCGTCCCCCGGATACGGATGTGCATATAGACCTGCCCCAACGCCCAGGCCTCGCCGCGAGTCAGCCCGCTGCCCGAATCCGCGAGAATGCGCGGACCGATCGGCCCCTCCTCATGCGCTTTGCGCATGGTGTCGGCGACGGCGCGCTCCAGCAACACCACACGATCCGGGGACTCCGGCATCGAAAAGCCCTCGCCCACATCGGTCGCACCCGCTCGGGAACTGTCGCGCAGTGGCACCTCCTTCAAGAACCAGGCGATCACGAAACCGGCCAGCGCGACCGGCACCACCCACAGGAAGACGTGGTCGATGGATTCGGCGTAGGCATCGATGATCGGCGCGGACACCTCCGACGGCAGCGCACGCAGCGACTTCGCATCGGCCGCGACCTCCGGCGAAACAACCCGGACCTGCGTGAGCGCATCGGCCAGGTTCGGTCCGATCTGATTGGTGTAGAGCGTGCCGAAAATGGCTGTGCCGAAGGTACTTCCGAGCGTGCGGAAAAAGGTGACACCCGAGGTCGCGGTGCCGAGTTGCGCGTACGGCACAGTGTTCTGCACGACGATGGTCAACACCTGCATGCTCAGCCCGAGCCCGAGGCCGAGCACCAGCATGTACAGCGATTCCAACCACACGCCGGTGTTGCGCCCCATGGTGGACATCAGGTACAGCCCCAGCGCCATCACCAATGTGCCGACGATCGGAAAGTATTTGTAGCGACCGGTCTTGCCGACCACCTGCCCGGACAGGATCGAGGTGATGAACAACCCGACCACCAGCGGCAGCGTGCGAATGCCGGACGCGGTGGCCGAAACCCCGTTCACATACTGCAGATACGCGGGCAGATACGTCATCGAGCCGAGCATCGCGAATCCGACGATGAAGCTGAGGATCGAGCACACGGTGAACACGCGGCTGCGGAACAGGCTCATCGGCAGCATCGGCTCCCTGGCCCGCAGCTCGACCGCGACGAATGCGGCCAGCAGTAGCACCGCCGCCACGAACAGGCCGATGATCATCGCGGAGCCCCATGCGTACTGCTGCCCGCCCCACTCCAGTCCGAGAATCAGGCAGGACACACCGGCCGCGACGAGTCCGATGCCCGCATAGTCGATGATCGGCTTGACCACCGAGCGCACCCGCGGGATCGTGCGTGCGGCCATGGCGATCATGATCACCGCGACGGGCACGTTGACGTAAAAACACCACCGCCAGCTCGCGTGGTCGGTGAACAGCCCGCCGAGCGTCGGCCCGATCACCGTGGTGACACCGAATACGGCACCGAGCGCGCCCTGATATTTACCGCGCTGCCGCAGCGGAATGGTGTCGGCGATCAGCGCCATCGCGGTGACCATCAGGCCACCGGCGCCGAAACCCTGGATGCCGCGGGCGACGATCAGCAACGTCATCCCATTGGCCAGACCGGCGATCATCGAGCCGATGATGAAGATCAGCGCACTGAGCTGGAATATCAGCTTGCGGCCGAAGAGATCGCCGAGCTTACCCGCCAGCGCGGTCGCCACCGCCTCCGCCAACAAATAGGCCGTGACCACCCACGCCATCCGCCCGGCCTCGCCGAGATCGGCGACGATCGTCGGCAACGCGGTGGACACGATCGTCTGATCCAGCGCCGCCAACAACATCCCGAGCACAATCGTGGCAAACACGACATTTGTCTTGCCCCGACTCAACGGCTCCGCAGCATTCTCAGCGACAGCAACAGCAGCGCTCATCCCCCAAGTATGGCCACCTGCAGCCTCCCACCTCTCCCAGCGACACGACAGCAATCATCGAGAACGCACTGGCGGCGGCTCGCTCGATATTCGCCTTCACCAGCACATGATGATCCGCGGTCCAGATTGCGTGTCGCTCTTCCGCCGTAACTTACTCCAGAGTAAGGTCGGCTCATGGCATGGAACCCGAAAGATATGCCCGACCAGAGTGGGCGCACATTCATTGTCACCGGAGCCAACGGCGGCCTCGGTGTCGAGACCACCAAGGCGCTGGCGAGCAAGGGCGGCACCGTGATCATGGCCTGCCGCAATGTCGCCAAGGCGCAGCCGATCGCCGACCGGATCGACGGCGACGTCCGGATCGAGCAATTGGATCTGGCCGATCTGGCATCGGTACGCGAATTCGCCGACAAGACCGGCGAATTCGATGTGCTCATCAATAATGCCGGTCTGATGAACATTCCGTTCTCCCGCACCAAGGACGGATTCGAGACCCAGTTCGGCGTCAACCACCTCGGACATTTCGCGCTGACCGGACTACTGCTGGATCGCCTCCGGGACCGGGTGGTGAGCCTGGCGAGCATCGCGCACAAGCAGACCCCGAAGCTGTGGATCGACGATCTCAACTACGAGAACCGCCGCTACCAGCGCAATCTCGCCTACGCCCAGTCCAAACTGGCCAACCTGATGTTCGCCCGCGAACTGCAGCGGCGACTGACCGAAGCGAGCTCCGACAAGCGCTCCTACGCGGTGCACCCGGGCGTCTCGGCGACCGACTTATTCGCCAGGACCGAAACCCCACTGGACCGGATCAGCAAGCCCTTCATCCGCATCATCGGCCATCCCCCGGCCAAGGCCGCCCACTCCACGCTGTTCGCGGCCACCACGCCCGATGCCGACCCCACTACCTACTGGGGCCCGAACCGATTGTTCCAGAGCCAGGGCCCGGTCGAGCCCTCGCCGTCGAGCAAGCTGTCGAACAATCCGGAACTGCTGCGCCGCCTGTGGGAGGAATCCGAGCGCATGACCGGGATCACCTACAAGTTCTGAGGCCCTACCTGCTCCTACGTACCGTGTAGTAGACGGGTACCGTGGTATGCGTGTCCGCTCCACCTCGCCGCTCGGCACACAATCGCCCGGCCCTCATCGCGCTGGTGATCGTGGCCGCCCTCGCCTGCCTGGCATTGGGATGGTGGCAGTGGGAGCGGTTCGAATCCGCGAGCGGCACCGGTCAGAATCTCGGCTACGCATTGCAGTGGCCGCTGTTCGCCGGGTTCGCGGTCTTCGCGTACTTCCGGTTCGTGCGGCTGGAATCCGAAGCGGATAAGGAGCCGGAAGCCGAACCGGCTCCCGCGAAGGCGCGCCGACCCGCGAAAGTCGATGCGCCGCGCGAGATTCCGGCCGGACTGTTGCCCGAGCGGCCCAAGGCTGCCCGCGATGATGATCCGGTGCTCGCCGAATACAACAAGTATCTGGCCGAGCTGCACGCGCAAGATATCGACCAACACGTCCGGGACGCGGGCCTCGCCCACGACACACACAGGAGCGCCGGTTGACCACCAGCGAGAACTCGACCGAATCCGCCGCGACGCTCACACCAGAGCCGACGGCCACAAACGTCGCGAAGATCAAGCCCGCGCTGCTGCGCTACCGCGTGCTCGCCTGGACGACGGGTCTGTGGCTGCTGCTGCTCACCGGTGAAATGATCGCCAAGTACGGCTTCGACGTGCACACCCCGAACTGGATCGCGGTCGTGCACGGCTGGGTCTACTTCGTCTACCTGCTGGTCACCGCCGACCTCGCGGTCAAGGTGCGCTGGCCGATCCCGCGCACCGTCGGCACCCTGATCGCAGGCACCATCCCGCTGCTGTCCTTCTTCGTCGAACACGTCAACGCGAACAAGGTCAAACAAGACTTCAACCTCTGACCGAGCCTCCGAACGCCACCACCTTCCGAGAATCCGCAAGGAATCCCGATCAAGGAGTGCGGCTGATTCAGGACTCGGCGAGGGTCGCGAGCGCGGGGAGAAGTTGGGTGAGCGCGCGACCGCGGTGGGACACGGCGTCCTTCTCGGCGGGGGTCAGCTGAGCAGCGGTGATATCGCCGCCCGCCGGAATGAACAGCGGATCGTAGCCGAAACCGCCGTCGCCCATCGGTTTCCGGCCGATCGCACCGGGCCATTCGCCGCGCACCACGATCTCGGTGCCGCCGGGCACCACCAGCGCGCAGGTGGAAACGAACTGTGCACCACGCCGCTCGTCCGGAACGTCACCGAGTTGCGCGAGCAGCAGCGCGTTATTGGCCGCATCATCGCCGTGCATCCCGGACCAGCGCGCGGACAGCACACCGGGCATCCCGTTCAACACGTCCACCGCGATCCCGGAATCGTCTGCGACACAGGGCAATCCGGTGGCGGCGGCACCATCGCGCGCCTTCGCCAGCGCATTCTCCTCGAAGGTCGCGCCGGTCTCGGGCGCCTCGTCGTAGGCGGGCACATCGCCGAGTCCGACGATCTCGATGCCCGCGATACCCGCGTCGGCGAGGATCCGACGCAGTTCGTTCAACTTCTTGGCATTGCGACTGGCGACCAGGACGCGGCGCGTCATCACTTCTTCTTCGACTCGGCAGGCTGCGGCAGCACACCCGGATACGGCAGTGCGAGCGCCTCTTTCTGGATGGCGAACAGCCGGTCGCATCCCGCGAGTGCGGAGTCGAGCAGCTTGTCCAGGGTAGAGCGAGGGAAGGTCGCGCCTTCACCGGTGCCCTGGATCTCCACCAGGGTGCCGGTATCGGTGGCGACCACATTCATATCGACCTCGGCGCGCGAATCCTCTTCGTACGGCAGGTCCAACCGCACCCGGCCGTCGACGACACCGACGCTCACCGCGGCGATCGCACACGAGATCGGCTGCGGGTCGGCCAATCCGCCCGCTGCGCCGAGGTAGGTGACCGCATCCGAGAGCGCGACATACGCGCCGGTGATGGCCGCGGTCCGCGTGCCGCCGTCGGCCTGCAGCACATCGCAGTCGATGGCAATGGTGTTCTCGCCGATGGCCGCCAGGTCGATGCATGCGCGCAGCGACCGGCCGACCAACCGGCTGATCTCCTGGGTGCGCCCGCCGACCTTGCCCTTCACCGATTCCCGCCCGCTGCGGGTATGTGTGGCCGCGGGCAGCATCGCGTATTCGGCGGTGAGCCACCCGAGTCCGGAATCGCGACGCCACGGGGGCACGCCCTCGGTGACGCTCGCCGTGCACATCACCCGGGTCTGCCCGAATTCCACCAGCACCGAACCGGCTGGATGCGTGGTGAAGCCACGGGTGATCCGTACCTCGCGGAGCTCATCGTCCGCCCTGCCATCGGCTCGTCTCGACACGCGCCAAGCCTAGTCACATGGCCTACCGCGCGCGGCAGCCGGTCAGATGTCGAAGGTTTCGCCCGGTGCCACGGCGTGCACCGGTCCGGAGAACTGCGCCTTCGCCTCGGCGATCACGTCCTCGCGGGAGGTCCACGGCGGAATATGGGTGAGCAGCAGCTCTTTCACGCCCGCACGTGCGGCGATAATGCCCGCCTCGGTGCCGGAAAGATGAATACCCGGGGGCCGGTTGGCCGGATCGTGCGTCCAGGACGCCTCCGACATGAGTATGTCGGCGCCCTGCGCGAGTTCGAGAACCGCATCGCACATGGCGGTATCTCCGGTGTAGACGAAGGTCCGCCCGGATGCGGTCGCGATGCGCAGCCCGTACGACTCCGGCGGGTGATACATCCGACGCGCGAGTACCGTATGGCCCGGACCGAATTCGACCGCCTCGCCATCGACCCACGTCTGGTGATCGATGACGTCGGACCAGTCGTCGCATTCACCGCCGATCTCGGCGGAGGCATTGCCGATGCGCACCGCGCTATCGGACGGACCACGCACGATCGCCTGCCCCACCGGGGGTGTCGGGTGGTAGCGCCGCCAGACCAGCAGTCCGGGCAGATCGAGGCAGTGATCGGCATGCAGATGCGTAAGGAAGATGTCGACCTCACCGGGATCGGCGTAGCGCTGCAATGCGCCGAGCACGCCGGGTCCGAAATCGATGACCACCGGCGACATATCCGGCCCGGTCAGTAGGTACCCCGACGCTGGGGAGTCCGGGCCGGACACACTGCCCGAGCACCCGAGGACGGTAAGGCGCATTCCCCCATGCTCCCACGACGAATTCTCACTCAAGAACCGATCCCCCACATTCCGCTGCGCGCCGCGCGATTACCGCGGCAACGCAATGACTCCGGCTCGATCCCCGCGACGGTGTCGACGTTCATCACCAGAGAGTACCCAGCCGGCCAGCACTCCACCCATTGCCCCGAAAAGATGCCCCTGCCAAGAGATTCCGGGCTGTCCGGGCAGCACACCCCACAGCACCGACCCGTAAATCGCCAGTACGACCAGGCCGATGCCGATCTGCACGAGATTGCGGGCGAACCAGCCGCGCGAGATCAGGAAGGTCAGCCAGCCGAAGATCAGCGATGAAGCACCGAGGTGCACCGATCCGGTGGCACCGGTGAGCCAGACGCCGACTCCGGCCACGATCCAGATGATCGCGGTGGCGGCGATCCCACGCCCGATGCCCGCGAGCAGGGTGATGAAGCCGAGGACGATAACCGGAAGCGTATTGGCGAACAGATGGTCCCAGCCGTGGTGCAGGACCGGGGCCCAGAGAATGCCCCACAGACCGTCCGCCTCGCGCGGTTCGATGCCGTTGTAATCGAGTTGGTTGTGGTCGAGTTCGTCGACGCCTTCGACGCCGTAGAGCAGGGCGACGAATGCGGTGATGATGATGCCCGCGCGCAGCCAGAGCTGTTTGACCGGGGCGAAGCTATTCGGTTTGGCCGGTGTACCGGGAGTCGGCACGCTCGGTTGCCCCAGTTGGGCGCGTAGTGCGGCGATCCGCTCCGGATCGAACGACGAACCGATTCCCGAACCGCCGGTCATCGCAACCTCCTCGTCGAGCGAGGCCCGGACGCCGACGATATGCGACAAGGGACTCGCTCTTTCGAGAGTACCGGGGCAAGTCGCGACCGAAGGGCCGGTGATGCAGGCGTGAGCGTGCACTTTCCGCGCGAAAAGTGCACGCTCAGCCGGATCGCTCGAAACTCAGGCCCAGAGCTGGCCGTCGAGGCGTTCCTCGGCCTCTTCGAGAGTCCCGTCGTACGCGCCGGTGGACAGGTACTTCCACCCGCCGTCGGCAACCACGAAGGCGATATCCGCCCGCGTGCCCGCACGCACGCATTTGCGCGCGACACCGAGCGCCGCATGCAGAATCGCGCCGGTCGAAATACCCGCGAAAATGCCCTCTTCCAACACCAGCTCGCGCGTGCGCTTCACCGCATCGAAGGGACCGACCGAAAAACGAGTGGTCAGCACCGACTCGTCGTATAGCTCGGGGATGAAGCCCTCATCGATATTGCGCAGTCCGTACACGAGTTCGCCGTAGCGCGGTTCGGCCGCGACGATTTCGATGCCGGGCACCTTCTCGCGCAGGAAGCGGCCGGTGCCCATGAGCGTGCCGGTGGTACCGAGACCCGCGACGAAATGCGTGATCTCTGGCAGGTCGGCGAGGATTTCCGGGCCGGTGGTCTCATAGTGCGCCAAGGCATTGGCCGGATTGCCGTACTGGTACAGCATCACCCAGTCCGGATTCTCCGTCGCGATCTGCTTGGCCAGCGCGACCGCCTGATTCGAACCGCCCGCGGCCGGGGAATCGATGATCTCCGCGCCGAACATGGTCAGCAGCTGGCGCCGCTCGACCGAGGTGTTCTCCGGCATCACGCAGACCAGCCGGTAGCCCTTGAGCTTGGCCGCCATCGCCAGCGAAATTCCGGTATTTCCGCTGGTCGGCTCCAGGATCGTGCAGCCGGGCGTCAGCAGACCGTCGGCCTCGGCCTGTTCGATCATCCGCAGGGCGGGCCGGTCCTTGATGGAACCGGTCGGGTTGCGGTCCTCGAGTTTGGCCCACAGCCGCACCGGATGGTCACCGTCCCACTGCGGAGACAGGTTGCGCAGCCCGACCAGCGGGGTGTTGCCGAGGGTCGCGATCAGCGATTCGTAGCGCGCCACGGTGTCGATCAGCCTCCGGCGACGGCAGGCAGGATGGTGACGCTCGCGCCCTCGGGCACCTCTGCGTCGAGACCGCCCGCGAAGCGCACATCTTCGTCATCGACGTAGATGTTGACGTAGCGGTTGAGCTTGCCGTCCTTGAGCAGCCGCTCCGCGAGGCCCGGATGGTTGGCGTCGAGGTTGTCGATCAGCGCGGACAGGGTCGAGCCCTGCGCGTCGACGCGCTTCTCGCCTCCGGTAAGGCCACGCATGATGGTCGGGATGGACACGGTTACCGGCATGGGGACTCCTCGAAATCGACGAACATGGGGGTACTAGACGGTCTCGTACGCATCGACGATCCGGACCGGCTCCTCGGTGACCTCACCGTCCACGATCCGGTAGCTGCGCAACTCGTGCTGCTCCGGATCGCGGGTGGAGATCAACACATAATGCGCGAACGGCTCGGACGCATAGGAGATATCGGTGCGGCTCGGATAGGCCTCGGTGGCGGTATGCGAGTGGTAGATCACCACCGGGGTCTCGTCGGCATCGTCCATCGCCCGCCACACCTTCAGCTGTTCACCGGAATCGAACCGGTAGAAGGTCGGCGAGCGCTCGGCATTGACCATGGCGATGAACCGCTCCGGCCGATCCGAACCTTCCGGACCGGCGATGACGCCGCAGGCCTCGTCCGGGTGATCGGCGCGCGCATGCGCCACCATCGCCTCCACCAGGTCGGTCCTGATCACCAGCACGAGTCAAACCCTTCCGCATTCGGCATATCCGCTGCCGACATATCGCACCCGACAACGACCCAGAATATTCGGCTATTCCCACCCGCCTGTCGGCCGGTACCCTCCCCGGCGCTGTTGCCAACGCTCCCGCACACTTTCGCGGATTCCGCCCGGCATATCGGTATGGGAACCCGCTAGGAGCGCGGGAAGAGGTCCGAGTAGGCAGGGATGCCTGCCACGGAGTGGGCGGAAAGGATCGCGTCGACGATGGCGCGCTCGACGCAGACCGCCGCCGCGGTGCAGACCTCATCCAGCACCAGCAGGTCGGACGGGAAGGCGGACGGCATCGGGGCGGCGGTGATTTCAGCGGTGCCGGTGGACAGTGCGAAGAGGGTGTCACCGTCGAGGGGCGAGTGTGCGGGACGGATGGCGCGGGCGAGCCCATCGTGGGCGGCGGTGGCCACGCGCCTGCATCCGGCGGGGTCGAGGGGTGCATCGGTGGCGACCACGCCGATGGTCGTGTTGAGAACGGTGCCCTTGACCGGGAGGGCGTTGGCCACGGCCAGTCTCTCGGGCGTGGCGGGATACAAGCCGAATACGTCGGGGCCCTCGGTGCCGACGCCCCATGGCAAGCCGGTGCGTGGATCGAAGACCGAGCCGACCGGGTTGGCGACGACCAGCGCCGCCACGGTGACACCCGCGGCGGCACCCGCACCGAGCACGACGCTCGCGGTCCCCACGCCGCCCTTGATCGAACCGGCCCGCGCACCGACGCCCGCGCCGACGCACCCGCGCTCGAACTCCTCCGCCGCGGCCTCGGCGGCCAGGAAACCGAAATCGGCCGTCGGTCGAATTCGCCAGTCCCCCACCGGAAGATCGAAGATCACCGCGGCGGGGACGATGGGTACCACCCGACTCGGATCGACCGGATCCATCGGTATGCCCTCGTGATGTTCCTCCAGCCAACGCATTACCCCGTCCGCGGCCGCGAGTCCGTAGGCGCTACCGCCGGTGAGCAGGATCGAATTCACTTGGCGCACAGTGTTGCCCGGGTCGAGCAGATCGGTTTCCCTGGTCCCCGGCCCGCCGCCGCGCACATCTACCGCGGCGACCGCACCGCCGGGTACGCGCACGACGGTGCAGCCGGTCGCCGCGCCGGAACCCAGTGTCGCATCCGGATCGAGCACATGATGGTGCCCGACCAGCAGGCTGGGAACATCGGTGAGCGAATTCCGCTGTCCCGCTTGCACATTCACGGCAGGTGCTCCTGACTGCTCGTCACGATCAACCCGGACCGTCAGGGTGCGAGGGCCTGCAGCAGGGAATCCTGCATCCATGTCAGCCAGTGATAAACATCCAGATGCGGCCCACGCGGATCATCGGGTTCGAGGTGATCCGGTGTCTCGGCATCGATTCCGAGCACCGTGCCCAATGCCAGCCGCACATCGGTCAGCGCGGTCAACCAGGCGTCGGCCTGCTCCGGCGTCAGCACGATCTTCCCGCCGTCGGTCGGCACCGTTTTCAGCACCACCGATCCGGCCGCCAATTTGGCATCGATGATCTCCGGCTCGTGCAGGCCGCGCAGCGCACTGTTGAGATCGGCGCGATCGGCGTCGGGAGAGCCCGGTTCACTCCGGTGGAAATCCGGCAGCAGCCGGTGCAGCCGGGGATCCTCGGGCGGGGTCGTATTGCCGCTACGCAGCCCGGTGAGCTCGGCGAGCTCATCGTCGGGTGCGGATTCGGCCCGCTCGGTCAGCAGGCCGGAAACGGCGCCGACCAGGGACCGCAGTACGCTCGCCTCACGCGCGTCCATTTCGGATCGCAATTTGAGGCCGCTCAGCGAGTTCTTCCGGCTCCACTTACGCACTGACGTCAGGGTAGTCGTACCGGTCAGTCGTCCCGCTGCATGGTCGCCCAGAGTCCCGCGGCGTGCAGCCGTCGCACGTCCTGTTCCATCTTGTCCCGCGAACCCGACGACACCACTGCCTTACCCTCGTTGTGCACCTTGAGCATCAATTCGGTCGCCTTCGCTTTGCTGTAGCCGAACAGCTTCTGGAAGATGTAGGCGACGTAGTGCATGAGGTTGACCGGATCATCCCAGACGACCGTTACCCACGGACGGTCCTCGGCCTCCAGGATCTCGGTGTATTCGACCGCCTCCGGAGTCGCCTGTGCCGCCGACAGTGTCGCGTTCACTTCGCACAAGGCCATAACACTCAGGGTACGACTCGACTCCGGATACACAACACCCGCGCACCAGGAATCGACAGACACCCCGGCCACATCGGCCTATCATGCCCGCCACGGCTGTCTACAGTGGCTTGCGTGGACATGCGCAGCACCGCACTGCTGACCGATCAGTACGAACTGACCATGCTCGCGGCCGCCCTGGGCGACGGCTCGGCGCACCGGCGCTGCACCTTCGAGGTGTTTGCGCGACGCTTGCCGAATGGTCGCCGCTACGGCGTTGTCGCGGGTACCGGCCGACTGGTCGATGCGCTGGCACATTTCCGTTTCGAGGAATCGGAGCTCGCCGTCGCGGCCGGTTTCCTGGACTCGAAAACCATCGATTGGCTGCGCGACTACCGCTTCACCGGCGATATCGACGGCTATCCGGAGGGCGAGCTATATTTTCCGGGCTCCCCGATTCTTTCGGTGCGCGGCAGCTTCGCCGAATGCGTCCTGTTGGAGACCCTCGCCCTGTCGATCCTCAATCACGACAGCGCGATCGCCTCGGCCGCCGCCCGCATGGTGAGCGCGGCCGATGGCCGCCGGATGATCGAAATGGGCTCGCGCCGTGCTCACGAACTCGCCGCGCCGTCCTGCTCGCGCGCCGCATATCTGGCCGGCTTCGACGCCACCTCCAATCTGGAGGCCGTGCGCCGCTTCGGCGTGCCCGGCGCAGGCACCAGCGCACATGCGTTCACCCTGCTGCACAGCGCCGCGGACGGTGCGCACGAGGCGGCCGCGTTCCGCAGTCAGATCGAGTCGCTCGGCATCGGCACCACACTGCTGGTCGACACCTTCGACATCACCCAGGGGGTGGCGACCGCAATCGAGATCGCCGGCCCCGAATTGGGCGGTGTGCGTATCGATTCCGGTGATCTCGGTGTGCTGGCCAGGCAGGTGCGCGACCAACTCGACGGACTCGGCGCGACCAAGACCCGCATCGTGGTCTCCGGCGATCTGGACGAGTACGCGATCGCCGCACTGCGCGCCGAACCGGTGGACGCCTATGGGGTCGGGACGTCGCTGGTCACCGGGTCCGGGGCGCCCACCGCCGGAATGGTCTACAAGCTGGTCGAGGTGGACGGGCTGCCGGTCGCGAAACGCAGCAGCCACAAGGAGTCGCGCGGCGGCACCAAGAAGGCGATTCGACTGTCTCGCCGGACCGGCACCCTGGTCGAGGAGATCGTCTACCCGGCCGCCGGAAACCAGCCCGCCACAAACGGATTCGAGGTTCGCGAATTGCTGACACCGCTGGTGCGCGGTGGCGAACCGGTCGATGGGCTGCCCACCCTCGCGGACAGTCGCAAGTTGGTGGCGCGCGGGTTGGTCAGCCTGCCGTGGGAGGGCCTGAAACTGTCGGCTGGGGAGCCTGCGATTCCGACGACGTTTGTGAATTGACCCCAGCTGCGGCGTTGCGTCGGTTCGCCCATTCCACGATGGATACGGCTACCAGCACGACCAAGACGCCCTCGAGCGCCAGCCGTACCCAGTCGACGACCTCGTCGGGTCGATCGCCGAGCAGAAAGGCGACGGCGAGATAGGCCGTATAGCCGATGAAGAGCGCGATCGAAATTCTGACGGTGCTGCTCACGTGGACCTCCGAGTGTTCGTAGCCCGCCCGATCGATCAGGCGGCACAATGTAATCCACAGACAGGTGCCGAGTGTTTACCCCTCGGCGCTCAGATCGTGGGAAAGTGAGGTCGACATGAACCGAGCGTTGATCATCGTCGACGTGCAGAACGATTTCTGCGAGGGCGGATCGCTGGCCGTCACCGGCGGGGCCACGGTCGCCCGGCGCATCACCGGCTACCTGAACTCCGCGCATTACAGTGCGGTCGTCGCCACCCGCGACTACCACATCGATCCCGGCGGCCATTTCTCCGAACATCCCGATTATGTGGACACCTGGCCGCCGCACTGCCGAGTCGGCACCTCCGGCGCGGATTTCCACCCCGCCCTGAATACCGAGCAGATCCAGGAGATCTTCTCCAAGGGCCAATACTCCGCCGCCTATTCGGGTTTCGAAGGCGCCACCGAGGATGGCACCGGCCTCGCGGACTGGCTGCGCGAGCGCGCCATCGATGAACTCGACATCGTCGGCATCGCCACCGACCATTGCGTCCGCGCGACCGCACTGGACGCCCGCATCGAAGGTTTCGACACCAGGGTGCTGCTGGACTTCACCGCGGGCGTCGCACCCGACACGACCACCGCCGCACTCGATCGCATGCGCGCGGCCGGAGTGGATATCGAGGGTTCGGTCGTTCGCTGACGCAGACCGCCTGCCCCGACCTGCCGCAGGACACGCCGGGTGCACGTGTGGAAGGTGTGCGAAGCAGGCCGAGGATCCGATCGGGCGGTGATCGGTGTCGGTCCGAAGCAGTAGGCTCGTCGCGTGCCCGAACTGCCGCCCGTACCCGAGCTTTTGGCCACCGCTGTGCGCGCGCTCGGCGGGAAGGAACGCGTCGGGCAGGTGACCATGGCGGCGGCGGTGGATCACGCCATCGATACCAAGGAACACCTCGCGGTGCAGGCGGGCACCGGTACCGGAAAGTCGCTGGCGTATCTGGTGCCGAGCCTGCGTCACGCGGTGCGCACCGGCCGGACCGTGGTGGTGTCGACGGCGACGATCGCGCTGCAGCGTCAGCTCGTAGACCGGGATCTGCCGCGACTGGCCGAGGCACTGAGCAAGCCGCTCGGCCGAGAGGCGAAATTCGCGATCCTCAAGGGGCGCAATAACTATCTGTGCCTGAACAAGATCAATAGTGTGATTCCGGACGAGCCCGCGGAGGCCGAACTCTTCGACGCATTCGCCATCTCGCGGTTGGGCCGGGAGGTGCAGCGGCTCAACGAATGGGCCTCGAATACCGAAACCGGCGACCGGGACGAGCTTGCTCCCGGTGTCACCGATCGGGCCTGGCGGCAGGTCAGTGTGTCGTCGCGGGAATGCCTCGGCAAGTCGCGCTGCCCGTTCGGCCAGGACTGCTTCGCCGAACGGGCCAGGGCGGAGTCCGCGCAGGCCGATGTGGTGGTGACCAATCACGCCCTGCTCGCCATCGATGCGATCAGCGGCATCCAGGTGCTGCCCGAACACGATGTGGTCGTGATCGATGAGGCGCACGAATTGGTCGATCGGGTCACCGGCGTCGCCACCGCCGAACTGGCCGCATCAGCGATCAGCGCCGCGGCCCGACGCTGCGCCAAACTCATCGATCAGCAGGAAGTCGACCGGCTCGAGGAGGCCGCCGAGGCCTGGCACACGGTGCTCGACGAACTGCCCGCCGCCCGCTGGGACGCACTGCCCGACGGCATCGCGCCGGTGCTCGCTCTGGTCCGCGATGCCGCCTGGAATGCGCGCACCGCGCTCGCACCACAGGGCGGTACCACCGCACAGGGCGATCCGGAGAGCGCCGCCGCCCGTACCCAGGCGCTGGCCGCCATCGATGAGGTGCACGACAGCGCGGTGCGCGCCTTGACCGCCTTCGACGAATCCGATCCGGCCAAGCGTCACGATGTCATCTGGCTCGCCGCCGACGAGATCCGCGGCGTCACCCGGCGAACGCTGCGGATGGCGCCGCTGTCGGTGGGCGGACTTCTGCGTAGCAGACTTTTCGGCACCGCCACCGTCGTGCTGACCTCGGCCACCCTGCAGATCGGCGGCTCCTTCGACGGACTCGCCATCACCTGGGGTCTGCCCGCACAATCGGCCAACCGCAGCGATACCGCAACCGCAAATGGCGCGCAGGTGCCATCGGACGCGGAGACTGTGCGCTGGAGCTCGCTCGACGTCGGCTCGCCGTTCGACCATGCCAAATCCGGCATTCTGTACGTCGCGAAACATCTGCCCGCGCCCGGCCGAGACGGTCTGGCACCGGCCTACCTCGACGAAATCGAGCGGCTGATCGGCGCGGCGGGCGGGCGCACGCTCGGGCTGTTCTCCTCGATGCGCGCCGCTCGCGCGGCCACCGACGCGCTGCGCGACCGGCTGAAGACGCCCGTTTTGTGTCAAGGGGACGACGCAACCGGCGCGCTGGTGCGCAAGTTCGCCGACGACCCCGAGACCTCGCTGTTCGGCACGTTGTCGCTGTGGCAGGGCGTCGATGTGCCGGGTCCGTCGCTGAGTCTGGTGATCCTGGATCGGATCCCGTTCCCGCGGCCCGACGATCCGCTGCTGACCGCACGACAGCGGGCCGTCGAGTCACGCGGCGGCAATGGCTTCATGACCGTCGCGGCCAATCATGCCGCGCTGCTGCTGGCTCAGGGCACCGGCAGGCTCTTGCGCAGCGTCGATGACCGGGGTGTCGTGGCGATCCTCGATTCCCGTCTGGCGACCGCGCGCTACGGCGGTTATCTGCGGGCCTCGCTGCCGCCGTACTGGGAGACCTCGGATCCCGAAGTCGTCACCAAAGCACTGCGTCGACTCACCGCCGCGAACGCCTGAGCTGGTGGAACTGTGAGACCACTCACAAAGCATTCCAATATTTCCAGACAAAAGTAAGTTGAGAATCGGTACTTCGGTGGGACCCCAATTCCCGCACCGGATGTATCGGCAAGTCCCCGTGCCAAGCCCTGCACGCGGCGCGGGGACACCACAAATCCCTGTCACGGCCGGTCCACCCATGAGACCGTTTCCCAATGACGCACCAGCCAGATATCGACACCCTCGGCGAATTCTTGATCAGCGCAAGATCTTTGGCCGAATACCGTGCGATCTTCGCACTCACCGAAGCCGACCTCAGCGGACGCATACTCGACTGTCCAGGCGGCGCAGCAAGTTTCACCGCGGAGGTGAGTGAACTCGGGGCCACGGTCATCGCGGCGGATCCGATCTACGCCGAACCCGCGGAGCACCTGCGCACCCTCGCCGTCTCCGAAACCGATCGCGGAAACATTTGGGCAACAGCACATCTGGACCGCTACCGGTGGGACTTCTACGGCGATCCGCAACAGCACCGAGCGATACGCCTGGCCGCGGCGGCCCGCTTCGGCGCCGACCTCACCGCGCATCGCGATCGGTACGTCGCGGCGCTGCTACCGTCGCTTCCCTTCCCCGACAACAGTTTCGATCTGGTCCTGAGCTCACATCTGCTCTTCACCTACGCCGACCGCCTCGATCCGGATTTCCATCTGGCGTCCCTGCTCGAACTCTCCCGAGTATCCGCAGGCGAGACTCGCCTCTATCCACTGGTCGATCACACCGGCGCACGCCAAGACGATCTGGTCGCACATCTGCGAAAAGAACTGCACGACAAGGGAATCCGATCGTCGCTCCGGGAGACCGCCTACGAGTTCCACCACGGGGCGACCACCGTTCTGGTCCTGCACTCGAACCGCGACGAAACGTGAAAACGATTGCCACCCAGATGAAGTCGCGGCGCGGCGACCATCCTCGGTCACCGCGCCGCAATCCGTTACGAGATCAGAGCGTCCACTTGAGAATCAACGTGACGACAGCCGCGATCACAGCCACCGCGATTGCCGCCACGCCCCAGACAATGCCCTGACGCTGCCACGGACGGCCGTGGTCGAGGGAGAACTTGCCGGGACCGGTGAATGCGACGACAGCGCCGACGGCGGCGAACAGCAAGGGCATTTCATAGCCCTTACCGGTCAGCAGGCCGCCACCCCAGGTGGCATTGATCGCATTGATCATGGTGCCGAGCACGATGGCCGAGGCCAGCGGCGTCAGCAGGCCGAGCAGCAGCAGGATGCCGCCGGTGAATTCGCTGAGTCCGGCGAGGGTGCCGAACAGTTTTCCGGGGTTGTAGCCCATGGAATCGAAGGCGGCGGCGTTGCCGCTCCAACCCGGGCCGCTGAACCAGCCGAACAGTTTCTGAGCGCCGTGCGCCGCGAGCAGGCCGCCGAAGACGACGCGCAGCACCAGGAGGCCGATATCGGCGGCGGAGTTGTCGAGAGTCGCGCCACCCGGATGGGCGGAGCGTTCGATTGTGCCGTTGGAAGTCATGCTGGTCCTCATCCGTGCATCGGTTATGAACAATGGCTCTTTAGCCTCGGCAATGAAGCGGACTGCGGTCCGATTATCCCATAGTTCAGCCCAACCGCGCGATAGGCGAGGCTTATTCCGCGAGGAAGAAGAAATATCCGAGGAACATCACCATCAGCGCCCACATCGCCGGATGCACCTCTTTGACGCGCCCCTTCGCGACCATGACGATCGGATAGAACAGCATGCCCATAGCCAGTCCATTGGCGATCGAGTAGGTCAGCGGCATCATGATGACGGTGATGAAGGCCGGAATCGAGTACTCCAGCCGATTCCAATCGATCTCGCCGAGCGCGCGGGCCATCAACACGCCGACCACGATCAGCGCAGGCGCGGTGATGGCCGCCGAACCGGCGACCACCGCGAAGATCGGATAGCAGAACATGGCGATCAGGAACCAGCCCGCGGTGGTCACGGCGGTCATACCGGTCCGCCCGCCCGCTGAGACACCCGCCGTCGATTCGACATAGGCGGTGGTGGTCGAGGTGCCGATGACCGCGCCCGCCATGGTGCCGACCGAGTCCGCGGCCAGTGCACTGGCCGCGCGCGGCAGTTTGCCGTCCTTGTCGAGCAGTCCGGCCTGGTTGGCGACGCCGATCAGGGTGCCGGAGCAATCGAAGAAGTCGACGAAGAGCATGGTGAGAACGACGACGGCCATTTGCCCGGTGAACGCATCGGGCAGATGGATGATGGCCTGAGTCGTA
>NZ_BAGN01000064.1 GCF_000308835.1 Nocardia vinacea NBRC 16497 | reverse complement strand
GGCCGCCATACCAGCCCACTGCGCACCCTGACCCGAGAACACCACACCCGTCGAACCCGGCACCACCCGGCCGGACACCACACCCGGAAGGGATTCGGCGCGCCCCAGCGCCCGCATACCCGCCAGCAGCCTGTCACGGTCCTCGGCCAGGACGACCGCACGATGGTCGAACACCGCACGCGTGGACGCCAACGAGAAACCGACATCCACCGGATCCAGGTCCTGATCAACGACATGGGATGCCAGCCGCTCGGCCTGACCGGCAAGAGCCTGCCCGCCGCGTGCCGAGACCGCCCACGGCAGCAATCCACCGACCGGAACGGCCGCCACCGGCTCCGGCTCCACAGCCGGAGCCTGTTCGATGATGATGTGCGCGTTCGTGCCGCTGATGCCGAACGAGGACACACCCGCACGACGCGGCCGATCCACCTCCGGCCACACCACCGAGTCGGTCAACAACCGCACATGGCCTTCGGACCAATCCACCTTGGAACTGGGCGCGTCGACATGCAGCGTCCGCGGCAGCACCCCGTGCCGCATCGCCATGACCATCTTGATCACACCACCCACACCGGCCGCCGCCTGAGCGTGACCGATATTGGACTTCAGCGATCCGAGCCACAGCGGACGATCCGCATCCCGACCCTGCCCGTACGTAGCCAAGACGGCTTGGGCCTCGATCGGATCACCCAACGTGGTACCGGTGCCGTGGGCCTCCACCACATCCACCTCGGTCGGCGCGATCCCGGCATTGGCCAGCGCCTGCCCGATCACCCGCCGCTGCGCGGGACCGTTCGGTGCGGTCAAACCGTTCGACGCACCGTCCTGATTCACCGCCGAACCGGTCATCACCGCAAGCACCCGATGACCGTTGCGCTGGGCGTCGGACAACCGCTCCAGCACCAGGATGCCGACACCTTCCGACCAGCCCACCCCATCGGCGGTGTCGGAGAACGACTTACACCGGCCATCGGCCGACAGCCCGCGCTGCCGGCTGAATTCCACGAACGTCTCCGGGGTGGCCATGACGGTGACACCACCGGCCAACGCCAGATCACATTCGCCCGACCGCAACGAGGCCGCAGCCGAATGCATGGCCACCAACGACGACGAACACGCCGTATCCACCGTGACCGACGGCCCCTCCAAACCGAACACATACGAAACCCGCCCCGAAGCGATAGATCCCGCGTTCGCGTTGGCCGGATAGTCGTGATACATCATGCCGACCCACACACCGGTCCGGCTGCCCTTCAACGCACCGGGGTCGACACCCGCCCGCTCGAACGCCTCCCACGAAGTCTCCAGCAACAGAAACTGCTGCGGATCCATCAGCGCGGCCTCATTCGGGCTGATATTGAAGAACGCCGGATCGAACTCCCCTGCGGCATGCAGGAATCCACCCTCACGGGTGTACGTGCTGTTCGGCTTCTCCCCGGCCGCATCGTAGAGACGATCGACATCCCAGCCACGATTCACGGGGAACTGCGACGCCGCATCCGTCCCCGTCGCAACCAGATTCCACAGCTCCTCGGGAGAACCGACCCCACCTGGATACCGGCACGCCATACCCACGATCGCAATGGGTTCGTCGAGCTGACGGTTGCGGGTCTGCAGCGCTGCGCGAACGGTCCGCTCCGACAGAGCTGCTGCCGAGAGCTGGTGGTCGGCGAACTCGCCGACCAGGTATTCGGCCAGCGCCTGGGGTGACGGATAGTCGAACACCAAACTCGCCGGCAACCGCAGGCCCGTCGCGGTCGCGAGGGCATTGCGGAACTCGACCGCGGAGATCGAATCGAAGCCCAGGTCGCTGAATGCCCTGTCGGGTGTAATCGCATTCGCGTTCCGATGGCCCAGAATCGCCGCGACCTGACCACGAACGGTTTCGACGAGCACACCGAGGCGCTCGCTGTCGGGAGTAGCGGCCAAACGAGAACGCAGCGCCGTAGCGCCGCCCGAAGCCGTCCGACGGCGAGCAGGAAGCAGGGCGGACAGCAGGGCCGTGGCAGACCCCGCGGTGCGGATGCCGTCCAGATCGAGACGGGCCAGCACGGGAGCAGCCGCGTCGATTCCGGAAGCAGCGTCGAACAGCGCCAGACCCTGTTCTTCCGTCAGCGGCAGCATGCCAGACCGAGACATCCGGCGCCGCTCGGTGTCGCCGAGCTCCGCGCCCATACCTCCGTCCGCGCCCCACAGACCCCACGCGAGCGACTGCCCGTTACGCCCGGATGCCTTGCGATGCAACGCCACCGCATCCAAACAGGCGTTGGCCGCGGCATAGTTGCCCTGCCCTGGATTGCCGAAGGTGCCGGCCGCCGAACTGAACAGCACGAACGCCCGCAACGGCAGATCGGCGGTCAGCTCGTCCAGATGCAGGGCGGCATCGACCTTCGGCCGCAAGACCGCGTCCATCCGCTCCGGGGTGAGCGCGGCGATCGCACCGTCATCGAGCACACCAGCCGTATGGAACACACCGGCGAGCGGACGGTCCGCAGGGATAGCGGCCAGCACCGCGGCCAGTGCGGCACGATCAGCGACGTCACACGCGACGAACTCGACCTCGGCACCGAGCTGCTGCAGTTCGTCCCGCAGTTCGGTTGCACCTGTGGCGGATTCACCGCGCCGGCTCAGCAACAACAAACGGCGAACACCGCGCGCAGCCACCAGATGCCGGGCGAACAACCCACCGAGATAGCCGCTGGCACCGGTGATCAGGACCGTGTCGTCCGGAGCGAAGGACGAGCCGGTGGCCGACGAGGGGGTCGCCCGGACAAGTCGCGCACCGAAGACCTGCCCGCCACGCACCGCCACCTGCGGTTCCTCGGCAGCCAGAATTCCGCCCAGCAGGCCGCCGATGTCGGAATCGCTGTCCACCACCACGATCCGGCCACGACTCTCCGCCTGGGCCGTACGGACCAGACCGGCCACGGCAGCACCGGCCAGATTCGTAATATCTTCCCCGGCAACCGATACCGCACCGCTGGTCCGGACCACCAATGCCGACTCGCCGAACCGCTCATCGGCAAGCCACGACTGCAGCACCTGCAGCACATCGTGAGTCGCGGCCCGAACCGTGTCCGGCTCATTACCCACCGGGCAGTTCAGCACCACCGCGGCGGGCACCTCGTCACCCAGATCCGCCCACGACACCGCATCGATTCCGGTGCCGGACAACGAGATCGGTGTCCACTCCACCTGGAATACCGCGCTGCGTGCAACGGACGCACCGGTGCTGAGCTGCACGGGATCGATCGGCCGGGACGCCAGCCGCCGCACCGTCGCCACCGCGGCTCCGGTCGAATCCGCCAGATCCACCGCCACGGCATGGTCACTCACCCGGGTCAACCGCACCCGCAGCGCACCGGCACCCGCCGCGTGCACCGTGACACCGGACCACTCGAACGGCAACTCCGGGCCGGCGCCCTCGGCACGCAGGTGGCCGGCCGGCCGCAGCGCATGCAGCGCGGCATCGAGCAGCGCCGGATGCAGACCGAAACCCTGGCCGTCCTGCGGGTCCGGGAGGGCGACCTCGGCGAACACCTCGTCGCCGCGCTGCCACGCCGCCCGCAGGCCCTGGAAGACAGGGCCATACCCGTACCCGGCGTCGAGCAGCTCGTCGTAGACACCATCGACGTTCAAAACCTGCGCGCCGGCCGGCGGCCACGCCGCGAGATCCACGGCCGGCACGGCCGCGCTCGGGGCAAGCGCGCCTTCGGCATTCAGCAGCCACGACGACGGCGCATCGGCGTCGCCGTCCGGGCTGGAGAAGATCCGCACCCCGCGCCGGCCGGTCTCGTCCGCGGGATCGACCACGATGCGCACCGCGGCCCCATCGGACTCCGACAACACCAGCGGGGCCTGCAGCACCAGATCGTCCAGCGTCGAGCAGCCGACCCGCTCCCCCGCGTACAGGGCCAGCTCGACGAATCCGGTGCCGGGGAACAATACGGTCCCCAGCACCAGGTGATCGGCCAACCACGGATGCGTCTGCACCGACAGGCGACCGGTCAGGATCATCGCCTCGGAGTCCGGCTGCGATACCACCACCGATACCAGCGGATGGGCGGTCGCCACAAGACCCATTGCCCGGGCATCGCCACCACTGACCGACCCCTCGGACATCCAGTACCGCCGACGCTGGAAAGCATAGGTGGGCAGGTCGATTCGGCGCGCTCCGGTACCGGCGTACAGACCCGCCCAGTCGAGGTCGGCGCCCGCGACGAACAACCTGGCCAGGCCGGTCGGCACCGCGGACACATCGGCCTGATCCCGGCGCGACAGCGCGGCCACGGTTGCGGCCACGCCATCCCCGGTATCGAGGCTCTGCGCGATCATCGGGGTCAGCACGGCATCGGGGCCGACCTCGGCGAACCGGGACACACCCAGATCCGCCATCGCCGCAACAGCATCCGCGAACCGGACGGTGTCACGGACCTGACCGACCCAATACGCCGGATCCGACATCTCATCGGTGATCCGGGCCCCGGTCACCGTCGACACCAACGAGATGCCAGGCCGGCCGAAAGTCAAACCCGCAATCGCCGAGGCGAATTCGGCCAACATCGGCTCCATCAAAGCCGAGTGGAAAGCGTGCGAGACCCGCAATCGGTGTGTGCGCCATCCCTGTTCGGCGCACTGTTCAGCGACGGCGAGGACATCGGCTTCGACACCGGACAGCACCACCGACGACGGACCATTGACCGCCGCGATCGACACCGCACCGGCCACCAACAGCGGCAGCACATCGAGCTCGGAGGCGCCAACGGCGACCATCGCGCCACCGGTCGGCAGCGCCTGCATCAACCGGCCACGCGCGGCCACCAGCACACAGGCATCCGTCAGCGACAACACACCGGCGATGTGCGCGGCAGCGATCTCACCGATCGAATGACCGACTACGACATCCGCACGCACACCGCACGATTCGAGCAGCCGGAACAACGCCACCTCGAACGCGAACAGACCGGCCTGCGCGAACACCGTCCGGTCGACCAGCTCACCGTCCGCCAACGCCACACTCAGCGAAACCGACTGCCCCAACAGCGGATCCAACTCCGCGACTATCGCATCGAAGTGATCGGCGAACACCGGATAGGCGGTCCGCAGCCCGGCGGCCATACCGGCCCACTGCGCACCCTGACCGGAGAAGACGAAACCTGTCGACCCCGTCGCGACACGACCCGACACCACACCGGGTGCCTGCGTACCGGCGGCCAGCGCCCGGACTCCCGCGAGCAGACCGTCACGGTCATCGGCCACGACAACCGCACGGTGCTCGAACATCGCACGGCTGGACGCCAGGGAGAAACCGACGTCGACCGGATCGTGGTCGCCCACACGCGATGCCAGGCGGGCAGCCTGAGCGACGAGAGCCTCGCTACTGCGGGCCGAAATCACCCACGGCCGCGCAGCCGGTACCGGGGCCTGCTCCGGAGCCTGGGCCTGCGTCGGCGCCGTCACCGGGGCCTGCTCCACGATGAGGTGGGCATTCGTGCCGCTGATGCCGAACGAGGACACACCCGCACGACGCGGCCGATCCACCTCCGGCCACACCACCGACTCGGTCAACAACCGGACATGCCCCTCGGACCAATCCACCTTCGTAGACGGCTGATCCACGTGCAGCGTCCGCGGCAGCAGGCCGTGGCGGATCGCCATGACCATCTTGATCACACCGCCGACACCCGCGGCGGCCTGGGCATGACCGATATTCGACTTCAACGACCCCAACCACAACGGCCGATCCGCAGCACGCTCCTGGCCGTACGTGGCAAGCAGCGCCTGCGCCTCGATCGGATCACCCAAGGTCGTACCGGTGCCGTGAGCTTCCACCACGTCCACCTCGTCCGGCGATACACCGGCATTGGCCAACGCCTGCCGGATCACCCGCCGTTGCGACGGACCATTCGGCGCGGAGAAACCATTCGACGCACCATCCTGATTCACCGCCGAACCAGCAATCACCGCAAGCACATCATGACCATTGCGACGCGCGTCGGACAACCGCTCCAGCACCAGCACACCGGCGCCCTCGGACCACCCGACGCCATCGGCCGTATCGGAGAACGACTTACACCGACCGTCCGGCGACAAGCCCCGCTGCCTGCCGAACTCGAGGAACATGTCCGGGGTCCCCATCACCGCCACGCCACCGGCCAGTGCCAGATCGCACTCACCGGACCGCAGCGACTGCGCGGCAAGATGCAGGGCGACCAGCGAGGACGAGCACGCGGTGTCCACGGTGACCGACGGTCCTTCCAGACCGAACACATATGACACCCGGCCCGAAACCAAGCTGCCCGCGGCGCCGCTGCCGGTACCGGTGCGCTGGGCGTAGTCGTGGTACATCAGGCCGGTGAAGACACCCGTCGAACTACCGCGCAGCACCGCCGGATCCACACCCGCGCGCTCCAGCGCCTCCCACGAGATCTCCAGTAGCAACCGCTGCTGCGGATCCATCATCGTGGCTTCGTTGGGACTGATCCCGAAGAAATCCGCGTCGAAATCGGCTGCGGAGTACAGGAATCCACCCTGACGGGTATAAGTCTTGCCCGCCTTACCGGGTTCCGGATCGTAGATGCCCTCGATATCCCAGCCACGATCCGACGGCATCTCGCCGGTGGTGTCGGTGCCGGAAGTGACCAGGTCCCACAGGTCTTCCGGCGAGGCGACGCCACCGGGGTAGCGGCAGCTCATCGCGACCACCGCGATCGGGTCGTCGCCGGTGCGGACCCGGCTGATCACAGGCTTTTCGACCGCCGTGGTGCCGGTGAGCTGGGAATCGATGAACTCGGCGACAACCTGCGCGTTCGGATAATCGAAAACCAACGTCGCCGGCAGTTGCAGACCCGTCGCAGCATTCAACTTGTTACGGAACTCGACCGCACTCAACGAATCGAAACCGAGCTGCTGAAAAGCCTGCTGCGGCTCAACAGCATCCACCGACACATGCCCAAGAGTCGCAGCAGCCACCGAACGAACAAGATCGAGCAGAGCACGCGCACGATCCACATCCGACAAGCCGGCCAGCTCGAGCGCAAAGGCTTGGCCCGCGGCGGTCCTGGTCTGTCGGCGGACCGGGGCCGGGGCCAACGAGCGGACCAGAGCCGGGATCTGCTCGTCCCGCGTCCGGAGCACCGCCGGATCGACCCGCAACGCCACCAGCTGCGCGGTATCGGTTGCGATCGCCGCATCGAACAGCGCCAGGCCGTCGGCCTCGGTCAGCGGGGGGAAGCCCTGCCGGCGCATCCGATCGAAGTCATCTTCGGACAGCTCGACACCGAGCCCCGATGATCGCGCCCACAATCCGTAATCCACAGCCGTCGCAGGCAATCCCAGACTCCGACGGTGTGCCGCGAGCGCATCGAGGAAGACGTTCGCCGCGGCGTAGTTCGCTTGACCGGCGGCCAGCACCAATCCGCCTGCCGAGGACACCAAGACGAACAACGACAACGAGGCATCACGAGTCAGCTCGTGCAGATGCCACGCCGCATCGACCTTGGGCCCGAACACATAGTCGACCCGCTCGGCCGTAATTGATTCGACCAGACCGTTGTCCGAGGTTCCGGCCGCGTGCACCACACCCACCAGCGGATACTGATCCGAAATGCCGTCCAGCAACGCCGCCAGCGCCGACCGATCCGACACATCACACGCGGCGATGGTCACCTCGGCGCCGAGCTCGGTCAGCTCCGCACGCAGTTCCGCCGCACCCGGAGCGTCCGAGCCACGCCGCGATGTCAGAAGCAGATGGCGCACACCGTGTTCGGTCACCAGATGACGGGCAATCACCGCGCCCAGACCACCCGTACCACCGGTCACCAGCACCGTGCCCGGCTCGGACAACCGAACGATCGCGCCGGGCGCATGCCGGCGCAAGCGCGGCACGTACGCGCTCATACCACGCAGCGCGGCCTCCGGCTCGGTCGCGACGGCGGCCGCCGCGGCGAGTGAATCACCGTCGGCATCCAGATCGAGCAGCTGGAATCGGCCCGGGTGTTCCGCCTGCGCGGCACGCAGCAGACCCCACACCGGCGCCTGACCCAGATCCACCTGCTCCGCATCGGCAACGGCCGCCGCATGCCTGGTCACCACCACCAAACGCGAACCAGCGAAACGACTCTCGGCCAGCCAACGCTGAACGGTCTCGAGCACGTCCATCGCGACCCGGCGGGCGGCTTCCGGCGGTGCACCCTCGTGAGTGGGGCACTCGAGCAGCACGAGGTCGGGCACGACCGAGTCGGGGTTCGCGTCCAGATCGGCGATCAATGTCGCGAGATCACCGTCGCGCCCACCGAGTAGCGTCACCAGGTTCGGCTCGACGCTCGCCGTAGACGGCGCAGCAGCGACCCACTCGACGCCGAAGAGGGCATCCGATACCCCATTTGCGCTCAGGCGATCGGCCGACACCGGCCGCGAGATCAACGCGCCCACCGACAGTACGGGTTGCCCCTGCTCATCGGCCATCTGCACCGCGAACCGGTCGCCCTGCAGCACGATCCGCACCCGCACCGCGGCAGCGCCGGCCGCATGCAGCACCACGCGGTTCCAGCTGAACGGGAGCGCCGGGAAACCCTCGACACCGCCACGCAGACCATGGACGATCGCGGCGTGCAGCGCCGCGTCGAACAGCGCGGGATGGATCCCGAAACCCTTGGCGTCCTTCGGATCCGGCAGCGCGACCTCGGCGAACACCTCGTCACCGCGCTGCCACGCGGCCTGCAGCCCCTGGAAGAAGGGGCCGTAGCCATATCCGATATCGAGCAGCTCGTCGTACGCGCCATCGACGTCCAGCGGTTGCGCGCCGGCCGGTGGCCACGCGACGAGGTCGAAGTCGGCCACCCCGTCGCCGGGGGCGAGCACGCCTTCGGCATGGAGCACCCACGGACCCGCGGCGGTCTGCCGCGAGTGCACGCTCAGTCGCCGGCGACCCGCCTCGTCCGGAGCTGCCACCACGACCTGCACGGCGACATCGCCCTCGGCCGTCAGGGTCAACGGAGTGTGCAGAACGAGCTCGTCGACCACCTCGCAGCCCAGCAGGCCACCGACGTGACCGGCCAGTTCGACGAATCCGGTGCCCGGCAGCAACACGGTGCCCAGCACGCTGTGGTCCGCCAGCCATTCCACCGAATCCAGCGACCACCGGCCGGTGAAGCTCACCGCTCCCGAATCCGGGTGCGGCACAACGGCACCCAGCAGCGGATGCGTCGCCGCATCCAGCCCGACCGCGGTGACGCCGCCCAGTTCGGCACCGAGCCACGACTGGGCCAGCATCTGCTTGGCGTCCAGCCAGAACCGTTCGTGCTGGAAAGCGTAGGTGGGCAGGTCGATTCGCCGCGCTCCGGAACCGTCGTAAATGCCGGCCAAGTCCACCTCGGCACCGGCCACGAACAACCCGGCAACCGCACTGGTCACGGTCACCGAGTCCGCGTGGTCGCGTCTGGTCACCGCAATCGCCGTGGCGTCGCTGAGAGTCTGGGCGACCATCGGGGTCAACACGGCGTCCGGCCCGACCTCAGCGAACCTGGAGACACCCGAACCGGCCATCGTGGCAAGGGCATCGGCGAACCGGACCGTGTCCCGAACCTGACCGACCCAATACGACGGATCACCCATCTCGTCGACGACCTGGGCACCGGTCACCGTCGACACCAACGGGATACCTGGCCGGCCGAAAGTCAAACCCGCAATCGCCGAAGCGAACTCGACCAACATCGGCTCCATCAGCGCCGAATGGAAAGCATGCGAAACCCGCAATCTGTGTGTGCGCCAACCACGCTCGGCGCACTTCGCGACTACCGCGAGCACATCGTCTTCGATGCCGGAGAGCACCACCGACGACGGACCATTGACCGCCGCAATCGACACTCCGTCGACCAGCAATGGCCGCACATCAGCTTCAGCGGCGCCAATAGCGACCATCGCCCCACCAGAAGGCAACGCCTGCATCAAACGACCACGCGCAGCCACCAACACACACGCATCCGCCAGCGACAACACACCGGCCACATGCGCGGCAGCAACCTCACCAATCGAATGACCAGCCACCACATCCGTGCGCACACCCCACGATTCGAGCAGACGGAACAACGCCACCTCGAACGCGAACAGACCGGTCTGCGCGAACACCGTCCGATCGACCAAATCACCGTCCGCCAACGCCACACTCAGCGAAACCGACTGCCCCAACAGCGGATCCAACTCCGCGACAATCCCGCCGAAAGACTCGGCGAACACCGGATACGCAGTCCGCAACTCAGCCGCCATACCGGCCCACTGCGCACCCTGACCCGAGAACACCACACCCGTCGAACCCAGCACCACGCGGCCGGACACCACACCGGATGCAGGCGCACCCGCGGCCAGCGCCCGCACGCCCGCGAGCAGCCCCGCACGGTCATCGGCCACCACCACGGCCCGATGCTCGAAGACACTGCGCGTCGACGCCAGCGAGAAACCGACGTCGATCGGATCATGGTCGACCACGTGCGATGCCAGCCGCGCAGCCTGAGCGGCCAGAGCCTCGCCGCTGCGTGCCGACAGCATCCACGGCACCGCCGTGACGGTCCGGACCTCCGGGACCGACTCGACCGCCGATACCGGGGCCTGCTCGATAATGAGATGTGCGTTGGTGCCGCTGATTCCGAACGAGGAGACACCCGCGCGACGCGGCCGATCCACCTCCGGCCATGCCATCGGTTCGGTCAGCAACCGGACATGGCCCTCGGACCAATCAATCTTCGTGGACGGCTGATCCACATGCAGGGTCTGCGGTAGCAGTCCGTGCCGCATCGCCATGACCATCTTGATCACACCACCCACACCCGCCGCCGCCTGAGCGTGACCGATGTTGGACTTCAACGACCCCAGCCATAACGGCCGATCCGCAGCACGCTCCTGGCCATACGTGGCGAGCAGCGCCTGCGCCTCGATCGGATCACCCAGCGTGGTACCGGTGCCGTGCGCCTCCACCACGTCGACATCGACCGGCGACACCCCGGCATTGGCCAAGGCCTGACGAATGACTCGCCGCTGCGACGGACCATTCGGCGCGGTCAAACCATTCGACGCACCATCCTGATTCACCGCCGAACCGGCGATCACCGCAAGCACGTCATGTCCATTGCGACGCGCGTCCGACAACCGCTCCAGCACCAGCACACCGGCGCCCTCGGACCAGGCGACGCCATCGGCCGTGTCGGAGAACGACTTACACCGGCCGTCCGGCGACAAGCCCCGCTGCCTGCTGAACTCCACAAAGGTCTCCGGAGTCGCCATCACGGTCACACCACCGGCCAAGGCCAGATCGCATTCACCCGACCGCAGCGACTGTGCCGCCAAATGCATCGTCACCAGCGACGACGAACACGCCGTGTCCACCGTGACCGACGGCCCCTCCAGACCGAACACATATGAGATCCGGCCGGACGCAATGGATCCCGCGTTCGCGTTGACCGGATAGTCGTGGTACATCATGCCGGCGAAGACACCTGTCGCACTGCCGCGCAGCAGCGCGGGGTCGACGCCGGCCCGCTCGAACGCCTCCCACGAGGTCTCCAACAGCAGAAACTGCTGCGGATCCATCAGCGCGGCCTCATTCGGGCTGATATTGAAGAACGCCGGATCGAACTCACCTGCGGCATGCAGGAATCCGCCCGAACGCGTGTACGTGGTGTGCGGTGTTTCCCCGGTCGGGTCGTACAGCCGCTCGGTATCCCATCCGCGGTTCACCGGGAACTCCGACGTCGCGTCGGTCCCGGTCACGACCAGCTGCCACAGCTCCTCGGGTGATCGGACCCCGCCCGGGTACCGGCACGCCATGCCGACGATCGCGATCGGTTCGCCGTCGAAGGCTTTCGCGGCGGTGACCGCCACGTTGCGCCCGGTGCCGGTGAGCTCGTCGGTCAGGTGTGCGGCCAGCGCATGCGGTGTGGGGTAGTCGAAGACGACCGCGGCCGCCAGCGAGAGGCCGGTGGCGGTCTTGAGCCGGTTACGCAGCTCGACCGCACCCAGGGAATCGAAACCCAGGTCCTGGAAGGCACGATCGGGATCGATCGCGGACGCACCGTCGTGGCCGAGAACGGCCGCGATATGGGTGCGGACGGTATCGAGCACCGCCTGCCGCTGCCGACCGGCGTCCAGACCCGAAAGCCGTTGCCGCAGACTCGACCCCACCGTCGAGAGCGCCGCGGACCGCCGCGCCGCCGGCGCCAGTGCGCGCAGCAGCGGGGGCAGCAGCCCGGCCTCGGCCTGGGCGCGGATCGTGGCGGTATCGACCGTGGCGATCACCGCGTGCGCCATGCCGCGTTCGAGCACCGCGTCCCAACCGGCCAACGCCTGCTCGTCCGGGATCGCGGTGAATCCGGCCCGGCTCATCCGAGCCAGGTCGACCTCACCCAACTGCCCGGCCATACCGCCCGAGCGCGCCCACGGACCCCACGCCAGCGACTGACCGGCCAGTCCGCGGGCTCGCCGGTGGGCCACCAGCCCGTCCAGGAAGGCGTTCGCGGCCGCGTAGTTGCCCTGCCCGGGACCGCCCACGGTGCCCGATATCGACGAAAACACCACGAACGCGGCAAGATCCAGGTCCGCGGTGGCCTGGTGCAGATGCCATGCGGCATCCACCTTCGGCGCCAGCACCGCATCGACCCGCTGGGTGGTCAAAGAGGCGATCACCCCGTCGTCGAGCACACCCGCGGCATGGATCACACCGGTCAACGGCCACTGCGCGGGGATGTCGGCCAGCAGCTCGGCCACCGCGTCGGCATCGGTGACATCACACGCCACCACCCGCACCTGCGCACCCAATTGCTCCAGCTCGGCGCACAACGCCGCGATGCCCTCGACCCGAGGACCGCGGCGACTCACCAGCAGCAACGACCGTACGCCGTGCTCGGCCACCACGTGCCGGGCCACCACCGCACCCAAACCACCTGTGCCACCGGTGATCAGCACCGTTCCCGCACCGAATGCGTCGTCGGCGGCCGATGCAGACGCGACGGGCGCAGGCCGGGTGAGCCGCGCGGTGTGGGTGATGCCGTCACGAAGAACCACCTGGGGTTCGCCCACGGCCACGACAGTGGCCGCGACGGACTGGTCGACGTCGGTGTCGGTGTCCACCAGGACGATTCGTCCCGGATCCTCGGTCTGCGCGGTCCGCACCAAGCCCCACACCGCGGCACCGGCGAGATCGGTGACGTCCTCGTCGGCCACCGCGACCGCGCCGCGGGTGGCGACCAGCAGTGTGCTCGCGGCGAACCGGTCCTCGGACAACCACGCCTGTACCACCTCTAGGACGCGTGCGACCTCGGCATGGGTAGCGGCAACCACTTCGGTACCGGAGGCTTCGCTGCACCCGGACCCGGCCTCGACCACCACGACCGGCGGCACCGCCGCTTCCGGATCCAGCAGGTCCCAACGGACCGAACCCGAATCCACCGCGGGCGAATCCGATTCGACCGGCGACCACACCACTTCCAGCAACGGATCGGCCGCGCCGCTCGCTCCCGCGGCGAGCTGCTCCAGTCGCATGGGCCGGGGCGTCACCGATCCGGACAACACCGGCTGACCCTGCTCGTCCGCCGCCCACAGCGACACCGACGATCCGGTGGTGGTCAACCGAACGCGCAGCACCGATGCCTCGGCCGCGTGCAGCGCGATCGACTCCCACGAGAAGGGCAGCACGACTTGCCCGGCCGCCACCGTGAACGGTGAATCCGGCTGTCCCGCAGCATTATCGACGGCGCCGGCCAGTAGTCCGGCCTGCAGTGCCCCGTCCAGCAGTGCCGGATGAATCCCGAATCCTTCGGCGCGCGCACCACTATCGGCGTCGATGGCGATCTCGGCGAATACCTCGGCACCACGTCGCCACAGCGCCCGCACACTCTGGAAGGCCGGACCATACTCGTAGCCGAGTGCCGACAGGGCCGTGTACGCGGACGCGACATCGAGATCGGTCGCCGCGGCCGGCGGCCAGGTCTCCGATGCGAGCGCGGCCGTGTCATCCAGGGTGGTCAGCTGCCCCCGCGCGTTCAGGACCCACTGACCGTCCGGGTCGTGCTCACTGCGCGAGTAGATCGAGATCGGCCGCTGCGCGAACTCCGGTCCGTCCCCGCCGACGACGACCTGGATCCGCACACCGCCCGAGGCGGGTAGCAGCAACGGCGCCTGCAGCGTCAGGTCGTCGATCACGGGGTATCCGGCTTCGACACCGGCGCGCAAGGCCAGCTCGACGAAGCCGGTTCCCGGCAGCAGGACCGACCCGGCGACCGCGTGGTCGGCCAGCCACGGCTGCGTCGCCACCGACAACCGGCCGGTCAGCAGCACGTCGCCGGACTTCGCTTCCGACACGACCGCACCCAGCAGCGGATGCCCCATCGCGCCGAGACCCACCGATTCGACACCGGCGGCACCGAGCGCGGGTTCGAGCCAGAAGCGACGGCGGTCGAAGGCATAGGTGGGCAGTTCCACCGGTGCCGGGTTCGGGTCCGCGAGCAACGCGTTCCAGCGCACCGGCACCGCCCGCACGAACAACCGCGCGACCGCGGCGAGGATCTCGGCGGGTTCGTCACGCTCGGGATGCAGCACCGCCACCGAGGTCGCCGCCTCGGGCAGGCATTCGGCTGTCATCGCCGACAGTACCGAGTCGGGCCCCACTTCCACGAAGGTGTCCACACCGTCGGCCCAGGCCGCGGCCGCGGCGTCGGCGAACCGCACCGGCCGCCGCACCTGGTCGACCCAGTACTGCGGCGAGCACCACAGGCCGGGATCCGCCACCGCGCCGGTGACGGTCGAGATCACCGGAATCCGGGGCGGATCGAAGCGCAGTGTCGCGACCACCTCGGCGAACCGCGCCAGCATCGGTTCCATCAACGAGGAGTGGAAGGCATGGCTGACCCGCAACCGTTTGACGCGTCGCCCGCGCTCGCGCAGTTGCTCGGCGAGAACGTCCACGACCTCCGCACGACCGGAGATCACCACTGCCGCAGGGCCGTTGACCGCGGCCACGTCCACCCCGTCGACGCTGTCCAGCAGTGCGGTGATCTCCTGCTCACCGGCCTGCACCGCGAGCATCGCTCCGCCGGTGGGCAATTCCTGCATCAACCGGCCGCGCGCCGCGACCAAGGTGCACGCATCGGCCAGGCTCAGCACACCGGCGACATGCGCGGCGGCGATCTCACCGATCGAATGCCCGAACACCACATCCGCGGTCACACCCCATGATTCGAGCAGGCGATACAGCGCCACCTCGACCGCGAACAGCGCCGGCTGGGTCAACCGGGTCTGCTCCAATTCGGTTCCGGAGCTGATCGCGTCGCGCAAAGAGAGCCCGAGCAGCGGATCCAGCTGGGCGCATACCTGGTCGAAGGCCTCGGTGAACACCGGGAACCGGCCATACAGCTGCTGACCCATGCCCGCCCGCTGGGAGCCCTGCCCGGCGAACATCACACCGACCCGCGACGCCGCGCCGGAACCGATGGCGACATCGGGACCCGGTTCGCCGGCCGCCACCGTGGCCAGTCGGCGCAGCAGCTCAGTCCGGTCGTCCCCCACGACCACGGCCCGATGCGCGAACAGCGTGCGAGTCGAGATCAGCGAATGCGCCACCGCGGACACCGACACCGCGGGATCGGCGGCCACGAACTCGTGCAACCGCGCGGCCTGCGCTCGCAGCGAGGCCTCCGACTTCGCCGACACCACCCACGGAACCGCAACCGCGACAGGGCTTCCCGAGCTGCCGGGGTTGCTGCCCGGCTCGGATTCGGCCGGTTCGCCTGCGGATACATGTTCGAGGATGACGTGCGCGTTGGTGCCGCTGATGCCGAAGGAGGACACCGCGGCCCGGCGGGGCCGGTCCGCTTCCTCGGGCCAATCCCGCTTCTGGGTCAGCAGTTCGATCGCGCCGGTGGACCAGTCCACACGCGGGGTGGGCTCGTCGACATGCAGGGTCGGCGGCATCACCCCGTGCCGCATCGCCATGATCATCTTGATCATGCCGCCGACGCCCGCCGCGGCCACCGAGTGACCGATATTGGATTTCAGCGACCCGAGCCACAGTGGCCGCTCCGGATCACGGTCCTGTCCGTAGGTGGCGAGCAGAGCGTGTGCTTCGATCGGATCCCCCAGCACCGTGCCGGTGCCGTGCGCCTCCACCACATCCACGTCGTCGGTCGAGAGCCGCCCGTTGGCCAGCGCGGCGCGGATCACCCGCTGCTGCGAGGGACCGTTCGGCACGGTCAAGCCGTTGGACGCGCCGTCCTGATTGATCGCCGTTCCGCGGATCACCGCCCACACTCGATGCCCGTGTCGCTGCGCGTCGGACAGCCGCTCCAGCACCAGCATGCCCGCGCCTTCGGACCAGCCCGTGCCGTCCGCCGACGCCGCGAACGACTTGCACCGGCCATCGGCCGCCAGCCCCCGCTGCCGGGAGAACTCCACGAACATCCCCGGCGAGCCCATGACCGTCACGCCGCCGGCCAACGCCATCGCGCACTCCCCCGAGCGCAGCGACTGCGCCGCCAGATGCACCGCCACCAGCGACGACGAGCACGCGGTGTCCACCGACACCGCCGGGCCCTCCAGGCCGAGCGCGTACGCCACCCGGCCCGACACCACGCTGCCGGTGGTACCGGTCAGCAGATAGCCCCGCAGGTCCACCGGACCCGCGTGCAGCATATCGGCGTACTCCCCGTTCGACGCACCGGCGAAGACACCGGTATCGGACCCCCGCACCGTCGACGGGTCGATACCGGCTCGTTCCAGGGCTTCCCAAGCGGTTTCCAACAGGATCCGCTGCTGCGGGTCCATCGCCAGTGCCTCGCGCGGGCTGATCCCGAAGAACTCCGCGTCGAATTCCGCTGCGTCATAGAGGAACCCGCCCGAGCGCGTGTACGACTTCCCGCGCGCCTGCGGGTCCGGGTCGTAGAGCCCGTCCACATCCCAACCGCGGTCGGCAGGGAACTCACCGATCGCGTCGACACCCTCCGACACCAGATTCCACAGATCCTCCGGAGAGGCCACCCCACCCGGGTAACGACACGCCACACCCACAACCGCAATGGGCTCGAATTTCTGATCCTCGACTTCCCGCAGCCGCCTGCGTGTTTGGCGCAGATCGACCGTCAGGCGCTTCAGGTAGTCAAGGTGCTTGTTGTCGTCGACCATCTAAGTTCCCGCAATCCTTCCGAACTCGAGCCAAGCTCGAGGAATTCAGTGCTCAGGCTTCCAGTTCGCTGTCGAGAATCGCGAAAAGCTCTGCTTCGTCGGCGTCTGCCACATCGTCGTCGCGATGGATGCCAGCGGTGTCGATTCGAGCTGCCCAACTGGTCGCAATGGACTGCAGCCGAGCCACGATCCGGGCCTTTTCCTCCTCGCCCCGATCTCCGGTCGCGAGGGCGGATTCCAAATCCTCGAATACCGCGTCGATCGAACGAACGGGCTTTTCCCCTGGCCCGTCCGAGAGTTGTTCGCGGAGATACTCGGCCAGCGCGGCGGGTGTGGGGTAGTCGAAAACCACGGTGGCCGCCAGCGCCAAGCCGGTATCGGCTTTGACCCGGTTGCGCAGCTCGACCGCACCCAATGAATCGAATCCCAGGTCCTGGAAGGTGCTGCGGTCGGCATCGAGCGCGGACACGGCGTCCCGGCCGAGTACGGCCGTCACGTGCGCACGGACGGCATCGAGCACGACCTGCCGCTGCCGATCGGCATCCAGGCCGGCAAGCCGTTGCCGCAGACCGGATATCACCATCGAGGTCGCCGCCGGACGGGTGGCCGCCCGTGGTACCAGTTCCCGCAGCAGGGGTGGCAGCAGTCCGGCATCGGCCTGGGCACGGATCGCGGTGGTGTCCACTCCGGTGATCACCGCGTGGCCCAGACCCGTTTCGAGCACCGAATCCCATGCGGCCAAGGCCTGCTCATCCGACAACGCGGTGAATCCGGCGCGCATCGTCCGGGCCGCATCGGCATCGGTCAGGTGTCCGGTCATGCCGCTGGAGCGTGCCCACGGACCCCAGGCCAGTGAACGACCGGCCAGCCCTCGTGCTCGCCGGTGGGCCACCAGACCGTCGACGAAGGTGTTCGCCGCCGCGTAGTTGGCCTGCCCGGGACCGCCGATCGTGCCAGACAACGACGAGAACACCACGAACGCAGCCAGATTCAGATCCGCGGTCGCCTCGTGCAGATACCAGGCGGCGTCGGCCTTCGGCGCCAGCACCGCATCCACCCGGGACGCGGTCAACGCCGCGATGACCCCGTCGTCGAGGACGCCCGCGGCATGGATCACCCCGGTCAACGGCCACGGCTCGGACACGTCGGCCACCAAGCGGCTCACCGCGCCGGGATCGGTGACATCACACGCCACCACCCGAACCTGCGCGCCCAGTTGCTCCAACTCGCCGGACAGAGCTGCGACACCGTCGGCTTGCGGGCCACGGCGGCTGACCAGCAGCAACGACCGCACCCCGTGCTCGGCGACCACGTGCCGGGCGACCACCGCACCCAAACCACCTGTGCCGCCGGTGATCAGCACCGTTCCCGTGCCGAAGGCGGACGCTTCGCCGCCGGTCGTAGGTGACACCACGGTGGGCCGGCCGAGTCGAGCGGTGTGGGCGACACCGGCGCGAACCACCACCTGTGGTTCGGCCGCGGCCAGCGCCCCGAGCCGCTCGTCAATACGAGTGTCGGTGTCGACCAGGTGGATTCGGCCCGGATCCTCCGACTGCGCACTCCGCACCAAACCCCACACCGCGGCACCGGCGAAGTCGGTGACATCCTCACCGGGCAGGGCGACCGCGCCACGCGTCGCGACCACCAGCCGGCTCGATGCGAACCGGTCCTGCCCCAGCCACGCCTGCACCACCTCGAGCATCCGGGCGACCTCGGCGTGGGTCGTGGTCACCACATCGGCGCCGGTGTGATCGGTCCAGCCGGACCCGGCCTCGACCACGACCAGCGGGGGCACCGGCGACTCCGGACCCAGCCGATCCCACCGGCCCACTTCCGAATCCACCACGGGGGACTCGGATTCGGTCGGCGACCACACCAGTTCCAGAACCGCAGCGGACGCACCCGCGGCGGTCGCGGCCAGCTGCGCCACCGGTATCGGACGGGTCGTCATCTCGCCCGACAGCACCGGTTGTCCGTGCCCATCGGTCATCGACACCGACACCGACGAACCGGTCGCGGTCAGCCGCACCCGCAGCACCGATGCCTCGGCCGAATACAGTGCCACCGACTGCCACGCGAACGGCAAGACGACCTGACCCGGCGGGATCTCCTGGACGCCGGCCAGCAGTCCCGACTGCAGGGTCGCATCCAGCAGTGCCGGATGAATTCCGAATCCCGCACCGTGCACGCCGGTGTCCGCGTCGACGGCGATCTCGGCGAACACCTCTTCGCCGCGGCGCCACAGTGCCCGCACACCTCGGAAGGCCGGTCCCAGGTCGTAACCGCGCGTCAGGAACTTCGTGTAGTCGATCTCGACAGCGGTCGCCGCAGCAGGCGGCCAGGCCTCCGGCTCGGGCATCGCCGTGTCGTCTCGGCTGGTCAGCAGGCCATGTGCGTGCAGTTCCCACTGGCCGTCGTGGTCGTGTGCGCCGCGGGAATAGATCGATAGCGACCGCTGCGCCGATTCCGGCTCGGGTCCGCCGACGACGACCTGAATCCGCACCCCGCCCGACGGGGGGAACACCAGCGGCGCCTGCAGCATCAACTCCTCGATTACCGGGCACCCGGCTTCACGACCGGCACGCAACGCCAACTCCACGAACCCGGTCCCGGGCAGCAACATGACCCCGCCGATGACGTGGTCGGCCAGCCACGGCTGCGACAGCGCAGACAGCTGCCCGGTCAGGACGACACCACCGGTTGCCATCGGCACAGCCGCGTCCAGCATGGGGTGAGCCACCACCCGCAGCCCGAGGGAATCGGCGCCGGCGATACCCGGTGTGGTCTCGAGCCAGTAGCGGCGACGCTGGAAGGCGTAGGAGGGCAACGACACTCGCGAGACCGGACGGGCGGCGAAGAACGCCCGCCAGTCGACGTCGGCACCGGCCGCGTGCGCCCGCGCCAGACCGGTCACGAACTGCTCGACCTCGCCGTGCCCGCGGCGGGCTCCGGCGATCACCGATGACTGCGATTCGATGTCCTCCGGCAGGCTCTGCCGGGTCATGGCCGCCAGGACGGCGTCCGGACCGACTTCGAGGAATCGGCGCACTCCGGCGGCGGCCAGCGACTCGATCCCGGGGGCGAAGCGCACGGCCGACCGCACCTGCCGGACCCAGTAGTCCGGGTCGAGCACTTCGTCGCCGGCGATCCGCCCGGACAGGTTCGACACCAGCGGCAGCTGCGGGCGGCGGTAGCTGACATCCCTTGCGACAGTGGTGAACTCGGCCAGCATCGGGTCCATCCGGTGGGAATGGAACGCGTGCGACACCCGCAGCCGCGAGGTCTTGCGCCCGCGGTCGGCGAACTGCTGCTCGATCGCCGCCACCGCGTCCTCGTCACCGGAGACCACCACGGCCTGCGGCGCATTCACCGCAGCGAGGGACACCCGGTCGGCCTGGCCGGCGAGTGCCTCGGAGACTTCGTGTTCGCTCGCCGCGACGGCCAGCATCACCCCCCCTTCGGGCAGCCGGCCCATCAGGCGGCCCCGCGCCGCGACCAGCCGACACGCGTCCGGAAGCGTCCAGACACCGGCGAGGTACGCGGCGGCCAGCTCACCGATCGAATGCCCGATCAGGTAATCCGGTGTGACACCGAACGAATCCAGGAGCCGGCACAGCGCGACCTCGTAGGCGAACAGGGCGGGCTGGGTGATATCCGTTCGATCCAGCAGGCCGGCATTGTCCGGCCCGCCGCCGGTGAACATCACCTGCCGCAGCGAAACGCCCAGCAGTGGATCGAACTGTTCACACATCTCGTCCAGCGCCGCGGCGAACACCGGAAACGCTTCGTACAGTTCACGTCCCATGCCGGCCCGCTGGGCGCCCTGCCCGGTGCACAGGAAGGCGGTCCTGCGCGACATCGCCTGTGCTGCCGTCACGCCGGCGGCCGTGCACGCCGAGCCGTGCTCGGCGAGCGCCGCCAGTCCGGCCAGCAGTGTGTCGCGATCGCCGGCGACCACCGCGCCCCTCCAATCCAAGCGGGCGCGAGTGGTCAGGAGTGAATACCCGATATCGTCGACCGCCACGTCGGGGTGCTCGATCGCGAACTGCCGCAGCTTGGCCGCTTGCGCGCGCAGGCCGTCCTCGGTCTTCGCCGAGAGCAGCCAGGTGGAGACGCCCGCCGCCAAGGCTTTCGCACCCTGATCAGGTGCCTCGTCCGCCGTCTCGGTGGAAGCCGCTTCGAGAGCAGGGGCTTCCTCCAGAATCACGTGTGCGTTCGTGCCACTGGCGCCGAAGGAGGACACACCGGCGCGCCGGACTCGCTCCCCCGCGGGCCAGGGTTCCGCCGTGGTGAGCAGCCGCACCGAGCCCGCGGACCAATCCACATGCGGGGTCGGCGTATCGACATGCAGTGTCGCGGGCAGCATGTCGTGCCGCATCGCCTGCACCATCTTGATCACGCCGCCGACCCCGGCCGCGGCGGAGGTGTGGCCGATGTTCGACTTGAGCGAGCCGATCCGCAGCGGCTCTCCGGCGCGATCGCGTCCGTAGGCGGCGATCAGCGCCTGCGCCTCGATCGGGTCGCCGAGGGTGGTACCGGTGCCGTGCGCTTCGACCACATCGACATCGGCAGGCGCGAGACCGGCATTGGCGAGCGCCTGCGCGATTACCTTCTCCTGCGACGGACCGTTCGGCGCGGTCAGCCGGTTGCTGGCGCCGTCCTGGTTGACCGCGCTGCCGCGGATGACCGCGAGCACCCGGTGGCCGTGCCGACGCGCATCGGACAGCCGCTCGATCGCGAGCATGCCGAGGCCCTCGGAGAATCCCGTGCCGTTCGCCGCCGCCGCGAAGGCCTTGCACCGCGCGTCCGGGGACAGCGCATGCTGCCGGCCGAACGCGATCAGCAGAGCCGGATCCGACATCACGGTGACGCCGCCGACCAGTGCCAGCGAGGTGTCTCCCTGTCGCAGCGCGTGGCAGGCCAGGTGCAGGGCGACCAGCGACGACGAGCACGCGGTGTCCACCGACAGCGCCGGGCCCTTGAAGCCGAAGGTGAAGGCCACGCGGCCGGACAGGACGCTGTTCGAAACACCCAGGTAAGCATGGCCTTCCGCCTCGGCGGTGAGGCCGGGCGAACCCACGCGCGGGCCGTAGTCCTGGTGGATCACGCCGGCGAACACCCCGGTGTCGCTGCCGCGCAGCGTCACCGGATCGATGCCGGCGTCCTCCAGTGCCTCCCAGGCTGTTTCCAGGAACAGCCGCTGCTGCGGATCCATCGCCAGGGCCGCACTCGGGCCGATCCCAAAGAAACCGGCGTCGAAATCGCCCGCCGCGTCCAGGAATCCGCCTTCGCGGGTGTAGACGGTCCCGGGCGCGTCCGGATCGGTGTCGAACAGCCGCTCCAGGTCCCAGCCCCGGTCGACCGGAAAGGGGCCGACGGCGTCGGCGCCGGAAGCGACCAGATCCCACAGTTGCGCCGGAGTTTCGACACCGCCCGGATACCGACAGCTCATGCCGACGATCGCGATCGGTTCGCCGGCACGGTCCTCCAGGTGCTGGATGTGCTTCTTGGCGGCGCGCAGGTCTCCGGTGAGCTTGCGCAGATACCGGCTGAGCCGTTCCTCGTTGCTGGTGGCGGGGTTGGTCATGCTGGGCCGAACTCCTCGTCAATCAGATCCAAAAGCTCACTGTCGGAACGGAATTCGAGATCATCGAACGCGCCGTCCGACCACGTGCCTGCCAGGTGGGTGCGGATGCGCTCGTTGACGCCCCGCAATCCGGCAACGGTCTCGTCGTTATCGGTGCCGCCGGCGATGATCCGCTCGAGCAGGGCCTCGAGCCGCGCGATGTCGTCGGGCACCACCGATGTCGGTTGCGCAGGCGCTGTCACCGCGGTCTGCGCCAGCAGGTAGTCGGCGACATCGCCCGCGGTCGGGTAGTCGAAGACCAAGGTCGAGGGCAGCGACAGCCCAGTCGCCTTCGAGAGCCGGTTCCGGAACTCGACTCCGCCGAGGGAATCGAAGCCGAGTTCGCTGAAGCCGCGATCGGGTCCGATGTCGTCGGCCGACCCGTAACCCAGCACCGCCGCCACGTGTTCCCGCACCAGGTCCAGGACCACCCCGCGTCGCTTCGCCTCCGCCACACCGTGCAGACGCTCCCCGAGCGACAGTTCACCACTCGATGTCGGGGCCGACCGGCCGCGTGCGCTAACGAATCCGCGCAGCACCACCGGAATCGGACCGGTATGCGCTTCCAGGCGCAGTTTGTCGGTATCCAGATGCAACTGCGCTGACACCGGTTCGGCCGTGGTCAGCGATTCATCGAACAACCGCAGGCCGTCGGTGCGGTCCAGCGGAGCCAGGCCCAGTCGCTCCAACCGGCTCATGGCGGTGCGATCCAGCGCGCCGGTCATGCCGATGTCCTGTTGCCACGGCCCCCAGGCGAGTGCGAGTGCCGGTAGTCCCGCGGCGCGGCGCTGCATCGCGAGGGCGTCCAGGAAGCTGTTCGCGGCAGCGTAATTCGCTTGTCCGGCCGAACCGATCATTCCCGCAATCGAGGAGAACATCACGAACGCCGACAGATTCATGTTCCGGGTGAGCTCGTGCAGATGCCACGCCGCATCGGCTTTGGGAGCGAACACCCGATCGACCTGGTCATCGGTGAGCGTGTGGAACGTGCCGTCGTCGAGCACACCCGCCGTGTGGACGACACCGGTGAGCGGGTGCTCGGCAGGCAGGCCCGACAGCAGATCTCGAAGCGCGTCGCGGTCGGTGACATCGCAGGCGGCGATCCGCACTTCGGCGCCGGATCGGGACAGTTCCGCCACGAGTTCCGTTGCGCCGTCCGCGCGCTCGCCACGGCGGGAAACCAGCAGTAGTCGCCGCACACCGTGCGTGGCGACCAGGTGCCGGGCCAGCAGCGCGCCCAATCCCCCGGTCCCGCCGGTGATCAGAACGGTTCCGGACCCGAACGATACTTGCTCTTTGACATCTCCTGAGGTCAGTGCCTCCAGCCGCGGTATCAGGACGTGGTCGCCCCGCACTGCCACCTGCGGCTCACCGGTCTCGAGCACGGCTCGGATCGAATCGGCCGAAATGTGCTGTGCACCAACGGATTCTTCCGCGTCGAGCAGCACGATCCGGTCCGGGTATTCGGTCTGAGCGCTACGGATCAGCCCCCATACCGCAGCCGATGCGGTATCCGGCGTCTCATCGGGCAGGGCTGCCGCACGGCTGGTCAGCACAACCAGCTGCGACCGCGCGAATCGCTCGTCGGCCAACCAGTCTCGTACCGTGCGCAAGGCGGCATTGACCCGATCGCGCGCGAATTGCTTCGAATCACCGTGCAGCGCAGCGGTTTCTGACCACACCACGACGTCCGGAACGGTCGAAGCCGCGGCGAGCGTGGTCAGATCCGGATACCGCTCGTCGATTCCGTCCACGTTCGCGGCTCCGAGCACGGCTGCGCTCCCGGTCGGGGTGTGTCCTTCGGGCATCTCCACCGTCGCCCAGCGCAACCCGTACCGTGCCGCGCGTCCCCCCGGCAACGTGGCACGGAACTGCTGGACGTCGTAGGAACGCATGACCGCTTCGTCGATGGTGACCACCGGACTTCCGTCCTGGTCGACGGCCACGACGGTGATCGCCTCACCGCTGCGCCGGATGGCCATCACCCGCAACGTCCTGACCGTGGACGTAGTGTGGATTTGCGTTCCGCCCCAACGGAACAAGAGTTTGCCCTCGGCGGGATTGCCCTTGTGGTCGGGCCAGATCAAACAGGCGATTCCCGCATGCATCACCATGTCGAACAGCGCCGGATGCAGCTGGAACCGTTCGGCCGGGAATTCCTGGTTCAGGGTGACCTCGGAGAAAACCGTGTCACCGTTGCGCCATGCGGCGTCGACGCCGATGAACGAAGCACCGTATTCCAGTCCGGCGGCACGCGCCACCTGGGCCGGAATCCAGTCGGTATCGACCGGTTCGGCGTCGATGGGCGGCCACGGCGCGTTCCGCAACATATCCATCAGTCCGATGTCGATCAGCTTTCGGCTGCTCAGCACTCCACTGGCGTTGCGCGTCCACTCACTGTCGGCCGCGTCGCCGGTGCGGCGGTAGTGGAACGTGAACGATCGACGTCCCGCGGGATCGGATTCGCGCACCAGTACCTGGAGTTCGACATCGCCGTCCGCCGGCGGGAGGATCGGCGCCTCGAGGATGAGCTCCTCCACGGCGCCGCATCCGATCCGCGGACCTGCGACCAGCAGCATCTCCATGAGCGCGGCACTCGGGACGAGCACCACGCCGTAGGTGGTGTGGTCGGCGATCCATGGATGAGTGCGCAGCGAAAGCCGCCCCGTGAACAGCCACTCGTCGCGGTCGGCCACTCGAACCACGTCGGTGAGCAGCGGGTGTTCCGAGGTGGCGGTCCGGGACTCGCCGAGGGTTGGTTCGAGCCAGTACCGCCGATGGTCGAAGGCATAGGTGGGCAAGGCGACTCGTGTCATCCTGCGGTCGGCGAACAGTCGATTCCAGTCCACAGCCAGCCCGGCGATGTGAGCCTGGCCGAGCATCGTCAGGAATTGCTCGACTTCGTCGTGATCCCGGCGGGCCGCCGCGGCGACCACCGATCGAGCCTCGACATCCGCGGGAAGCGTGTGCCGCGTCATCGCCGCCAGCACCGCGTCGGGTCCGACTTCGAGGAACCGGCGCACGCCCGACGCCACCAGCGTCTCGACTCCGGGCGCGAAATGCACTGCGGCGCGCACCTGCGACACCCAGTACCCCGGATCCAGGATCTCGTCGCCCGCGATCCGGCCGGAGACGTTCGACACCAATGGAATCCGCGGGGCGTTGCAGGTCACTCCCGCCGCCACGGTCGCGAACTCGGCCAGCATGGGCTCCATCCGAGGGGAATGGAACGCATGCGACACCCGCAGTCGGCTCGTCTTGCGCCCCTGCTCGGTGAACTGCCGATCGATCTCGTCGATGGCGTCCTCGTCACCCGAGACCACCACGGCCGCAGGCGCATTCACCGCTGCCACCGACACCCGATCAGTGAATCCGGCGATCGCCGCGCTGATTTCGGTCTCGGACGCGGCGACCGCGAGCATCGCGCCGCCCGCCGGCAGCGCATCCATCAGCCGCCCTCGTGCCGCGACCAGCTCGCAGGCATCTTCCAGTGACCACACCCCGGCCACATACGCCGCGGCAAGTTCACCGATCGAGTGCCCGATCACCATGTCCGGGACGAGTCCGAACGACTCCAGCAGCCGATACAGCGCCACTTCGAACGCGAACAGCGCGGGCTGGGTCAGTCGTGTTCGATCCAGCAGCCCGGTCTCCGCCGACCCTTTCGAGCGACCTGACAAGCAGTCGCTAGCTGACCCTTTCGAGCGACCTGACAAGCAGTCGCTAGCGGTGACTCCCTGATCGTCGATCAGGTGTCCGGTGAACATCGCTTGCTTCAAGGAACATCCGAGCAGTGGATCGAACCGGGCGCACACCTCGTCCAGCGCTGCGGCGAATACCGGGAAGGCCTCGGACAGCCCGGCGCCCATGCCGACCCGCTGCGCGCCCTGACCGGTGAACAGGAAGGCGGTCTTCCCCAAGGCCACGGTGCCGGAAACCACTCCGGCCGAGGCGGAACCGGCGGCCAGCTTCGCCAGCCGCGCCAGCAGTTCGTCGCGATCAGAGCCGAGGACCGCTGCCCGCCACTCGTGCTGCGCACGTGTCGTCGCGAGCGAATACGCCACATCCGCCGGATCTGCGTCGGGGTGATCGATCAGCCACTGCTGCAGTTTCGCCGCCTGTGCCCGGAGGGCGGTCTCACTCTTGGCCGACACCAGCCACGGCACCGCCGGGTGTGGGTGGTCGGTCGCCGGTGGCGAGACGACAGGCTGCGGGGCGGGCGCTTCCTCGAGGATCAGGTGGGCGTTGGTGCCGCTGACTCCGAACGAGGACACACCTGCCCGGCGAACCGTTCCCCCCGCACGCCACGATTCCGGCTGGGTCAGCAGGCGCACCGCGCCGGCGGACCAATCCACGTGCGGGGAAGGCGCTTCCGCGTGCAAGGTCGGGGGAAGGGCCTCGTATCGCAGCGCCTGCACCATCTTGATCACGCCACCGACACCGGCGGCCGCGACGGTGTGACCGATATTCGATTTGATCGATCCGATGCGCAGCGGCTCCCGATCCCCGCGATCCTGCCCGTATGCGGCGATCAACGCGTTGGCTTCGATGGGATCCCCCAGGGGGGTGCCGGTTCCGTGCGCTTCCACCGCATCCACGTCGGCGGGTGTGAGCCCGGCATTCGCGAGGGCCTGCGCGATCACTCGCTCCTGCGACGGACCGTTCGGCGCCGTCAGGCCATTGCTCGCACCGTCCTGATTCACCGCACTACCCCGGATGACGGCCAGGACGTTATGACCCAGCCGCCGCGCGTCCGACAGCCGCTCCAGGATCAGCACGCCCACGCCCTCGGCGAAGGCCACACCGTCGGCCGCGGCGGAGAACGCCTTGCATCGGCCATCCGGCGACAGGCCACGTTGCCGCGCGAAATCCACGGAGAGATAAGGGGTTGCGGCCACGGTGACGCCACCGGCTACGGCCAGCGAGGTTTCGCCCTGACGCAGGGCCTGACACGCCAGATGCATGGCCACCAGTGAGGACGAGCATGCGGTATCGATCGTGACCGCTGGTCCTTCGAGGCCGAAAACGTATGCCACGCGGCCGGAGACGACACTGTGGGTGGTGCCCGTCAGCCGGAAGCCCTCCAGGTCGCCGGTGACATTGTCGACGTACCCCGAGGCGCACGCGCCCGCGAACACACCGGTGTCGCTGCCGCGCAACGTGGTCGGGTCGATTCCGGATTCCTCCAGTGCCTCCCATGATGCTTCCAGCAGCAACCGCTGCTGCGGATCCATCGCCAGCGCCTCGCGGGGGCTGATTCCGAAGAATCCGGCGTCGAAATCGCCTGCGTCGTCCAGGAATCCGCCGCCGCGGCTGTAGACCGTGCCGGGCTTGTCCGGGTCCTGGTCGATCAGCTGCTCGAGATCCCAGCCACGATCGTTCGGGAATTCGGTGGTGGCATCGGTCCCCGACCGCACCAGATCCCACAACTGTTCCGGGTTTCGGACGCCGCCGGGGAATCGGCAGCTCATGCCGACGATCGCGATGGGCTCGTCCGCGCGGACGCGGCGCGACACCCGGGTAGTCCTGGGACCGGATTCCGTTCCCTCGATCTTGGAGTACAAGAGGGTGGCGACCGCCGCGGCGGTGGGGTGGTCGAAGACCAGGGTGGATGGCAGCTGGACACCGGTGGCCTTCGACAATCGGTTGCGGAATTCGACGCCGCCGAGCGAGTCGAATCCCAGTGTGTCGAAGCGCTCGTCGGGGCTGATGTCGTCGGCGGAACCGTGCCCCAGCACGGCTGCCGCGTGCTCTCGGACCAGGTCGAGCACCACCGCGGCGCGTCCGGCTTCCGGTACCCGGCTCAGTCGTGTGCCCAGCGAACTCGACGCGGCCGCGGGCCGGTCCGTGGTACGGGGCAGGAAACCGCGGAGTACCGCCGGCACCGCACCGTCGCGCGCTTCGCGCCGCAGCTCCGCCGGATCGAACCCGATCGCTGCCACGTGCGCGGTGGCGCGGGCGGTGGCCGCGTCGAACAGCCGGAGCCCTTCGTCGTTCGCGAGCGGGTGGAGACCGAGCCTTTCCCAGCGGGCGACGGCGCTGCGGTCCAAGCCGCCGGTCATGCCGGCGCCGGAATTCCAGGGCCCCCAGGCCAGCGAAGTCGCGGACAGCCCTGCGGCTCGGCGACGATGCGCCAGCGCGTCGAGGAATGCGTTGGCTGCCGCGTAGTTGCCCTGTCCCGCCGTTCCGATCGTTGCCGCGACGGACGAGAACAACACGAAGGCCGACAGGTCACGGTCGCGAGTGAGATCGTGCAGGTGCCAGGCCGCCGCGGCCTTCGGGCCGAACACTCGCCGGAGTTGCTCGGTAGTAAGCCCGGAGAGGGTGCCGTCGTCGAGGACACCCGCCGCATGGACCACGCCGGTCAGAGGATGATCCGCATCGAGCGAATCCAGCAGAGCACGGAGGGCTTCTCGATCGCTCACATCGCAGGCCGCCACCATGACAGCAGCGCCGGCTGCCGACAGTTCGGACATCAATTCCGTTGCACCGTCGGCGGTTTCGCCACTCCTGGAAACCAGCAGCAAACGGCGGACGCCGTGTGCGGCGACCAGATGCCGGGCCACGAGTGCGCCGAGGCCGCCGGTGCCGCCGGTGATCAGTACGGTGCCGGCGCCGAACGCCTGTCCCGGCTCGGCACCGTGCTCGGCTCGTGCTCTCGCCAGTCTCGGCACGAGCAATGCTCCGTCGCGCACCGCGGCCTGTGGTTCGCCTGCCGCGATCACCGCGCCGACCAGCGTCGGGTCGGTCATGGGCGCCGACGGATCGACGTCGAGGAGAATGAACCGGCCCGGATATTCGGATTGGGCGCTGCGCATCAGTCCCCAGACGGCTGCCGCGGCGAGATCCGGTGCCTCGCCCGGCAGCGCGGCACCGTTCGCGGTCACCACGACCAGCCGGGTGTCGGCCAGTCGTGCTTGCGCCAGCCAAGCCTGCACCGTCGCCAAGACCGTTTCCAGGTGGCCGCGAACGACCTCCGGATCGTCGGCACTGATCTCCGGGTGCCAGATCACGACATCTGGAATCACTTGTGCCGCAGCAAGTTCCGACGGATTCGGCGAGAAGGTGTCGATTCCGGCGACCGGCGCCTTACCGAGGACGGCTATCCGGTCCACGGACAGACTCGGTGTCGCCGCCGGCGCCGGTGTCCACTGGACCTCGTAGAGGCCGGCGTCATCCCCGGCCAGGGTGCCGCGCATCTGCTTCACGTCATAGGGCCGCATGACGACCGCGTCGACAGAGACCACGGGCCGTCCCGAATCGTCAACGGTCGCAACGGAGATCGTCTCCGGGCCGCTCGCCACGGCGATGACCCGCAGCGTCGTCGCCTTGACCAGCGGCTGGTGCAGTCGCGCCCCGCCCCAGCGGAACAGCAACCGGCCGGTATCGGGATCGCTGTCCTGATCGTGCCAGATGAGCCCGGCCAGCCCGGCGTGCATGACCAGGTCGAGTAGAGCGGGATGCAGATCGAACCGCTCCGGTTCGGGCGCGGCCGCGGTATCCAGGGTGATCTCGGAGAAGACGGTGTCACCCCGCTGCCATGCGCCGTCGACACCGATGAACGCGGGACCGTATTCGAGTCCGGATCCCTTGGCTATCCGCTCGGGAATCCATGAGGGATCGAGAGTTTCGGCGTCGGCCGGCGGCCATGCCTCGTCCCGCAGCCGGTCCAGCAGAGCGTCGTCGCCGTCCCAGGAAGGTGCCAGCACTCCACTGGCGTTGCGCACCCATTCGCCCGCTCGGCGACCCGCCTTACGGAAGTAGAAGCTGAACGGCCGTCGCCCGTTCCCGTCCGGCTCCTGCACCGACACCTGCAGTTCGACCTCGTCGTCTTCCGACGGCAGGATCGGAGCCTCCAGGGTCAGCTCTTCGACGACACCGCAGTCGATTCTGCTGCCCGCGACCAGCAGGAACTCGACGAGGGTCGCGCTCGGCAGCACCACGGTGCCGTAGGTCATATGGTCGGCGACCCATGGGTCGATCGGCAGCGAGAACCGGCCGGTGAAAACGAACTCGTCTTTACCGGCCACCGGCACCACACCGGTGAGCAACGGGTGGCCGAGGGTGCCGCCGGTGGCTTCGGGACGCGGCGGCAACCAGAACCGCTGGTGTTGGAAGGCGTACGTGGGCAGGGGAACTCGTCGTACCGACGGGCGACGGAACAGTGGCGTCCAATCCACGCGCACACCGGACGTGTGCGCGTGCCCCAGCATCGTCAGGAATTGTTGGGGCTCATCGTGATCCCGGCGCACGGCCGCGGCCACCACCGACTCCACGCCCTCCGGAAGGGTCTGCCGGGTCATCGCCGCCAGTACCGCGTCGGGCCCGACTTCCAGGAATCGGCGTACCCCCGAGGAGATCAATTTCTCGATGCCCGGCGCGAATCGCACCGCGGCCCGCACTTGCCGAACCCAATAGGAGGGTTCCAGCACCTCGTCCCCAGCCAGCTGACCGGACACGTTCGACACCACCGGTAGGCGTAGTCGGTTGTAGGTCAAGTCCTTTGCGACAGACTCGAATTCGGCCAGCATCGGATCCATCCGATGCGAGTGGAAGGCATGGCTGACCCGCAGCCGCGACGTCTTCCGGCCACGCTCGACAAATTGCGCCCCGATCTCGGCGACCGCGTCCTCGTCACCCGAGATCACCAGGGCCTCAGGCGCGTTCACCGCGGCGACCGACACTCGGCCGGTATACCGGGCGACGACATCGTTCACTTCGGTCTCGGACGCTGCGATGGCCAGCATCGCGCCGCCCTCGGGCAACGCGCCCATGAGACGGCCGCGCGCCGCCACCAACCGGCAGGCATCCGCGAGCGACCACAGGCCAGCGAGGTATGCGGCCGCGACTTCTCCGATCGAATGGCCGATCAACACGTCCGGGGTGACGCCGAAGGATTCCAGCAGGCGATACAGCGCCACCTCGAAGGCGAACAACGCGGGCTGGGTGAACTCGGTCCGATCCAGAACCGTGGCACCTGTACCGCCGAACATGATGTCTTCGAGCGAGCACTCCAGCACGGGATCGAACTGGGCGCACACCGAATCCAACGCGTCCGCGAATACCGGGAAGGCCTCGTACAAGCCGGCGCCCATGCCGATCCGCTGTGCACCCTGACCGGTGAACAAGAAAGCCGTCGTCCCCGAACCGATGGCTCCTGCGATGACACCGGTGCCGGTCCCCGATTCGGCAAGATTCGCCAGCCGTTCCAGCAGCTCGTCCCGATCGCGGCCGAGGACCACACTGCGTGAATCCAGCTGCGCGCGCGACGTCGCCAGCGAATAGGCCGCATCCGCGACGTCGATCTCCGGCCGCTCGGACAACCAGGCACGCAGCCGGGCGGCCTGGGCGCGCAGACCGGCCTCGCCCTTGCCCGACACCAGGAACGGCGTGATATTCGACGGCCGCTCCGCGTCGTCGCCCTGGGCGGCCGCCACCGGTACGGCTGGTGCTTCTTCGAGGATCACATGCGCGTTGGTGCCGCTGATCCCGAACGACGACACACCGGCCCGGCGCACTCGATCGCCTGCGGTCCACGGTTCGGCGTCGGTCAGCAGACGCACCGCGCCCCCGGCCCAATCCACGTGCGGCGTCGGCGTTTCGGCGTGCAGCGTCCGCGGCAGCCGCTCGTGCCGCATCGCCTGCACCATCTTGATCACACCGGCTACCCCGGCGGCGGCCACGGCATGGCCGATATTCGATTTCAATGAACCGATCCGCAACGGTTCCCGCTCGCCGCGATCCTGTCCGTAGGCGGCGATCAACGCCTGTGCTTCGATCGGATCACCCAGAGTCGTGCCGGTCCCGTGCGCCTCCACCGCGTCCACGTCGACCGCCGAGATCCCCGCATTGGCGAGGGCCTGCACGATCACCCGCTCCTGCGACGGACCATTCGGTGCGGTCAAACCGTTGCTCGCGCCGTCTTGGTTCACCGCACTACCGCGAACGACGGCCAGGATGTTGTGGCCGAGCCGCTGCGCATCCGAAAGTCGTTCCAGTACAAGAACGCCCGAGCCCTCCGACCACGCCACACCGTCGGCGGCCGCCGAGAACGCCTTGCAGCGACCGTCCGGTGACAGGCCGCGCTGGCGGGAGAAGTCCACGTACAGATACGGGCTGGCCGCGACGGTCACACCGCCTGCGAGCACCAGCGAGCTGTCGCCCTGGCGCAGCGCCTGGCACGCAAGGTGCAATGCCACCAACGACGACGAGCACGCCGTATCCACCGTCACCGCCGGACCCTCCAGGCCGAACGCGTACGCGACGCGGCCCGAAATGACACTGTGCGAAGTGCCGGTCAGCCGGAATCCCTCGAGGTCACCGGTCACCCGCCCGGAGTATCCGGACGTGCAGGCGCCGGCGAAGACGCCGGTATCGCTGCCCCGCAACGACATCGGGTCGATACCCGCGTCCTCCAGGGCCTCCCAGGCTGTTTCGAGCAGCAGCCGCTGCTGCGGATCCATCGCCAACGCCTCGCGTGGGCTGATACCGAAGAAGCCAGGATCGAAATCGCCTGCATCGCTGAGGAACCCACCGTGTCGCGTGTAGACCGTGCCCGGTTTATCGGGGTCCGGGTCGAACAGCCGGTCCAGGTCCCAGCCGCGGTCGGCAGGGAATTCGCCGATCGCGTCCCGGCCCGCCGCCACCAGGTCCCACAGATCCTCGGCGGACCGCACACCGCCCGGGAATCGGGCGCTCATGCCCACGATCGCGATCGGTTCGTCCGACATCGGGGATGGTCGGCCTGCGGAGCTTGCGGAGCCGGCGGAGCGGGTGAGGTCAGCGCGTCGTGATACCTGCCGCTGCCCGGTGCCGGTCCCGGTGACCCGCGACCGTAGCAGCGCCGCAACCGCACTCGCGGTCGGATGGTCGAAGATGAGTGTCTTCGGCAGCGGCACACCGGTGGCCCGTAGCAGTCGGTTCTGCAGCTCCACCCCACTGACGGAGTCGAAGCCGAACTCGGTGAACGGCAGATCGGGATGAATCGATCGAGCCGACTCGTGGCCTAGTACGGCAGCGGCATGCTCCCGAACGATATCGAGAACTACTGTGTCGCGCTGATATTCCGGAGCCGCCAGCAGTTTGCGTGCCAGCGGGCCGTTCTCCCATCCTGAGGTCGGCTCATTACCTTCGGAGATTTGCTCCTCGCTCGCCGCAACGACGTCGGTGACACCGGAAGCGACCGGCACACCGGCCCAGAAGTTGCGACGCTGGAACGCGTAGGGCGGCAGGTCGACCCGCGCCCCGCCGGAGACCAGCGCGCCCGGATCCACCCGCACACCGGCGCAATGGGCTTGTGCCAGCGACGCCATGAACCGTTCCGGGCCGCCCGCACCGCGCCGCAACGACCCGACAACGGATACGCCCTCGGCCGCACCGGCCGCCTCGGCGGTTACGCCGATACCCATCGTGAGAACCGGATGCGGACTCGCCTCGACGAATGCGTTGATACCGCCCGCGATCAGCGCCGTCACAGCATCGGCGAATCGAACCGGTTCCCGCAGCGACCGATACCAGTATTCGGCGTCCAGTTCCGCCGTATCCAACCGGTCGGCGAATACCGTGGAAAAGAACGGTACCGACCCGGATTGCGGGCGGATCGGCTCCAGTTCCTCGACCAACCGATCGCGTAGCCGCTCGACCGCCTTCGAATGCGACGCGTAATCCACCGGAATCCGGCGGGCCCACACACCGTCGTCGGCGCAGGCGGCGAGAAACTCCTCCATCGCCGGCACATCACCGGCTATCACGCTTTGCGCCGGTCCGTTCACCGCCGCCAGCGACAGCCGATCCCCATACGCCGACAAACGTTCCCGGACCGCATCGGCGCCGAGTCCGATCGAGGCCATACCGCCCTGTCCAGCCAGCTCATCGGCGACCGCGCGCGACCGGAGCGCAACCACACGCGCCGCATCGGACAGCGACAGTCCACCAGCGATATAGGCGGCGGCGATCTCGCCCTGGGAATGGCCGATCACCACGTCCGGCTCCACGCCGGCCGCTCGCCACATCCGGGCCAGTGAGACCATCACCGCGAACAGCACCGGCTGCACCACATCCACGCGATCCAGCGGGGGCGCGTCAGCTTCGCGACGCAGCACCGACGTCAGCGACCATTGCACGTACGGCGCAAGCGCCGCTTGACATTCCGCGATCGACTCCGCGAACGCCCCACCCGAATCCAGCAGCGCCAGCGCCATGCCCTCCCACTGGCTGCCCTGCCCCGGGAAGACGAACGCGACCCGCCGCGGCTCGGCCCGCCAGGTTGTCGGCTCGATGGCCACAGCGGGCGCGGTCGGGTCGGCCAGAGCTGCCAGGCCGGCCAGCAGCTCCTCTCGATCCCGCCCGACGACGTTGCCGCGCCACTCCATCTGGGCTCGCGTGGCCAGCAGCGAGTACGCCACATCGGCCATAGCCGGCTCCGGATAGCGCAGCAGCCACTCCCGCAGCCGGGCCGCTTGCGCACGCACGCCGTCCTCGCTGCGAGCCGACACCACCCACGACACCGCACCGGCCGCGCCGTCCACCGTGGGCGCGGCGGACAAGACGGCGGGCGCCTCCTCCACGATCACATGGGCATTCGAGCCACCCATACCGAATGAGGACACACCTGCCCTGCGCACGTCGGCCGCAGGCCAGTCCTCGGTGCCTGTCACCACCCGCAAACCCAAGTCCTCGAGCGGAATTCGCGGATTCGGTGTCTCGAAGTTCAGGCTGGCCACCAGTTCCCGGTGAGTCAGCGAGAGCACGGTCTTGATGAGGCCCGCGATACCGGAAGCACCTTCCAGATGGCCGATATTCGTCTTGACCGATCCGACGGCCAGCGGTGCGTCCTGCGCCCGGCGCACGCCGTAGGTTTCGCCGAGCGCGGCGGCCTCCACCGGATCACCGGCGGGTGTTCCGGTGCCGTGCAATTCGACGTACTGCACCGACGGTGCCTCGACACCTGCCGCGGTGAGAGCGGAGTGGATCACCGCCGCCTGGGCATCTCGGCTCGGGGCGGTCAGCACTCGGCGTTCGTTGCCGGTGTTGACCGCACTGCCCCGGATGACGGCATGGATCCGGTCGCCGTCGGCGACCGCCTGCGCCAAGGGTTTCAGCACCACCATGCCGCCACCCTCGCCGCGGACGAACCCATCGGCCCGCGCGTCGAAGGTGTAGCAGGCGCCGAGCGCCGACTGCGCGCCGAACTGCTCGATACGCTCACCGCTGGTCGGCGACAGAATCAGGTTCAGGCCGCCGGCCAGAGCCACCTCGCTCTCACCGCTGCGCAGGCTCTCACAGGCCAGATGCACCGCGACCAGCGAGGATGCCTGGGCGCTGTCGACCAGCATGCTCGGGCCGCTGAAACCGAAGTAGTTCGAGATGCGGTTGGCGATGATGCCGCGTCCGACACCCCATAGTGAGTGGCGGCTGACACCCGGACCACCTTGGGAGGCCAGGATTTCGGCGAAATCGCTTCCGGTGCTGCCGACGAACACACCGCACCGCCGGGCATCGCGCGCCGTGGCGGCCAGGCCCGCGTCCTCGAGCGCCTCCCAGCTCAACTCCAACGCCAGCAGCTGCTGCGGATCGATCGCCCGCGCCTCGTTGGGCGAGACCCCGAAGAAGTCCGCGTCGAACTCCCCTACGGTGTCAACGAATCCGGCGCGCTCGGTGATGCCCTCCCGCCGCGGAGGAGCTGTGCCGATCGCGGCGCGCCCCTCGCTGAGCAGCTGCCAGTAACTGTCGAGATCGGCCGCGCCCGGCAGTCTGCAGGACATGCCGACGATAGCGACCTCGAACGCCGATCCGGTCACCTCTGAACATCCTTCCCAAGGCAGGTTGGGACCCGCCGTAAAAGTCTCTGACGAGTGTGTTTGCTGTCCGCAGCAAAGGAATCAGACGATTCCTGAATCGGACATAACGGATTTCGACGCAGTCGAGACTCAGCGAAGAGCCCATGATGCGGAGCGTCTTCCGCAAGCGATCTGGGGCCCCGAGGAGATGGCGCAGACTAGGCCCGGACTGGACCTCGGTGTGCCGCTGGCTCAGTAGTGCAAATGATCAGCAAACGACGCTGAAGACTGGAACGCTACGTGGTGTATGCCAGCGGATTGAGGCGCGCGCCGGAGGGGTTGTGCCCGAAACGCACGACGCGAAATGCATAAAGCGCCCACGCTACAGCGATGTGGAATCGGCACAATGATCCCTCAGTTCTTCGAACAGTAGAACACGATTCATCGTACCGAACAGTAATTTGACGATCTTGACCTTGTCAACCGGCCAGTAGCTTCCCGACGGTTACCCCGGCCGCAGACGTACCACGGGCTCGATCGGGGCGGGATCACCAGTCGACTCCCGGCGTGGTTGTGCAGGTAAAGCATTGGTCTCCTCATCGCATCGCTGCATCAGGGATAGCAGACCTCGCCCGAGTGATGTTTCCAAATATGGGAAGGCGAACCGGTCGCTTCCTGACCGTTTGCTACGACCGGACCTCCACCAACGATGCTGGTCGCTCAGTCGAAAACATATACAAGATTGAAGACGCCCAGGGTTTGCAGGCACCACCGCCCACATGGACATGTGCCACGACGCAAACGATCAGCGCGCGGATTATCCACTGCGCGATGCCGACCCGAACCCACTCCGAAGCAAGAATGGAAAATGGCCCGGAACAATGCGTTCCGGGCCATTCCCTTTGTAGCGGGGACAGGATTTGAACCTGCGACCTCTGGGTTATGAGCCCAGCGAGCTACCGAGCTGCTCCACCCCGCGTCGGTGGAGATAACGCTACAGCATGGGTCGGCGCTTACCTAAACGGCAGGTGGGAGGGGTTAACCAGCGGGTAATCGGTGGCGGGTGCGAGCATGGGGGTATGCCGATTGCCACTAGTGCCATTGCCCATGTGCGACTGACGGTTTGCGATATCGATCGGTCGCGGGCGTTCTACGAGACGGTGTTCGGATGGCCGGTCGCGCTGGAGGTGCCCGCCGATGCGGATGAGGCGACGCGGCAGCAGCTCGGGTTCTTGTTCGGCGGGGTGATCTATCGGATGGAGCACGGGATGCTCGGGTTGCGGCCGGTCGGCACCGATACCTTCGACGAAGACCGGGTCGGGCTCGATCATCTCGCGTTCCCGCTGAATTCACTGGCCGAATTGGAGGCTGCCGCAGCGCATCTCGATGCCTGCGGGGTCGCGCGCGAAGACATCAAGGACATCGGGTTCAGCTATATCCTCGAATTCCGGGATCCGGACAATATCGCGTTGGAACTGATCGTTCGCAAGTAGGCTAGGCCGCCTTCACCACCTTCTGCACCGCCGCGACGAAGAACTGATCGAAGGCCGCCTGGTCGAGCGAATCGTCCAGCGCGGCAACGCGAACCGCGACCGTGATGCCCCGGACCTCGGCGTAACCCAGGTACGCGTTCTGTGTCAGTGGAGTACCGCTGACATCCGTCGTCGCGGTGCTGGTCGCGTGGTAGGCGATAGCGTTCGCGCCATTCAGTTCCTGGGGCGCAGGCTGACTCGTGACGCGCTGCGATGCGGTGACCTGATGGCCATCGTAGGTCGCGACCACCTCGACCGAACCGCAGCGCTTATTGCCGTCGGCGATCCGTTGCAGATCTCCGGTCCGCCCGGAGACGAATTCGACAAAGATCTGGCCCGACTTGCCGGTTGCCGCGGAGATGGCCGACTGCGTGAGCAGTTCCTTGGTCGCCGCTGCGAGATCCTGCTGCGTGGAACCGCATTCCGCCGGTGTGAAGGTGGCGTTCTGCTGGGTTGCGGTGAGATCGCCGACCGTCGACTGCAGCTGCTCCGGCGGCAGATCGAGCTTCTTTGTGCCCGCGGGGAATTCCTCCGGGGTCAGCACCAACTGTTCGCGAGGCGTGGTCGGCGTAGCGGAATTCGAGTGATTCGCCGAGTCGTCCTTGCCGCTACAGCCCGCGACGAGTACCACACCCGCCGCCATTGCCACTGCCCACCGTGCGTTACGCAATTCGATCATGGTGGTGATCATGTCAGCTGTTGCCATGAGCACCCACTTGCGGAAGGTATTTCAGAGCTCCGTGATCCGAGTGCGGTGGCGCTCCTGCAGCTCACGCGAGCGACGTAGATAGTCGAGGATGAGGCGCAGTTCCGCTGCGCTGTAGCGCGAGACCTCGCCCGCACCCTCCTCGGCAATCGGCCCGTAGATCCGCATGACCTCGGCCATCGCGGCGTCGGTAATGCGGATGACGACCTTGCGGCGGTCCCCCGGTTCCGGATGCCGGACCACGTAGTCGAGTTTGGCGAGACGGTCCAGCATGGTGGTCACGCTACCGCTGGTCAGACCGAGTTCGGCGGCGAGAGCACCGGGGGTGGATTCGCCGTGCCACAAGATTTCCAGACAGCGTAGGTCGGTGCGGTTGACGCCGAGATTCGTCGCGGCAGCCTGGTCGACGGCGTCGACCGCGGCCTGCAGCGCCTGCGCTTCGCGGCCGAGCTCGGCGCGCAGTTCTGTCAGCTCCAACTTTTCTCTTGACATTCAAGCCTCTTGATCGTCAAACTACTGATGTCTTGATAATCAAGATACAGCAGAGCCAAGAGAGATTTCGGAGGCACACCATGAAGAAGGCGCTGATCATCGGGGGCGGGATCGCCGGGCCGGTCACCGCGATGGCATTGCAGCAGGCCGGACTGGAGCCGATTGTGTGCGAGGCATACGCGGAGGCCGCGGCCGAGCAGATCGGCGCATATCTGACGGTGGCGGTGAACGGACTGTCGGCGCTGGCGCTGTTGGACGCGCATCACGTGGTCACCGAGATCGGGCACCCGACCGCCACACTGTCGTTCGCGACCAGCGGCGGCAAGCACATCACCGATATGCCGATCGGCGGCACACTGCCCGACGGCACCGTCACGCACAGCATCAAGCGGCGCGATATGTATCGAGCGCTGAATACCGAAGCGGCGCGGCGCGGCGTGCGGTTCGAGTACAACAAGCGGCTGGTGGATGCGGCGTCGACCGAGAACGGTGTGCGTGCGATTTTCGCCGACGGCACCACGATGGACGCCGATGTCCTGATCGGTGCCGATGGAATACGGTCTCGCACAAGGGAAATCATCGATCCGTCCGCCCCGGAGGCGCACTTCCTCGGCATCTACGGGCTCGGCGGATTCGTCACCGATCGGGTGCTGCATCGCGAACTCGGGCTGCGGCCCGGTGTGTACAGCATGATCTTCGGGAAGAAGGCGTTCTTCGGCTATTTCGTCGCACCGGACGGCGAGATCTGGTGGTTCGCCAATATGCCTCGGACACGTGAGCTTTCATCGGCGCAGTCGGCGGACTGGCGAGCGCAACTCGTCGGATTGCTGTCGGTGGATCGCGGCCCGGCCGCCCGGATCGTCGCCGCCACAACGGATGACACCTTCGTACCCGCTTTCAACCAGTACGACATGCCGACGGTCACCAGGTGGCACAACGACAATATGGTCATTGTCGGCGATGCCGCCCATGCCGTGGCCTCGTCCTCCGGCCAGGGCGTATCCATGGCGGTGGAAGATGCCCTGACACTGGCGATCTGCCTGCGCGACATCCCGGATACCGCCGCGGCCTTGGCCGCCTTCGAGAACCGCCGCCGAGAACGCGTCGAGAAGGTGGTCGCCTACGGCGCGGAAACCAGTAGCGACAAGGCATCCAACGGATTCGCCAGGATGCTGGTCCGGCTGCTCACGCCATACTTCCTGAAGAAGGCCGCCAAAGCCGGTGTCGCCCCGCTGAACTGGATGTTCGACTACCGGATCGATTGGACAGCACCGGCGGCGCACCGCTGACGGCTTCCTCGATGACACAACCCGCGTGAAGTCATCATTTGGATATGTGACAGCTCAGTAGGTAACCGAGAGATCGGTCTGGCGGACAGCCGAGCGGGGCGTGGGCGAAAGCGTCTTGTGCAAACTGGTGCGCATGGTCGTGGCCGAGTCGAGCAGATAGTTCTGCCGCACCTTCCACGGATGCCGGTCACCCTGACGTGGGAAGTCGCCGATCGAGCGCTGAATATAGCCCGACGCCAGATCGAGCAGCGGGCGCTCGTCGAGCTTGCCTTCCGGCTTCGGCACCACGGCCGCATAGTCGTTGCGATCCAGGTGATTGATGACCTTGCAGACCAACCGCGAGGTCAGGTCGGCGCGCAAAGTCCATGAGGCATTCGTGTACCCGATGCAGACCGCGAAATTCGGTACACCGGTGAGCATCGCACCCTGCCAGACGAATTGTTCCGACAGGTTCACCGCCGCTCCGTCGACCTGCGGCGCGATGCCACCGAAGGCCAGCAATTGCAGCCCGGTCGCGGTGACCACGATGTCCGCCTCCAGGATTCGACCTGACTTCAGCCGAATTCCCTCGGGCACAAAGGATTCGATATGGTCGGTGACGACCTGCGCCTTCCCCTTCTTCATCGCCTTGAAGAAATCGGCATCCGGTACAGCACACAGCCGCTGATCCCAGGGGTCGTACTTCGGCGTGAAGTGTTCGGCGACGGCCTTCTCATCCTTGAGGATTCGTGCCGTCAGACCGGTGAGCAGTTTGCGCGCGGCCTCCGGACGGCGACGGCAGTACTGATAGAAACCGATGCTGAACAGGATGTTCTTGGTGCGTATCACGCGGTGCGCCAACTGTGGCGGCAACAGCTCGCGGATCTTGTCGGCCTGTTTGTCCCGGCCGGGAACGGCGCTGATCCAGGTCGGCGAGCGCTGCAGCATCGTCACGGATTCGGCCTGATCGGCCATCGCGGGCACCAGCGTGACCGCCGTCGCACCACTGCCGATGACCACGACGCGCTTGCCGGCGTAGTCGAGATCCTCGGGCCAGAACTGCGGATGCACGACCTGCCCGGCGAAGGAGTCGATGCCAGGGAAATCCGGGGAGTGGCCCTGGTCGTAGTTGTAGTACCCGGCGCAGGCGTAGAGGAAATTGCAGGTCAGCGTCCGCTGCGTGGTGTCGCCTGCAGCATCGCGCTGCTCGAGGGTGAGGGTCCAGCACGCCGATGCGGTGGACCAGTCGGCCCCGACCACCTTGGTGCCGTAGCGGATGTGCCGGTCGATGCCGAATTCCGCGGCCGTCTCCTCGACGTAGCGCAGGATGGACCGACCGTCGGCGATCGACTTCGCATTCCGCCACGGCTTGAACGGATAGCCGAGAGTGAACATATCCGAATCCGAGCGAATTCCGGGATAGCGGAACAGATCCCACGTCCCACCCAGCGATTCGCGCGCCTCCAGCACTGCATAGGTTTTGCCCGGGCATTCGGTCTGCAGCCGATACGCCGCGCCGATGCCGGATAGCCCGGCGCCGACGATCACGACATCGAGGTGGTCCGGAACTACGGCGGTTTCCGGCCCACCCGCCACCCGACCACCGCCCCTCATCGAATCGCTGCGCGATGCTGGTCTCATTGTTCCAGTCTGGAAGGACAGTCGACCGATTTCTTGACTTTGCGCGACAAGTATTTGATTCTGGGCGACATGTCGGTGATTCGGTCCGCGGGGTTGCGCGGATTTCGCGCGACGGTAGCGGAGCTGGGCGGAAACGCCGAGGAGTTCGCCACCGCCGTCGGGCTGCCTTTCGCCGCTCTCGATGCCGATGATCTGCTGGTACCGGATCAGGCGGTCGCTGCGGCGCTGGAGCTGGCCGCGCAGCGGCTCGACTGTCCCGACCTCGGACTGCGCATTTCGCGTCGACAGGATCTGGATATGCTCGGCCCGCTGGCCTTGGCCATCCGGAATTCGCCGACGCTCGCCGATGCCCTCGAATGCTGTTCGCGCTATCTGTTCCTGCACGCGCGGTCGCTCAGCCTGACGCTCGAGCCCGACCCCTATGGCGACCGCAGCGTGACCGCCCTGCGCTATGGCGTCCAACCCGGCGGGCCCACACCCATCCAGGGCACCGATCTCGGACTCGCCTTCGTGCACCGCACATTTCAACGGCTGGTGGACGAACGCTACGGGCTGCGCTCGGTCGAACTGCCGTACCGGCCCGCCGCGCCGATCGGTGTCTATGAGGATTTCTTCGGCGCACCCGTGCGCGTCGAGCGTCCCGCGGCGGCATTGCGAGTGCCGATCAGCCTGGCGACCCGGCCGCTGAGCGGCGGCGATGAGAATCTGCATCGCTTGGCCATGGCATTCCTTGCCGAACAGTCCGGCGGCGCGGATGCCGCCATCGCACCGAAGGTCCGTGCCGCCGTACAACAACTACTGGGTACTACGCCGCCGGAAATCACCGCCGTGTCAAGACTTTTGACGATCCATCCACGCACCCTGCAGCGTCGCCTCGCCGCCGAGGACACCTCCTTCGCCACCATCCTCGATACGGTCCGCCGCGACGCAGCCCGCCGCTACCTGACCACCACCGATATGCCGATGAGCCAGGTCGCCTCGCTGATCGGACTGTCCGAACAGGCCACCTTCACCCGATGTTCCCGAAGATGGTGGGGCACAACGCCTACCGCTGTTCGGCGCGAGGGCGCGCAGCACCGGCTACCGCAGTAGACCGACCGTCTCTTTGGTCGCCTCAGCGACCAATGCGTTGTCCACCTGAGCATCTGGGCTGGAGTGGGTGGTCAGTACCGCAATCACGATCGGCGCGGCACTTCCGGCGGGCCATGTGACGGCGACATCGTTGGCCGAGCCGTAGTCGCCGGTTCCGGTCTTGTCGCCGGTCTTCCACTCATTGGGCAGGCCGGCGCGAATGCGAGCGGCGCCGGTGGTGGTGGCGATCAGCCAGGCCGTCAACTGCTCGCGCTCAGGTGCGGCGAGTGCGTCGCCGACTGTCAGTGCCCGATAGTCGGCCGCGATTGCAGCGGGCGTGGTGGTGTCGCGCTCGTCGCCGGGGATGGCGGTATTGAGCGTGGGCTCCGTGCGGTCCAGTCGGGAGACCTGATCGCCGATGGACCGCAGGAACCGCGTCAGCGCCTGCGGGCCGCCGAGCAGTTTCAGCAGCTCATTGCCCGCGGCATTATCGCTGCGGGTAATCGCCGCATCGCACAGTTGCGACACCGACATACCGCTGTCGATCCGGGTGCCGGTGACCGCCGAACCGCCCGCGGCTGCCGCATCCGCCGCGGTGAAATGGATGATTTGATCGAAATACCCTGTGGCAAGCGGATGTTCGTGCAATAGCGCGGCACATGCGAGGGTCTTGAATGTCGACATCATCGCGAACCGCTCGTCCTGACGGAAGCCGACGGTCCTCCCCGAACCGGTATCGACGGCGAAGACCCCGAGCCTGGCCTGATGCTGCTGTTCGATACCGGCCAACTGGCCCACCGAGGCCGGCGCTGGGTCCGGGTCCTTCGAGTCGGTTCCACATGCGCCGAGTAGCACCGTCGTCACCAGGACGAACCCCATGCGAGCCGAGCCCCGCCCGCGTCTGCCGATCTTTGTCATGGCCACACGACAACACAGTGCCGATCGGTCTGTCCAAGACCGACATGGCCGAAAGCCGATATCGAAATCGATATCGCCGCAGCTCAGCCGTCCGAACCGGGCACCCGCAGTACCGCCTTACCGCGCAGTGTCCGTTCGGCCAGCGCCTGGAAGGCATCGGCGGTCTGCTCCCAGTCGAGGGTCAGGCCGATCAGTGGTGTGAGCCGACCATCGGCGACCAGATCCACGAGGATGCCGAGATCTTCGCCCTTGGTGTCCTCCGGAACCGGACTGATGAAGCCGACGATATGTGCGTTCCAGCCTTGGGCGTAGAAGTCGGCGAGGTTCAATTCGGCTGCGCCGCCGATATTTCCGTACCAGGCGAGATGTCCGCCGGGCGCGATGCGGCGAACGGCCTGAGCCGTGATGGGGCCGCCGATGCCGTCCAGGACCAGATGGAACGGGCCCAATCCTTCGTCGGCAAGGGAAGTTACGACGTGCTGCGCACCGAGGGCACGCGCCTCGCCCTCGCGCCCCGGACCGCTGACCAGCGCCGTCACCCGAGCGCCCGCCGCGACGGCGAGTTGCACCGCGTACTGGCCGACACCGCCGGTCGCACCGGTGATCAACACCTGCCTGCCGAGCACGGCGCCGCCGACCCGGAGCGCGCGCAATGCGGTCAGCCCCGCAATGGGTAGGGCCGCCGCCGTTTCGAAGGACACGCGATCGTCGAGCACCGCCGTGCAATGCACCGGCACCGCAACGCGCTCGGCCCAGCCTTCCCAGTCCAGATAGCAGACCACCCGGTCACCGACGGCTGGACCTTTGCCGTTCGCAGCCGCCCGCACGACCACGCCCGCGACATCCTGACCAGGTCGCCAACCATCGGAGCGGCGGGCGATCAGATTGGCCTCGTCGTGATTGACGGCATAGGCGCGCACCGCGACGACAGCCTCATCGGCCGCCGGATCCGGCTCCGGCAGATCATCGGTCAGCCGCAAGCCGCCACGTGCCACCGGATCTGTGATGAAACCTCGCATGTTCGGCCACCCTATCGGCCGGCGGTCGAGGTGTAACCGCGGCCGTATCGACCGATCGACGCATTAGCAAGGATCGATGAACGTCGAATAGTCAAGGAATGAACGAGCCGTTCGCCGGATGCGCGCGTAAGCTCCCGGGTCCGGGAGGTCGGGTCAGTGCAGTTTTCAGTATTGGGTGAGGTCTGCGGGTGGCGTGGGGAGACGCCGCTCGAATTGGGACCGCCGCAACGTCGCGCGGTACTGGCCGCGCTATTGCTGCGTGCCGGAAAGTCGGTCACCGCAGCGGAATTGGTGGAGGGGATCTGGGGCGAGGATCCGGTGCCACGCGCCATTGCCGCGCTGCGCACCCATGTCGCGCAATTGCGCCGGGTGCTGGAACCGGATCGGATTTCGCGAGCGCCGTCGACGGTGTTGGTCTCGGTCGGTGACGGTTACGCCTTGCGCATCCCGCCGGGCTCGACCGATATCGAGGAGGTCGAGGCCCTGGTGGCCACGGCCGAACGGGTGCGCGGCGAAACGCCGGACGCGGCGCGCGAGGCGTTGATCGACGCACTCGCCCGCTGGCGTGGGCCGGCACTGAGCGGATTGGCCGGGCCTTTCGCCGAGCGACACCGCACCCGGCTCGAGCAGTGGCACTTGGCGATTCTCGAAGATCGGCTCGCCCTCGATATCGAGGTCGGCCGCGCCGCCGACGCGGTCGCCGAATTGGGTCCACTTATCGATGAGCATCCGTTGCGCGAACGGTTCCGCGCACTGCTCATGGCCGCGCTGTATCACTGCGGCCGCCAAGCCGAGGCGCTCGAGGTGTTCGCCCGGGCGCGCCGCGATCTGGTGGACGGGATCGGCGTCGAACCCGGTCCGGAGCTGACCGCGATGCACGAACGCATCCTGCGCGCCGAAATGCCGACACCACGACCGAACGGCTACGGTCCGGAGCCGGTCGTGCCCGCGCAACTGCCGCCGGATATCGCCGATTTCACCGGCCGCGAGCAACTGGTCGAGCACATTGCCGAGCAGTTGACCGGCGGCGGCAGCGCGGTCGCCATCTCCGCGGTCGGCGGCATGGGCGGCGTCGGCAAGACCACATTGGCCCTGCATGTGGCCCATCACGTGCGCGATCGCTTCCCGGACGGACAGCTGTATGTGAACCTGCGCGGCGTCGATCCGGTGCCGACCTCACCCGGTGACGCACTCGGCGGATTCCTGCGTGCGCTCGGCATCGCGGAGGGCCGGATTCCGGGCACCGTCGACGATCGCGCGGCCGAACTGCGCACCCGCCTGTCGGGTAAGCGCATGCTGATCGTGCTCGACAATGCCCGTGGCAGTGCGCAATTGACACCGCTGCTCGCGGGCACACCCGGCACCGCGGTGCTGATCACCAGTCGTTCGGCGCTGACCGAGATGGCCGCCGTGCGCCGGACCCGCCTCGATGTACTGGAGCGCGACGAGGCCATGGCATTGCTGATCCGCATCCTCGGCCCGGAACGCGTTGCGGCCGAGGAAAGCGCGGCACGGCAGGTCGTCGCGCTGTGCGGCTGCCTGCCGTTGGCGGTCCGCATCGTGGGTGCCCGACTTGCGGTGCGACCGCAATGGACGATCGGATCGTTCGCTGCGCGACTGGCCGACGAGAAGGGTCGGCTCGCGGTGCTGGAGACCGGTGAGCTCGGGGTCGAGGCCGCATTCCGGCTCGGCTACAGGCAGCTGAACGAGCAGCAGGCCAAAGCTTTTCGCACGCTCGCGCTCGTCGATTTCCCGGATCTCCCGGTCGACGGCGTGGCCGCGGTGCTCGGCATCGCGGAGTCCGAGGCTGAGCGAATATGCGAATCGCTGGTCGATCTGAGCCTGCTCGAGACGACGGTGCCCGGCCGCTACCGATTCCACGATCTGCTGCGTCTTTTCGCCCAGAGCGTCGCCGACGAGGAGGAGTCGGCGGTGCTGGTCCGGCTGCTCGATTACTACCTCGCGGGTGCGAAGAACCTGTTGAGCGCCATCGACTACAGCAACACCACGCGCCTGTTGATCCCGACCACGGTGCCCGGGCGACAGTTCGCCAGCGGCGCCGAGGGACAGGTCTGGAACGACGTCGAACGACCGGTGGTGATCGCGCTGCACCGGCAGGCCGCCAGGGTCGGTGGCCGCGCACTGCAGGTGGCGGCGGATCTGGCCTGGGTGATGGCCGAACTGATGGACGCGGGCACCCGTGCCAGGGAACTGTCCGAGGCGCTGACGGCCTTGCTGGACATCGCAATTCGAGAATCGCACCCGAGCGAGCGCCGCATCAGGGTCGCGCTCGGCGCGCTGCTGCAGGTCGGACTCGGCGAGGTCGAGGCGAGTCTGAAATATCTCGATGCGGCGGCCGGGCCACCCACGGACGACGCCGATCGCCGGATCTCGGTGCTCTCGGAGGTCCTGCTCGGCATTGCCGATCGACGACTCGGCGATATCGAAACATCGCGTCGGCATTTCGAGAATGCGATGCGCTTCGCCCGTGAACTCGGTGACCGGTCGATGCAGGCCTGGTGTCTGGCCCTGGTCACCCGAACCTATTGCGAGGCAGGGCGATACGACGAGGCGGTCGATATCGCGGACCGCGCCATCGCGCTGGCGCAGGCGTCCTCGAATCCGGTCGCACTCGGTTGGGCAACCCACGAATTGGCGGCCACGCTATCGATGCGCGACGAGCACGAGCGCGCACTCGAACTCGGCCGCGATGCCGTACGGATCGCGCAGCGCAATGGTGTGCGACTCTGGGAGGGTTGGGCGCGAACCAGATTGGCGCAGATCCAGCTGCGCGCCGGCAGTGTGGCGGATGCGGAAAACCAAGCCGCAGAAGCAGTTCGGCTGCTCACCAAGGCCGCCGATCCGATCGATCGAGCGCGTGCCCTGGCTCTGCACGCGAGCGCGTTGGCCGCACAGGGACGCACCGGTCCGGCCGCGGCGGAGTTCGGCGAGGCCGCCGAGATCTTCCGGCGCGCGGGGCTGGCGCCGCCCACCATCGACCGGCTGTTCAGTGCCGCGCCGACCGCTGACGTGGCGGATTAGGCGGCGTTTATTCAACGTTTATCGGGCACTGATGGTTGCCTGGAATTCTCTGGGTCGATGCGATCGCCGTTCTGAGTGTCACCGTGCGGACGCGCTATATACCGACTTGTGTGCGAGGGGTACGCAAGGCGTATCGACATGTCCAACCGCGGTTTCTGATCGACAGGTTCACCCGAGCGCGGACGTCGCATCGACAGCGGCTGCGGGCCCGCCGGGTCCGGTCCACGCAGTCCGCGCACGCCGTGGTCGCCCCGGCAGCACCGGTTGCCGGTGCGCCCGGTCCATCGACTATCTGAAAGAACTCCGAGTCGCAATCGCGAGGTCTGACGAGTCCGTGACATGCCGGACGAACTCCTTGTCGCGGCCCCCGGACCAGCACACACTACGGAGATGGCAACCTTCGACGACCTTCGGGCGCTGTTCATCAACTGCACGCTCAAGCGCTCCCCCGAGCCGAGTAATACGCAGGGGCTGATCGATGTCAGTGCCCACATCATGGAGAAGAACGGCGTTCAGGTTTCGCATATCCGCGCCGTCGATCACGACATCGCGACCGGCGTCTGGCCGGATATGACCGAACACGGCTGGGCCACCGATGAATGGCCTGTGCTGCAGCGCCAGGTGATGGACGCCGACATCCTGGTGTTGGCCGGACCGATCTGGCTCGGCGACAACAGTTCGGTCACCAAACGGGTGATCGAGCGACTGTACGGCAATTCGTCGATCCTCAATGAGCGCGGCCAGTACGCCTACTACGGCCGAGTCGGCGGCTGTCTGATCACCGGCAACGAGGATGGCGTCAAACACTGCGCAATGAATATCCTCTACAGCCTCCAGCACCTCGGCTACACGATTCCGCCGCAGGCCGACGCCGGCTGGATCGGCGAGGCCGGACCCGGACCGTCGTACCTGGATCCGGGTTCCGGCGGGCCGGAAAACGACTTCACCAACCGCAATACGACCTTCATGACGTGGAACCTGCTGCATCTGGCCCGGATGCTGAAGAACAACAACGGCATCCCCGCCCACGGAAATCAGCGCTCCGAATGGGATGCGGGCTGCCGGTTCGATTTCGAAAACCCCGACTATCGTTAGGGCGCAGCGGGTTCGGGCATGGTCGCTGGTCTACGCCTTTCCGCCATCCGGATCGTCGGACATTCTGTGCCACACCGGGATTCGGGTGTGAACTGCGCCGATGTCAGACACGGGTATCGTCGGAACGGTGCCCGGCCTACGACGAGCTGGTTTGTTTTTCGGTGCACTGCTCGCCCTGGTCGCCGTCCTCGGTGTGGCGGGTCTGCCGGTGTATGTGCATCCGCAAACCGACCCGTTGCGCCACGCCGATGCGATCGTGGTGTTGGGTGGCACCGCCTATGAACGTTTCGACGTCGGCCTCGCTCTCGCCGAACGCGGATACGCGCCGCAACTGCTGATCTCCCGATCGACCGGCGAAGACGATTCGGTGATGGATCGGTATTGCGCGCCCCGATTCGAGTTCACCGTCAGCTGTTTCGTACCCGATCCGTGGACGACCGACGGCGAGGCGCGCGAGATCGCCCGACGGGCAAGCCTTTACGGCTGGCGCCACATCATCGTGGTGACCTATACCCCGCATGTGTCGCGGGCCAGGTACATCGTCGGCAAATGCTTCCACGGCGAGTTGACCATGGTGGCCAGTCCCAGCGACGACGGCCTGAAGTTCTGGACCTGGATGTACATCCGGCAGTCCGCGGGCTATGTACGGGCATTCTTCAGCCGAGGTTGTTGAACCGCGAACGTACCGATGTCGGGTCCCATACGCTGGATACGGTTGTGGGGAGAGGACCGCCGTTGCGAATCGATGAGCTGCGAACGGTCGGTGACGACGAGCTGACCGCCGATATCGTCATTATCGGATCCGGGCCCGCCGGGCTGACCATCGCGACCGAACTGGCTGGAACACCACTACGCGTCCTGGTGCTGGAAAGCGGCGGGCTGACCGCGACCGAAGAGGTCGACGCACTAGCCGATATCGAGAATGTGGGCGCGCGCCGGGCGCAGTCGGATCGGGTCGCGGGCGATCGAATCCTCGGTGGCGCCTCCCATACCTGGAGCGGTCGCTGCGGTCTGCTCGACGACCTCGATTTCAGTTGCCGCCCTTGGGTTTCCGGCTCGGGCTGGCCGATCGGCGGGACCGACCTCGAATCGTATCTGGTGCGCGCGGCCGAACATATCGGCATCGGCTACGGCATCGGCTTCACCGATGACGCGTTCTGGCAGTTGGCCGGACGGCCCCGACCCGCCGACGCCCTCGATCCGACGCGCTTACGTCCGTACTTCTGGCAGATCAGCCGGGATCCAGTGGATCCATTCGACTGCAAGCGCTTCGGTGCGCACGTGAAAGATCTTGTCGCGCCGAATGTCCGGGTGCTCGTCGATGCGACGGTTACCCACATCGACACCGATCCCGAAGGCACCCGGGTGGTTTCAGTCCAGGTCGCCGGTGCGGATCCGCAGCCGCGGTCTGTGCACGCACATGCCTTCGTCTTAGCCACCGGCGGCATCGGAAATGCGCGGCTGCTGTTGGCATCTCGGCGAACCGTGCCCGGTGGCGTCGGCAACCGGCACGACATGGTCGGGCGTTATCTGATGGATCACCGCTGCGGTGCGGTCGGCGCGCTGGATCCGGCCCTGGCGGGCAGCGCGCTGGAACGTTTCGGCAAGTACGTGGTGAAGACGCCGCACGGTAAGCACACTTTCCTGCACGGTGTCGCGCTCTCGCCGAAGATCCAGGAGGCCGAGGGCCTGCTCAATTGCGCACTGTGGCTGCAGGAGGTGCCCGCCGAGGACGATCCATGGGAGTCGGTCAAGCAGTTGCTGCGCGGACGCGGCGATCGGCACGATGCGCGAATCGCGGTGAGCCACGCTGGATTACTGCTAGCGGGCGTGCGGGCCAGGCTCATCAAACACGCCGGACTGCCGCACAAACTCGATCGAATCGAATTGCGCTGCATGGTCGAACAGCTGCCGACCCCGGACAGCCGCGTGACACTGACCGACCGCACCGATCGGCTCGGTGTACCGCTGTCCCGGATCGATTGGCGGGTGAATCCGCAGGAAGACACAACCGTGCGCCGGGCGGCGGCCTTGCTGGTCGAGGAGTTCGCGCGACTCGGATTGCCGGCACCGACGCTGTACGACTGGGCGCGGATGGACAGCAAGTCGCCGCTGGTGCTCACCGATTGGGCACATCCGACCGGCACCACCCGCATGTCGACGGACCCGTGCGACGGCGTGGTCGACACCGATTGCCGGGTGCACGGAGTGACGAATCTATTCATCGCGGGCAGTTCGGTTTTCCCGACCACCGGCCATGCGAATCCGACCCTGACGATCGTGGCGCTGGCGGTTCGGCTAGCTGATACTTTGCGGACTTTCGCATAGTCTGCGGCTTATGGACAAGACGCCCGGTTCACCGCACCCGCACGAACCGCATCGTGAGGGTCTGGCATCGAGGCTGAACTGGTTGCGCGCGGGCGTACTCGGGGCGAACGACGGCATTGTTTCGACCGCGGGCCTGGTTGTCGGCGTCGCCGCGGCGACGACCAGCGCCGCGGCCATTTTCACAGCGGGCATCGCCGGACTCACCGCTGGTGCGATTTCCATGGCCGTCGGCGAATACGTTTCGGTGAGCACACAGCGGGATTCCGAGCGGGCGCTACTGGCCAAGGAACGCACGGAACTCAAGGAAGAACCGGACTTCGAACTGGCCGAACTGGCCGATATCTATCAGTCGAAGGGTCTGACACCGGAGACGGCGCGCAAAGTGGCCGAGGAGCTGACCGCGCACGACGCCTTCCTCGCCCACGCCGAGGCCGAACTGGGTCTGGATCCACAGGAGTTGACCAATCCGTGGGCCGCGGCCGTTTCCTCTGCGGTCGCGTTCACCCTGGGTGCGCTGCTGCCGTTGTTGGCGATCATCCTGCCGCCGACCACGGCGCGCATTCCGGTGACATTCGCGGCGGTGCTGATCGCGCTGGCGATCACCGGGTCGGTCAGCGCGCGGCTCGGCGGTAGTAATCGCGCACGCGCGGTATTGCGGGTGGTGATCGGTGGTGCGCTGGCTATGGCGGTCACCTATGGGATCGGACAGTTGGCGGATGTCGCCGGCATATGAGGACGGGCCGAAGAAAACCCCTCGGCCCGTCGTGTGTTCAGCGCGTCGGCGTCAGTAGTAGTGCCGCCGACCGCCGACCGGGCGCCGCCCCACCGACCCGACGAGGGCCAGTACCGCACCGATGATCAGCAATATGATTCCGGCCGTGGTGAGCAGACCGATGCCGAGTAGATATCCGACAATGAGAAGTATCAAGCCGAGGATGATCATCGTTCTTTCCTTTACTTGGTCGTCTTGACCGTTGTGCGGCCGGATGTTTCGACCGGTGCCGACCCGCCGGACTGGCGCATGAACCGATTCCAGCTCCACACCGGCTTACCCTCCTGTGGCGGGGTGACCCGCGCGGCGGGTTTGGTCGCGGGTGGTGTCGCGGCGGACGGTGGTGCCGCTGCCGGTGGCTTTGCCTTGGCCTTTTCCTGGGCCGCCAACTCCCGGCGCGACTTCCGCAGATCGCGCCGTGCGGCGCTGCTACGGCGGGAACTACGCCAGACGCCCGCGAGTAGCAGGCTCAGGCCGAGCATCCCGATCGCTCCGATCGCGATCCCGTAGAGGAAGAGTTCCCCCGCGGAAGCGGTGAAGTGATAGTCGAATACCCCGAAATCGCTGGGTGACGTACGAACTTCGCCCGTATTGGCCGCCACTCCGGCAACGCCGATAATTACCGCGCCGATGAGAACGACGAGCCCGATGATAATGATCATGACAATCCCGTTGCGCTGGTTGATATTACCTTCTGGCTATGCCCGGTAATTCCGACATCAAACACCTACCTCGGAAACCATCACCGTAAATTCCACCCTTTCCTACGGTGAAGTACTCGACGCGATCCGCTCCGCGGGCGTCGGCGCGAAGTAGGCGGACCTGGTGTATTCGCTCGGGCTTGTCCCGCGCACGCGTTTGAATGCCGTGCTGAATCCGAAGGCATCCGCGTAGCCGACCCGGCGGGCCACCGCACTCACGGTGGCGCCGGGTTCGGTCAGCAGGTCCGCGGCGATTGTCATCCGCCAATCCGTCAAATAGGCCAGCGGCGGTTCACCGACCAGTTCGGCGAACCGCTTGGCGAGCGTGGTGCGCGAGACCCCGGCGACGGCGGCCAAAGTGGTGAGTGTCCATGGCGCGCCGGGTGTTTCGTGCATCGCCCGCAATACCGGACCGACCACATCATCGCTCGCGGCCCGGTACCAGGGCGGGGATTCCCGGTCGAACCAGTCGCGCAGGGTGCACACCAGTAGCCAGTCCAGTAGCCGGTCCAGTACGACTTGACGTCCTGGCCGCGGCCCGGACAGCTGCATCTCCAGATAGTCGCGCATCGGGCCGCAATCGTGGTCATCGCTCACGACGGCCACCCGCGACAGCACACGCAGCAGCCGATCGGGCACCGCGCCGCTGAGCTGATAGGTGCCCGCGAGCAGGACGGTGTCGCCGACCGGTTCCTCGACCGCGGTGCAGCATACGTCGACCGGGATGCCGGTATCCACCGGATCATCGGTGAACACGAACGGCTCCGGACCGCGCACGATGGCGGTCTCCCCCACCCCGATACGGTGCGCCGCGCCGTCGACCACCAACCAGCCCTCGCCACGCAACGGAACGAGCAGGGTCAGGGCGGCGGCGTCGGTGAAACGCAGCGCGAACGGCGCGGTCAGCACCGATGTACCGAATATCGCGCCGGACGCGCGCACACCGCGCAGCAGATCGTCGAACGGGTCCACATCCCAACGATATCCACCGCGGATGATCGGACATGGACGGCGGACGCTCACCCATGGTCGTCCGCGGCGGCGCCGGGTTGACTCGAATCATGACGATTCTGGTTCTCGGCAGTACCGGTAAGACCGGACGCAGGGTGGTCGCCCGCTTACGCGCGGCAGGCGAAAAGGTCCGCGCGGCATCGCGTTCCGGCGAGGTGCGTTTCGACTGGTCCGAACCCACCACCTGGACGAATGCGCTGGACACCGCGGATGCGGTCTATCTGATCGCACCCGATGATCCGGATCCGGTTGCCGCCTTTGTCGCCGAGGCGGTATCGAGCGGCGTGCGCCGCTTCGTCGTTTTGTCGGGGCGCGGAATCGAGCACGTCGCCAAGGAGTTCGGGGAGGGCATTCGCGCCGCGGAGGCGGCGGTCCGGGCGAGCGGTGCCGAGTGGACCATATTGCGCGCCAATAACTTCGATCAGAATTTCGACGAAGACCTGTGGTTCGCTCCGCTGCGCGCCGGTCGGCTCGGCCTGCCGATCGGCGAGGTCGGTGAGCCGTTCGTGGATGTCGAGGATGTGGCCGAGGTGGCCGCGGCGGTGCTCACACGGGACGGCCACGCGGGGCGGGTCTACGAGTTGTCGGGCCCGCGTGCGCTGACATTCACGCAGGCCGTATCGGAGATCGCCACGGCGGCAGGGCATCCGATCGAGTACGAGGAATTGACGCCGGTCGCCTACCACACGGAATTGCTCGCCCAGGGCCTTCCCGAGGAGGTCGCGACAGCGCTGAACGCGATGTTCGAGCTGATGCGCACTGGGCACATCGCCGAACCGACGGACGGCGTGCACACGGTACTGGGCCGACCGGCCACCGATTTCGCCGAGTACGTCGAGCGCGTCTGGTCCGCCTGACCGGTCTAACGCCGTCCGAGGTCCAGGCGTCGTGTCACCCGGTCGACCAGGTCCGGAGGCATGCCGGGGTCGCGGCGGGCGGCCATGGCTTCGCGGCGGCCCGCTTCCAGGACATCGCCCTGGATATCGCGAATCTTCATCATCAGCTTCAGATCTCGGGCCGCGTGCGCCTTGGCGTCCTCGTCGGCGGCCTCCGGATCCGCTCGGGCCAGGCGTTGGCGGAGTTGGTTGCGCAGGCGTTCGTAGACGTCGTCGGGGAGGCCTTCGGTTTCGGCGATCTGCTTGAGGCGGTCGAGTTCCGCGCGGACGACACGCTCCCAAAGGGTCTGTTCGAGCAGCCGTTCCTTCTGGAAGTCGGCTTGAACACCGGTGAGCCGCACGATAAGTGGCAATGTCGGGCCTTGTATCAGCAGGGTGAACAGGACGACAGCGAAGGCCGTGAAAAGGATCTGGGTGCGGCCCGGAAACGGTTCGCGGGCATCGGTGAGCAGCGGAATGGCCAGTGCCAGTGCGATGGTCGCGACACCCCGCATGCCCGCCCACCAGGTGACGACCGTTTCCTTCCAGGTGTAGGGCTCGTCGGCGTCCTCGTCGCGCCACCACCACCTACGCAGGGAAAGGGTGGTCAACAGCCACACCAGCCGCAGTCCGACCACCACGGCGATAACGACGCCGGCTACGCCGAGCAGTCGCGGCCAGCCGTCGCCCGTATCGTCGAGTACGACACCGAGTTCCAGGCCGATCAACCCGAAAGCGAAACCGCTGATCAGCATTTCGGTGATCTCCCAGAAGGCATCGCCGACCAGGCGGTAATCGCGATCGCCGAAATTGGTGCCCGCATCGGTCAGATACAGCGCGCACACCAGCACGGCCAGCACGGCGGAACCCGAAAATGCCTCGGCCACACCGTAAGCGGCGAACGGCAGCAGCAGGCTCAGCGCCACCTGCCAGGACGCCTCCTCCAGTTTGCTGGTCAACTTGCTGCCCGCATAGCCGAGCGCCATCCCGACAACGATCGCGACCACCGCCGAGATCACGAACTCACCGACCGCATGCCATGCCGAGAACTTGCCGGTGAGCACGGCCTGCACCGCGACGGAGTAGATGACGATCGCGGTCACATCGTTGAACAGACCCTCGCCACCGAGCGTCACCACCAAGCGGCGCGGCAGGCCCAGCTTGCCCGCCATGGCCGTCGCGGCCACCGGATCGGGCGGGGCGACAACAGCGCCGAGCGCCAGGCAAGCCGCCAACGGCAGCGCCGGATACCAGGCGTGGAAGACCGCCGTCACCGCAGCGGCCGTCGCGAACACCAACCCGACCGCGCGCAACGCGATCGGCCCCCAATTCTCCGCGAACTGCCGCCACGAGGTCCGCCGCGCCGCGGCATACAACAGCGGCGGCAGTACCAGCGGCAATATCAGGTCGGGCGGCACATCGACCCGAGGAACCGCGGGTATCAGCGCGAGTACACATCCGAATACGGTCATCAGGACCGCTGACGCGATTCCGAGCCGCCGAGCGAGCGGTTCGGCCAGGATCGTGGCGAATAGCAAGACGAACATCAGCACCAACTGGTCCATGACGCCCCAGTCTGCGGTGGGTTGCTGAGATTTCCCTAGCGACCTCGCCCATACGGCACTGTGAGTTTCCGGCGTTCCTGTCGTGTCAGACGGTTGGGCATCAAATGCCACCAGGTCACACACCGCCACACCCATTCCAGCGGGCCGTAGTGGAACCAGCGCAACCAGTAGTAACTCCACAGCGCCTGCACCGCAATAATGGCCGCGGCCAAGGCGAGCAGTGCGCCGTAGCGATTGGAATCGGATAGGCCGAGCCACGGATCAGCGGCCAGAACAAGTCCGGTTGCAGAGACGTAATTGGTCAGCGCCATCCGTCCCATCGGCTCGAGCACCTCCGCGAAAACCTCACCGCTCTCGGTGCGCAGGAGTAGCAGGAATCCGGTGAGATAGGCGAGCGCGCCGAGCAGTCCAGCGACCGGAGCCGCACTGCCGGTCCACAGCGCGATATACGGCGTGCGGTACTCCCACACCCCCGCGGCCACCGCCGCGGGCACTGCCAGCGCGAAGACCACCGCGATCCGCCAACCGCGATCGCGCAGGCTATCCGCGAGGCCGAAGCGGTCGGCGGCCAGACCTAGCAGGAACAGGCCGGGCACCAGGCCGAGCCCACCGCCGAGCGTGACCGGAACCCCGATCGTCGCGACCAACCCGCCGAGCAATATCCCCCAGCGCGGTAGCCCTGCGGCGGGCAGCAAAACCACCAACCCGACGATCGCATACGGCAGCAACGCCTCACCCGGCTGGAACCCATGGTGGATCAGACCGAACACACCGAGCGCGACGAGCCGCCGCGCAAGTACCAGCCGCGGACGGTCGCTGTGCTCGGCCGCGCGATCCAGGAACAGCGAAAAGCTGAGCCCGAACAGGAACGAGAAGATCGGAAAGAACCGTCCCTCGAACAGCACGGACAACACATGCCGGATCGGATCCACGGTTCCGGGCCCGACCATCGCGCGCATATCGGTGATCTGCCAGATATTCACCACCAGAATCCCGCACAGCGCGAAACCACGCACGGCGTCGAGCTCGTGGATGCGCGGGCGCGCACCGGCGGGATTCATACTCGTACGCTATCGAGACCGACCTCGAATCCCGGCCTGGGACATGCATGTCGCGTTCGCAGCTCAACCCAGGTTGCGGCGAACGCGTCCAGCACATCGAGAATCTCTCTCGCCTGCCACATCCGGTTCTTATGCATGCCGGTGAGCTCGAGCACTAATGCTTCGTGCATTAACTATTAATGCACTAAGGTTGGTGGCGACCTAGGAGGTTCCATGGAGATCGACGATCCGTTGCGGCTGGATCGGCAGGTGTGCTTTGCGCTGGCCGTGGCCAATCGGGCGGTGCTCGGGGTGTATCGGCCGCTGCTGGAACCGCTCGGGCTCACGCATCCGCAGTATTTGGTGATGTTGGCGCTGTGGGGTGAGGCGCCGATGTCGGTGAAGGCGATCGCCGAGGCGATCCAGTTGGATTCGCCGACACTGTCGCCGCTGCTCAAGCGGCTGGAGTCGGCCGGGTTGCTTACGCGAGGTCGCGATAGTCGTGACGAGCGCAATCTCGTGGTGGATCTGACCCCGGCCGGGCGGGCGCTGCGCAAGCAGGCCGAGCAGATCCCGCCCGCCGTGGTGGAACGACTCGGCGTGACATTGGCGGATCTCGAGGAACTGCGCGAAGTACTGACCCGGGTCAACGAGGCCGCGCGCCGCGTTGGTGACCCTGCCACCGCATGAGGAGTGCACGTATGACCAGACCCAATCCCATCCAGTGGATCGGCTACGCCTTCGGGCGGCCCCTGCCGGATTCGTTGCGCGAGTGGGTGCGCAATGACCTCACCGGCAAGTACGCGACGCCACGTCATATCGTGCGCGGGCTGGTGCCGTTCATGCCGCTGTTCGCCGTATTCCTTTTGTTCCCAGGCGAATTGTGGTTGCGCGGGTCGATGGTGTTGTTGGCGTTACTACTCGCGCTGTTCTACACAACGGCCTTCATGCCGATGAATCGCGCGCACCGCCTGGCCGAACACGGACTGCCGGCGGATTTGGAGAATCCGGAGCGGGCGCGGCGGCGGGCGCTGGAGCGGGCGACCTACGCGGCGCAGCATCCGCATTGAGAACTCGGTGACGGCTCGCGCCGAGCACCCGCGAGCCGAACACGGTTGGTGGCACTGGTCGTCGACGCGGTGTCAGTGGATGGTGAGGTCCAGACGACGGTGGCGGCGCACGAAAATGCTCGGAACCCATTGGGCTGCATCGGGGTTCGACGAAATGTCGAATGACGTGCTGTGGCTCAGGAGGGTTTGCAGAGCAACGCGGGCCTCCAGCCGGGCCAAGGCCGCGCCGACGCAGAAGTGGATGCCCTTGCCGAACGCCATGTGATTACGTTGAGCCGGGCGATCGAGGCGGATTTCGTTGGGGGCGGGGAAGATTGCGGGATCGCGATTGGCGGCAGACCACAGTAGGAGCAGGTGGCTACCCGCGGGGAGATCGGTGTCGCCGAGGGCCGTATCGCGGACGACGTGGCGGTGGTGGGCGCGGAACGGGGACTCCAGTCGCAGGGCTTCTTCGAGGAATGTGCCGAGCAGATCGGGGTCGGCGCGGAGCCGGGTCTGGAGCGCGGGATCGGTGGCGAGGATGCGGGTCGCATTACCGATGAGTCCCGCCGTGGATTCGCCGCCCGCGCCGACGAGTTGGATGAGGATCAGGACGGCGACGTCCAGGGTGAGTTCACCTGCGGCACAGGCTTTTGTCAGATCACCGAGAAGGTTGTCGCCCGGATGGTCGCAGGCTCGGACGAGTTGGTGACGCAGATAGCCGGCGAGTTCGGTTGCGGCGGTGACGACGACAACCAGCCGGTCGGTGGTGACCACGCCGTCGAGCAGTTCATTACTCGTATAGCCCCAGGCCAGCAACTGGGAAATGTCCGCATCGGGCAAGCCGATCAGCTCGGCCACCAAGGTCATCGGTAATCGGTCGCCCATGGCCGACATCCACTCGATGTGTCCGTCACGAAGACCCTCCTCCCATAGTCGATGCGCCGCAGCGGTAATGGTGGGTTCCAGAGCGCGAATGCGTTTCGCGACAAGCGCGGGCAGCACCAGTTTGCGGTGCGCATGGTGGATCGGGTCGTCACCGGTGGCCAGGACGTGGATGGCCTGTCCCCCGCCATCCAAATCGAAGACCGCCGCCGAACCATCGGGTTGGCGCACCAGGGCGGCGGTGAGGTTGGAGGAGAAATCGGCGGGGCGGGTGGTCGCCGCCATGACCAGATCCCAGCGGCTGACCAGGTAGAAATCGGTGTCGGCAATGCGGTGCACCGGCGATTCGGTACGCAGCCGGTCGTAGATCGGATACGGATCGTCGAGTACCCCGGGGTCGAAAAGGTCGATATCAACTTGGGTCATTCGCTCGCCTCTCCGGCACGGTTTCGTTTTCCGCACACCAGATTTCGCGGTGCCGACCGTCCTCGTCAATAGCCACGGAAAACTGAGATTTCGGTACCGAATCCGCAGGTCGGACCATGTCTCGGAGCCTGCCGCCCACCTGCCGATGCACTGCGAATCTGTGCCTAGAATGTCTCAATCTGAGACAAATTTCTGAAACCGTATCTGGAGGTCGCGATGACCGGACACCCCGACTGGCTCGCCGGCGGCCACCGCCGTGACCTCGCGATCGAACGCATCCACGCCGCCGCGGCTGACCTCATCGCCGGCAAGGGCATGGTCGGACTGAATATCGACCACGTCGCCGCCGCGGCCGGATGCTCGCGCGCCACGGTCTACCGCTACGTCGGTGGAAAGTCGGCATTGCGCGATGCCGTGTTGACCGGGGCCACCGCCCGCATCGCCGAGACCATCGGGCAGGCCGTCGCCGCCCACACCGGCCCCGACCGCATCACTCACGCGATCCTCGCCGCACTCGCAGCGGTCCGCGCCGACCCGGTCGCCACGGCCTTCCTGACAACGACCACCCCGAACGAGGTCGACACCTATCTCGCGAGCAATCCCCGATTGGCCGATGCCGCAACGGAACTCACCGGAACCGGCGAAGATCCGCTTGCGGGACAGTGGATCGTCCGCGTGGTCCTCTCGCTATTGTTCTGGCCCGCAAGCGATCCCAGCGCCGAGCGAGCTCTCGTGGAACGCTACGTCCTGCCGGCCTTCACGATTCACCAGTAGCGACGACGCGCGGACCGGCGAGCGGTGAAATTGGGCGGTTTGGTCTCGGTCGGCCTGGCACGCCGACGGTTTCGCCAAGGGGCGTCTGCTGGGCGGGTGGCGTGGAGTCGTTTCTTTCGCATAGCCGGGAGCGTCAGCCCATGGCCCACGGGGCAATGGCCTGGACGGCTGGCCAGCCGAAGTCTTCGGTGTCCTCGTCTTCGACGAACCACAGCCAGTTCTGCACGGCGCGGACCAGCGTCCAGGCGCGGGCACGATCCGGATCGAGTCCGGCGATATCGACGACGGCGGCGAATCGATCGTCGAGCGTGGATTCGGTGCGCCGGTTCCACAGCAGCGACAGTGTGGTGAATTCGAGATCGCCGGCCAGGGGCTGCGGATCGATGACGAGCCATGGTTCGCGGGTGCCGCCGAGGACATTCTCGTAGTGCAGATCCTCATTCACCAGGAGTCGGTCCGCGCTCGGACCGAGCTGAGCGCAGACGTCGACGGCCGCGTCGAGCATCTTCCGTGGGAAGGGTCCGCCGAGGCGCTGCCACTCCTTCGGCAGTTCCTCGACCAGGCGCTCGGCCTCGGTGCGCAGGTCGCGAGAGATTCCGAGCGGAGCGGGGATGGCGAGCCTGCGCAGCAGGACGGAGATGATCCGGACCGCGTCGTCGATTGGCTCGAAGTCCAATGACCGAGTGGGATCGAGTCGTTCCAGCAGGAGCGCGCCGTGCTCGGCGTCGCTGTCGAGCAACCGCACCGCGCCAGCGCCCGCCCACGCGGTCAATGCGACCGGTTCGTCGCGAGTCTCGGGAGTGAGATGGCCGAGTTTGAGCACCACCCGACTGCCATCCGCGCACACGGCGGGCAGCACCAAGCCGCCGTAGCCATACATGGGCGCGCCCTCGAACCGAAGCTCCCAGCGCTCGGCGAACCGAGCCGCGAGTTCAGGCAGACCATCCAGCCAAGCCCGAGCAGCGGGCTCCATCTTGACGAGACGATCGGCGAAGAATTCGGGGACAACGATCACCAATCGAGCATCTCAGCCGTGTCGAACGAATTTCAGCGGCGGTCGGCTACGGGAATCCGGGCAGCGGGGGCAGCGGAGGCAGGCCCGGGATGATGATCGGATTCGGCGGAACCGGGTTGGGGTTCGGGTTCTGCGGGGCCGGGTTCGGGTTCTCCGGGGCCGGGTTGGGGTTCGGGTTCTCCGGGACCGGCACCGGGTTCTGCGGCACCGGATTCTGCGGCACCGGCTGCGGCACCGGGTTCTGCGGCACCGGATTTTGCGGCACCGGGTTCTGCGGCACCGGCTGCGGTTCCGCAACACCCTGACCTTGCGGTATGCAGATCCAGCCGCCATCCGACGACAGGCCCCATTGCGCGAGGGTCCCGTCGTGCGAGCAATCGTCGCCGACCTGGTGCTGATTGCGCGCCTGTTCCCGCGGCGCACAGACCCACAGGCCGTTGCGCATATCCCATTGGGCGACGATCCCTTCGTGCGAGCAGTCGTCGCCACGCTTGCGTGCCGGTTGCGCCGGTGAGCGATTCGACGGCGGCGCGAGCGGGGGCGCGGAGGCGGGCCTTGATTTAGCGGGCGACGAGATCGATGTCGGTGCGTCGTGCTTCGAATCCTGATTCGCGCGCAGCAGCAGCGCGATCGCGACGACCAGTGCGAGCGCGGCGGTGATAACGGCCGCTATGGTCATGACGCGCCCATTGTCGGTTGGTGTCCTAGCGCCGCCGGGTTCCACCATGCCACCGCCTTCGTGCCGAGTAGGGACTACCTTCACGAAAAGCTCTCCAGGCAGGCTACCGAAGACGCGGCGGGAAAGATCAACTATTCATGGATCCGGTCACACCGGCTACGGACTAGCGGCAAGGAATACAAAAGCCGAGAACACAGCCATATGTACACCGCCATGCAGCAGCGTCGCGCGACCCGGCACCACCGTCAGCACGCCGACGACAACCGTCAACGCGAGCAGCACCATCTGCGTCGCACCGAGCCCGAGGATCAGCGGACCGTCTAGCCAGATGGTTGCTACGGCGATCGCCGGAATAGTCAGGCCGATGCTCGCCATCGCGGAGCCGAGCGCGAGATTGAGGCTGATCTGCACCTGATCGCGGCGAGCGGCACGCACAGCCGCGAGAGTTTCCGGCAGTAGGACGAGCAGTGCGATGACCACGCCGACCGCGGACTGCGGCAGACCCGCCGACGCGACGGTCGATTCGATCGACGGCGATACCACCTTGGCCAGACCGACGACCGCGACCAAGGCGACCATCAACATGGCCAGGCTGAGCAGCGTCGCGCGCACCGTGGGCCGCTCGCCACGCTCATGGGCACTATCGGACTCCTCGACGGGCAGAAAGTCATCGCGATGCCGCACCGTCTGCACCATTACGAACAGGGCGTACAGCAGCAGCGAGGCCGCCGCGGCGAAGGCCAACTGCGCTGGGGAAAATTCCGGCCCGGGCTTACTGGTGGTGAAGGTCGGCAGGACCAGACTGAGGGTGGACAGGGTCGCAACCGTGCCGAGCGCCGCGCCGGTGCCCTCGGCATTGAATACCGCAACCCGCCTGCGCACCGCACCGACCAGCAGTGCCAGACCGAAAATACCGTTGCAGGTGATCATGACCGCCGCGAAAACGGTGTCGCGGGCCAGTGCCGCGGACTTCTCCCCACTGGTCACCATCATCGTGACGATGAGCCCGACCTCGATGACCGTCACCGCGACCGCGAGCACCAGGGACCCGAACGGCTCACCGACCCGATGCGCGATGACCTCGGCGTGCTGCACCGCCGCCAGCACCGCACCGACCAGCGCGGCGACCACCACGACTACGCCGATTCCAGGTAGCGATCGTCCCCAGGTGGCGGCCAGGGTGATCGCGGCTAGGAGTGGGATGAATACGGTCCAGCGGGAAGTCGACGCACGGAGCATAACTTCCATCGTGTCAGCGAATTGTCCGCATCCGATCGCGTGTGATCAGGGGCATGCGGATTGGCGCACGTCAGGGCTTTATCGCCGGAGCCATGCGAACGAGGCGAGGCCGTGACAGGCGATCTGCTATTTCAGTCGTCGAGATCGATGCGGACGGTAAGCAAGTCGGTGCCGACCAGGCGAACGGCCGCGC
>NZ_BAGN01000065.1 GCF_000308835.1 Nocardia vinacea NBRC 16497 | reverse complement strand
CATCATCGCCGCGGGTAGTCCGAGCATATCGGCCATGGCCGCGTTCACCTCCAGTACCCGACCGGTGACGTCGACCGTCCCGATCCCAACCGACGCTCCCGCGAAGACCGCTTCGAACCTGGCCTCCGACAATTGCCTTCGCACCTCGGCCTCCTGCGCGGCCGAAAACGCCGCTGCGAGTGTGGTTTCCTGCTCCCCTAATGCCGCGTTCCGCAGCGCAGAGGTGAAACCCGCGGCGAACTCGGCAGCAACAACTATCGCACGCTCGCGAACCGCCTCGTATTCGGATTCGGTTCCGGTGGGGCAGATTTCACGCACGATATCCCGGCAGATAACCAGAACTGAACGGCTGACGGCAATTTGGTCACGATAATTGGCCGCGACGAGCACCGCGGCGGCGTCCTGCGCGACCGTGACCTCTCGGGTCCCGCGCACGACCGCGACGAGCACATCGGCGAGTTCCGCTAGCAGAATATCGATTTGGCTTCGAGTGAGAGCCGGAGCGACGGCGCCGTCGAGCGCATCCGCCCATCGCGTTGCCAGCTCACGAATCCCCACGCGAATCCCCTGCCACGGCTCCGGTCAGACCTTCCGGCCGACGCCCGCCAGGCCGAGCGATCGGCCCGGCGTCTCGTATAGGTCGCGTTCGGATTCCGGCCGCCAGGCGGGTAGCTCGACGACGCCGGGTTCGACCAGCTCCCACTGGTCGAACATCGCGGAGATGCCGTCCTTCGAGCGGAAGTGGATGCCGACGCGGGTCACATCGGCCGCATTGCGGCCGAGCTTGCCCGCATCCTCGGGGCGCAGCTCCGATGTCAGGTGCGAGATCGCGACGTAGCTTCCGGCGGGGACGGCCGCATGCAGGGCGGAAACCTTCTCGACCGGCCGCTCCTCGTCGGATATCAGGTGCAGCACCGCCACCAGCAACACCGCGACCGGTTGCGCGAAATCGATGAGGCCGGTCTCGCGGACTCGGGCGAGCAGCTCATCGGGCTTGCGCAGGTCCGCTTCGATGGCCGCGGCCTTGTCGTTGTCCACCAGGATCGCGCGGGCGTGGGCGACCGCGACAGGATCGATATCGGCGTAGAGCACGTGAATCTCCGGATCAATCGACTGTGCGACCTCGTGCACATTGCCCGCGGTCGGAATGCCCGAACCGATATCGAGGAACTGACGCACTCCCCGGTCGGCCAGGAAGCGAACCGCGCGGCGCAGGAAAGCCCGATTACTCAGCGCCAGGCGGGGCAGGTCGGGCACCAGTTGCTTGCCGGCCTCGGCGGCCTTGCGATCGATCTCGAAGTTGTGTGAGCCGCCCAGCAAGGCGTCATACATCCGTGCCGGGCTCGCCTGTTGCATATCCACGCTCTCGGGCGCCCACGCCGGCCTGTCCATCGCATCCCCTCTGCATTCACCATCGGACCAACCCATCCAGGTCCGCACCGCCGGATACCGCGTTGTTGATCACCGAGAGGTGCAGTCCGCATAGTAGTCGGGCCGGTCGGTCCGAATGATCACGAATTCGCCACTGTTGATATGCGTCTTCCAGGCGCGATCCATATTCATACATGCGCATGAGTGCAAGATCCGCTACGCTGACGAACGGCAGCAATATCAACTGGAAGGGGCGTACGACTATGGGCGAGCAGTGCGTGTCGCCGAAGCGGTCGGCAGTGGTGGTCAGCGAGGCTGAGCACATGGATCATGACCACTCGCATGACCACGCACACTCCGGCCATTCGGACAAACACGGCCACAGCCACGACCATGGCGTATCGGCGGATTCGAATCCGCGCTGGCTGGCGATCGCGCTCGGGTTGATCGTCGCGTTCATGGTGGCCGAGGTGGTCGTCGGCCTGCTCGCGCAATCGCTCGCACTGATCTCCGATGCCGCGCACATGCTCACCGATGCCGCCTCGATCGTGCTCGCCATGATCGCGATCCGGTTGGCTCGACGTCCCGCGCAGGGGCGATACACCTACGGGTTCAAGCGGGTCGAGATCCTTTCGGCGCAGGCCAATGGGATTACCTTGCTGCTGCTCGCGGCGTGGTTCGTGTACGAGGGCATCAATCGGCTGATCAATCCACCGGATGTCGAAGGGCCGCTCGTGTTGATCACGGCGTTGGTCGGGATCGTGGTCAACATCGCCGCCGCGTGGAGCATCAGCCGTGCCAACCGGACCAGTCTGAATGTCGAGGGCGCGTTCCAGCACATCCTCAATGACCTCTATGCCTTCATCGGGACCGCCATCGCGGGCGCGGTGGTGTGGTTGGCCGGATTCGCCCGTGCCGATGCGATCGCGGCACTGGTCGTCGCGGCGTTGATGATCAAGGCGGGCTGGTCTCTGGTACGGGAATCCGGGCGGATCTTCCTGGAGGCCGCGCCCGCCCATCTCAATCCCGACGCCATCGGAGCGCGCATCGTCGCGCTCGAGCAGGTGACCGAGGTCCACGACCTGCACGTCTGGCAGATCACCTCCGGACAGCCGTCGCTGTCGGCGCATATCCTCGTCCACGACGCTGCCGACTGCCATGCGATTCGTTCGAAGATCGAGACAGTGCTGCACGACGAATTCGGGTTGGAACATACGACTTTGCAGGTGGACCACTCCTCGGACCTGACGGTTTCCGCCGACGATGCGCACTGCGCGGAGGCGCATGGACCGGTGCACCGGTCCTGACCGCCGTTTGACCTTCGAGCTACCTCAGACTCCATGATGAGCGGGTGGCGGGCGATGGATTGATCACGATCGGCGGGCTGGCGCGGGCCTGTGGGCTTACGGCCAGTGCGCTGCGGTTCTATGACGATTGCGGGTTGCTGGTTCCGTTCCGGGTGGATGAGGTGACCGGATATCGGTACTACCGCGAGGCGCAGGTCGAGCGCGGGGTGATGATTCGGCGGATGCGCGGAATCGGGGTGCCGCTGGAAGTTGTTTCAGAGATTTTGAACGGGGACGGGGTGCGGGCGGGGCGGTTGCTCGATGAGCATGTGGCGGAGCTCGCGCAGCGGGCTCGGGAGGCTGCTGCGGTTGCGCGGGCGATCAAGGAGGAGATCGGGGCGGGCGTGGTGTTGTCCGCGGCGGTGTTGGCGGCGGCCATCGAGCAGGTGCGGCCAGCGGCGGCTCTCGATCGCGAAATACCGATGCTGGCTGGGGTTTTGGTGGAGTCGGGTGCCGAATCGGTCACGTTGACGGCCACCGATCGGTATCGGCTTTCGACGCGGGCGATGGTGCCGGTGCGGCCGGGTGCTGGGGCGTGGTCGGCGGTTGTCGATGCGGGCGAGTTGGGTGGAATCGGTTCCTGGCTGCGGGAATCGGATGAGGTGACCGTGTGTGCTTTGGACGAAGGGCTCGTCCTGACCGGTGGTGGCTCCGAGCGTCGGTGCGGGACCATCGATGCGGCGTTTCCGGATTATCGGGCGATGCTGGCGGGGCTGGGCGCGGTTCGGACGAGGGTGGTGGCGGGGCGAGATGCGCTGCTCGCAGTGCTCGAGGCGGGCGGTGCGGCGCCGGTTGTCTTCGCCGTCGATCGTTCCGGGCTTCTTGTGACCTGCGATGGGCAACTCGGGCCCGGCTCGCCCGAGCCGCTTACGCGCCTGCACATTCCGGCAACCGTTACCGGACCGAGTATCGAACTTGCCTTCTCCCCCACGACATTACGGCCCGCGCTGGTGAGTGCGATCGGTCCGGAAATCATGCTCGATATCGCTGCGGCCGACGCACCCGTGGTCGTTCGCTCCGCGACGGATGGTGAGCTGACCACGCTCGTTATGCCGACCGCCATTACCGATTCGAAGGAGTACGGCGCGTGAATGCCGCTGGTGAAACCATGGCCGCCATCACCGAGGCGGTCGAGCTCGGGCGAACAGGCTCGCCGGAGGTCGCGCGGGAGGCACTGCTCGGGATATGGACGGCGATCGGTCCGCAGGGTGATCCATTGCATCGGTGCACGTTGGCGCACTATCTCGCGGATCTGTATGACGATGCGGCACAGGCGCTTTGCTGGGATGTGCGGGCGCTGGACGCGGCGGACAGTCTGACCGATGAGCGGTTGCATCGGCATGATGCGAATCTTGACGTGCGGGGTTTCTACCCGTCGCTGCATTTGAATCTGGCGGACAACTATCGGCGGCTCGGTTCATTCGATGCGGCGCAGTGCGAGATCAACGCGGCGCGCGAGTGGGTGGATGTGCTCGCCGATGACGGTTACGGGGCAATGATTCGCACCGCGATTGATGAAGTCGCCGAAGCGATTCAGATGCGGACGACCGCTAGACGCGCCTCCGCGCCGAATGGACGCGGGTAACCGTCGCTCCACAGCATCGTGGCCAGGAGTGCGGCTTGGGCGCCTTGTGGGATTCGTGCCCACCGCGCCCTGGAACAGGGATATGCATCGACGCGATCTGCCGGGACGAAGTAGAGGAAGGCGTGGTGCACGGGCGGCCGGATGTCACGGCGGCGAGCTGCTGTATCTGTTCCGGCAGCCGCGGACGTCATGGCTGGTCGGGAACGGCGAGAGAGATGTCGGCGATGCGGTTCGGGTCGGCGATGATGTCGATAGTGGTTATCCGATGGCCGGTGATGGTGAAGGCGAGGAGACATTCCAGGTTTCCGTTGGGTGCGACGACCAGTCCCAGGTGGCCATCGATCAGGGCCGGACGGGTGTAGGGAGCCCGGGTGGAGAACATCAGGGCGCTCGAGGTGACGCGGCGGGCGCCACTCATGCGGACCGGCTGTCCGCTCGGGGCGGCGACGGCGTCTGCGTGCAGTTCGACGTCCGGGGCGAGCACGGCTATCAGCGCGTCGAAGTCACCGGCGCGAGCGGCTTGTAGGAAGGCGTCGACGACCACCCGTTCATCGGCAATGCGGTCGGTCTCGGCCACAGGTGCGCCACGGACGCGACGGCGGGCGCGGACGGCGAGTTGCGCGGCCGCGGCAGGGGTGCGGCCGAGGATGGGCGCGAGTTCGGCGTATGGCAGATCGAAGAGGTCGTGCAGTACGAAAGTCAGCCGCTCAGCCGGGGTAAGGGTGTCGAGCACGACCAGTAATGCGAGCCCGACCGAGTCGGCCAGCACCGCCTCTTCTTCCGGATCCATGCTGTCCGCGGGGATGGCGGGCAACTCGGTTGGTAGCGCGCCGACCGGGTCTTCGCGGCGGGCCTTGCGTGCCCGCAACATATCCAGGCAGATATGGGCGACGACCGCGGTCAACCAGTTCCGCAGGTTGCGCACGCCTTCGGTATCTGCGCGGTCGAGTCGCAGCCATGCCTGTTGGACGGCGTCGTCGGCCTCGCTCGCCGATCCGAGCATGCGGTAGGCGACCGCGCTGAGGTGGGCACGGTGATCTTCGAAGCGCTGCGCCAGCCAGTGGGTCTCGTCGGTCATCGGCGGTCTCCTTCCGTCCGATCCGCCTGTCATGTCGATGGGTCTTGCTCCGTCATATCTATGACGGCCGAAACCACGGTGACATGACACGCCCGCGGATCCATCTCGGACAGAAGGACGAGCTGATGCACGAGACATCCGAACTGCGTCCCACATTGGAGCCGACACCGGACCGGCGGCGCTGGCTCGCACTGGTGGTACTGCTGGTCGCCGGGTTCATGGACCTACTCGATGTGACGATCGTGAATGTGGCGCTGCCGACGATCCAAAGCGATCTGAACGCACCCTACGCGGATCTGGAGTGGGTGGTGTCTGGTTATCTGCTCGGATTCGCGGCAATGCTGATCACCGGCGGCCGACTCGGCGACCTGCTCGGCCGCAAAACCATCCTGCTGGTCGGCCTGACCCTATTCACCCTCGCATCGCTGGCATGCGGAATCGCCCCGGGTCCGGCGTGGCTGATCGCCGCACGGATAGTCCAGGGCGCGACGGCCGGGCTGATGATCCCGCAGATCCTGGCGATCATGCATGTATCGTTCCCCGCCGCCGAGCGCGGGAAGGTGCTCGGCATCTGGGGCGGTGTGCTCGGCTCGGCATCGGTGGCCGGATTGATCCTGGGCGGAATCCTGGTGCAGGCCAACCTTTTCGGCTGGTCGTGGCGGCCGATCTTCCTGGTCAATGTGCCCGTCGGGGTGCTCGCGATTCCCGCGGCGATGGTGCTGGTGCGGCAGTCTCGCTCGGCCACGGCGGATCGATTGGATCCGATCGGCACCGTGCTCGCGATCGCAGCGGTACTCCTGCTGGTCTACCCGCTGACCGAGGGACGCACCCTCGGCTGGCCGGTCTGGACCTTCGCGCTGATGGCCACGGCCGCGCTGGTCCTTGCGGTATTCGTCATCTACGAGCGGCACCGGAGCGCGACGGTCGGATCGCCGCTGGTGGTGCTGAATCTGTTCCGGGAGCGCACATTCAGTGCCGGTATGGCCGTGTGGCTGTTGTTCTGGATCGCTCTCGGCGGCTACTTCCTGGTCTGGACGCTGTATCTGCAAGCGGGACTCGGCTGGACGCCGCTGCGGGCCGGGCTGAGCGCAGCGCCGTTCGCGGTGGCCGCTGCCGCAGGAGCGGGGACCAGTGTGGAGGTGTTCGTGCCGCGCTATGGGCGGATGGTTCTGCTCGCGGGCGCGATGATCAATGCCGCCGGGTTCGGTCTGTACGTTTATCTGGCCGCGCACCACGGCCCCGCCATCACCTCCGCGCAGATGTTCGCGCCGCTCGCGATCAGCGGATTCGGGTTCGGACTCTTCGTCGCCCCCACCGTCGACCTGATCCTGTCCGGGGTTGCCGGCCACGATGCCGGATCCGCGTCCGGACAGTTGTCGACCATCCAACAGGTCGGCATGGCACTCGGTGTCGCACTGGCCGGAGTCTTCTTCTTCACCCAAATCGACAACACCTCCGCCCACGGCACCGCAGCAGCCATCCCCACCCTCCAACAGCAACTCACCGACCTGAACATCCCAGCTACCGCCCAAGACCAGATACTCACCCAGTTCCGTGCCTGCGTACACGATCGCTCCGCCGCCACCGACCCCACCGCCGTACCGTCCAGCTGCCAGCCCCCACCCGGACAGTCGTTCTCCGAGCCGCTGCGGCAATCGCTGACCAAGGCAGGGCTAGAAGCCAACGCGCACAACATGTCTCGCACCTTCGCGCAAACCCTGTGGTGGGCTATCGGCATTCTGATCGCCGTCGCAGCGGGTGTGTTCGCACTCCCGCGCCGGTTGACCGCAGAACCCGAAACAAATTGGCCCGGCGTGGATTCTCTCGCATCGGATGCCGTGCACTGAGACGGCGTGGACAGCCGATTCGACGATGCAGGGTGGCGACCACGCGGTCGTCTTCGACTCCGCAGGCGCCCGCCTGTACGAACTAGAGCGGTTCTGAGCCCGACCTGGTGCGCTGGCGCCGCATGCGTACCGGTCTTCCACGTCCCGCGGCCGTGGGCATCGTTTCGTATGCTGTGCAAGACTGCACTGGTGGCCGAGACCGCTGAACTAGTTACCAATGTTTCCGACACCGCTCGCTGGGTGGCCGCCTTCCGCGCCACCGAATCCGCGCGCCCGGACGCCCTCTTTCACGATCCCCTCGCCGACCGAGTCGCCGGGGAGCGGGGCCGCGCCATAGCCGCCCAAACACCGCGCTTGATGCACAATGGCTGGAACCTGGTCACCCGGACCAAACTCATCGACGACCTGATCCTGAAGACCATCGCGGAGGGCTGCGATCGGGTGGTCAATATGGCCGCGGGGATGGATACCCGCCCGTACCGTTTGGATCTGCCCAGCGAATTCCCTTGGATAGAGGCCGATCTCCCCGAATTGGTCGCCGAGAAGAACGAGCTGCTGAACGGTGACTCACCGCGCTGCGCGCTCACCCGCACGGCGGTGGACCTCGCCGATCCCGAGGTGCGGGGGCAGTTCCTGGACGAGGCCCTCGCTGGTGCGCAGCGCGTGTTGGTGCTCACCGAAGGGCTGGTCTACTACCTCAGCGACGACGATGTCACCAGCTTGGCCGCCGCGCTGGCTCGTCCTGAAATCGCTTGGTGGGCACTGGATGTCAACAACCAGGCGATTGTGAAGCGGATGAGTAAAGCCACCACCGAGTTGCTGGCCAATGCCCCCTGGCAGTTCGGTCCGGTCGACCCGCTGGGCTTCTTCGCCGACCTCGGCTGGACGGCCGACGAGGTGGAACCTCTGGCCTCGGCGGCACACCGGTTCCACCGGCTGCCCTGGTTCATGAAGCCGACCGCACTCTTCCCGCAGCCGGATCCACGCAAGCCGCTCGAAAGCTCGTGGAAGCCTTGGAGTTCGGTGGTGCGGCTAACCCATGGATAGTAGCTGGCTACGTCGCCTGTCCCCCGCGTCGGCGACTGAATCTCATAAACTGATTTGCTTTCCACACGCCGGCGGCTCCGCCATATCTTTCGGCCCATTGGCCGGATGCGTCGGGCCGGAGTACGAGGTTTTCGCTGTCCAGTATCCGGGGCGACAGGACAGACGACGTGAACCGCTCGTGGGGAATATTCCGGACCTCGTCGACGGCCTGCTTCCCGAGCTGATAACAACAGTCGGCGACGCCAAGGACTTTTCCTTGTTCGGGCACAGTATGGGGTCTGTCGTCGCTTTCGAAGCATGCCGGCGGCTCGAGTACGAATCGGGAGCGAGCGCTCGGGTCCTGTTCGCCTCAGGTCGGCGCGCGCCTTCTGCAGCGCTGCCCGAGCTGCGAGTGCACCTGCTGAACGATCGGGAACTCGGTGAGCAGCTACTGCGGTTCGGCGGTACACCGGCTGCGTTGCTCGAGGATCCCGAATTCCGACAGCTGATCCTGTCGATCGTCAGGAACGACTATCGAGCCATCGAGACCTACGAGTGCAGTGCGGACGCGATGGTCAGCAGCCCTATCGTCGCGATTGCCGGCGACCGTGACCCCGATGCGAGTCTCGCGGAAATCGAGGTATGGGGCTCGCACACCACTGGAAGCTTCTTCGCGAAATTATTTCCAGGCGGTCATTTCTTCATCGATGCGAATCGCCACCCGATAGGACAGCTGATTCGCGATCATTGCGCCCGAGCGCTCTCGAACTAGAGCCGCAACGACCGGGTGAGCACTCGCCCACCCGGTCGTTGTTCCTAGCTCTCGATCCACCCCTCGATCGCTTCGGCAACATCCGCTGAACCGTCCTCCAGGATCGAGAAGTGGTTAGCCGGTACCGAAACAACGGTGTGCATCGAATCCCACGGTTCGGCCTGCCAGTCCACGCGATCCGATGAGCTCCCCAGGAAGCTCTCGGCGCACTGGATGAACAGCGTGGGCGTGGCGACGGAGCCGGGCATCATCTGCTGTAGCAGCTGCACGTACCGCGCCATACCCGTCAACCGATCCCGGTCGAAGCGACCGAATATGGCTTCGTTCGACACCATGTGGTCGGCCATCGCTCGCAGCAGCCATTCGCTGTCATCGTGCACCTTGTAGGTGTCCAGCATGACCACACCGGCCGGCGCTGGGCCACCGGCCGCTTCCAGGTGCTCGGTGACGCGGTAGGCCAACAGGCCGCCCGAGGAGTAGCCGAGCAGAACGAACGGATCACCCTGCGCCGCCTCGAGGACGGAGCGCGCCAATGCTGCCGCGGCCGCCGTCGGCGTCGCCGGAAGCGGCTCTCCCGTTCGGCAACCGATCGGAGTCAGCGCCGAAACGTCACGGGCGGTTCGCAAATGCGAGGCGATCCGGGCGTACTGATGCGCGCCACCGGTGGCCAGCGGCGGAGCGAGGCAAATGATGCGCGGCAGGGTGGGACCCGCGCCGAGTCGGGTGGGCACCGGCAGTCGGTCCAGTTCGTGTGCCGAGGAGAACTGCTCGCGCAGCTCCGCCGCCGCACGCAACAAGGCGAAGCCCTTCCCGGACTGGCCGGACGCTACCGCGCCACGGAACATGCCGTACAACGAATCATCCTCGCCGACTTGCTCATTGCCGCTTCGTGAGCCTTCGCTGAGCTCCTTGCGCAGGTATCGAGCCAGCGCCGCCGGCGTCTTGTGGTCGAAGATCGCGGCCGTCGGCAGCGTCAGACCGGTGGACGCGTTGAGCGTGGTCCGCAGCTCCATGGCTGCCAGTGAGTCGAATCCCGATTCGAGGAAATCACGCTCCGGGTCGAGAGCATCGACGCTCTCATGACCCAGCAGCCTGGCCGCGGTCTCGAGAATGTGCTTGCGGAGCCACTCTTCCTGTTCGGACTCCGGCAGCTGGGCCAGCTGCCGGCGCAGTGCGCCCGCGTCCTGGACCCCGGCGCTCTGCCGCCGCCCGGCTCGCTTGGCCAGGTCGCGCAGTAGTGCGGGCACCGCGTCCCGAGCCCGCAGTGCGGGCAGGTCGATCTCGGTCAGGATGCTCGCCGGAGTCTCCGAAGCTACTGCGGCATCGAATAATTCGAGTGCCTTATCGGCGGCCAGTGGTGGCAGGCCCTGGCGGCGCATGCGCTGCCGGTCGGCCTCGCTGAGCCACTGCGACAGGCCCGTTTCGATATCCCACAGGCCGTAGGCGAGCGCGGTGGCCGGCAGACCTTCGGCGTGCCGGTGGGTGGCGAGCGCGTCGAGGAACACGTTGGCCGCCGCGTATCCGCCCTGGCCTGCGGGCAGGATGGACCCCGCCACCGAGGAGATCAGCACGAAGGCGGACAACCCGGCGGCCCGGGTGAGCTCGTGCAGGTACCAGGCCGCGTCGGCCTTGGCGCTGAGGGAGTAGTCGATCTGCTCCGGCGTCAGGGTCTCGACCATCCCGTTGTGGGCAACGCCCGCCACGTGCACGACCGCACCCAGCGGATGCTCGGCCGGAACCGTAGCGAGCAGTTCTCGCAACGCATTTCGGTCCGCGACATCGCAGGCGGCCACGCGCACCCGGGCACCGAGGTCGGTCAACTCCGCGATGAGATCCGCGGCGGCATCCGGTCCGCGGCGGCCGGCCAGCAGCAGGTGCCGCACACCGTGCTCGCTCACCAGATGCCTGGCGAGGCGACGACCGATGCCGCCGGTGCCACCGGTGATCAGTACCGTACGTTCCGGATCCCAGGGTGCCCGCGGGTCCGACTCGGGCAGCGCGGCCCGCACGAGCCGCGGCACCCGTGTCCCGTCCGCCCGGACGGCCAGTTCCGGTTCACCCGAAATCGCCGCGGCGGCAAGGTGATCCGGCGTGGACTCGGCCGCGGCCTCCACGAGCACGATCCGCCCGGGATGCTCCGCCTGCGCCGCACGCACCAGGCCCCACACCGCAGCCGTGGCCGGGCCGGCCGCAGCGTCGGTGACGACAGCCAAAGTGCTTGCCGCGTAGCGATCCTCGCGCAGGAACTCCTGGACGACGCCGAGCGTGCGGTGCAGCGCGATGCGCAACCGGACCGGCACATCGTCGCCGTCGACCGGGACGCGGAACAGGACGACCGAGGCCGACTCGGACGACCCCCATTCGGCCAACGAACCCGCCGAGCGCAGTTCCGGACCGGGCCGCCAGCTGAGCTCGTACCGCCCGTCCGGCGCGGATCGGGTTGCGGCCGAGAGCAGTTCGAGCGACATCGGGCGCAGCGCGAGCGACCCGACGGACAACACTGGCGCCCCACCGGAATCGGTCATGGCCAGGGCGACCTCGCCCTGGTTCAGCCAGGACAATCGAACCCGAACCCGCCCTGCCCCGTCGGCGTGCACCCGCACCGACGACCAGGCGAACGGCACCAGGGTCGGCCGCTCGGCCTGCTCGTCCACGCCCTGCGGGAGGCCGAAGGACAACGCGTGCATGGCCGCGTCCAACAGCGCCGGATGCATGCCGTAGCCCTGAGTGGCGGTCGGTTCGGGCAGCGCGACCTCGGCGAAGAGGTCCTCACCGCGTCGCCACATGGCTTCCAGTCCGCGGAAGGCGGCCCCGTAGTTATAGCCGTGGTCGGCGAGCACGTCGTAGGCGCCGGCCAACTCGATCTCCGTGGCACCGGCCGGTGGCCACTGCGCGAAGTCCGTCCAGCCGTCCGGTGTTTCGGTTTCCCGGCTCGGGCTGACCGTCCCCTGCGCGTGGTGCGTCCACGGCACCGACGGATCGTCGTCGTCCCGCCGGGAGTAGATGTCGAGCCGTCGGCGACCAGTGTCGTCGCCATCGCCGACGATCACCTGGACATCGACGCCGCCCTGCCCTTGGAACACCAGTGGCGCCAGCAGGGTGAGTTCCGCAAGCTCCGGGCAGTCGACCTGGTCGCCGGCGTGGGCGGCCAGTTCGACGAATCCGGTGCCCGGCAGCAGCACCGTGCCGAGCACGTCGTGATCGGCCAGCCAGGGATGGGTGTTCGTGGACAGGCGGCCGGTGAATCGGACGCCGCCGCTCTCCGGCTGTGCCACCAGGGCGCCCAGCATCGGGTGGTCGGTGGACCGCAGGCCGAGTGTGTGCGCCTCGCCGGTGTGCAGCGGGCCGGTGGACCAGAAGCGGCGGTGCTGGAAGCCGTAGGTCGGCAGGTCGATCCGCACGCCGCCGGTGCCGATGTAGTAGGTCGTCCAATCCACCGTCGTACCCGAGACATGCAGTCGGGCGAGGCCGGTCAGCACGATCTCGGAGTTCGCTGCGTTTCGTTTGGACAGCGCGATAGTCGTTGCGGTGTCCAGGGTTTGGGCGATCATCGGAGTCAGCACCGCGTCCGGGCCGACCTCGGCGAACCTGGCTACACCCAGATCCGCCATTGCCGCGACGGCATCGGCGAACCGCACCGTGTCCCGGACCTGACCCACCCAGTACGCCGGATCCGACATCTCGTCGGCGACCCGGGCTCCGGTCACCGTCGACACCAGCGGGATACGCGGGCGCGCGAACGTCAAACCTTCGATCGCCGTGGCGAATTCGGCCAACATCGGGTCCATCAGCGCGGAATGGAATGCATGCGAGACCCGCAGTCGGTGTGTGCGCCAACCATGTTCGGCACAAGCCTCGGCGACAGCCACGACATCGGCTTCGACACCCGAGAGCACCACCGACGACGGGGCGTTCACCGCCGCGATCGAAACCGCGCCGGTCAGCAGCGGCCGCACATCGGCCTCGGCGGCCCCCACGGCGACCATCGCGCCACCGGAAGGCAACGCCTGCATCAAACGACCACGCGCAGCCACCAACACACAGGCGTCCGCCAGCGACAGCACTCCGGCCACGTGCGCGGCAGCGACCTCACCGATCGAGTGACCGGCTACGATATCCGCGCGTACGCCCCACGATTCGAGCAGCCGGAACAGTGCCACCTCGAAGGCGAACAGACCCGCCTGCGCGAACACGGTCCGGTCGACCAGATCGTCGTTCGCCAATGCCGTGCTCAGCGAAACAGGCTGTTCCAGCAGCGGATCGAGCTCGGCGACGATCGCATCGAAGTGGTTGCCGAAGACCGGGAAGGCCGCACACAGCTCCGTGGCCATGCCGGCCCACTGGGCACCCTGACCCGAGAACACCACACCCGTCGAACCCGCCAGCACACGGCCGGTCAACACACCGGATGCCGGCGCACCGGCCGCCAAGGTCCGGACACCTGACAGCAGCCCCGCACGGTCACCAGCCAACACAACAGCACGATGTTCGAAGACACTGCGCGTCGATGCCAGCGAGAAGCCGATATCGATCGGGTCATGGTCGCCCACATGCGATGCCAGGCGGGCGGCCTGAGCGGTGAGAGCATCGACACTGCGGGCCGAGACCACCCATGGCAGCAACCCGCCCGCCGGGGCGGACTTGACCACAGGCTCCGGCTCCACCGTCGGCACCGGGGCCTGTTCGATGATGACGTGCGCATTCGTACCGCTGATACCGAACGAGGACACACCCGCACGACGCGGCCGATCCACCTCCGGCCACACCACCGGTTCGGTCAACAACCGGATATGCCCCTCGGACCAATCAACTTTGGTGCTGGGCGCGTCGACA
>NZ_BAGN01000066.1 GCF_000308835.1 Nocardia vinacea NBRC 16497 | reverse complement strand
GCGCGGCGGTGGTACTGGCTCACCGGTTCCGGGTGCGGTGAATCCAACGTACGGTCGCCATGGTGCGGGCCGTGGCGGCTGGCGTCTTCTGTGTGCGGTGAATCCGACGTGCGCCCAGGTCGTCGGCGCGTGCGGACTTTGCCCACAGCAGACCTCGCGGATGTCTGGTCTGTCTGTGCTTTCCGGGCCGTGGCGACTGCGCGGCGGTGGTACCGGTCGGCGGCTCACCGTTTTTCGGGTGTGGCAATTCCCGGCGCGCTCCAGTGGTCCCCACGTTGCAGACTTCGGTCCGCACCGTGCCCCGGCGGTGCTGTCCCTGCCCGCCGTGCCCCGGCGGTGCTATCCGCGCCCGCCGGGGAGGCGCGAGAGTGGCGGGGATGCTTCGAATACCTCGACGGCACTGAGATGTCCGTCGCTCGGCGGTGAGTACCGCCCATGCGTTCGTGACGGTTACACCTCCGGGCCCAGGCGGGCCTACGCGTGCGGAAGTCGCTTCACCGCTCGCGTCCGAGCCGTCTGGCGTGCCGGGTTCGCGTTCAAATACGACAAGGTGGGCTACGACTTCTGCAAGCGAACCGTGGTGTCGGTGTGCTCGGGTAGTCGGTGAGCGCGAGTGATGGTCGGCGCCTTGGTGGCGGAAGTCTTCAGCCCGCGACCATCGCTGCCCGGCTCGCCGACGCATGCTCGGTCGGCTGGTGGCCCGTGGGGCGCCGTGCGGTGAATTCGCGGACGGGCATCGGGCGTGCCCGCCGAAGCCTCGCGTGTCCAGCCGCGTTCGGTGCTGCGGTGTGAACGCCTGCACGATTCGGCTCCGGCAGGTGCCCCGGCTGTACAATCCGCGCCTGCGGCAATGGCGCGGCCGGTGGAGATGGCGCGGCCGGTGGAGATGGCGCGGCCGGTGGAGATGGCGCGGCCGGTGGAGATGGCGCGGCCGGTGGAGATGGCGCGGCCGGTGGAGATGGCGCGGCCGGTGGAGATGGCGCGGTCGGCGGTGATGACACTCGGCGGCTGTCGTCGCGGCGTGCCACCACGACGACAGCCGCTGGCCGCGGTCGGGCATGCGTCGTGCGCAGTCGGGTGTGGCGGTCCCCCTGTGCGCCGCGGGGCAGACTGCGGCTGGTCGTGTTCCAGGAGCGGTCAGTCCACGGCAGGCGCGGAGTTCGGGGCGGAACTACGCTGGCTGGATGATCGGCACGCGACGCAGTTATGACCTGGTGGCCGAGCGTTATGCCGAGGAGCTCGGGGATGAGTTGCGGGGTAAGCCGTTGGATCGGGGGGTGTTGGAGGTTTTCGCCGAACTCGCCGACGACGGCGTGGTTGCGGATATTGGTTGTGGGCCCGGGCATGTCGCTGCTTATCTTGCGGGGCGGGGAGTGCGGGCTGTTGGGATGGACCTTTCGCCTGCGATGTGTGGGGTGGCGCGGCGGACTGCTTCGGTGGCGGTTGGTGCGGCCGATATGACTGCGCTGCCGGTGCGGGGGCAATCGCTGGCGGGATTGGTTTGTCTGTATGCGGTGATCCATTTGGACGAGCAGCAGCGGGCGGCGGCCTATGCGGAGTTCGCGCGGGTGTTGCGGCCGGGTGGGCACGCGCTCATTGCATTTCACACCAGCGATGCGGACTTTCCGGTTGGTGGGGCCAAGATGCTCACCGAGTGGTGGGGCCACCAGGTCGACCTCACCTTTCATTATCTGGACCCGTGCGCGGAATCCGATGCCTTGGCGACGGCTGGTCTGGTCCCTGAGGCGCGTCTGGACCGTGAACCGCATCCGGACACCGAGCATCCGAGTCGGCGCAGTTATCTGCTGGTGCGGCGCGCGTAAGAAGCGGAAGGTGGGAATTGTGTTGCGAGCCTTACTTTTCGATGTGCAGGGGACGGCGACGGATTTTCATTCGACCGTCTGCGCGGAAGCGCGCCGCATCGGTGGTAGCCGATACCGCCATATCGATTGGCCCGGTTTCGTAGACCATTGGCGCGCCGAGTACTTCGCCGCGCTGCGGAGGGCAGTGCCCGACCGAGACAACTGGGTCACCGTGCATTCGGTCTACGCCAACGCACTGGACGGTCTACTGGGTGACTACGGCATCGACCTGTCACCCGACCAACGCGCCGATCTCACCCTCGCCTGGCAGCGACTCGAACCGTGGCCCGATGTAGTCGCCGGATTGATCAGGCTCGCAAGCAAATTCACGATCGCGACCTTGTCGAATGCGGATGTCGCCGCCGTGGTGAATATTTCGAAGCGCGCCGCACTGCCGTGGGATGCGGTATTCACCGCCGAGATGGCGGGCGCGTTCAAGCCCGACCCCACGGTGTATCGCATGGCCGCACGGTATCTGGGGCTCGAGCCGTCGGAGATCATGATGGTCGCCAGCCACAAGTACGACATTCAGGCCGCGGGCGCACTGGGCTTCCGGACGGCCTTCGTCGCACGGCCGCTCGAGTTCGGCGCCGGTGGTGACGTGGATATTTCCTTCGACGAAGATTTCGACGTGAACGCCACCGACTTCCTCGATCTCGCAGACCAGCTCGGCTGCTGACCTACGCGGTCCGCGTGGCACACAGCACATGTGGCGGAGCGGTGGAACCCTGTCGCGGTTCGATACCGAGGTAACCGGCGATGAGGTTCGGTGCGTCGCGATCGTCGACTCGGTCGAATCCCATCTCCCGCAAGATATTTGCGATGTCATCGGCGGTGAAGAAGCTGAGCCAGGGCTCGCCGATGGACGCCACCAGATCGGCTCGCACGGTGCGCTGATCCAGCTCCTCGGGCGTGGCAGCCGAAGCGGGATAGAGATAGTCGAACACCAACCGCACCGGTGTCGCCTGGCCCGCGACGAACCGTAGGGTGTCCAGGATCGTGTCCCGAGTCAGGTACATGATGACGCCGAGCCAGACGAATACGGCCGGTCGACTCCGATCGAACTCGGCGGCAGCCAATCCTGCTGCGAGCGTTTGACATTCGAAGTCGACGGGAGCGAAGGTCAGCGATGCCGGGAGTTCGATGCCCGCCGCATCGAGCCGCTGCCGCTTCCACTCCTGGGTATCGGGATGATCGACCTCGAACACCCGCACATCCGGATGCGGGTTGCGATAGGCGAAAGTGTCCAGTCCGGCACCGAGAATCACCACCTGACGGGTGCCCGCCGCCACCGCTTCGGCAACGGTGTCCTCGGCGAAGCGGGCGCGGGCGGCCAGGAACAGACGGCGTCGGCGGCGCATGTCGATCTCGTCCTGGAGCGTCGCGGTCTCCAGATCGGCCAGTTGGTCGGGTGTGATGCCCGCGATTCGAATGGCCAGCGGATCGGTGAAGATGCGCGGCTCAGTCGCGACCTGGTGGTAGGCGCGAGCGTAGGCGGTGGCGAGGGCGGTGCGACTTGGCTGACCGAGCTGCATACGCCGAACCTACCCGCCGCGCCGGCACGGAACTATTCCTCGGTGATGATCAGCGAGTTGGCGATGGGGGCGAGTACCTCGACCAGTTGCGTGATCGGCGGGCGCGGGTCGGCCAGAATCCATTCGTGCGCGACACCGTTGATCGCGCCGATGAGTGCACTTGCCGCCCAGGTGATTCCGCCACGGACGCGGATGTCCGGGCCCGCGATCGAGATGAGCAGCGCCTCGATAGCCGCCGCCCACGCGTGGCGGCGCTCGCGGCGGTGCTTCTCCATGCGTTCGCTGACCCCGACCACCTCGACGAAGGCGACCTTGGCCCGGTACGGATCGGAGCTGATCGAACCGATGAACGCCGTCAGCACCGCGGTGAGCCCGGCCGCGATATCCGTATCCGGACCCAGCGCCGCGACGGCCTGCCCGACGACCGCGGCGGACTGGTCCTGGATGTAGTCGTAGGACGCGATGAGTACGTCTTCTCTGGTCTGGAACTCCTCGTAGAACTGCCGTTTGGACAGCCCGGCCGCGGTGCACACATCGGCTAGCGAGCAATCCGCATAGCCGCGCTCGGCGAAGGTCCGGATGGCGGCGTCCAGGAACCGCTGCCGTCGCTCGGCCTTCCGCTCGCTCACCGCGCGGCCGCCGTACTGCCTGTCCGCGATGGTCACAGCTCCGCCTCGCTAGCGTTCGGCTCCGCTGCGACCGAGGGTGCTGTGTCTTTGGTTCCCTCGCTGTGCTCGGTCACAAGCACCACGGTATCCGAGCAGCCACGTGGACTGCTCGGTGTGCTGTGACGGCTCGGGTCAGCCCAGGATGAAGGACCTGCCCAGCGCATCCTGTGCGCCATAGAAGAGCAAGAAGACGTAGTACAGAACCGTCGAGACCGGTTCATTGGGCACGTGCATGTTTCCTCGGAGCTTCCCCAGCAAGCTGTCCGGCACCAACCGGCCGGTTCGGTGAAAGGTACGACATCTGCGGCAGCTCGGCACATCGAGTCGGCAAATCGGGTCGATTTCTGCCCATGACTGCGGCCGTTGTTGCGATGTACATCACGTCTGTGCCATAGTCGCCAATATGTGAGACGGAGCGGTCTCACAGTATGCGAAGGGGCTGGAAGTTGATCAATCCGCTGGCGGGTCGCGCCCGGCGAATCATGTTCTCGGCCGGAGTCACGGCCATCGCACTGCTCGCGACGACCGCGGTCACGGTCGCCGAGCCGCCGGAGGAACCGGCAGCGGTGCAACCTGCGGCATCGGTTCCGCTGCCGCCCGAATTGGATCCGGGCTTCTACCATCCGGCCGCAGAACTCGTAGCGAGCAAGGCGCCGGGCGAGATCATCTCGGCGCGGCAGGTCAATGTCGCCAACTTCGGATTGATTCCGGTGAATGTCGACGCCTGGCAGGTCTCCTACCGCTCGAATAACAGTCGGGACGAGGCGATTCCAGCGGTCGCGACGGTCGTGAAGCCGCGCGGCTCGGCGCCGGACAAGCTCGTCTCGATGCAGATCGCCGAGGATTCATTGGCCGGGTACTGTGCGCCTTCCTATGCGCTGCAACAGTTTTCGGTCAGTCCGTTCGTCGGGCAGGTCGTCGCGCCCGCGGAATGGGTGATCGCTCAGGGCGCGGTGCAGCAGGGCTGGGCGGTCGTTATCCCCGATCATCAGGGACCGAACAATGCGTACGCCGCCGGACCGTTGGCCGGCCGGATCACCCTCGACGGCATCCGCGCGGCGCGCAACCTCGAGCCGATGCGGCTCGCGCCCGATACCCGGATCGGTATGTACGGCTACTCCGGCGGTGCCATCGCAACCGGTCACGCGGCCGAGTTGAAGCAGGCCTACGCACCGGAACTCAATATTGTCGGCACGGCCGAGGGCGGTGTGCCCGCCGATCTCGGCGTGACGCTGAAGGTCGCGAACAACCAGCTCACCTCCGGTCTGGTCCTAGCCGCCGTCAACGGTCTCACCCGCGAGTATCCGGATTTCGCCCGGTTCATCGACGCCAGTATCGACCCGCTCGGGCGGACGCTGTCGACCGTCCAGGGCGGGTTGTGCGTGCAGTATCTGACTCCGCTACTGCCATTTCTGAACCTCGAGGGCATGATTCGAGTGCCGGGCGATCCGATCCAGCACCCGGCGGTCGTCGACGTGCTCGACAAGACGCGAATGGGTAAGTCGGTACCCGATATGCCGATGTACATCTGGCAGGGCAACCCGGATGAAATCATCCCGGTGGGCCAGGTCAACACTCTGGTCGATATCTACTGCCAAAACCCTTCCGCGACTGTGCAATACACCCGAGAGCACTTTGCCGAACACGTGCTCACCGAGATCTCGGGCACCGCGCCCGCCCTGCTGTGGCTGCGTGATCGGCTCAATGGTGTGCCAGCCCAACAGGGTTGCGGCACAACCGATGTCGGCTGGCTGGCCTTGGACCCGAACGGAATCGAGCTGTTGAAGGCCACCTTCGGCGAGACCTTCGCTTCCTTCTTCGGCAAGCCGATCGGCGTGAAGTGAGTTGACCTCCGGTGCGAACCAGAGGTCAACTCATCGGATGCCGTGCTGCAGTCCGACCGGTGCGGTCACGATCTGACCGGTGGTGTCGAGGGGGCGGCGCTGAACATTTCCTCAGCGCGGCGGGTGTCCATGTACTCGCGCACGCGGTGGATCAGGCCGTCGTGCAGTTCGAAGATGAAGCAGTAGTCGTTGTCGTAGTGATTGCCATTCATCAATGTCGCCCGCATCCGTTCCTCGACGACGACTTTCGTGCCCTCGGCGATGACGGCGGTGAACTCCACGCTTCGGTCGGAAACGAATACGGTCGGAAACTCCCTGGTCAGGAACCGCACAATGCGGTCACGGCCGACCAGGTGATTGGTGCCGTCGATGGCGCGGGCGGTGGCGTTCTGCGGCGGTGCGAGCCATTCGGCGTCCGGGGTGAATACCGCGGCAATGCGGTCGGGATCCTGGGTCGCGAATTCGCGCCAGGCCCGGATGATCACATCTTTGCTCGTCTGTGCGTCCATTCGGCCAATCCTTGGTTGGCCACGGCCGCCGATCACGCCATATCCGGACAGGTCGTGTCCGGATATGGCTGGTCGGTGCGTGGTCCGGCGCGCAGACTCAGGGGTATGGGATCGTTCCAAGGCGTCATCACGACCGGCATCTATTGCTTGCCGCCGTGCCCTGGACGCCCACGGGTGGAGAACGTTGTCACCTTCACCTCCGCTGCGGGTGCCGAGGCTGCCGGGTTTCGGGCCTGTCACCGTTGCCGTCCCTATCGTGGCGATCGAAAGCTCACGAGCGCATCCGAATTGGTCTGTCGTGCTATCGATCTCATTGCCGTGGGTGCACTGGACGTGGGCAATGAGGCGGAACTTGCCGCGCGGCTGGCAGTGTCGGAACGTCACCTGCGGCGAATGTTTCATGAGCAGGTCGGTGCGACGCCGGATCAGTTGGCCCGCTCGCGGCGTGCGCATTTCGCGCGACGGCTACTGGACGATACCGATCTGTCGGTCACTGATATCGCCTTCGCCGCCGGATTCGGGAGCCTGCGTCAATTCAACCGGGTGATGGTCGCGATATTTCGCGCAACGCCGGTCGAGCTGCGGAGACGTCGGCGGCGTGCGGATCGGCTTGTCGCGGATGGCGGTCTCGCACTGCGGGTGCCGGTGGCCGAGGAGACGAATATCGAGCGGCGATTGGCACAGCTGGCGCACACCGCGATCGCTGGTGTCGAGAGCGCCACGCCGACCCGCTACCGGCGCACGATCGACCTGGACGGCGATCCGGGCGTCATCGAAATATCCTCAGCCGCAACAGATACCGCGCTACTCGTGGCGCACGTGCCGCATATCGAGGGCCTGATCCATCTGGTGTCCAGGGTGCAGCGACTGCTCGCGGGGGAGCCGTGGGACCGATTCGAGGACGACATCCGCGGTGTCGTGCCGGACAGCGATGTTCTCGACGATCTCGTCACGGCCTATGGCAAGCCCGTCGGCGGCCTGGAGCAGTTCGGCCTTTCCTATCTCTTCCCGACCCCAGCGATGCTCGCCGCTGACCTGAGCGGTCTCGATGCCGTTGGCGCACAGGCGATCCTGACCGCGCTCGTGCACTGAATCGGCAGTTCTATGAATCGGACGTCTTCATCTTGTCCAGTATTCTGGGTTGCCATTGGTAGAACCAACTGAATTTGTAGGACTCGCCACGGGGCGACGAGGTGGCGGCATAGGTGAATCGACGGTCGGTCGTGCTGAACGGAACTTTGTCGACGAGTTGCTCGAAGTGCGGGTCGATACGGACTGGGAGCGTTGTCGGGTCCGGTGTTATCACGGGGAAACAGAGACGCTCGATCCGAGGAGATTCCCAACTGATGGTGGCGTATATATCGAATGCTTTCTCGGTGAGCGTGAGGAATTGATCGCTCGGGTCCGGAAGTCCGGCTTCTCGGTGCAGTGACACGATGGCGCGGGGTTCGAAGTAGTCGGCCGGCAGTCCGGGGAAATACACGTTCATCGTCTTGTCGTGGTAGTCGATGCCGAGTAAGCCGACTTTGTCCTCCAAGCCGTGACGTGCGAACATGCGGGCGTGGTCGGCGAGACTGGGCGGCATGGACGGGAGTGCGGCAAGCTCCGATACCTTTTGCATGCCATCGGCAGGAAAGAACGGCCAGATTTTTTTGAAGCCGCCGACGACACCGATGTCGATCCCGTAGCTGTCGATGGGGCACTGTTTCCGGACCTGGTCCAGCAGAGCGCCGATCGGATGGTCGGTCTCGGGAATCAGATTGTTGGAAAGGGCGATGTTGTAAGGGTCGACGTCGCTCGGCAGCGTCAAGAAACGGTAGTCGAGGTCTCCCGAGCGGCGGGCGTCGGTGACCACTCTGAAAGAGATCACGGACTGTGTGAGCATCGTGCCGTATGCGGTCAGGGTGGGCCGGACAGCGTCTCGCGCGCAGGGGACGTTCACTAGCCGCGCGGATTTCTCAATGGCCGCATAGAGATCGTCCAACTCGGATTCGGTGGTGGACATGCGTCCTTCCAAAGATGAGTGCTACGAACAACATTGCTGTCTCGCCGACCCCAGCCGGCGAGACAGCAAGTTTAGCCGCGTTCCGTGCACCAGGGATGTTGCCGAAGGTGGGGAGGGTGGCCCATAGCGGCCGTCTCCAACAGTCCACAAGGGCGACCTGATCATCGCTTCGGGAGTGGCGAATTGATCGTGGTGAAGTACTGGATCGCGGCCGCGACGATAACCGGGGCGGTGACCAAGAGCTGACCCGCGATGGTGCCGAGCGCGCCGACCGCGATGACGCCGCCGAGACAGCCTACTGCGGCCGCGGGCAGGATCGGACCGAAAAGCCCGATGATGGTGGCGGTGGCGGCCGCCGCACCGACCACCCCGCCGAGCACGCATCCAACGGCCGCGCCACCGAGTCCGCCGACAACCGTGCCGACGATGGCCCCCATGGCGATGGTGCTACTCATCCGATTCCAGGCCGCGACCTCGCGCTCGTACTCCGATCGGAAGGGCGCCTGATCCTCGAAGGGCAGCGCGACCGGCCGATACACTGCGCGCGCGATATCGAATTGCGGTACGAGGGTCGCGCTGTGACCGGAAATCGCTGCGGCGATGGGGAATTCGAAATCGTCGAGCCGTAGCCGCAACGGCATCGCGGCGACTACGGTGCCGTCGGCGGCCTTGATCTGGAAGACATCATTGTCCGACGACAGTGTGCCCGAGTCGATATCGATCACACTGGCGCCGTCGACCGCGCGTGCGGTGAAGGCGACGCCGTCGCCCTCGTCCGTGGGCTGGGCCGCGGCTGTGCCCACGGCAGCGGCGACGGCAAGTGTGCAGGTGAGGATGAATGTGGTGACGCGCATGCTTGACCTTTTCGAGTGTGGTGCGTAGCCGGAGTATCGGTTCAGGACAACTGGGCCAGCGTGACGACGACCGCCGCACTGATCTCCTGTTGGCCGAAGCCGGTCAGATGGACGCCATCGTCGAGGTGTCCGTCGAAACCCGAGTCGGGGGTGGTTATCGCGAACACGTCGACGATCGGCGCAGGCTGATCGGCCAGCATCCCGGCGGTATCGGCCATATCCGAAGTGCGCCAGGCGATTCCGGCTCGCTGAAAGTGTGGGAATGCGGCCGCCTTCGCCTCGTCCACCGCGGCCGGGGTGAGCCATACCCAGCGCGCGTCGATGTCACGCATCGCCGAGTCGTGCAGCAGCAGCAGATTGCGGTTCGTCTCCGACATGCTGACCAGCCGAGGTCCGTCGATCCCGCCGAGGCGCTGTGCATCGTTTGCGCCGAGATGGCACAACACCCAATCGGGTCGCTGACTGGTCAGCGTCGACAGCGCGGCGAGCGCCTGTGTTGTGGTGCAACCGGATACGGCCAGATTGCTGAGTCGGATGCCGTCGTCCGGACGGCGAATGGCCAGCAGCGCGCGCAGTATTTCGAACCAGGACAGCCGATCCGCCGTTGTGCTCTCCCCGATGGCGACGACGTGTTGGCCGGGTTCGAATGGGAGCCGGTCCACAGCGTCGGCCACTTCGGCATTGGTCAGGAGTTCGGTGGCCGCCGTGTGGACCTGCTCATCGAGTCCGGCGCACAGTCGCTTGTACTCGGCCGGATCCATGCCGAACAGACTCGCGATGCGGATGTCGTCGAGTTCGTCGAGGTAGGGCAGCACCCGCTCGGGCCGCTGGAACCGGATCAGCTTCTCGATCTGCTCGGCATTCACGATCAACTCAATTCTCTTAGGTGAATCATTCACTGCAGTGAACGATGCTGCGCTGTGTACGATAGCTTGGTGATCGAAGCCGGGCAAGGGGATGCGCAGCACCCGCCACGTACACGGGCAGTGACCTTCCTGCTCGCGCAGATCGGCGCGCACGCGGCCCAGCGATTCGCCGAGCGCATAAGCGATCTCGAACTGTCTCCGCCCGATATCGGACTGCTGCGGATGATCGCGACCCAGCCCGGACGCAGTCAGCGGTCACTGTCGGCAGAACTCGGCGTCGTCCCCAGCCGCGTCGTCACCCTGATTGACAACCTCGACCACAAGGGCCTCGTCGAACGCCGCCGCAGCGCCACCGACCGCCGCAACCACGAACTGCACCTCACCCCGAAGGCGCAACAGTTGATGGGCCAGGTGTGGCAAATCGCCACGGCACACGAAGGCGATATCTGCGCGGGACTGGACGAGACCGAATACGAACACTTGGCGACCCTGCTCAACCGCATCGCCGAACAACAACAGCTCATCCCAGGCGTGCATCCCGGCTATCGGCGAATGCCGCCCGCCGAGTAGTCGTCTGTGCTTTCACCCCGACACCGACAGCCGTGAGCAGATCGTGGCGGTAGCCGGCGCGAGGTGGGCGATCAGATTCGGCGCAATTTCATGCGCGTGGTCCTTGAATGGCGGTGGTCAGGCGGATATCGGCAACCGATCGACCGGTCAGCAGGTCGTATGCCGTGGTGGGTAGCACCCAGGTTTCCGTTGCCTCATCCCAGGATTCGGCGGCCCGGCGGGGGATCGGGATCGCTACCTCGGCCGTCTCGCCCCGCTCGGTCTCGACGACCGCGAACGCGGCCAGTCGGCGTTCCGGTTGGGATGAATGAGCGATATACGTCTGGATCGTTTCGCGGCCGGGACGATCGCCGGTATTGCGAACGCGAACCGTCAGCGTGCCGAGAACACCGATGGCCACCGGATCGGGATCGAACACGGCGCTTTCGTACTCCCAGGTGGTGTAACCGATTCCGTGTCCGAACCAGTACGCGGGTGCGATCGAAAGTCGTTGCCACGCACGGTATCCGATGTAGACGTCTTCCTCGTAGGCGAGAGCGCCGTCGGTGGGCGTGACATTCAGTACCGGCGCATCGTCCTCATGCGCGGGCCAGGTGGTTGGCAGCCGTCCGCTCGGTTCGGCCCGGCCCATGAGCGCATCGGCCAGTGCGGCACCGCCTTCCTGCCCTGGAAACCAGGTGAGCAGAATCGCCGCGACATCCGAGGCCCACGGCATGTGCACGGGGGACCCGGTATTCACCACGACCACGGTGCGCGGATTGGCGGCGGCGACCCGCGCGACGAGCTCATCCTGTCGACCGGGCAGCGAAAGCGATGTCCGGTCGAAGCTTTCGCTCTCCACCTCGGGGGTGGTGGCGACCACCACCACGGCCGCATCGGCCGAAGCCGCCGCGGCGACCGCTTCTTCGATAAGCGCCTCGGAGTCGATATTCGGTTCCTGATGGCCGAGTGAGAACTTCTCGAAGGCAATGGGCATCTCGGGCCGCGTCGTCACGGTATGCGTAAGACTGATCGAAACCTGCTGTCCCGCAGTGAGTTCGATCTCGAAGAGTGTCTCGGGCGGGCGGAGGAAAGCCGCCAGCGGATCACCCTCCGGGACGATCGCGTCGTCGAAACAGGTCACATCGCCGACCGTCAGCCGGAACGGCCCGATGCCAGCGATGGCCAAGGTGTGCATTCCCGTCGCCCGTGGCATGAAGGTGCCGGTGACAGCGACCCGATGCAGTTCCCCGACCCCGATACCGTCCGGGAATTCACCGATCCATTCGATCGTGGCCTCCGGCAGTGGATGCTCGCCGAGCAGGCGGTCACCCGCGCCGCACAGCTGGACCCGCAGATCGAAACCTTCCTTGGCGGCGGGAATCTTGACTCGGGGATCCGCACCGACGGCATAGACCAGTTCGGTATCCGCATCGAGCCCGGCCCGCAGACCGTCGAGTGGGGAAACGGTATGCGGTGGGAACACCTGGGCGCTACCGCCGCCGAGCGCCCTCGGCTGGTCGGCGGTCTGGCCGATCAGCGCGATGCGCTGCACCTTGCCGAGTGGCAGCACACTACTCTCGTTGCGCAGCAGCACAATCGAGCGTTGGGCGATCTCGCGAGCCAGCGCGTCGCCGTTGATCGTTGCGGGCGCCGTGGCGACTTCGGGCGGTGCCCCGGCCAACGCACCGACTCGGGCGGCGAGCCGGAGCACATGCCGTGCCATCTGCTCGACCGTCTCGGCCGGAACCCGGCCTGCGCGAACCGCTTCCGCGAGGGCGTGGCCGAAGACGCTCTGTGGTCCCGGCATTGCGATATCCAGCCCGCCGACGGCCGCGCCGACAGTATTGCGTGCCGCCGTCCAGTCCGAGACGATAGCGCCGTCGAAACCCCAACGCGTACGCAGGATTTCGTTCTGCAGCGCATTGTGCTCGGTCATCGTTACACCGTTGACGCTGTTGTAGGCCGCCATCAAGGCCCACGGCTCGGCCTGTGCGACCACGGTTTCGAACGGAGCTAGATACAGCTCGTGCAATGCCCGCTGGGATACCCGCACATCAACGGTGAATCGGTCGGTTTCGGAATCATTGGCCACGAAATGCTTCGGCGTCGCGGCCACACCGCCCTCCTGCACACCGGTCACGTAAGCCGCGCCGATCGCGCCGGTCAGCAGCGGATCCTCCGAATAGCACTCGAAGTGCCTGCCGCCCAATGGGCTTCGATGCAGATTGAGTGTCGGAGCGAGCAGCATGTGCACACCCTTGCGCCGCGCCTCCTGCGCGAGCAGCCGCCCGGCCCGCCGGGCCAGAGTCGGATCCCAGGTGGCGGCCAGCGCCGTCGGGCTCGGCAGGGCGATCGAGGGATCCTCCGGACTCCAGTGCACGCCGCGCACACCGATCGGACCGTCGGACATCACCAGGGACGCCAGCCCGATCTCCGGCATCGCGGGCAAGGACCACATGTCCTGTCCGGTGAGCAGACGACAACGGGCATCCAGATCCAGTGCGGCCAATGCCTTTTCGACCACTGCCTCGCGGTCGGCTCGGTGATTCGCCATGTCGGTCGACTCCCTTGTTCGTATGACGCGCGGGCATCTACCTCGAAGTATGGACGATTTACCTAACAGTCAGTAGGTATTGTTATCAATACGTTATGAATTCGAATCGCCATCCGGACGGATCAATTGCAGGAACTTGCGCAGTAGCGCGGGCATATCCACCTCATCCGGCGACAGCAACCATTGCTGCTGCAAACCGTCCAGGACCGCGATCAGCAATACGGCGGCATCCCGATGTGAGACGCCATGCGGCGGATCGCCGCCCAGGGCGCGCTCCAAGAAGGTTGTCAGCATCTCCCGGGCCTGCGCGTATCGATCGACGAAGTAGTCGCGCGCGGGATGATCCTGTGTGACGCTCTCGGCCGCGAGCACCGTGAACGACTGTACGATTCCGGGTCGCTCGGCATTGCGTTCCACGAGGTCGGCGAGGAGTTCCAGGGTTGTCGCACGGCCCTGTGCGGTGGCGAGCAGGACGTCGAGATCGTTCTGATCGCGCAGCTCGAGCACATTCGCCAGCAGCGTCTGCTTGTTGGGGAAGTAGTGCAGCACGCCCTGTTGGCTGAGCCCGACCCGCTCCGCGACGATCGCAATGGTCGCGCCCTGGTAGCCGCGTTCCGCGAAAACCTCGAGGGCCGCCTCCAGGATCGCCCGACGACGATCCTCGTGACCGGCCCGGCCCGGGGTCCGTCTCATGCGGTGCACTCTTTTGCTGCGTCCATTGTTCGCAGACTAGCGAATCGCCGTTGACAGCGGCGGGTTCGGCGCGTCTACTTTCTATCAACGCTAGATCTAGCGTTGATAGATATCAGAGCAATGATAGAAATGGACGTGTCATGTTCTTGGTGGTCGGCGGAACCGGCGTCGTAGGACGGCAAGTGGTCGAGAGATTGATGGCAGCGGGTGCGCCGGTGCGGGTGCTCACGCGCAATCCGGTCCATGCGCCGCCGGGTGTGGAGGCCGTGGTGGGTGATCTCCACGACGGCTCGGTTGTCTCTGCCCTAGGTGGTGTGACGCGCGTGGTGTGCACCGTTCACGGCGGAGAAGGCAAGGGCCGCAACGGACCTCGTGGACTGGAAGGTGCGGCGCTGCCCGGCCTGATCGATGCCGCCACCGAGGCGGGAGTCACGAACTTCGTATATCTGTCCGCGACGAGTGCCGATGCGGACAGTCCGGTCGATCTCTTCCGCGGCAAGGCGCAGGTGGAGGCGCTGTTGGACCGCGGCCGGATGCCGTATACGGTGCTGCGGCCGACACATCTGATGGAGACCTGGGTGCCGATGCTGGCCGACTCGCTGGTGAAATCATCGCGCCCACTCGTCTTCGGATCGGGAAACAATCCGGTCCCGTTCGTCGCCGGTGCCGATATCGCAGCGGCCGCAGCACAATTCGCATTGCGCGAGGGCATTCGTCGAACCGTGGAGCTCGGCGGGCCGGACAACTGGACGTTGCGCGAGTTGAATGCACTGATTGCGCAGCGGCTCGGCATCGCGATCGGCAAGGAGACCGCGCTGTCGGTCCCCATGTTGCGGATATCCGCTGCGGCGGTGCGCCCGTTCAATGAGGTGCAGGCTCGGCGAATGCGCTTGGGGGCGTTGTTGGATTCCCGACCGCAGACCGTTGACGCGGGCGCGGTCTGGGATGAACTGAGCATCGTGCCTGCTCGCCTGACCGATTGGTTCGACCGTCTGCCGATTCCTCGCACCGTGTCACAGTGACGCTGGGCGCGGTACCGCGCCCAGCGCCGCGATCTCATCGCAGTGCGGCGACAACCTGCTGTGCGATGTTCTGCTCACCGAAGGTGTTGGGGTGCAGCGGGACAACGGATGGAGTCGACAGCGAGGGGATGAGACCGTTGATCCACTGCTGGTCGGGCGCGGCGCACATATCGTGTCCGATGCTGGAGGTGGCGGTGTCGACGAAGATCGCGCCGTGTGCGGCCGAGACGTCGCGCAGCAGTGTATTGAGGTTGACCAGCACGTCCTGGAGGTAGTCGGCGTCGCGCGGCCAGGCGGGCTGTTGCGCCGGGCATGCACCCGCGCGCGAGGCGGTCGGATACCCGACGATCACGATCGTGGCTTCGGGTGCACGCGAGCGGATTTCATCGATCGCGGTGCCGTAGACGGGTGCCAGGGCCTTGGTCCGTTCCGCGAAAGTGTCCACACCGTTCGCCGTGAAGGTGTCCGCGCATGACGTGCCGTGGGGCTCCGGCAGGAGATTTCCGCACAGCAGGGCCTGCTTCGCCAGGCCGATATCGTTGCCGCCCATGGTCATTGTCACCAGGGTGGTGTCCGGTGTCAGCGCATCGAACTGTGGTGCGGCGGTTCCGGAGACGACGCCGCGCTGGGGGCTCGTGAGGTCGTCCAACGTGGCCCCGCCGCAAGTGACGTCCTTGAAGGTCGCGACGCCGAGCTCCTTCGCGACCAGTGACGGGTAGTTGACCGCGGAGCGTGAACATGTGGCGAGCTCTGTTTGTGGAAATACGCCCGCGCCAGCGGCGAAGGAATCACCGAGGGCCACATAGTGGGTGTCCGCGGCCGGGTCTGCGCTCGCTTGCCCGGTGATAGCGGCGCTCGCCGCGACTGCCATCGCGGCCGCGGCGACCGCCGGTCTCACCTTTCCGAGTAGGTGGTTCCAGCTGCCGAAAACTTGCATTGTGTCTCCTTGTGAACCCATGACCGGACGAATTCGGGTCTGCACTCCCAGGAGTAACTCGCGCAGGCGGGATCGACCCTGGACATCCGACCGATACGGGCAGAGTCTAGCCCCGATTTGCCAATCCCGAATAACTTTCGGTTTTCCGCTGACATTTTCTGGTCGCTGTGGGCTCGGCTGCCCGCCGAGACCGCGGGCGACATTGGGGGATAGCACATTTCGCCAGACCATCAGCGAACAAGGTGCGTTTCAGATTAATGCCTTCGGGTGGGGCACTGTTGCGTTCCTCACTATTTCGCCTCTACCTGCGGAAAGTAAACGCTGACGAATCGTCAGGGTTGACACCGCCCGCTCACGCTGGCTACGGTCGCCATTGTTCGCGCTGAGTCATCGCCCGCCTCGGCATTAGTGGCAGCAGACCGTCCATATGGTCTGGCCGAATGTTTCGACCGCGGGGAGGCTGTCGTTATTCTTCGACTCTGGTCGCATTCGCAAAGAAACTCGGCGGACCTTTCTTTGTGCTCCGAGACAAGATTCTCGCGCCTTTTTCTCGATCGCCGAGACTCCACCAGTTCCTTCAGACGTTAGGCGCCAGCTTTGTCCGTCTCGATCTCACCCGCCAAGACCGTGGATGATCTCCCGGGGCCGAGCCGGTGGCCGTTGCTGGGGAATCTCCCGCAGATGCGGCCCTCGTTGCTGCACCGTCAGTTCGACGAATGGTGCGATGAGCACGGCCCGCTCTACCAGTTGAAGATGCCGGGGCGGCACATCGTGGTCGTCAGTGATCCCGATCTGAACCGCGAGATCTTCCGTGACCGGCCCGGCGGGTTCCGGCGGCAGTCGGCGATCGAATCGGTCATGGACGAGATGGGTTCCAACGGACTGTTCTCGCTGGAGGGTGAGGCGTGGCGGCTGCGTCGCAAGCTGGCGATGCCCGCCTTCAATGCCTCGCATCTGCGCAGCTTCCATCCCACCCTGGAGACCATCACCGGACGGCTGCAACGGCGCTGGGAATGGCAGTCGCCCAAGGATATTCGCGCCGACCTGACTCGCTACACGGTGGACGTCACCGCCAAGTTGACCTTCGACTACGACATCAACACCATCGAACAGTCCGGCGACATCATCCAGCGGCACCTGGAGCTGATCTTCCCGCTCATCAACCGGCGGATCAACAGCCCGCTTCCGTACTGGCGTTACGTCAAACTTCCGGACGACCGGGCGCTGGAGCGCGCACTGGCCGCACTGCGCACCGATCTCACCGGTGTCATCAGTCGGGCCCGCGCGAATCTACCTGCGGCGCCGACGAATTTCATCGAGGCCTTCCTGTTGGCGCAGGATGGCAGCACCTCCTTCACCGATGACCAACTGTTCGCCGAGGCGCTGACCATCCTGATCGCCGGTCAGGACACCACCAGCAATGCCATGGCCTGGCTGCTCTACCATCTCGCGGGCAATCCGGCTGTGCAGGAACGGATTCGCGAGGAGGTCGCCGAGATCCCCTCGGCGCTGGACCGGCAGCCGTATCTGGAAGCCGTTGTCGCCGAATCGATGCGGCTGCGACCGACGACTCCGATCGTCGGACTCGAGGCCGCCGTCGACACCACGATCGATGGTGTGCACATCCCGGCTGGCACCTGGGTGATCGTCAATGTGCAGCATGCGAGCCTGCAGGAGAAGAACTTCGAGGACGCGCTGCGGTTCGACCCGGATCGCTGGCTGCGCACCGAGCACGGCACGCATCGGCCCGAGGTCTCCACGCCGTTCGGGGCCGGTCCACGCTTCTGTCCAGGGCGCGGGTTGGCGATGTTGGAGATCAAGAATGTAACCGGCATGGTCTGCCGCAACTTCGAGGTGCGTCTGCCCGCGGGTGCGCAGGCGCCGAAGGATCGCTTCCACTTCGCCGTCATCCCCATCGATCTCGATCTCGAACTGGTCCGACGGCCCGCCTAACCCCCGTTCGCCGAGCACACTCTAAGGATGTAGATGTCGTTGCATCGACTGACCGCGACCGACGGTGTCTGGCTGTCGCTCGAATCACCCGATATGCCGATGCATATCGCCTTCCTACTGGAATTCACCGCACCCGAGGGCGGGGCGGCCCAATTCCTGCGGCAGTGGCGGGCCGGATTGGACGCACCGGCGAGCCTGCCGCAACCCTGGAATTTCCGCCCGCTGAAGTTCCCGCCGCCGGGTGTCGCGGCCATGGTGCGTGAGGTCGACGATATCGACCTGAGCGAGCACATCCGGGAGTGGACGCTGCCGGAGCCGGGCAGCCAGGATCAGTTGACCGAGCTCGTGTCGTCGATCCATCAGAAGCAGCTCGATATGAGCCGTCCGCCATGGGAATTGCACGTCATCGAGGGACTGGCCCAGGACCGTTTCGCGCTCCTGCTCAAGGTTCATCACAGCCTGCTCGACGGCGCATCGGCCATGCGGTTGTTCACCGATACGTTCACCGAGGATGCCGACGCCCGCGATGTGCCGGACCTGTTCACCGTGCGTCCGGCCGCCGAATCGGCCGAAGCCGGTACGGCGAATCCGTTCCGTGCCCTGCTCACCGCATTGACCGGCGTGCTGGCCCTGCTGCGCGGCGTCGGATCCGCCGCTCGCGATGCCTTTCGACGTGCGCGCGGCGATAAGACGCTGGCGCAGAAGGCGTACCAGCAGCCGGAGACCATTCTCGACGGCACCATCACCGGCGCGCGCGATCTGTCCCGGCGTCGCTACGACCTCGCGCTGTTCAAGCGATTGGCGAAGGCGGGTGACTGCACGATCAACGACATCGTGCTGTACCTCGTGAGCACGGCGCTGCGCAGCTACCTGACCGATCACGCTACGTTGCCCGAAGAGTCGTTGACCGCGGGCGTGCCCACCGACCTGCGCGAGGAGGACGACGCGCGCGCAGGCACCCGCGCGGGCATGATGTTCACCGCGCTCGCCACCGATATCGCCGATCCACGCGACCGGTTGAGCGCGGTCAAGTACTACATCCGCGCCGCGAAACAGCATATGGGTGAGATGGCACCGAACGAGGTCATCGGCTACGGACTCGCGGTCACCCTGCCGTGGATCCTCGGGCTCAGCTTCGGCTTCACCAACACCGCATCCTCCCACCCCATGGGCATCTCCAATGTGCCGGGGCCGCGAAACCCGCTGTACTGGAACGGTGCGCGGCTCGAGACGATCTATCCGATCTCACTGCTCATGCACGGCAATTCGCTGAACTTCACCTGCATCGGCTATTCGGGTGGGCTGCATTTCGGCGTTCTCGGTGTTCAGGACAAGCTGCCGCCGATGTCGTACCTCACCGGGGCCATGGATGCCGCGCTCGATGAGCTCACCGAACTGCTCCTGCCGGACCGCACACAGCTAGCCGCTGGATGACGTCCATGCCGAACTACGATGTGGCGATTATCGGCGCGGGCTTCAGCGGGCTCGGCGTCGCGGTGAACCTGCGCCGCCTCGGCAATGACAACTTCGTCATCCTCGAGCGCGCCGATGCCATCGGCGGCACTTGGCGCGATAACATCTATCCCGGCTGCGCCGTAGACGTGCCATCCGTGCTGTACTCGTACTCCTTTGCGCCGAACGCCGATTGGACCCGCGTGTACGCGACCCAGCCCGAATTGCGTGCCTACACCGAACAGGTCGTCGACACCTTCGATCTGCGGCGGCATGTGCAGCTGAACAGTGACGTGGCCGAGGCGGATTTCGACGACGAGGTCGAACAGTGGGTGCTTCGGCTGAGCGACGGCAGGCTGGTCCGGGCCCGCGCCGTCGTCATGGGTTACTTCTCCCTACACGCCGAGGCAATTCCGGATATTCCCGGTCGCTCCGATTTCGCTGGGCCGCAGATGCATTCGAGCAAGTGGGACCCGTCATTCGAACCGGCGGGCAAGCGGGTCGCTGTGATCGGGGCCGGGGCGAGTGCGGTGCAGATCGTGCCCGCGCTCGCGAAAACGGCGGCTGAGCTCATCTCGTTCCAGCGCACTCCGGCCTGGGTGATCCCGCGCCTGGACCGGCCGATTCCGCCGACCGTGCGCAAGATACTGCGCACCGTGCCGCCGATCCGGTTGGCGGCGCGCGGATTCGTCTTCCTGTTCCTGGAGGCCATGCACTTCGCCGTATTTCATCCGCGGCTGGTTTCGGTCTACGAGTGGGTCGTCCGCAAGATGCTGGCCGAGCAGGTGCCCGATCCCGAGCTGCGGCGCAAACTTACGCCCGACTACGCATTCGGCTGTAAGCGACCGATGGTCTCCGATGAGTACTACCGCTCGTTCACCCGCCCGAATGTGCGGCTGAGCACCGAGAAGATCACCGAGATCACCGCGACCGGCCTCCGCACCGCCGACGGAGAGTTGCACGAGGTCGATGCGATCGTGTGGGCCACCGGCTTCCACGTCCAGGATTCCATCGCGCACTTCCCGGAGTTCCGTACCGCGGCGACCTCTACGCGCAAGAAGTTCCAACGAGATGGTTTTCGCGCCTACCGTGGCATTGCATTCGCCGGGTTGCCGAATCTGTTCGCGGTCACCGGACCGAATACCGCCCTGCCGCACACCTCGCAATTCCTCGCCATCGAACCCACGACGAAGCTGATCGCCAAGACGATCGAGCATATGCGGGCCAAGGGGATTCGCCGCTACAGCCCGTCCGAGCGAGCTGAGCGCGAATGGGTCACGCGCGCCCGGAAACTGCTCGCCACCCGGGTGTGGTCGACCGGCGGATGCACCAGCTACTTCGTCGATCAGGACGGCACCAACACCCTGACCTGGCCGGGCGGAACGTTCAGCGTCCGACTCGACCGCCGTCGCATCCGTCCGCGGGACTGGGATACCGGAAGACAGTGACATGTGCGGCATCAATGGAATAGTCGATTTCGCCGGACCGGTCGATCCGACCCCGATCGCGGCCATGAACGAGATCCAACGCCACCGCGGCCCCGACGGTGTCAGCACCTGGCACAGCCGCAATGTCGCCTTCGGCTTCCAGCGCCTCGCCATCGTCGATGTCGAGCACGGTGCGCAGCCCGCCCGCAACGAGGACGACACCGTCCACGTCGTCTTCAACGGCGAAATCTACAACCATCGGGAACTGCGCGATGCGCTCGCCGCGCGCGGGCATCGGTTCCGCAGCCACTCCGATGCCGAGGTGATCCCGCACCTCTACGAGGAGTACGGTCCGGGCTTCGTCGAACGCCTGGACGGCGATTTCGCCATCGCCCTGTGGGACTCGCACCGAGAACGGTTGCTGCTCACCCGCGATCGGGTCGGCGTCAAACCGCTCTTCTATCACCACCGCGGCAGCCGGATCGTTTTCGCCTCGGAGATCAAGGGCATCTTCGCCTCCGGACTGGTCGAGGTGACCATGGACCCGCAGGGCCTCAGCGACTGCCTGTTCTACGGCCACACAATCGCACCGCGCACCTTCTGGCAGGGTGTCGACGATCTGCCACCCGCGACCATCGTCACGATCGATCGTCGCGGTATCTCCGAACAGCGCTACTTCACACCGTTCCTGCGCCGCGATCCCGATGCACCGCTGCTCACCGGCCGGGCCGCGATCGAGCGGTTCAACGATGCCTTCACCGCCGCGGTGCGCAAACGCCTGCCCGACGAGGTGTCGGCCGGAATCGCGCTGAGCGGCGGCCTCGACAGCTCCGCCATTGCCGCGGTGGCCGCCCGACGCTGCGACGCACCGCTCACCACCGCGAGTATCCGACTCACCGGTGAAATCCTCGACGAGACGCCGATGTCACGGCTGGTCGCCCAGTCGCTCGGCGTAGCCAATGACGAGGTCGAGATGACCGGCGCTCGCGCGTGCGAGCTACTGCCGAAGAGCCTGTGGCACTTCGAATCACCGTTCTGGTACGGGGCGGTGGCGACACCGTTCCTCGAACTGACCGAGTTCGCTCGGCACAAGGGCCTCAAGGTCGCCATGAGCGGCGACGGCTCCGATGAGCTGTTGGCGGGCTACGACTTCTACCGCCTGATGAAGCTGAGCTCCCGGTTCGAACAGCTGAAATGGGCCCAGACCGCAATCTGGCGCAATGCCACCAAATGGGTCGGTGCGCCCTCGGGTTTGGACAGCCACATCGTCTCCGTCGCAGGACGACGTGCTGAATACACCGCACGCTACGGCGAGGTGCCGCCTTGGATCTATCTGTGGAGTGCTCTCGGCGACACCACGGGACCCATTGCGCCCGAGGGCCTGCCGGCACCATCACCGCTCGCTCCGCCGCCGCCGCACGACAAGATCCGCCGCCAACTGCATTTCGAGTTCTACACCCGGCTGCCGCACTGGGTCCTGCCGATCTCGGATCGCCTCGGGATGGCCAATAGCATCGAGGTGCGCGTGCCCTACCTCGACCGCGATGTCATCGATGTCTGCGCCGAACTGTCACCGGAGATGCTGGTGCACTGGGGAACCGAGAAATACGCGTTGAAGCGGGCCACCGCGGACGTGCTGCCGAAACAGATCGTGCGCAGGCGCAAGAAGCCGTTCATGACACCGGTCGGCCCGTGGTATCTCACCGGTTCTGGTGCGGATCTGGCGCACGACCATCTGTCTCGGGATTCGGTGCGGCGCTACGGGATCTTCGATCCGGTCGCCACCGAACGGATGTGGCGCACGGCGGTCGATCGGACCGGCACCTGGGCCGCCACTGCCGCCGAATGGGGTTGCCTGGCCGTCATGTCCACCCACCTCGTGCTGGACCAATTCCGGTCGCTGGGCACGAGTGAGCGAGTCGCCTCGTGAAAACCGCCGCCGCCCACGAATTTGCCCTGCACGGATTCGCCCAGCCCGCACTGCCTCTGGTACTCGCCGCCGGTTCGCTGATCAAGCCGATACGGCGGGTGCCCAAACTCGGCTGGCTGGTGGCCGACCCGGAACTGGCACGCCAGATCCACAGCGACACCGAGCATTTCAGCATTATCGGCGTCGGCGCATCCGGGCACTGGTGGGGACAGATGCTCGGCGATTGGGTTTTCGAACTGTTCGAGGGCCGGCCGCATGTCGAATTCCGAGCGCAGGTTCGCGATCTGTTCACCCCCGAACGGTCCAGGGTGATTACCGAGCGGTCGGTGGGGCCGATGCTGCGCCAACTCACCGCAGACCTGTCCGCTGGGAAAACCGTTGATATGGCGCAGTTCTCGCGCGAGTTCACCGGACGCACCATGGCGGAACTGGTCGGCTTGCCGGTCGACGATTCACCCGCCGCGTATGAGGAACTCTTCGGCCTGGTCGAGGCCATGGCCAACCTCGGCAAGGGTAATTACGACACCACGGTTGTCTCGGAACGCAACGCCCGCAAGGGACGCGCTGTAGCCGACCGCATCGCCGCCTCCGTGCCCGCCGTCTACGAAACCGCCGATCCGAGCACCACCATCGGACGCAGCCGCGAACTCGGCCTCGGACCCGAAATCACCCGCCGCATGGCGGCCTTCCTGGTCGTCGCCGGAACCGCGACGCTGGCAAGCACTTTGGGCCGAATGATCGCTTTGCTGCACGATAGCGGGGCTCAGCACGAACTGATCGAGGACCGGAGCCTGATTCCGGACGCAGTGCGCGAGGCGCTGCGGGTAACCAGCTCGATGCCGATCGTCGGGCGCGGTGTCGTCTCGGATATCGAGTTGGCGGGCAGACGATTACGCGCGGGCGACCGCGTGAAGATCATGACCTGGTCGATCAACAATGCGGCAGGCGGCTACGACCTGCGGCTGGGCAAGGTGCACGAACTCCGGCAGCTGTGGTTCGGCGGCGGCCGCCATATCTGCCTCGGCGCGAGTCTGACCCATGTGGAGCTGGCCGCGGTGTTGGAGGCGATGACCGCGCCCGGCCGTCCGTGGACCATCACAAAGCGCCGCTACCGCACCAATGTGTTCGTCCCGCTCTACCAGCGCTTGGATATCGCCCTGACCTGATATCGGTCCGCTTGCCGCACAGTCGGATCTGGGAGAATGCTTGACAACTTAACTACGGTCCACAGTCCAAGGTGTGCTGCACAGAGCGTTGTAGTGACTCACGGTTGCGCACCAACGGTGATGCACGTTACTGTACCCACTCGATGATGGGAACGGGGTAGTTCCTCATTGCCGGGAGGGTTTGGCAAGCATGATCCGACGTCGACGTCCGATTAAGGCAGTGGCTGCTGCGATAGCCACCTTCACCGTGTTTGCCGGAGCCGTGGTCGCCGCCGCGCCGACCCAGGCCACGCTCGGCCTCGATGCGCAATTCACCGCGACTCATGCAGGGCCGCAACAGTATCCGAACGTCTACATCGACTGGGACATCCCGATCACCATGAGTGACGGCACGGTGCTGAAGGCGAATGTGTACCACCCGGCCGACGCCTCCGGCCAGCCGATCGTCGAGCCGACGCCGACCATCGTGAACCTCACGCCCTACACCAAGCTGATGGCGAATATCGCCGACTCCGTGCTGGCCATCCCCGGCCTGGCCGAGCCGCTGATGCAGGCGCTGCACGGCTTCGATCTCTCGGCCTACGGCCTGAGCGGGATCAGCGATCTGGCACAGGCATTGGCGGGCGGCACCGCGCGCACCTTCGCGGTGGATCGCAAACTGGTGCAGAGCGGCTACACCCAGGTGGTCGTCGACGTGCGCGGCACCGGCTTCTCCCAGGGCACCTGGCAGGTGTTCGGCGATCGCGAGCAGCAGGACGGCGTCGAGGTCGTCGATTGGGCGGCTGCGCAGCCGTGGTCCAACGGCAAGATCGGCATGAGCGGCATCTCCTATTCGGCCATCAACCAGCTGCAGACCGCGGAGCGCAGACCCGCTGCGCTGCAGGCGATCTTCCCGATCGTGCCGGGCAGCGATCTGATCCGTGACGTCGCCGCACCCGGTGGCGCACTCGGCATCGGGTTCATTCCGGAATGGCTGCTCGCCGTCGACGGCACGAAACTGATTCCCGACGTGGTGTCCATGTTCGCGGGCAAGTTCGACTGGACCTGGCTGGCGGACCGAGTCCGTGACCCGTTCACCTTCTTCAATATGATCATCATGGCGCTGGGCACCCAGAGCATGGATCAGATTCCGCCCGAAATGTATTCGGTGCTCGACGATCAAAGTCCGTTGCGCACCGCCTGGATCGGACATCCCGATCGCATCGATGTGCCGACCTTCGTCTACGGCGGCTGGCAGGACATCTTCGCCTACTCCTCGCCGCGGGTCTACAACGCGATCAATGTGCCCGACAGTCAGAAGAAGCTGGTGATGGACAACAACTATCACGTAACCACCGGCTCGGGCATGGGTGACACCGACGGACCGGCGGCCCTGGATGTATTGCAGCGCGCGTGGTTCGACAAGTGGCTCAAGGGCATCGACAACGGCATCGATGACTACGACCAGGTCACCCTGTGGCAGCAGGGCGGCGGCTGGACGCACACCTCGGCGTTTCCGCGGCCCGATATGGATTACCGACGTATGTATTTGAACGCGGCCGCCTCGGGCACCGCGCCGGGCAGCGCCTACGACGGCAGCCTCACCGGCGTGCCGGGCGGACCCGCACGGGTTTCGATCGCGCCCGGCCTGACCACGCTCTGCTCACGCGACGGTGCGCAGGGGACGGCGGGCATCCTGCCGCTCCCGGACATCTGCACGAAGGATTCTCGCATCGCGGAGACCAATGGACTGACCTTCACCAGTGCGGCGGTCGCCGTGCCGACGCAGATCTCCGGCCCGATCGCGATACACCTCAATACCGTCCTGGACGCCACCGACGGCTACTGGACGGTGACCCTGAACGACGTTGCGCCGGACGGACGTTCGACCCAGTGGACGCACGGCCAGCGCACCGCGTCCCTGCGCGCCGTCGACGAGAGCAAGGCCACCCGCTCGGCCAGCGGCGACTACACCGACCCCTACCCCTATCTGACCCTGGACACCCGCGAACCGATCGTGCCCGGCCAGCCGACGGTCATCGATATCGGCATGTTCGCCACCGACGGTGTGCTGCAACCGGGACACCGGCTGCGCGTCGACATCTTCGCCGGAAACTTCCCGAGCAGTCTTCCGTTGCGTCCCTTGCTGAATGAGAGCGGGTTGAAGCCCCAGCACATCGAGCTGGACCCGAATCAGCCGAGCTGGGTGAACATTCCGGTCGACCGCGAGCCGGGCTGGTGAATCAGGCCGGGCCGGAGCCGAGTAAGACCAGTGCGGCGCGAGTCAGTGTGGGCGCCAAGGCCGGTAGCTCCTGCGGCCCGGACTCGATCAGGGTGGCCCGGACTCGATCGTCGATGCCGCCGAGCAGCACATCGATCAGTCCGGGATCGGGTTCGGCGCGAACTTCGCCCGCCCGCACGCCGATTCGCGCCGCGGCCACCATCCGATAGCCGAACATGCGGTGCGTGCGGGCCCGGCGGGCGATGAGTCCCGGTCCGGCGGCGAGGGTTTCGATATGCAGCGCACGTGCTGCTGCCGGCTCGGCGGCCAGGAACTCCAGATACGTTTTCAGTGTCGTGCGCACCAGCTCGACGAAGGTGTCCGCACCCGATTCCGCGACGACCCGGTCGAGTTCACGGGTAATGACGTCGACCGCGAAATCGAAAGCGGCGGTGAAGCATTCCTCTTTGCTCTCGAACAGCCCGTAGAACGTGCGCCGGGCAACCCGGGCCCGACCGACGATATCGGTGATCGTGGTCGGGCCGTAGCCGAGTTCGGCGACCGCCTCCAATGCGGCGATATATAGCCGCTCGCGCTGTGACGTCACGACTTCGTCCCGGGTCAAGCGATGCGGCCCTCGGGGCAATCGGTCCGGAGAAGCGCTGGTCAAGACGGTCATAATGCCGACGATTCTGCCACACCTGGAACTTTCGCCCGGAAATTCTGTCCGGCCCACAAAGACTCAGTGCAGAGCGCTGCCCTGAACCCACTCGTCCCACGGCACGCCCCAGTCCCCGTTCTGCCAGACCTCGAGCGGTGCGCCGCCGGTATTGCGGACCTCGACCACATCGCCCGGAATCGCAAAATTGTAGAACCACTGGGCATTCGCGAGGCTCAGGTTCAGACAGCCGTGTGAGAGGTTCTGGCTGCCCTGCGCCCATACGGTGGAATCGAGCTGGTGCAGGTAAATGCCGTCGGTGCTGATGCGGGTGGCCCAGCCGATGGCCTCCTTGTAGCCGAGCCGGGAATTGACCGGCAGGCCGTAGGTGGAGGAGTCCATGATCACCGGATTGCCCTTGTCCATCACGGTGTAGATGCCCGGCTGGGTCCAGAAGCTCAGCGTCTTACCCGCGATGACCTCGCTCCCACCTCTACCCATCGAGGTGGGCATGGTGCGGATCAGATTGCCGTTCTCGAAGACCTGCACCTGTTTGGTGTTGTCATCGGCAATGGAGACGTGCGATGGGCCGATGGTGAAGGTGGTCTTGGTGTCCTCCTGGCCGTAGAGGCCGCCGCCGAGGTCCGCGCCGTAGATGTTGGCCGCGGCGGTCACCTTGGTGCCCGGTGCGAAGTACTGCTGCGGTCGCCAGTGCGCGTTGCGCTTGTCGAGCCAATACCAGGAACCCTCGACCGGCGGGTTGGTCGTCACCGAGAGCCGCTTCTCCGCAACGGCCTTATCCGGGACGTCCTCATCGAAATGCGCGACCACGACGGTGCCGACACCGAAGGTGCCGCCGTCCGCCAGCGGTGTGCCGCCGGTGGTGGTCATATAGACCTTGGTCTGGTTGTTCGGCGCCAGCGTGCTGAAGGTCGAGGTGGTCGGCCCGACACGGCCGGTGATGGTGAGGCTTTCGGCGCTGATCGTGTAGGTGTGCCCGTAGCCGAGCGGATCGACGGGCTTCCACGCGGTCTTGTCCGGGGTGTAGATGCCCTCGATCGAGCGGCCCGCCTCATTCGTCAGGTTTACCGAGGTGAGCATGCCGTCGTTCGCGGTCACCACGACCGGCGCGAGCGGATCGACATTGTTGCCACCGCCCGGAGTGATGACGATCGGGGGCGGTGGCGGTCCGGCCTGGGTGGTCGGCGCTTCCGACTTCGATGAACATCCGGCGACGAGCAACATCATCACCAATGCAAAACCCGCAGCGGCTCTCCACCGGAAGCGGCGACTCGACATGACTCTCCTGTGTTTCGCCGTGCGTTCCCTGCGGCGCACCTACGACGTACTGGCCCGTGCCGTAGTTTACCGGCCATTTCGGACGTGGTTTGCCGCCGCGGGTGTGACCTGCGCGTATATCCGGCGTCAGTTGACGCAGGGCACGCTGCTGCCGATCGTGGTCGCGACCGGCTTGCCCGCATCGGGTGCGGGTGCGGCGGTGGTGGTGGTCGCGGTCGCACTGGTGGTCGGCACGAGTTCGGCGGGCATGGTGAAATCGCTGCCGACGACCACGGTGATGTGACCGGGTTCGACATTCGGCGACGCGGTCGCGGTGAGGCCGAGGATGTCGCCCAGCTGCGCGGCATCGGCATCGGCGCCGGTGCCATAGGTGATGGTGGAGGTTGCGCCGGTGCGGGTGCTGGTGGCCACGGTGCCCGCCGTATAGCCGCGTTTGGTGAGTGCGGTCGACAGCTGAGCGGCCCGACCGGTGTATCCGCTCGCATTGTTGACATCGACGATGCTGGTCGGGGTGCGCACCGAGGTGGTCGGCGTGGTCTCGATGCCGAAGGCGGCGCGCACTTCCTTCTTGATGGCCGCCGGATCGACGATATTGACGTCCTGACCGTCGATAACGTCGTAGCGCAGCACCGGCAGCGTCCGGAATTCGACCGAGATCGAGCCAGCCGAACCTAGGTCGCGGGCGAAGTCGAGCAGGTTCCAGCCGTCGGACAGCACGATATCGCGGTGTGCCACGTCCATGAGCCCGGAGAGCTTGCTCAAGTTGGTCAGCGTCCCGGTGTCCTTCAGCGATTTGGCGACCGAGGTCAGGAAGGCCTGTTGGCGGTGGGTGCGGTCGAGGTCGCCGTTCTCCAATCCGTGGCGTTGGCGCACGAAGGACAGCGCATTGGCGGCATCGAGATGCTGCGGACCCGCGGGGAAGACCGCGCCGGAGTAGTAGCTGTCGTCGACCGCGTGGTTGAGGCAGACATCGACGCCGCCGAGCTTATCGGCCAGATCGTAGAAGCCGACGAGCGAGATTTCGGCGAAGCGGTCGATGGGGACGCCGACCAGATTGCGCACCGTCTGCACGATCGATGCCCGCCCCGCCTCGCGGCCCGCGCGTTCCAGGGCCACCTTGTCCTTCATGCCCGAGTTTTCCAGCTTGGTCTCGGTGGCGGCCTTCTTCAGCCCGTAGGCCTCCTTGATCTTGGCGTGGTCGTAGCCCGGAATGCCGGAGACCGCGACATAGTCGTCGCGCGGAATGGAGAACGCGACGATCTTGTGCATATCCGCAGGAATATGCAGCAGGATCAGCGAATTCGCGTTGTAGCCGCCGTTGTCGCCGTCGCCGGCGTGCAACTGGTCCAGGATCGCCTTCGGCAAGTCGTTGCCGTCGAGGTCCTTGCGGGTATCCAGGCCGATCAGCAGGATATTCAGATCGCCGCCGAGTGAGCGCGGTGCGTCCTTGCCGATCGCGTCGGTGTGGGTGAAGCCGTTATCGAATTCGGTCTTGGCCGACCAGGCGAAGCCGGTGCCGGACAGAACGGCGAGAGCGGCGATCGATGTCAGGACGCGCATTGCGATCTTTGCCGCTTTGCGGGCGCGATGGGGTTTCGGTTCCGCTCGTCGGTGCGCTGCTCGCCGGTGTCCGGTGCGGGGAGTCTCGGTGATTTTGGGAAGCTCGACGGTGTCGTCATCCATGGCGGCGGCCTAGGTCCCGGATCATTCTCGCCGCCTCAGCTTTCGTCTCGGGTCACGACACAGCGCATGTACGGGTCATACCCGCTAACGACTAGTCGCACCCGCTAGTGAATGCTCGCAGGTCACTCGAAACCGCCTGCTCAACCGTCCCAGTGTTACCGACAGCGCTCGGGGCAGGCAAGAATCGGACATTGTGATCTGCACAGATTGACGATCTAGTCTCGTATACATGGCTGCTCCTGTGTTGCTCGTCCTCGGTGCCGGTCCCGGCGTCGGGCTGTCCGTCGGCCGCCTTTTCGCACGCGACGGGTATGTAGTGGTGCTGGCCTGCCGGCTCGGCGCGGAGGCCGAGCCGTTGGCGAAGGAATTGCTGGGCGAAGGTTTCGATGCCGAAGGTGTCGGTGTGGATCTGGCCGATCCCGACGATGTCACTCGTATTGTGACCGAGGTGGGCGAGCGGCACGGGCGCATCGACGTGCTGCACTTCAACCCGAGCATCTTCCGGCAGTCGGATCCGCTGCGGTTGACGGTCGGGGAGTTGATCGAGGACTTCACGATCGGCGCGGCGGCGCTGCTGCCCGCGGTACAGGCCGCGCGGCCGTTCTTCGCCCCCGGTGCGCGCGTGCTCGTCACGGGGAGTGCGGCGGCGGATAAGCCGTGGCATGAGGCGGCATCGCTCGGTGTGCAGAAGGCGGCGGTGCGCAATCTCGTCACCAGCCTGGACACCACCCTGGCGCCTGACGGTTTCCGCGCCGTCGCGGTGCAGATCAATGGCGTGCTCGGCGAAGGCGCGTTTACCCGGGAGCGGGTCGCCGCGGCATTGCATGCCGCCGCCGTCCGCCCCCTCGACGACTGGACACCCCATGTGTCCTATAACGGCTGATCCGACAAGACATTCCGACCAACGACGCGCCAGCGCCGGATTCTCCTTCGACCCGAACGGGACCCGCGTGGGTGTCACCGTGCGCACCGAAGGACCGGCCGAGCGGGTCGCGACGAAGGAGGATGGATGCGGCGGTTCAAGGTAACGACGGCTTTGGTCGCCGCACTGGTGATTTCGGTGCTGCCGAATCTCGCGGCGTCCTCGGCCCAACCGGCCACAGTGCACCCCCAAGTGCTGCAAGCCAGGCTGGATGACCTGGTCCGTTCGGCTTTCGTGCCAGGGGCGCAGCTGGTCGTAACCGCCGACGGCGACGCGACTCAGATCAATAGCGGCGTCGGCGATCTCGCGACGGGCGCTCCGTTCCCGGATGACGCACAGGTTCGGATCGCCAGCAATACCAAGACATTCGTGGCGACCGTGGTGCTGCAGTTGGTCGGGGAGGGGCGAATCGAGCTCGATGCTCCGATCGAGCGTTATCTGCCCGGTGTGGTGCGTGGCCCCGGTGGCGATGGGAATCTGATCACCGTCCGAAATCTGTTGCAGCACACCAGCGGTATTCCGGACTATCTCCTTCGATTGGACTGGGGGTCCGTCGAGGCATTGCAGCGGTACCAAACCCCGGATCAGCTGATCCGACTCGGATTGGATATGCCCGCGCTGTTCGCGCCCGGTTCGCGTTTCAGCTACTCCAATACCAATTACCTGCTGGCCGGAAAGCTGATCGAGCAGGTCACGGGACGGCCGCTAGGCGCCGAGGTGACGAACCGGATCCTGATCCCGCTGGATCTCCGCGACACCTATTGGCCCGCATTCCCGCAGGAGAACGTGATTCGCGGTCCACACCCGCGCGCATATCAGATCTTCAACGGTGCCCAGGTCGACATCACCGATATCGACCCGGGCTGGGGCCTGGCCGATGGCGCGCTCGTCTCCACCGATGCCGACTTGAACCGCTTCTTCTCTGCCCTACTCTCCGGAAAACTGCTTCGACCAACCGAACTCGCCGAAATGCAGCACACCATCCACGGCGGCGACCCAGCTCTCCCCGACGATGTCGGCCTCGGCCTGTTCCACCGCACCAACGCCTGCGGCATCGATATCTGGAGCCACGGCGGCGCCATGGACGGGTTCTTCGTCTTCGGCGGCTACACCCCCGCCCGCGGGATAACCGTCAGCCTCAACCAAGTCCCACCCCTGTTCGGCCTCGGCTACAAGGGCGCCATGGACAACCTGGTAGACGCCGCCTTCTGCGGGTGACGGAGTCAGTTCTGCGGCACGGCCGGCCGAGCTCGACCGGATGGCCGGAGGTGGAACTACTTCGGTGCGGGCGGCGCGGGTTGGGTCGTCGTCTTGTCCGCGAACCGGGTGGTGCCGTCCGGAGACATCATCGTGTTGACGTAATCCACCCCGGAGGCGATCAGGACCGGTCCGCCGACGACGATCGTGCCGATGATCCCGCCGAGGGCGGCGCCGGTGGACAAGCCGAGGATGCAGCCGGCGGCAATGGTGGCGACACATCCGACGACCGCGCCGATGGCGGTGCCGACGAAGCCGCCGATCGCCGTGGCCAGTCCGAACTGCATGGCGAATTCATCGCGGGCACGGTTGTTTTCGGTCATCGATGCGACCGGCTTGACGGCCAGTGGCTGCGAGATGTCGAGTCCGGCGGGCTTCTGCGCCGCCAGTTCCAGTACCGTGCCGTCCTTTTCGACCACCGGCTTGACCGGTATGTCGGTATCGGCGGCCCGGAACCGCAGCGGCAGCGTAAGGACGACGCGACCGTCGGTGTCGGCCAGATCGACGACATCGACCACATCGGCGATATCGGCGTCCTTGCCGTCTTTATCGACCAGCGTGCCGTCCTTGTCGACCAGCCGCCCGTCGCCGCCGGTCGCGAGCTCGCTTTCCGCCGCCTTGGACAGGGTGAAGGTGCCGTTACGCACGCTGGCCACCACCGTCTTGTCGACTAGCTTGACCGAGTACGTGATGTCCTGCCGCGGGGGCGCGGCGTCCGGCTCGGCATGCGAAACTCCGGCGCCCAAGGTCACGGCACCGATGACAAGGATCGCCGCCGCAGTGCTATCGCAAAGCTTCATTCGGGTGTTCCGTTCCGTCATCAGATGATTCGCTCTTCGCAACGCCCCGTGCAGGCTCGACTCTCCTGCTCGAGAAACTCCCCGTGCAATGTACTCGTATGCGCGGCAAGGAGGTCGAGGGGAGCGTAGCCGAGCCTGCGGCGCGAAGCGACCGGATTCGGGACGAAAGATCGATGCCAGCTATGACACGGTTACTTCCTCCGGCGTGTCGACCTGCGGCGTGGGCCGTGTCCGCAGCAGTGCCAACCCGAGTAATGCGGCGGCGATGCTGAAGCCCGCACTGATCCAGGCGCCGGTCGACATGGCATCGGTGAACGCTTCCTTGGCCGGTTCGACATATCCGAGTTGGAATGCGGCGCCGATGGATTCACGTGCGGCGGCGGGTGCGTCATCGGGCATATGCGACGTGAACACACCGGCCAGTACGCTACCCAGGATCGCGATGCTGATCGCCATGCCGACCTGCTGCAACGTGTCGTTCATGGCCGAGCCGACGCCCGCATGCTCGAGCGGAATGGCGCTCATGATCGCGGCGTACGCGGCCGGACCTGCCAGACCGCCGCCGATCCCCATGACCAGCATGCTGGCCAGCACCGCGAAATATCCGGTACCGACGGCCAGGATCGCGAACGCCCCGCCCATGACGAGCAAACCGGCGACGATGAGCGTCTTATTGCTCAACTTCTTGCCCAGTGTCGCGCCGAGACCGTTGCACACCGCGGCGGCCACCGCATACGGCAGCAGGGCCAGACCCGCCTTCATCGGCCCGTAGCCGAGTACGAACTGCAGGTACTGGGTGAGCATCAGCATGATCGCGCCCATACCGAACACCATCAGCAGCAGCGTGCAGCAGGTGCCCGTGAAATCGCGATTGCGGAACACCGCCAGCGGCAGCATCGGATGCGCCGACCGGCTCTCCCAGACCACGAATGCCAGCCCCGTGACGACGGCGAGTCCGATCATCGGGAGATTCCACTCGCGCTCGATGATCACGTAGACCGTCGAGGTGAGCGCGACGATGGACAGCAGCACGCCGATCAGGTCGACCGGTCGCTGCTCACCGGTGGATTCCGGCATCAGAACCAAGGCGGCGACAATCGCGAGCACCGCGACCGGGATATTGAGCAGGAATACCGACCCCCACCAATAGTGCTGCAGCAGAAGGCCGCCCAGCGTCGGCCCGAGGACGATGCCGACCATCGACACGGTGGACCAGGCGGCCATCGCCTTGCGCCGCTCGTCCTCGGCGAAGGTGGTCATCAGAATGGACAGGGTCGACGGCATGAGCAGCGAACCGCCGACGCCCATCAGGGCGCGCGCACCGACCACCTGCCACGGCTCGGTCGCCAACACTGCCGCGAGCGATGCCGCGCCGAACAGTGCCAGCCCGAGCACCAGCATGCGCCGCCGCCCGAACCGGTCGGACAGGCTGCCCGCGGTGAGCAACAGTCCAGCGAAGACGAGGACGTAGGCATCGAGGATCCACTGGACGTCCGACGGCGTCGCGTCGAGTTCCCGGATCAACGACGGAATGGCGATATTGAGCACAGTGCCATCGATCATCAGCACCAGCAGAGACAGACAGAGGACCCCCAGAATCCACCAACGGCGAGGATCTCGTACAACGTTCGATTCCACTCGAACACCGTACGATAGAATCGCACAATGTGCGAGAGAATTATGCTGACCCTGTGACTGAGCGCAGCGAGGGAACCGAAGACACAGCACATCTTGTCGCAGCGGAGCCGAGCGCTAGCGAGGCGGAGCTGTGACAAAGCAGCAGTTCTCCTCGGTGTGGACCCGCGAGCCGCGCCAACCGAAGGCGGCCGGACTGCGCCGCGACCAGATCGTCGCCGCCGCAATCGAGGTATTGGACGCCGAAGGGCTCGGCGCGCTGAGCATGCGAAAGCTCGGCGCGAAGCTCGATGCGGGCGCGACCAGCCTCTACTGGCATGTCGCGAATAAGGATGAACTGCTCGAACTCGTCCTCGACGAGATCTGGGGGCTGGTGCGGATTCCGGATCCGGACCAGGCCTCGTGGCGTGAGGTCGTCACGACCTACGCCTACAACTTCCGGCTCACCATGCTCGACCACACCTGGGTGACCACCTTGATCGGCTCCCTGCCGAGCGTCGGCCCGAAGGCCTTCGAACTCAGTGATCGACTGCGCCGCAGCTTCATCAGCGCCGGATTCACCGGCGTCGATATCTACCTCGCGAGTGGCACCGTGACGAGTTATGTACTCGGGCAGGTCATCCCGGAGATCACCGCGGCGAAAGCATTCGGCGACAAGGGGCTCGACAAGGACATGGTGCTCGACGTCATGGATGAGCTCGCGTCCGACTATCCGGAGATGCTCGCCGACTACCGGAAGATGCAACCCGCCGATTATCAGACCGCCCGCGCGATGGCCTTCGATTTCGGTCTGCTCTGCGTCATGGACGGTCTGGAGTCGCGGCTGCGCAAGTGACCCCTCGGGAATAGATGGCGATACCGCCCTGTTGGTTGCCATATCCACCAAATAGGTGTCAGACTTTCCGAGAGGAGGCGTGGTGCAGTTCGGAATTTTCACGGTGGGCGATGTGACGGTCGACCCGACGACGGGTCGGGCACCGACCGAGCACGAGCGCATCAAGGCGATGGTCACGATCGCGCGCAAGGCCGAAGAGGTCGGCCTGGACGTATTCGCCACCGGCGAGCATCACAACCCGCCGTTCGTGCCGTCGTCGCCGACCACGATGCTCGGCTATATCGCGGCGCAGACCGAGCGGTTGCAGCTGTCCACGGCGACCACACTCATCACCACCAATGATCCGGTGAAAATCGCCGAGGACTTCGCCATGCTGCAGCATCTGGCCGACGGTCGCGTCGATCTGATGCTCGGACGCGGCAATACCGGTCCGGTCTACCCGTGGTTCGGCAAGGACATTCGCGAAGGCATCCCGCTGGCGATCGAGAACTACCATCTGCTGCACCGGCTGTGGCGCGAGGATGTGGTCGACTGGGAAGGCCGATTCCGTACTCCGTTGCAGGCGTTCACCGCAACGCCGCGACCGCTGGACGGCGTACCGCCGTTCGTCTGGCACGGGTCGATCCGCAGTCCGGAAATCGCCGAGCAGGCCGCCTATTACGGCGACGGCTTCTTCGCGAACAATATCTTCTGGCCGAAGGACCACTTCCAGCGCCTGATCGAGCTGTATCGGCGCCGCTTCGAGCACTACGGCCACGGCTCCGCCGACCAGGCCATTGTCGGCCTCGGCGGACAAGTGTTCATGCGCAGGAACTCTCAGGACGCGGTGCGCGAATTCCGGCCCTACTTCGACAACGCGCCGGTCTACGGCCACGGCCCCTCGCTCGAGGATTTCACCGAGCAGACGCCGTTGACCGTCGGCAGTCCACAGCAGGTAATCGAAAAGACCATGACGTTCCGGGAAAGCTTCGGCGACTATCAGCGACAGCTGTTCCTGATGGACCACGCGGGTCTACCGTTGAAAACGGTGCTGGAGCAACTCGATCTGCTCGGTGCGGAGGTAGTTCCGGTGCTGCGCAAGGAGTTCGACGCACTGCGTCCGGCCCGTGTCCCGGATGCGCCGACTCATGCGTCATTGGTCGCGGCTCGTGCCCAGGACCACGCCATGAAGGTCGCGCAGTGACTGTGATCTCGGAATTCGCCGATCCGACCTGATCCCCCGGTGCAACGGCGCACCGGTCTTGTAGTGCCAGAACTGAATACTCGTTCGATATAAAAGTAATTGAAAAATCAACCACATGAGGAGACCAACAATGTCGACCACCACCGCCAAGGATCTGACCGCAGGCACCTGGGTCATCGATCCCGCCCACTCCACCCTCGGCTTCACCGTGCGTCACCTGATGGTCAGCAAGGTCCGCGGTCGCTTCGCCGACTTCTCCGGCAAGCTGGTCATCAATGAAGACGGCACCGCCTCGGCCGAGGCCGAGATCCTGGTCGAGTCGGTGACCACCGACAACGAGCAGCGCGACGCGCACCTGCGCACCGCCGACTTCTTCCACGCCGCCGACTTCCCGGTGGCCACCTTCAAGTCGACCGGATTCCGCATCAATGGTGAGGATTTCGTCGTCGACGGTGAGTTCACCATCCGCGGCACCACCCGCCCGGTCTCCCTCGATGTCGAATTCCTGGGCGTCAACCCCGGTATGGGCCAGGGCCCGGTCGCCGGTTTCGAGGCCAAGACCGTCATCAACCGTCGCGACTTCGGCATCACCATCGATATGCCGCTGCCCGACGGCGGCGCGGTGATCGGCGACAAGATCACCCTCACCCTGGAGATCGAGCTCGGCCTCCAGGCCTGATCAGGACCGACGTAGTGTTTTCGCCGCCGCCCGGGGTCACCGACCGGGCGGCGGCGCTTACTCTGAATTCCATGTCCGGATTCGACGCACCCGCTATCGAGCGGTTGGGCGGGCTGCTGGCTGGGCGGCGGGTCGCGGTGCTCACGGGGGCCGGGGTGTCGACCGACAGTGGGATTCCGGACTATCGAGGGCCGGGGTCGCCGGTGCGGACTCCGATGACGTACCAGCAGTTCGTAGGGGATGCGGCGTTTCGGCAGCGGTATTGGGCGCGCAACCATATCGGGTGGCGGGCCATGGACGGGTCACGGCCGAATGCGGCGCACCGGGCTCTGGCGCGGTTGGAGCGGGCCGGCGTCGTCACCGGGTTGATTACGCAGAACGTCGATCTGCTGCATACGAAGGCGGGTCATCGGCGGGTCATCGATCTGCACGGGACCTATGCGCGGGTGCGGTGTCTCGGCTGCGAGGCGCTGATTTCGCGGATGACCTTGGCCGAGCGGTTGGAGGCGGCGAATCCGGGTTTCGCGGCCTCGGCGACGGCCACCGGGGTGGAGGTGGCCCCCGATGCCGATGCGGTGGTCGCCGATACCGCGAATTTTCGGATGGTGGACTGCGCGCGCTGCGGCGGCATGCTCAAGCCGGACATCGTGTACTTCGGCGAGAACGTCCCCAAGGAGCGCGTCGCCACCGCGTTCGAAATGGTCGAGGCGGCGGACGCGCTGCTGGTGGCGGGATCGTCGTTGACGGTGATGTCCGGGCTGCGGTTCGTGCGATATGCGGCGAAACAGGGCAAGCCGGTCGCCATCGTGAACCGCGGCCGGACCCGAGGTGATGAACTCGCCACGCTCACCGTCGATGCCGGGTGCGCGGATGTGCTGACCGCGCTGGCAGATTCCCTGGGTGCCGAGCGCGTTCCCGTCTGACCGGCTCAGCCGAAGTGGCAGACGTAATGCAGCGTCGTGAGCACCTCGATCTCGAATGAGCTGTCGCCCGGCACCGAGAACGATTCGCCGCCGCGGTAGGTCACGGCCTCGGTCTCGCCGGCCAGGGTGACCTTGCACTCGCCCTGGATCAGCTCCATGATCTCCGGCTCGACCGTATTGAACGTCAGGGTGGACGGCAGGATGACGCCGACCGACTTCGCGGTGCCATCGGCCAGCTCGATGCTGTGGCTGATGCATTTGCCGTCGAAGTACACATTGGCCTTCTTGGCCACACTGACGTTCTCGAACCGCGTCATGATCTCTTTCCCGAGGTGCTGGAGGTGGAGCCGTCAGCGTACGCGACGTGCGTTAGCGTCCCTGTCATGCGGCTTCACGTGGGATGTGCGATGTGGACGCACGCGGCATGGCAGGAATATCAACCGCTTCCGGCCGAGCGGTTGCGGCATTACGCCTCGTGGTGCACCGCGGTGGAAGGCAATACGACTTTCTACGCGACGCCGACACGCAACACGGTGGAGTCGTGGGCGAAGCAGACCGATCCCGACTTCCGCTTCGTCGTCAAACTGCCGAAGCCGATCACGCACGAGCGCAGGCTGCACGGTGCGGAGGCCGAACTGCGCGCCTTCCTGGATGCGATGGCACCGCTCGGCCCGCGCATCCATGCGCTGTGGGTGCAGTTGCCGGGATCGTTCGGTCCGACCGATCTCGGGACGCTGGCCGGATTCCTGCGCGCGCTGCCCGACTCGTACCGGCCCGCCGTCGAGGTCCGGCATCCCGCATTCTTCGAAAATGACAGTGCCGCACGTCAATTGGAGCAGGTGCTCGCGCGCGTCGGTGCCGAATGGGTGCCCTTCGACACCACTTTGCTTTTCGAAGGATCCGCCGAGAGCGCCGCGGAGGCCGAGGCGCGGTCGAAGAAACCGCGTGTGCCGCGCCGCACGCGAGCGCTCACCGAATTCCCGATCGTCCGCTATCACGGCCGCGATTCGGCCGATCGCACGGTTGCCGGCTGGCAGCCGTGGCTCGACATCGTCATCGCATGGCTGCGCGAGGGTCGCTCACCAACGGTTTTCATCCATACCCCGGACAATGCCTCCTCCCTGCACCTCGCTCGCCGCTTTCATGACGAGGTGCGTGCCCGCCTGCCCGAACTCGAGTCGCTGCCCGAACCCATTCCGACCGAGCCGATGACTTTATTCTGAAATATCTCGAATAAGTAACAATCCCGAATGTGCGCTCGGCTAGAATGGAGGTGTTGCCACACCAGTGCCGAGCACGATGGAGGAAACCGATGAGCCAGGCTACTGCGCAGTCCGCATCCTTCACCTTGCGCGGCGGGGCCGGCACCCTGGCCGCCTGGGAATCCGTGCCGCCGCCTGACGTCGAGATGCGCGGCACGGTGCTGTTGGTCCCCGGCTTCACCGGCTCCAAAGAGGACTTCGAGGCCATGCAGCCGATTCTGTCGGCAGCCGGATTCCGTTGTGTCGCTTACGATCAGCGCGGGCAGTGGCAGTCCGACGGTCCCGATGAGGCGTCGGGGTACACGATGGCCGATTTCGCCGACGATCTGCTTCTCGTCGCCGACCAGATCTCGGACGACACACCGATTCACCTGGTGGGCCACTCATTCGGCGGCTACGTCGCTCGCGCAGCGCTAGCCGCCCATCCGGACGGCTTTCGCAGCCTCACCCTGCTCGCCTCCGGCCCGTCCTCGACCTCCGATATCAATTTCGCGCCACCGCAATTGGTCGCCCAACTCATCGAAAGCGGTGGCCAGCAGGCACTGTGGGAGCAGATGAGTCAGGCCGTGGCGGCCCTGGTTCCGCCCGCGAAACTCGAATTCCTGCGCAACCGCATCTTCACGACCAAGAAGGCGAATCTGATCGGCATCATGCGGGCCATGGAAGGCCCGACCGAGTGCACCGCCGCCCTGCGCGCCACCGGCCTCCCGATCCTCATCGCCTACGGCAACTCCGGCGATCTCTGGCCGCCGAGCGTCCACGAACGCTATGCCGAGGAATTGGGCGCGTGTACCGCGGTTTACGACGGCGTCGGCCACCTACCGAACGAGGAGCGTCCGGCGCGCGTGTGCGCCGATCTGATCACCTTCTGGACCGGCATCAGTCCGGCCCGGTGAGACGTAGGCGATACCTGTCTGAGAAGGCGCCTGCTAGCGTGCAGGCATGCACGACAGCGTGACGGTTCGAATGGCAGCACCCGCCGACAAGATCTGGGGTTTGGTCAGCGATATCACGAATACCGGCAAGTTCTCACCGGAGACCTTCGACACCGAATGGCTCGGTGGGGCAACGGCACCCGCCGTCGGCGTCAAATTCCGCGGGCACGTCAACCGCAATGGCTGGGGGCTGAAGTATTGGACGGTCTGCCGGATCGTCGCGTGCGAGCCCGGACGTGAGTTCGCATTCACCGTGCTCGGTCCGGGCGGAATGTCCGTCAATACCTGGCGCTACCGTTTCGATCCCGTCGAAGGCGGCACCGACGTAACCGAATCCTTCCAACTGAACGAACAAAACCTCCCCCTGCGCCTCTACTGGCTCCTGGCCGGCCGCTCCCGCGGCAAAACCAACCGCAACGGCATGCGCGAAACCCTCGAACGCATCAAGGCCTACATCGAGGAGTAACCAAGATCAGGTGGAATCCATGGCGGCATCGGCCGAGAAGCCGCCGCCACCAGTGCCGCCTGATCTTGAATTCCGCTCAGTGGCCGCGGGCGATCCAGGTGGTGAGGGCGGGTTTTTCGGTGGCGATGGTGGTGCTGTCGCCGTGGCCGGTGTGGACTGTGGTTTCGGCTGGGAGGGTTAGTAGGCGGTTTCGGATGGAATCGATGATGGTGTCGAAGTCGGAGAAGGAGCGGCCGGTGGCGCCGGGGCCGCCGTTGAATAGGGTGTCGCCGGTGAAGAGGGCGGTGGCTTCGGGGAGGTGTAGGGAGACCGAGCCGGGGGAGTGGCCGGGGGTGTGCAGGACTTCGATATCGGTGCCTGCCACGGTGATTCGCTGTGTATCGGCCAGTGATTCGTAGTCGACGTCGGGGTGGGTCATGCGCCAGAGCGGATCGTCGCCCGGATGCAGCAGGATCGGGGTGTCGAGGCGTTTCGCGAGTTCCGGTGCGACGGTGACGTGGTCGTTGTGACCATGGGTACAGACGACTGCTCGGACATTGCGGTTGCCGACGGCTTCGATGATCGCGTCCGCATCATGCGCCGCGTCGACGATCACCACCTCGGCATCGTCGCCGATCAACCACACATTGTTGTCGACATCCCAGGTGCCGCCGTCGAGTGAGAAGGTGCCGGAGGTGACGACCCGATCGATGCGCAGGCTCACCAGACCACCACCGAACGCAGCACTTCACCCGCATGCATTGCGGAGAAGGCCTTTTCGACCTGGTCCAGGGCGATGCGCTCGGTGACGAAGCGCTCCAACGGAAGTCGGCCCTGCAGGTACAGGTCGACAAGCATCGGGAAATCGCGTTCGGGCAGGCTGTCGCCGTACCAGGAGGATTTCAGTGCGCCGCCGTGCGAGAACAGGTCGATCAGCGGCATATCGATGGTCATATCCGGGGTCGGGACGCCGACCAGCACGACGGTGCCCGCCAGGTCGCGTCCGTAGAAGGCCTGCTTCCAGGTTTCCGGGCGTCCGACCGCGTCGATGACCACATCCGCGCCGAAACCGTCGGTGTATTCCTGGATCTGCTCGACGACATCGGTTTTTGTCGCATCTATCGTGTGGGTTGCACCGAATTCCGTTGCCCAGCTGAGCTTCTGGGGATCGCGGTCGATCGCGATAATGGTCCGCGCGCCGGCCAGTCGCGCACCCGCGATGGCGGCATCGCCGACACCGCCGCAACCGATGACCGCGACCGTATCGCCGCGCGATACATTGCCGGTATTCATCGCCGCGCCGATACCCGCCATGACGCCGCAGCCGAGCAGTCCGGCGACGGCCGGGTCGGCATCGGGGGCGACCTTGGTGCACTGACCTTCGTGCACCAGCGTCTTATCCGCGAATGCGCCGATGCCGAGGGCGGGGCTGAGTTCGGTGCCGTCGGTGAGGGTCATCTTCTTGCTCGCATTGTGGCTGGCGAAGCAGTACCACGGGCGGCCGCGCTTACACGCGCGACATTCACCGCATACCGCGCGCCAGTTCAGGATGACGAAATCGCCCGCGGCGACATGCGTGACCGCATCCCCGACGGCCTCCACGATGCCCGCGGCCTCGTGCCCGAGCAGGAACGGGAATTCGTCGTTGATACCGCCCTCGCGGTAGTGCAGGTCGGTATGGCACACCCCGCAGGACTGGATGCGCACCACCACATCGTGCGGCCCGGGGTCCGGGATCACGATATCGACGAGTTCGACCGGTGCGCCCTTGCTACGGGCAACCACGCCACGAACGGTTTCGGACACGATTCCTCCTAGATGTCGCCGAGTGCTCGAGCCGCCACACATGCCGTTCCACTCATACCAAAGCCTAGGAGAGTGACCGTGGACTATTTCGACTTCGGGAAATACTCGCGTCCGGCCGTGACACGGAAGATCCATAACGCTCGGCATCTGTTGCGCGAATCCGAGCACAGCGGGCTCAGGTGCCCAGTCCGTTGGCGAGCACCGGCCAGGAGTCCTTCAGTGCGCGTTCCCAGTAACCCCAGGAGTGGGTGCCTGCGGGTTCGAGGTCGTAGGTGGCCGGAATGCCGAGCTGATTCAGCCTGCTCCGTAGGTTGCGGGTGCACCAGGCGGTCGACCCTTCGATCGCACCGCCCATCGTCACCTGCAGGGGCAGTCCACCCTCTGCCCAGCTCTGGGTATGCGGATCGGTGGGATTGTCGTACGGCCCGGGTAGTCCACTCCCCGCCGACAGGTACAAATTCAACCCGCGCAAGCCTTCGGCGTTGACATACGGATCATGCGCCGTCCACATCGGATCCTGTGGCGGCCCATACATATTCACCGGATCGCCGCCACCCTTGCGCACCGACAGCCCCACGAACGCCTGCCCAACCGGATCACTGATCTGCGCGCAACCACTGAATGCGCCGACGGACCGGTACAACCCCGGACTCGAGATCGCCAGCGAAAGCACCGACGTGCCGGAGGTGGAGATCCCCGCAATGGCATTGCGCTCATTGGTGCCCAGCGCGGCATCGATCAGCGGCGGCAATTCCCGAGTCAAATACGTCTGCCACTTGTTGACCCCCAACACCGGATCCGCCGCCCGCCAATCGGCGTAATAGCTGTACGCCCCACCGAGTGGCTGCACCACATTGACGTTCTTATCCCCGAAAAACCCCATGACATCGGTCTTCGAGCCCCACGTTGCCCCGTCCACCCCACCATCGACCCCCGCCAACAGATACAACGTCGGCCGCGGCACTCCGACATCCACGGGCCGCTGTACCTCCACCGAAAGCTCCCGCCCCATCGCCTCCGAATACACCGTCAATGTGAGATGCCGATCATCCCGAACCTGAATCCCGGTAATCCTCGATCCATCCGTGCTCACCACCGATCCCGGATCGTCCGGTGCCCCGTGCGAACGAGCTCCGGCCATAACGGATCCACTCCCGAGCACAATGGCGGCCGCGACAATCGAGGCAAATCGAAGACCACCAACACCCATCAGCTACCAACCTCTCGCGGCTCGGCCTTTCCGAAGTCTCACGCCCATCTGCGACAGTAGCCGGGTGGCGGTAGGGCGAGTGACGCGTCAGCCGGTGAACTACAACCCGGAGAAATCGCGCAGGACAACATGGTTGCGGTCGGCGCAGCTGCCGAGGGCGTGGTCCGGATGCAGGCCGAGGTATTGGCGGCGGGTGCGGGTGCTCCAACGGCGGGCCGACTCGGTGCGGGTCTTGTAGAAGTTGACCGTGTAGCCGCCCTCGTAGACTCGCAGCAGACTGTAGCCACCCGGATATTCCTTGGTGGCAGCGACTTCCAGGAATTCCACATCGACACCGGAGTCCGGGCGGTTGCGCCGGTTGCGATGGGTGTGGCCGCAGTGGTGCAGGAATACGCCGGGGGCGTCGCGATAGAGCGCGCCCAGCGCGGCGGCATTCGTGCGATCGAGAACGAACCCCGGGCCGCCCGGATTGCTCACCGCCGCATGGGAAGTCACTGGATGGTGCCCGAAAACAAGGGTCGGCCGATCCGGATCGGCCGCCAGTAGTTCGCGCAGATGCGCCAATTGCGGTGCCACGATGGTGCCACCGGATCCACGCAGTCGGGTGGTGTCGAGGCCGATCATGCGCAGCTCGCCGACGCGATATTCGACCAGGCGCTGACGGGCGTGAAATACCGTGCCCCAGTGGTCGATTCGGTGCTCGTCGGGCTTGTCGTGGTTACCGCGGCAGACGAAGTAATCGCGGCCGAGTACGCCCCACTCGTCCAATCGAGCCCGCACACCCAGGCATTGTTCGAGGGTGCCGGTATCGGTGAGATCGCCCGCGACGATCAGTTGATCCGCCGCGCGGTCCGGTCGGCGCAGATCATCGAGCAATGCGGTCAGCATGAAGTCCGGATAGTGCTCGGTCTCGTGACGCAGCCCGGTGGGAAGTCCGGCCACGATCAGTCCGCTGGTGTGCTCGCCGAAGTGCACGTCATTGGCGAGTGCGATGGTGTGCAGCAGTCGTCCCGGCGGTGGATCGGCGGTCGTGAATGTGCCGGTGGATTCCGGTGTTCCGCAGCGGCGGGTCACCAGGGTGCGGGCGGGGACGGCGCGGTGGCCGTCCGAGTAGGCCTCGAATCGGTACGTACGGCCGGGTTCGAGGCCGTCGAGCTCCGCATAGTGGTAGGCGGTCGGCCTGGAGTCCAGGTAGCGCGGCCGCGCCGCCGACCGACCGTCGACCGGTGCGATCCGGACCTCGGTATCGGCCGGGACCGGACGGGTGCGGCCATAGCGGTCGCGGTCGCGCGTGGTCCAGGTCAGGATTGCCGAGCGGTCGGTCACCGTGACGACCTCGAGGTCCGTGGCCAGCATCGAATCCCGTTGCGCACGAACGGAATGGGTGGTTCTGGGTCGAACGTAGAGTGGGGTTCGCACGGTCACGGCGGCGGCGGCCACATTCGCCAGCCATAGGGTTCGAAGTCGCGGCTCCAGCATGGGAATCTCCGTTCGCCTCTGCCTCGAACGGTACGGTTGCCGGTTGAACGCTCGGGTCCCCGCACATGACGTGTCGGCTGTCCGGTGTCGAACATTCGTATCGCCGGGCCTGGGAATTTGACTGCGGCGTGGATGCGGGTCGAGAGTTCGCGGATGGATGGAACGCCCGAGGTGTCCCGCGCGACGTTGCGCAAGGTCACGATTCGACTGGTGCCCTATCTCGGGCTGCTGTATTTCATCAACTACCTGGACCGGGTCAATATCGGATTCGCCGGGCCCAGCGGTATGAAAACGGAGCTGGGACTGACCGAGACGGCCTTCGGTTTCGCCTCCGGCATCTTCTTCATCGGCTATCTCGTACTCGAGGTGCCGAGCAATCTGGCGCTGCACCGGTTCGGTGCGCGCCGCTGGATAGCCAGAATCATGGTGAGTTGGGGTGTGGTCGCCACCGCCATGGCATTCGTGCCGAACGAAACCTGGCTCTATATCCTGCGATTCACCCTCGGCGTGGTGGAGGCCGGATTCTTTCCCGGCATCCTGCTGTATCTCACCTACTGGTTCCCACAGACCCAGCGCGCGAAGATCGTCGCACTGTTCATGACGGCGGTGCCGATTTCAACCGCCTTGGGCTCGACGGTGTCGAGTCTGATCATCCAGTACGGCGACGGTGCCTTCGGTCTCAGCGGTTGGCGATTCATGTTCCTGGTCGAGGGCGTGCCCGCGATCGCGCTCGCGGTGGTCACCTGGTTCTTCCTCACCGACCGGCCCTCCCAGGCGAAGTGGCTGACCGAGACCGAAAGAGATCGGCTCACCTCGGAGCTCGACAAAGAGCAGGCCGCGCGGGTCGAACACTGGACGGTGCGCAAGGCGCTCACCCATCCACGTGTGCTCGGCCTCGCCTTCATCTACGGCGGCATCGTCTATGGCCTGTATGCGCTCGGATTCTTCCTGCCCACGATCATCAACGGCTTCCAGCAGCAGTACGGCACCCACTATTCGGTGGTGCAGCGCGGGCTCATCAATGCGGTGCCGTATGTGATCGGCGCCGTCGTGATGGTGCTGTGGAGCAGGCACGGTGACCGAACCGGAGAGCGGACCTGGCATGTGGCACTGCCCGCGCTGGTCGGTGGACTCGCGATTCCGGTGGCGCTGTATCTGGGCAATCCGTTCGCCGCCATGGTCGCGGTCACCGTCTGCGCCGTCGGAGTACTCGCCGCGCTGCCCACCTTCTGGGCGCTGCCGAGCACCTTCCTCTCCGGCGCGGCCGCGGCGGGTGGCATCGCCCTGATCAACTCCATCGGCAATGTCAGCGGATTTGTCGCACCGTATGTCACCGGCGCACTGAAGGACCTCACCGGCACCCAGCGAGCCGGACTTTGGGTCGTCGGCCTGGCGATGATCGGCTCGGCCGCAGGCGTTCTCGCACTGCGATCCCGAATCCGCAACTGACGGGTCAGCCTTCGCGCTCGGCCCTGCCCCGCTCGATGCAGAACTCATTGCCCTCGGGGTCCACCAGCGTGACCCAGCCGAGCCCGTCGTCGGTGCGATGGTCCTCGTACAACTTCGCGCCCAGCTCGATGATCCGCCGCACCTCCTCGTCCCGGCTGCGCTCGGTTGGCATCCAGTCGAAGTGGATCCGGTTCTTCGTCTGCTTGCCCTCGGGCACCCGGATGAACAGCAATCCGGGCGTTCCGGGCGGCGCCTCGACCAGCGCGTCGTCGGTCCCCGGTCCGTCCAGCTCGGCCACCGGCCACCCGGTGACGGCGCTCCAGAACGTCGCCTGCGCATACGGATCGGCGCAATCGACCGTCACATGGCGAAGGATCATCCGACCGAGCGTAGCCGCCGGACCTCGTGCCGGAGGGCTGTGCGGCAGATCACCGGCCCTTCCCTCTGGTCGATATAGAACGATCCCTCTAATATGAAAATATGAGCAACCGCGACGTGGTCGAAAAGTTCTACAAAGCAACGCAATTCGGGGACGCCGCCGGCATCCTCGATGCGTTACATCCGCGCTTCCAGGGCTGGGTGGCGCCCGGCATGCCCAGCGTGACCGTTACCCAGGCGCACAGTCCGGAAGCGGCGCTCGCGGGCATCTGGCAGCCGGTGTTCCGCGAATACGAGATCGCCCCCTTCGCCGAGGAGTGGTTCGACGCCCATCCGGACACCGTCATCGTGACCGGCCACTACCGCGGCACCGCCCGTGCGACCGGCAAGCATGTGGCCGCCGAATTCGCCCACATCTGGCACATCGCCGACGAAAAGCTGTTCGCACTGCACCAATACACCGACACCTGGCACTGGCACGAGGCGCTGTCGGACGCGGCCTGAACGGACCCGACGGCGGCCGTCCAGGGGGATGATGGCTGCATGTCAACGGATCTCGCCGCATTCGTTCGTGGCCTGCCCAAGGCCGAATTGCATCTGCATCTGGAGGGGACGCTGGAGCCGGAGTTGAAGTTCCGGCTGGCGCAACGCAATGGGATCGAACTGCCCGAGCGGACCGTCGAGGAGGTGAAGCAGACCTATAAGTTCCACGATCTGACCTCGTTCCTGCGGGTGTACTACCCGGCCATGCGGGTGCTGCAGCAGTCGCAGGACTTCGACGATCTGGCCTTCGCCTATTTGACCCGGGCGCACGCCGATGGCATCCGACATGTGGAGATGTTCTTCGACCCGCAGGCGCATACCGGGCGCGGTGTCGAGTTCGGCGCCGTGATCAGCGGGTATCGCTCGGCGATCGTGCGGGCCCGCCGGGAGTTCGGCATCTCCGCCGAGTTGATCCTGTGTTTCCTGCGCGACTATTCGGCCGAGTACGCGATGGCGACGTTGCTCGAGGCGCTGCCGTACAAGGATTGGATCATCGGCGTCGGACTGGATTCGGACGAACGAGGCAATCCGCCAAGTAAATTCGCGACCGTCTTCGAGCGGGCCCGCCGCGAGGGCTTCCTGCTCACCATGCACTGCGATATCGATCAGGAAGGCTCCATCGAACACATCAGGCAGGCGCTGGAGGATATCGGCGTCGACCGCATCGACCACGGCACCAATATCGTCGAGGACGAGCGCCTGGTCGAACTCGCCAAAACCAAGGGCATCGGATTCACCTGCTGTCCGGTCTCGAATTCCTTTGTGACCGAACAGATGAAGTCGACCGAGATCCGCACACTGCTCGATCGCGGCCTCGCGGTCACGGTCAACAGTGACGATCCGGCCTACTTCGGCGCCTATGCGGCCGACAACTATCTATCCCTCGCCGCCAACGCGAACCTCGATCTCGACCGGATCGTCGAACTCGCCAAGAACTCGTTCCGTGCCTCCTGGCTGACGCCGGGACGTCTGGAAGGATTCCTGCGCGAGATCGATGACTACGTCGCGGCACATCGGCCGAGCGGATCCGAAATCGCCTGACCTATCGACCAGTTGGGGGCGACACGCCCGAATGTGTCGACACCCCTTGAATGAACCGACTGGTTGGCTGTTTGCTGATGGCGAGCAGTCGTGCCGCAGCGAATCCGAGCCGGTGAACCGGATGTTCATTGCGCGGCGGGTGGGGTTCCTGAGTGCTGAATCGTCGTAAAATCGAGACTTCGGATGCGTGTGTCGCGCGCGGCACGCCGCAGGACGACCCACTGGCGGCAAATTGACAGTTTCGCTGGCAACGGTGAATCGACTATGAATGTCTGGTGCCGTTCCCACGCGTGATCACTTGTCTGCCGTCGAATCTCTCCCGCTGGGAGTCGAATTGACCATCGAGCATCATCCCATCGAGGACGAGGTCGGACAGCTCGCGAGAAGGGTCGAGCGGGCTCGGGGCCGACTGGCCTACCAGTTCGATCCCGCGCTGACCGAGGCGCTCTCCGAGGACGAACTGGTCGCCGAGCGTGAGCTCGCGGAGAAGATCCGCGGCGAGGATCGCGCACAGCGATGGAAACAGGTCCAGGCCGCGGCCGCCGCGGCCGACCGCGCCAGGCAGACCACGGAAGCGATCGAGAAGGCCGACATCAGAGATCTATTGGTAGCCCGCAAGGCGATTGCGGCACAGCGACGGGAGTCCAGCCCACACGCCAAGCTGGCGTCGCTGTACCGGCACCGGGGATGGTCACTGCGCGCGCTGGCGGGCGTGGTGGCGGCGGGCATGCTGTGGTCCGCGGTCAATGTGCAGCACAACATCGCGCCGGGCGGGCCGGGCGATCCGCTGTACTGGTTCAGCTACCTCATCGAGGCGATGATCAGCGTCTGCTTGATCATCATCATGGTCGGCACCAACAAGGTCGCCGAATGGGGCGTGATCGACAACCGCCGACAGGTCGCCGCGGCCGAAATCGCCCTGCTGTCACTGACTGTCACCCTCAACACCTACCCCTATCTGCGCGATGGAGAGTGGTACGAAACCGGTGTGCACGCGGTCGCGCCGGTGATGATCGGTGTGGCCCTGCTCATTCACGACGCGGCCAGCGCGCGCTACGGCCTGGCCATCTACCGGGCGACCGAGCAGGTTCGCGAGCTGCCCGATCCGGCCGAACAACTCAAGCGGACGATGCCATCGATCGCGTCCTATCGCGCGAACACCCAGGCGGCCCTGGTGGCGCCGGGGGCGGAGAAGGAGTCCGGGGAGCCCGACGCTCTGGCGAGTGCCGAAGGTGCGGAACAGGACGCCGAGCTGGAAGTCGACGCGATCGTAGAGGCCGAAGAGGTCGAGGTCGAGGAGTCGCCCGACGGGGAAAGTGCTGCCGCGCAAGAGGGTTCGGAAGCACCCGAGAAGCGTCGCGCGCCGACCAACGGCCAGGCGCCGGACAATGCGGAGCCCCGGGCAGCCGAGCAGCGGCCCGCTCCCGCGAAGGCCGAGAACCGCCCCGCGGTCATCAAGGAGCCGACCGCGCCGGTCGCGAAGCCGGTAGTCGCGAAGAACAACCCCTTCGCGCCGGCCACACCCGAGCCGGTCGCTACGGCCGAGACCAAGCCCGTCGCGAAGGTCGAGACCCCGCCGCCCCCGGCCAAGGCGCCCGCACGGAAGGCCGCCCCGGCCGGCCAGGAGAAGCCCGCCGCGGAGAGCAAGCCGTCGGTCGTGTCTGCGCTGCGCAGGGGCAACGGTTCGGCTGCGGCGACGGCACGCAAGCCCAGTTCGCTCGAGGGCAGGAAGGACAGCAGGACAACCGAGAACGCGCGCGGCAAGGGCAGCGCACCCGCCGAGCCGGATTCGCACCTGCAGGTGGTTCGCACGCCCGATATCCACGACACCGGGCAGTTCCGCATCGCCGAGATGCTCGAACAAGAACTTGCCGAACTACAGGCGGAGCGCAGGCGGGCCAGGGCCAGCAGGCAACGATGATCCCGCGGCTTGCTTGCCCCGGCACTTCGGGGCATGATGCAGGCGCGGGTCATTAGGTACGTTAAAAACTGGCTATCGCCGTAGTAGTGCAGCAGGTGCGGGACGAAGGGATGGATCGCTCGTCGTGATGAGGTCTTATCACCCAACAGGATCCTGTCCTTCGAATCCTGCGACGGTGTTGCCTCGGTCATAGCGGATCGGTGCGAGACACCCGGAAGCTGGAGTTTCCGCGTACGGGACCAGCGATATACCTGCTCGCCGGGAGCGCCCTGCTGTCGGTGATCCTGCTCTTCACCACCATCGATCCCTTCCTGGACAAGGGCGGATTCCTGGTCGGTGGCCTCGACGTGCACATCTATCGGGACGGTGCGTGGCGCATCGTGCACGATCTGCCGCTGTACACCGAGCCGACCATGCGCGGCCTGCTCTACACCTACACGCCGTTCTCCACCATCGCGTTCGTGCCGATCTACATGGTGCCGTGGGGGTACGTGACGAACACCTGGCTGGCGGTCAACCTCTCTGTACTCGTCGCCTGTGTACTGCTCAGCTGGCGGCTGCTGGGTTATCGGATCACGACTCGACTGGTGGTGGTCAGCGTGCTGCTCGCGGTCACCTGCGTATTCATCGAGCCGGTCCGTCAAACGCTCTACTTCGGGCAGATCAACCTGGTGCTGATGCTGCTGGCGCTGTTGGATGCGCTGCGCGAGGACCGAAGCAAACTGCGTGGCCTCGGCGTCGGACTCGCGGCGGGCATCAAACTCACCCCGATCTACTTCGTCGCTTATTTCGTGGCTCTGCGGCAGTGGCGCGCGGCGTTTACCGCATTCGTCGTCTTCGTCGCCTCGATCGCCTTCGCATGGGTCGTCCTGCCCACCGATTCCCGGCAGTACTGGACCTCGACGTTCTTCCAATCCAACCGGATCGCGCCGGACAGCCACCCGTCCAACCAATCCATCCGCGGCGTCATCGCGCATCTGCTCGACGGGCCCGCGCCGGTGTGGTTGTGGTTGCTCATCGCAGGCTCGGTCACGATCGCCAGCATGATGATCACGACGGCGCTGTATCAGCGAGGTGAGCGGCTGCTGTCGATCACCCTGGCCGGTCTCACCGCCTGCGCGGTGTCGCCGTTCTCCTGGGGACACCACTGGGTGTGGTTCGTGCCGCTGTTCGTCTTCCTCGTGCACAAGGGGCTGGACAACTGGCGCTGGTGGGTGTCGGCGGCGGTGCTGTTCACGGTGACCGCCTCGTGGACCTACCACTGGAGCAAGACCTGGGTGTCGATCGGAGTGTTCCTGCTGCCGCCGTGGTGGCCGATCACCAAGGTCTTGATCAACGGCTACGTCATCGAATTCCTGATCGTGCTGATCGCGGCGTGGATACACCTGCGCAGGGACGGCCGGTCGGCCCTCAGCGAGCATTCGGCCGAGCGCTCGATCCGACTCCCGCTCCCGCGCCGCCGCGATCCGGAGTCCCCTTCGTGCCCAACCCCTTCTCCCTGACGGTCCTCGGAACCCGTTGGAGCAGGCCAGGTTTGCGGGCGAACGCGCGCACTCGAAGGGCTGCTGTCCGCACTCTTCGCCGATCAGCGTGAGCCGGGCGTCGACGAGGTACCCGACAGCGCCGTAGGCCTGCTGGTCGACCTGCACGCCTACGGGAATTACGTGATCACACCGACGATGGCCGCGCCCGATGACACCGCGCGACTGCGGAATCCGGCCGCGAAGGTCGCACCCACCGGATTCGCATCGGGCACCTCGGTCGATACCGTCGGCTATCCAACCTCGGGAACCAGCATGGATCAGGCCTTGGCGCACTGGGTGTGGCGGCGCTGGTGATGGAGATCGGGCCGCGCGATGCGGACTGCGCCGGATTCTTCCCGGAATACTTGTGTGTCGACCGGTTGCTGTGGCCACAGATCAGGCAGGCGTTCAGTGCGGAGGCATGGGCGGCCGCCGCGCCGTATCGGCAATAGGCCCAGACCCTTTGCGATCTCTTTACCTGCGGATTCCCTTCGGTTTCCGCCCGAAAATGGTCTCTTGCCGGGCCCGTCAACCGGAGTTACGGTTGCTTCTTGCGTCGCGAAGCAATCGGTCACCGCCAGGTTGCTGGACCTCCCGTGCGACGGGGGGTATTACTTCGATGTCGCACGAATATTTCGCTCGACCGGGCCGGAGGTTTCCCGCAATGACGAAGAAGAAGGCTCAGCCCAACCCGATGTTCGCGGTGACCATGGTCAATGCCATCCATCAGGATGTCGATGGCTACGGAGACAGATGGGTTGCGACAGTCGACCACGGAAACATGCGCGCCGACTGGATCGCCCAAGCGGTTGCCAAGGACGCGCGCACAGTCCGGATCTGGTGCGACGATTGCGGAAACAGCGTCCACCTGTGCCCAGAAATCCGCGATTACCTCCCCGCGGACGTCCGCAAGTCGCTGGCCGACGCCTGGGAGCACTACCACCCGACACACCACGCGTCGTAGTCGACGAGTTCCCGACCGCGCTCTCGGTTGATCACGAGGCGCCGACCGGCACCAGGGCCATGAGCGCCCCGCCCCTGTTATGGGGTCGGGGCGCGGTCGGTATCTCAGGACACCGGAGCATCCACGGTGTCCGTGGGATAGATCATCCGCTCCGGCGGGTTGCTCGTGCGACGTGCGAGCGGATAGTAGATGGCCGCTGTGAAGACGATGCCGACGATCCATGAGATATCCGCGCCGCCGAGCACATCGGTGATCGGGCCGGTGTAGAGCTTCTGTGCGAGGAACGGGATCTGGGCGAGAATGCCGAGGGTGTAGCAGGTCAGGGCGGCGAGGTTCCAGCGTCCGTAGCGGCCGTTCGGATCGTAGAGCGCCGGGATATCGATGCGCTCGCGCGAGATCAGGTAGTAGTCGATCAGGTTGATCGCACTCCACGGGGTGAACACCATGAGCAGGACGAGCACGAAATTCTTGAAGTTATTGAGGAAGTCGGCGCTGGCCCCGATGGCGATCAGCATCGACACCACAGTGAAGCCGATGATATAGGCCGCCCGCGCGGCCTGGGTGGTGCGCGACCGACCGTTGAACGCGGTCACCGATGTCAGGATGGACATGAACCCGCCATAGGCGTTGAGACAGTTCACCGTCAGCTTGCCGATCACGATGACCAGGTAGATCAGTAGTGCGATCGCGGACGGGCCGGCGAGGTCGCCGATGAAGCCGACTTGATTGCCCAGGAACGCTTTTCCGGCGACCGCGGCCACCAGCGCGCCGAGCGTCATCGCCCACTGCGAGCCGAGCACGCTGCCCGCGAAAGTGGACCAGAAGGTGATGCGCGCACTGGTCGTGCGGGGCAGATAGCGCGAATAGTCCGCGACGTACGGTCCGAAGGTCAGCTGCCATCCCGCACCGAGGGAGATCGCGAGGACGAAGGTCACGATGTCGAAGGATTTGGTACCGACGTAGGCGCTGACGTCGTATTCGGCGAACAGGCGGATGGTCAGGTAGGTGAAGCCGATGATGCCGACCACGGTAGCGATTCGCCCGATGACGTGGATCAGCCGATAACCGGTCACCGCGACTACGGCCGTGAGCGCACCGAAGACGAGTATGCCGACGGTCGAATTGTCCACGTGCAGAATCTTGTTCACCGCCTGACCGGCCAATACCGTGCCGGTCGCGGCGAAACCGAGATACATCACGATCACGAGCAACAGCGGCATTACCGCACCGAGGACGCCGAATTGCGCTCTGCTGGAAATCATTTGCGGCAATCCGAGCCGCGGACCCTGCGCCGAATGCAGCGCCATCACAATGCCACCGAGAATATTGCCGAGCAGCAATCCGACGATCGCCCATAGCGCGTCGGCACCGAATACCACCGCTAACGCACCGTCGACGATCGCGGTGATCTGCATATTCGCGCCGAACCAGAGGGTGAATTGATTGCGCGGCGTGCCATGGCGTTCGGCATCCGGAATTACTTCGATGGTGCGGCGCTCGATCTGCAGTCCGGCGTCGATTTCGTCGTTGTGCGGCATGGATCCGCCTTCCATCAGGAGAAGGGGGGCAGCTGGGACAGCCTGCCCAGATGCATAGTCCTGTATATACAAGTGACTGTCAACCGGAACGGCTAAGGTTGCGGCCAGGCGACGTGAGAGGTGGTGGCGATGGCCCGCCCGGTGGGCGATGCAGACCTGGCGGTCTTGTTCGCGGCGTCCGGACCCGATACGGCACCGGCATATGAGCGGATCAAGACCCTGATCCGCACGCAGATCGGCGCCGGACGCTGGGTCGCGGGGGATCAGCTGCCTTCGGAGAATCAGCTGGTCGACGCGCTCGGAATCTCCCGCATGACGGTCAACCGTGCGCTGCGTGAGTTGGCCGCGGCCGGGGTGGTCGTACGGATGATGGGGGTCGGCACCTTCGTCGCACCCGCGAAGGTGGCCTCGCCGCTGTTCGAGGTGCGCAATATCGCCGACGAGATCCAGCAGCGCGGTCACCGGCACCGCACCGAGGTCATCTTCCTGCGCAGCGAACCCCTCGATACCGAAAACCCACTGCTGGGCGATTGGCCGAGCGATTCGGTATTCCATTCGCTGCTGGTGCATTTCGACGACGAGGTGCCGATCCAGGTGGAGGACCGCTACGTCAACCCCGCGGCCGCACCCGGCTATCTCGACCAGAATTTCGCCGAGATCACCCCGAACCGGTACCTCAGCGAGGTGGCCCCGCTGGTGCGCGGCGAGCATGTCGTCGAGGCGGTGCAGGGCGGCCAGGAGGACTGCAGGCTACTGCGCATCCGCCGCACCGAACCATGTCTCCAGATCCGCCGCCGCACCTGGTCCGCCAGCGCCTTGGTCAGCGTGGCCCGGCTGGTCCACCCAGGCTCCCGCAGCCGACTCGAAGGCGCTTTCGGCGCCTGATCCGCCTGGGCGGGAACGTCTCCCGCGCGATCCGCGCGCCACACACATTCCGCCCACGATTTCGTGTGCACCACCGCGAAACGCGCGTGCTGTCGTGGGAGGTGCGTGGCGTCGTGGGAGGTGCGCGGTATCGCGGTCAGGTGCCGAAGTGGAGGGCGTGGGTGACGATCGCGTCGAGACGCGCGTGATGGGCACCCTTCCAATAGGTTCGGCCGCAGTCGACGCACTGTGCGAATGCGTCGTAGGTGCGTTCGGTCTCGTCCGGAAGTTGTCCGCGCAGGGTCTGTTTGTCGGTTATGCGCAGCGGGCCGTTGCAGGCCGTGCAGCGGGTCCATGGCGCAAGGGGCGGTGCGAAACGCGATAGCACGTCGTCGAGTTGTTCGACGGGACGGTGACTGTAAATGTATGCGCCGGCGAAGATTTCGCGTCGACGCAGCAGTCCGCGATCGCGGGAGAGCAGGATGCGATGTTCGGTTGCCGAGCGCGTGGCGAGTGCGGCGTCGCCGATATCCGGATTCTCGTAGGCGGTGTCGACGCCGAGTAGTCGCAGCCGTCGCGCCAGGGTGCCGAGATGGATATCCAGCAGGAAACGCAGCGGTTCGTCGAATCGCTGCGGGCGCACCACAGCGCGCACCGACACCGACTCGCCGTCGGTGGGCAGATACGACGGGTCCACGGACCGATCATCGACCAGCAGTTCGCCCACCTCGGTGAGCGGCACGCCGAGGGATTCCACGATGTGTCCGAGCGTCGACACAGTGTCGATCCGCACGGACGAGCGACCGTCCCGCTGTGCGGCCGCGACGAACAGCCGCAATTCGGGCGCGAAATCAATCGTGATCTGCGCGGTGCTCACGCGGCCAGCATGCCAGGGCATGCGGTCCGGCGACCACCCGGTTTTACAAAGCCCAGGGCTCGGCGCGGCGTCGGACCGGAGGCTCCGCGTTGGCCATGGCCTCGAGGTCTTCGAGGAATTTGTCGATACTGTCGGCTGCCACGTGCGTGGAGCCGATCTCGTAGCGGACCTTTTCCTCGGTGCTGTCCATGACCGTGGTGATGAGCTCGTCCTTCAGATCGCGGATGAGCTGGGTGCGCATCTGGGCGATCTGGTCGCGGCCCTGGCTGCGGACCCGGGCGACCTCGGCATCGGCGAATTCGCGCATCTTGGCGATGATGCGTTCGGCGTCGGCGCGCGCGTCCTCGCGGATGTGCTCGAGTTCGGCCTGAGCGTCGGTGACCGCGTTGTCGTAGGCGCGTTTGGCCTCGACGAGGCGGTCGGCCGCCTGCTGGTTCTCCTCGAGCTGTTTCTGAATATTGTTCTGCGCCTTCGCCATCAGTCGTCCGACCGGCGGTGCCACATATTTGACGATGATGAAGATGATGACGGCGAAACCGAAGAGCTGGCTGAAGAAGATCGGCCAGTCGAAGGTGATGTGGAAGATGCCCGAGTCCTCGGACTCGGCTGCGTGGATGGCCCCTTCGGCAAGGATGCCGCTGTTGAGGTTCATTGGCTACGCTCGTCCTGACTGATGGCCGGCGCTGGAGCCGGCGTGCCGATCCTTTATGCCGAGCACTCGATCGGCCAATGTCTCGGCGAGCGGTTCGACAGCCTCACGCAGCTCCGCGGCAACTTGGTCCGCCTGGGCCCGCAGTTCCGTCGCGGATTCCGCGACGATCCTGTCGGCCTCGTCCTGCGCCTCACTTCGCAACTGCTCGAGGATAATTCGGCCCTCGTGCCTTGCCTGGTTCCTGATCTCGACGGCTTCACTGCGCGCCTGCGCGACGGCCGCCTGATATTTCGCTTCGGCGTCGGCGAACAAGGATTTGGCTTCCTTGTTGTCGACCGCGGTTTCGGCGACTCTCGCCTCGCGTTCCGCCAATACCTTGCGTATCGGCGGAACGACGAACAGCCACATGACCCCGAGCACGATCAGGAAGATCAACAGCTCGGCGAAGAATGTGCCGTTGGGGATCAGGAAGTTCCCCTCGGCAACAACATCCGTTCGCGGAGTCATACTGAATTACTTACCTGGAGTAGCGAATACGAAAAGCGCCATGAACGCTAGATTGATGAAGTACGCCGCCTCGACCAGACCGACGGTCAGGAAGAAGTTACCGCGGAGGCGACCCTCGGCTTCCGGCTGACGGGCAACGCCGTTGATCAACGCGGCGCCGGCGAGTCCGTCACCGATACCCGCGCCGATGGCGCCACCGCCCATAATGATGCCGCCGCCGATGAGCGCGCCCTGGACGATGGCTGCCGTGGTTGCGTCTGCCATTTTTCACTTCCTGTTCTTTACTGAGCTCGATCGGCGGCGCCGATCTGTAGTTGTTTCGAGCGATCCGAAAGTGGTCGCAGGGGCTAGTGCTCGTGCTCCAGCGACATCGACTGGCTGAAGTAGAGGACGGTCAGCAGCGAGAAGATGAATGCCTGGATGGCTCCGACGAAGAGATCGAAGAGTTTCCAGATGGCATTCGGTCCCCAGCTGATCCAGAACGGGAACAGTGCGATCACCGAGACCATCACGCCGCCCGCGAACATGTTGCCGAACAATCGCAGCGACAGCGAGAGCGGTTTGGCGACTTCTTCGATGACATTGATGAAAACCATTGGGCCCCATCCGGTGTGGCCCTTCAGCAACTGCTTGGCATGCCCGCCGGGGCCGCGCCGATATATACCCGCGCCCTGGTACATGACGAAGACGAACAGGGCCAGCGCGTAGACGAAATTGACATCCGACGCGGGCGGCGCGATCAATTCGCCGTGTCCGTATTGCACCGGCAGCACGGACAGCCAGTTCGACAACAGGATGTAGATGAACAGCGTGACGGCCAATGGCAGCGCGAACGGCGCGACCTTCATGCCGATGGCGCTTTCCACCTGGTTGCGCATCTGGACCGTGACGGTCTCGAAGAACAACTGCACGCCGTTGGGTACGCCCGAAGTCAGCTTCGCCCGCAGGTAGAACGCCAAACCGAGCACGATCGCCGCCGCGAGGGCGGTCGAGATGATCGTGTCGACATTGAAGTCCATACCCCACAGATGCGCGACCGCGTGTTCGCCGACCTTGATTTTCGGCTCTTCGGCGGGCGCTTCCTCGGCAAGGACCGGAAGCGCTGACTGGGCGAGGAAGGCGAGTTGATTCGTCATGATTGCTGGCGAAGCTCCTTCACTTCAGGCAAGACGGTGACCAACACCAGAATCACTTGAAAGGCGGCCAGGCCGAAGAAGATTCCGATGCCATGCGGCCTTGCCAGGAAACCCACTGCGAGCGAACCACCGGTTATCGCGATCAGTCGAGTCGCCGAGGAGAGGTACAACCCCTGTTTCCGTGGTTTCTCGGCGTCGGCGACTCGGTTGACCGTCAATCGGGTGAGTTGTGCATTCACCCAACCGAGTCCGAGTCCGATGCAGATGAACAGTCCGAGCAACAGTCGATCGAGCGGCCCGGTCGCTGCCAGGGTCAGCACGCCGATGCCGATTGCGAAGACAGTTGCACGGCGCATTCGGAGTGCGTTGACATCCATTGCGACACCGCCTTCGCCGGTCATCCCACCTCGTAGTGGGGTCTTAATTGATCGATAGCATACACATTAACAACCCTTTTGGAAGGCAACGTTTTTGATCTTTCTCCGACGAAATTTCGGACGATGTCCGTTGGGCGACAGTGTCACACGGGGGACGACAAGATCAACTACCGATCTCGGTCCGTGTCGGGGAAATCGGACAAAACGGTCAACGTACTGCTTTCTGCTAATCCTTGGCTTATTCAATCATTGTGCCTAATTTCGGTCATGTTTTTGTAAAGAGATTCCAAAGCGGTGACCGATACGCTGAGTTGGAGTCGGCTCGTGGCATCGGATCGTGCGATCGCCGCGATAATCCGATACCGCATCCCGGCGGCCGCGGTTGATAGCTGGCACGCTGCCGCTCGGGTCGCGACTTGCGGGTGCCGGGCCGGTCGCCGGACGCGGACACGCCGGGTTGTTGACCGGGTGCCTTCGGGGCAGTGGCTCGGGTGACATCGTGGGAGAGAGTGGTGGGTCGAGTCGGCAAGCAGGGGCGGGTTGATCATCGAACAGTTGATCCGCCTGTGGATTCGGGGGCTCCGACCCAGGTGGTGAGTGCTTCGGTCAAGCCGGCGGAGGAGGGTTCGCCGGTAGCCCATGCGACGTAGCCGTCGGGGCGCAGCAGGACGGCGGCGGGAGCTTGGATCGCGCCGAAACCGGGGATGGTCCAGTGCTCGCCGTGGCCGACCGCGCTGATGATCTCGACGCGGTCCTGCCATTCCGGGATGGCCGGAACTTCGCTTCCATTGAGTACCAGCAGGACTGGACGACTCACGCGCAGCAGCTCGTGGACCCGGGTATCGCCGTCCGCGGTTGCGAGGTCGGCATCCGGGACGCGACGGCCGATGAGCGGGTGCTCGCCCTTGATGTCGTAGCGGATATCGAGTGCGGTGATCATCAGGCCGAGGCGGTGGCGCACCTGGTCCATATCGATCAGATCGCTCATGATGTCGCGCAGTGCGTCGGTGTGCGGGCCGGGGCGTCCGAGCGCGGTCTGGGCGCGGGTGTTGTGCAGGACGCGGGCGGCGATGGGGTGGCGTTCGGACTCATAGGTGTCGAGGAGTTCGTCGGATGCGTTGCCGCGCAAGGTGGCGGCGAGCTTCCAACCGAGATTCATCGCGTCCTGCAACCCCAGGTTCTGGCCCTGACCGCCCGCCGGGTAGTGGATGTGCGCCGCATCCCCGGCGAGGAAGACGCGACCGACGCGGTAGCGGTCGGCCTGGCGGGCGGCATCGCTGTAGTGCGAGATCCAGCGCGGGCTGTGCATGCCGAAGTCGGTGCCGGCGAGTTCGGTGAAGTTGGCGCGGAAGTCCTCGAAGCTGAGTTCGGCGCCGCGCTCCAGGACGAGGTCGTGGCGCTGCACGAGCAGTCGGTGCCAGCCGGGTTCGAATTGGACCACGGAGAAGTCGCCCGCACCGGCGCGGTGTGCGAAGACGGTCTGTGCGGGCGGATCGGCCAGTTCGACATCGGCCAGCATGCCCGTCGCGGTCGCGTCGGTGCCGACGTAGTCGATGCCCGCCAGTTTGCGCACCGTGCTGCGGCCGCCATCGCAGCCGACCAGGTAGGCCGCGCGAATCCGGCGTGGATTCGGGCCGCCGATTTCCACCTCGACGCCCGCCGCGTCCTGCCGGAAACCGACAACGGGCGAACCCCACCGCACGACCGCGCCGAGTTCGGTTGCGTGCCGGTCGAGTTCGCGCTCGATCACCGACTGCAGGACGGCCAGGGTGAAGGGGTAGCGGGTATTGAAATCGCTGAAGTCCAGGCGCAGGCCGCCGAAGTGCCCGGCCTGCATGACGCGGCCGAGCGGGAGCAGGTCGTCGAGTAGGCCGCGCTGATCGAGGATTTCCATGGTACGGGCGTGGATCCCGCCCGCCCGCGATTCGCCGGTGCGCGCCGGAAGTCCATCGACGAGCGCGACATCCACGCCGGCCAGACGCAGTTCGTAGGCCAGCATCAGCCCGGTCGGCCCGGCACCGGCGATCACCACATCAGTCGTTTCCATGTCGGTCTCCTTAACGTTGTTAAGCGATTTAACGTTGTTAAGGAGACCAGAACATTGTTAAGCTGTCAAGGGTCGGACAGTAGGAGATGACAGTGAAGATCGATGCGAAGGTGATCGCCGAGGCGGCGTTGGGCTTGCTCGACGAGGTCGGTCTCGACGGATTGACCATGCGGAAGGTGGCCGGGGCCCTGGACGTGCAGGCACCCGCCCTGTATTGGCATGTCAAGAACAAGCGCGAACTACTCGATGCGATGGCGCGGCGGGTATTCGTCTCCGCTGTCGACGGGATCGAGGCGCCGCGGCAGGGTGAGGACTGGCAGGACTGGGTGGTGGGGGTGGCCGGGCGGTTGCGCCGGTCGATGCTGCGCTATCGGGATGGGGCGAAGGTGCTGGCCGGAACCTATGTCAGCGATGAAGCCATGTGGCGCACCACGGAACTGACCCTGCGCACGCTCGAGGACGCGGGTTTCTCGGTGGAGCATGCCGAGCGAGTGTTTCCGATCCTGCTGCACTACACGGTCGGGTTCGTCATCGAGGAACAAGCGCAATCCGGCGCGGAGTACGCGGACGACAATCCCTACGATCCCGCGCGGATGGCGCAGACCGTCGATGCCGAGCGTTATCCGCGGACCGCCCGGATGGTGGCCGAGCTGTTCGACGCCGATACCGATGTGGAATTCGAACGCGGCCTGCGGGTCATCCTGGCTGGAATCCTCGCCACGCGATCCGCGTAAGCGCTCAGCGGCCGAAGCCCGCCAGACCGTCGGCGAGAGTGCTGATATCCAGTGCGTCGAGCACCTGTTGCCGGACGTCCGGACACTGGGTGGTGGTGATGCGATCGACGATGGCGCGGTCCGTCAGGACAGTGTCGTTGAGGCCGCCGTTGCGGGCCGCCCAATCGTGCACCGTGCCGTTGAAGCCGAGCTTGCCGAGCTGCGCGCCCTCGGTGCGCCAACGGTCGACCTCGGGTTTCAGCATGTCGCACAGCTGTTTTGCCGCCGTCGGGGTGATCTCGTCCGGATTGGGCACCTGTGCGGAGCTGCCCGGGGACGAGAAGGTGATGGTGATGTCGGGATGGGAGGTCGGGGTGGCGGGCACCGGGCCGAGGGGGCCGTTGCTGCCGCAGCCGGCGAGCAAGGCCGCCGCCACGGTCGCCGCTGCCAGCGTGGCGATGGATCCGATCGAGGGCATCGGTACTCCTTATTATTCTTTTGTTTCCGGTGTCAGCTCGTAAACGACGTAAGCGGTGCGCACCACCGGTTGAGCCACATTGCGTACCCGGATGCCGCCCGGGGTGGTGCCGCGTTCGGTGCCCGCGTGCGCGTGCCCGTGGATCGCGAGGTCGGCGCGCTGGTCATCGATGGTTTCGCCGAGTAGATAGGAACCGAGGAACGGGTAGATCTCGCGTGGCTCGCCGTGCAGGGTGTCGCTGATCGGGGAGTAGTGGGTCAGCGCGATCGTGATATCGGTGTGCAGGCCCGCCAGCGCGTCGCGCAGCATCTCCGCGAGGTCGACGGTGTGCGAGGCGAATTCACGCATCACGCGTTCACCGAAGACGCTCGCGCATTTACCCGCGAAACCGCCGCCGAAGCCCTTCGTCCCCGCGATGCCGAGAGTATGTCCGTCGACCGCGAATTCCGTTGCGGTGCCCTCCAACACGGTGATGCCGTGATCGGTGAGCTCGGCCGTGATCTCGTGCTGCGCGTCGCTGTGGTGGTCGTGATTGCCGAGCACCGCGACGACCGGAACGCCGAGATCGGCGAATTCCGCCGCGACGACGCGGCCTTCCTCGACCGTGCCGTGCCGGGTGAGATCACCGGCCAGCAGCAGTACATCGGCGCGGTCGTGCAGTTCCGCGAGTGCCGGGCGGAGTTCGCCGCCCGACTCGGCGCCGAGGTGGATGTCACCGATTGCCGCGATCCGCATGCCACACTCCTTCCGGTCTCAGTCCGCCAGCGCCTCGGCGGGTCCCGGTGCGCAGGGTGGCGTGACGTGCACGTCGTTGTGGATGTGGGCGCGCGGAAGCTGTTCGCGCACTACCTTTTCCATCTGCAGCTTGCGTTCGATACTGCTCACCTCGCCGCCGAGGACGACGACGTCGCCGCGGATCGTCACCTGCACCCCGAGTTCGGCGGTGCGCGGATCCTCGGCCAGCGCCCGGCGCAGATGCGCGACCAGATATTGCGGTCGATCCATTCACACCACCCGCTTCGGCTCGATTACTCCGAGATCGTCCAGCAGTCCGAGGAAGGCTCTGGCATAGGGCGAAATGTCGGTTTCCTTGCGCACCCGCTCCCAATCCACTTGTTCGCGCAGATCGCGTGCGATCGTCAGCAGTGGGCTCAGGTCCAGTCGGTGCGCGTCGAAGACCAGTAATTTGTCGATCATCAGGTCGCTCGCGCTGATCACCGGCGCCATCGTCGGGCCGACACGCATCATGTCGGCGCGGTCGAGCAATTCGTCGGTGACGGCACGGTTGTTCGGCCGGTAGATCAGGTCGATGAGGACGCCGCCTTCATAGGCCTTGGTCAGCCAGTCCTCGGGCGGCTCGGCGATCCGCAATCCGCCGCGGGCCAGCGCACTGCGCGCCTGCGACAGGTCGGCGGGTTTGATGAAGATGTCGACGTCGTGCTCCGAGGCGGGCCCGCCGCGCGCGTACACCGCGCAACCACCCGCGACCGCGAAGCGGATACCGGCATCCGCCAGCGTATTCACCGCCCGGGTGAGCGCGTGGAGCAGTTGGTCGATCGTCGGGACCATATGTGCGCCATACCCGCGGTTCGGTCGGCTAATCGCCTCTTTCTCGGGTTCGCACGCAGCCCGACCAACCCACCCGGACCGCCCTAATGCCGACGCAACCCGCTGGCCAATGTCTCGAGCCCTCGGCTCAACCACGCCTGTGTACTGTGCCGATGCGCACGATCATCGAACTCGCCGTGCGCGCCGAAGTCGTATCCACCGGCCCGATCGACCGGCTCCCAGAGATTGTCGGCCCGCGCATCGGCGTCGGCATCGGTCTGCTGCGAGTCGTAGCCGGTGCGGGCGAGATATCGGTCGAGCAGGCTGGGCGCGAGCCGTTGTGCGAGCAGCGTCCCCGTAGTGCTCGCGCCGACCCAATATTCCTTGCGCTCAGGATGTTTCGCGGCGAAGGCGATCGAGCGCGCGATGATCTCGGGTTGGTAGATCGGCGCCACCGGCTGTGGCCGCTTCGGCAATCACGACAGCACCCAGGAGAATTGGGGCGTATTGACCGCCGGTGCCTGCACCAGCGTGATGTGCACATTGCTGCCTTCGTGCATCAGTTCGACCCGCACCGACTCGGTGAATCCGTTGACCGCGTGCTTGGCGGCGCAATACGCCGACTGCAGCGGAATCGAGCGGGCCCCCAGCGCCGAGCCGACTTGTACGACAGCGCCGCGGTCACGTGTCCGCATGCGGGACAGCGCGGCCATGGTGCCGTGCACGGTGCCGAGATAGGTGACTTCCGTGACCCGCCGGAACTCTGCGGCGGCAATCTGCTCGAACGGCGCGAATACCGAGGTGAAGGCCGAGTTCACCCAGGCATCGATGGGGCCGAGCACCTTCTCGGCCCGTGTCGCCGCCGCCTCGACCGCCGCGTAATCCGCGACATCGACCGGAATCGTCAGCGGCTCACCGCCCGCCGCGCGCACATCATCGGCCGCGGCCGCTAGTCCGGCATCGCCGCGGGCGAGCAGCGCGACTCTGCAGCCGCTCGAAGCGAATTCGCGTGCGGCCGCGCGACCGATGCCCGCACTCGCCCCGGTGATCACCACTACGCGGGGTTCGAAACTCATCACAACCCCTTACTCATCGCCGAATCGGGTGAGCTGGACCGAGGATTCGAACAGCATCGCGTGCGCAAAGGCCTGCGGCATATTGCCGCGCAACTGACGCTGCCGGACATCGAATTCCTCGGCGAACAATCCGGGCGTACCGCATGCCGCGCGATTGCGCTCGAAATAGCGTGCCGCCGAAACCTGGTGTCCGAGTTGGGTTATTCTCGGCCGTCACATCGGTCGTGTACCACCGCACACCGTTCGCAACCTTTTCAAGTCTGCGACGAATCCGGCGTAAGCCTCGTCGCGATCGGGCGCGCGCAGTACCGCACGAGGCCCGCCGCAACTCGGCGAGGCTCGCGTGCGGCGGCACGAACTCCGCGGCGCCCGGCCCGGCCATATCCGCCTCAGTCCTTGCCCAGGGCCCGCGCGAGCTGCCGCTTGTTCATCTTCGAGCGGCCCTTGATATTGCGTTGCCTGGCCTCGTTGTACAGCTGGTCGCGGGTCGGGCCCTTCGGACCGCTGCGGCCCGAGCGCTGCCCACCGCGCTGCTGTGGTGACTTGTCCTTTATCGAGGAACGGCTCGCGGTCTTCGACTGCCCGGCTTGGGCGCGATTCTTATTGACCGTCCGCGCGGCGATTTCCTTCGCCCGCTTCTGGCTCGCGCCCCGGTCTTCTGCCGAGTCCCTGATGTGCTCGTACTGCCGTTCCTGTTTATTGCTCCATTCCTTTGGCATGTCACACCTCCTGTCCGCCGAGTACCCCGGCTCGTTTCGTGAAACCAGGGCGTGGGCTCGATCGGGGGAAAGATCAGCGCCGATATGCTGGCCGGGTGAAGGTGGTTCCTGGCGCGTTGGTGACCGTCACCGATGATCTGGACGCGGTGACGACGGTCGGGCACGAGGACGATCCGGCCGCTGCCGGGTTGACGAACGACGACGTCGCGGCGCTGTGGGCGTCGGTGCAGGCGTGGTACCGGATGGGGACGACGCCCGCGATTCAGACCTGTCTGCGGCGCAACGGAAAGATAGTGCTGAACCGGGCGATCGGGCACGGCTGGGGGAACGCGCCGAAAGACGGTCCGGATGCGGAGAAGGTGCTCGCGACACCGGAGACACTCTTCTGCGGGTTCTCCACGGCCAAGGGCGTGTCCGCGACGCTGATGTTCATGCTGATCGAACAGGGTGCGTTCGCGCTGAATGATCCAGTGTGCAAGTACATTCCGGAGTTCGCGGCGCACGGCAAGGATGCGATCAGCATCGGCGATGTGCTGTCGCATTCGGCGGGTGTGCCGTTCATTACGCCGCCCTACAAGGGCGTCGAGCTGGTGCTCGACGAGGAGTTGGCCGTACAGGGGTTGGCCGATCTGGTGCCGAGTTGGCGGCCGGGGCGGTTCCGGGTCTATCACGCGTTGACCAGCGGTTTGATTCAACGGCTGCTGGTGCAGCGGGCCACCGGGAAGCGGATGCGCGAACATCTCGCCGAACAGGTGCTCGACCCATTGGGCTTCCGCTGGAACAACTTCGGGGTCCGGCCCGAGGATGTCGACAAGGTCGTGCCCAGCGTGAAGACCGGCCCGCCACCGTCGCGCATGTCGATACTTTTGGCGCGCAAGGCCCTCGGCGGCCGGATGGACGGTGCGACCGCCAGATCTGCGAATCGGGATTTCCTGACCGCCGAACTGCCGTCGGGCAATATCGTCACGACCGCCTACGAGCTGTCCCGTTTCTACGAAATCCTCACTCGCGGTGGCGAACTCGATGGCGTCCGGATCATCGAGCCGGGCACGCTCCGCGAAGCGATCCGCCCGGCACGCCGCATACCCGGCCTGGCCGGACGAGTCAGCAGCGCGGGCTTCGAACTCGGCGCTCGTCGCTCGAAGTTCGGGCGGAACACCCAGTCGCACTTCGGCCGCAGCGGCCTGACAACCCAATACGGCTGGGCCGATCCCACCCGCGGGCTCTCCGGCGCGATCCTCACCAGCGGTAAGGCCACCACCGATACCCAACGCCCATGGGCTCTGGTCGCCCAGATCTCGAACACCATCAGCCAACTCGCGCCCGCCGATCGGCTGTTCGACACCGACTGATTCCCTCCTGTCTCGGCACAGTGCGGCTACCCACTCCGGTGCGCGGCACACCCGCTGATTGCCTGCCCGTTCGCTGGGTATCACCGGTCTGACCAACCCGGATACCAACAGGAGATCCTCATGAAGCAACAGGTTGGTGACTATGTCCTGCAGCGACTACGCGAGTGGGGCGTTGACCAAGTCTTCGGATACCCCGGCGACGGCATCAACGGTCTGGTCGCCGCTTTCGGTCGGGCGGATAACAAACCACAGTTCGTGCAGGCCAGGCATGAGGAAATGGCGGCCTTCGAAGCCACCGGATTCGCCAAATTCAGTGGAAAGGTCGGCGTCTGTACCGCCACCTCGGGACCCGGTGCGATCCATCTGCTGAACGGACTCTACGACGCCAAACTCGACCATGTCCCGGTCGTAGCGATCGTCGGTCAGACCGCGCGCAGCGCCATGGGCGGCAGCTATCAGCAGGAAGTCGACCTGCAGAGCCTGTTCAAGGATGTTGCCAGTGATTATCTGGTCGAGGTCAACGTCTCGAGCCAATTGCCGAACGCGCTGGACCGGGCGTTCCGAACGGCGATGACCCGGCATGCGCCCACCGCGGTGATCATCCCCGCCGATTTGCAGGAAGAGCCCTACGAGCCGCCCGAACACGAATTCAAGCAGGTGCCGTCCAGCCCACCGCATGCGTTGTCTGCGACGGTGGTCGCGCCGTACACCGAGATCGAACGCGCCGCCGAGATCATCGATGCCGGATCCAAGGTCGCGGTGCTCGTCGGTCAGGGCGCCCGCTCGGCCGCGCGTGAGGTGGTCGAACTCGCCGAACTGACCGGGGCGGGCGTGGCGAAGGCGCTGCTCGGCAAGGATGTGCTGCCCGATGACCTGCCGTTCGTCACCGGGTCGATCGGGTTGCTCGGCACCAGGCCGAGCTATGAGATGATGCGCGACTGCGACACCCTGGTCATCGTCGGGTCGAACTTCCCGTACACCCAGTTCATGCCGGAGTTCGGTCAGGCGCGCGCCGTGCAGATCGATATCGACGGCACCATGATCGGCATGCGCTATCCGACCGAGGTGAATCTGGTCGGTGACGCGAAAGCCACACTGGCCGAACTCATTCCGCTACTTCGCCGCAAGGAGGATCGATCCTGGCGGGAGAAGATCGAGCAGAATGTGGTCCGCTGGTGGGAGACGGTCGAGCGGCAGGCGATGTTGCAGGCCAAGCCGGTCAACCCGATGCGGGTGGTTTGGGAACTGTCGCAACAGCTTCCGGATAATGCGATCGTCACCGCCGACTCCGGATCGTCCACCAACTGGTATGCCCGCTGCCTGCGATTCCGCATCGGTACGCGCGGCTCGCTCTCGGGCACCCTGGCGACCATGGGACCCGGCGTCCCCTATGCCATCGGTGCCAAGTTCGCGCATCCGGAACGACCGGCCATCGCCTTGGTCGGCGATGGCGCCATGCAGATGAACGGAATGGCCGAACTGCTCACCATCGCGCGCTATTACCGGCAGTGGAGTGATCCGCGGCTGGTCGTATGTGTCTTCCACAATAACGATCTGAATCAGGTCACCTGGGAGTTGCGCTCGATGGGCGGGGCACCGAAATTCGAAGAGTCGCAGATACTTCCGGAGACCTCCTATGCGGATCTGGCGCGCTGTATGGGTCTGCCGTCGGTCGCGATCGACGATCCGGACCAGCTCGCCGACGCATGGAGCCAGGCGCTGAGCGCGGATCGCCCGGTGCTGCTCGATGTGCGCTGCGATCCCGAGGTGCCACCGATTCCGCCGCATGCGACCTTCGAGCAGATGAAGGACACCGCGGAGGCGGTTATGCGCGGCGATCCGGATGGCTGGCATCTGATGTGGCAGGGCGCCAAGCTCAAAGCGCAGGAATTCGTGCCGCATCGGAGTTCGTCGTCATGACCTCGCCATCGACCGAGGACGTCGTCGATCTGCTGACGGCACAGCACAAGCAGATCGAAGAGCTTTAGGCAGTGTCAGGTGATGGAGCTGGTAACAGCGGTACTCGCGCGCGGGGCCGAGGGCGGCGGAGCCGCACTCGACCAGGTCGCGGTGCTGACCGGCACCGCGATCGCCATCGCGGCCGTGCTGGCCGTGGTCGGGTATCTGCACCGCACCCGCCGCATCACGTGGCTGCAAACCGCCGCCGATCGACTCGGCGGGCTGAGTAACCGGCCCGGCTGGGTCGCGCTGCCGCTCGCGCTGTTCATCGCCACCATTCTGACCGCGTTGTTCGGCTTCATCTGGGATGTGAGCCTGCATATCGGTAAGGGCCGCGACGAGGGCCCGCTGGCGAATCCGGCGCACTACTTCATCATGATCGGCCTGTTCTTCCTGTTCATGGCCGGAATGCTGGCCATCATCCTGCCGCTGGACGAGAAACCGGGTCCGGCCGCGATTCGGATCACCCGCGACTGGTACGCCCCGGTCGGTGGCGTGCTGATGGCGGGTGCCGGCCTGTACGCCCTCATCGGCTTCCCGCTCGACGACATCTGGCACCGACTGTTCGGCCAGGACGTCACCCTGTGGGGGCCGACGCATCTGATGCTGATCGGCGGCGCCGGATTGTCGCTGGTCGCGGTGCTGCTGCTGGAATTCGAAGGCCGCCTGGACCGCCCCGATCCGGATCGCACCGACGGTCCGCTGCTGTGGCTGGTCCGCACCTTCGCCTTCGGTGGTCTGCTGATCGGCCTGTCGGTGTATCAGGTCGAATTCGACTTCGGCGTCGAACAGTTCCGCCTCGTGTTCCAGCCGCTGCTGATCGCGGCCGCGAGTACGATCGCGCTGATTTCAGCGCGCTACACGCTCGGCCGGGGCGGCGCGTTGGCCGCGGTGGTATTCGCGATCTTCGTCCGCACCGTCATGGCGGTCCTGGTAGGTCCGCTGCTCGATGCGCCACACAATGTCTTCCCGCTGTATCTCGGAATCGCGCTGATCGTGGAACTGATGGCGCTGCTGCCCATGTCCGAACCCGTATGGTGGGGCGCGCTGACCGGACTGGTCGCGGCCACTCTCGGACTCTGGCTCGAATCACTCTGGGTGGCAAGGATGTTCGTGGACTCCTGGCCGACCGGTATGTGGCCGGAGCTATTGGTCATGGCGGTGCCGGTGGGTGTCGTGGGCGGTGCGGTCGGCGTACTGCTCGGCATGGTCCTGCGGGGCGAAGAGCTCCCGCATATCGCGATTCGCCGTGGCATCGTCATCGCGGCGGTGCTGATCACCGCAGCCGCCACCGCGAACGGCTTGCGCGTCGATGTTCCCGAAAATGCCTCCGCGACAGTCCAGTTGCGTGATGCGACACCGGTAAGCGGCGGCCGGATGGTCAACGCCGTTATCACACTGGCCCCTGAGGATTTGGTGGGCGCTGATCCCGAGTGGGTGCAGATTCTGGCCTGGCAAGGTGGCACCGGTTCCTCGAACCCCGGTCGCGGACTGGTGATCGATCAGCTGCGCCGGGTCGGTGATGGCCACTATGTGAGCACGAAACCAGTTCCGGCATACGGTAATTGGAAGACAATCCTGCGACTGCACGACGGCCGAATGCTCACCGCTCTGCCCATCTATATGCCTCATGACCCCGGTATCGACGCCGCCGAAGTACCGGCGCTGGACCAGTTCACGCGCCCCTTCGTCCCCGAAATCACTGTGCTCCAACGTGAACGCTCATTCGACCGGCCCTCCTGGCTGATCGATGCGGCATCGCTGGTCGTACTCATTTGCTCCTTGGTTCTCATCTGGTCGCTGTCCTGGGGTGCGGTTCGAATCAACCTCGCCTATCGACGCGACCTGCGCGCGGAATCCTCAGTCGCGCCGGGGCGCTGAACTAGTCGCGGGAAGGCCCCTTAAAACCCAGGCCGACCCGAGCTAGCCTCGGGATATGTGCCGAAATATCACTGCCCTGCGTGGGCTGGAGCCCGCCGCCACCCCGGAAGAAGTGCATGCTGCGGCATTGCAGTACGTCCGCAAGGTTGGCGGGCTGTCCAGCATTTCCGCAGCTACGCGCCCTGCGGTCGACGCTGCGGTCGCAGAAATCGCGGCCGCGACCATGCGGCTGCTCGAACAATTGCCCGATCGGAAGGTTCCGCCGAAGACCGTGCCGCCGCTGCGGCGGCCCGAGGTGCAGGCGCGCATCCACGCGCATTCGCACGACTGACGCTGCTCTGAGCAGATCTGCTGTGGGCAGCGTGGCGAGATTTTTCGCATAGGCGCGCGGCACGGTGGAGTCATGGCTCACGATGACAAGACACCGTTGTTCAGTTGGCGCGCCAGGGAGCAGCTGCTCAGCAGGCGGATTCTGGTGCTGGACGGCCCGCTCGACGACGATAACGGGACGTTGCTGATGACGCAGTTGCTCACCTTGGCGGCCGAGGATGCCGATTCGGGGATCTCATTGTGGATCCATTCCCCGGGTGGTTCGGTTCCGGCAATGCTCGCCATTCGCGATGTGATGCGGCTGGTGCCGTGCGAGGTCTCTACCCTGGCACTCGGATTGGCTTGCAGCGCAGGGCAATTCCTTTTGTCCGCGGGTACTCCGGGGCGTCGGTTCGCGCTGCCGCACGCCAGGGTGCTGATGCACCAGGGCTCGGCCGGAATCGGCGGCAGCGCCGTCGACGTCGAAGTGCAGGCCGATGACCTGCGCTACACCGTGGAGACGGTGCTCGGCATTATCGCGGGGGATACCGGTCAACCGTACGACCGCATCTACGAGGATTCGCTGCACGACCGCTGGTTCAGCGCGGCCCAGGCCAAGGAGTACGGCTTCATCGACCATATTGTCGGCTCGTTCGGGGAAATCGTGCCCCAGCGCCAGCGGATCGGAATTTCGGCATGACCTACACCATTCCCAATGTGATCGCCCAGCATCCGCGCGGTGGCGAGCGAATCACCGATATCTACTCGCACCTGCTCGCCGAGCGGATCGTCTACCTCGGCACTCCGATCGACTCCGGCGTCGCCAACGCGCTCATCGCCCAGCTGCTGCACCTGGAGTCGGAGAGTCCGGAGCAGGAGATCAATCTGTACATCAACTGCGAGGGCGGCGATCTGTCCGCAATGCTCGCGGTGTACGACACCATGCAATTCATCAAGGCCCCGGTGGCGACCACCTGCGTCGGCCAAGCCATCGCGGTCGGCGCGGTACTGCTGGCCGGTGGCGAACCCGGTCGCCGTTCCTTGCTGCCGCACGCCCGGGTCGTCCTACATCAGCCCGCCGCCCGCGGTCAGGGCGCGATTCCCGATCTGATCCTGCAAGCCGACGAGTTGGTGCGGATGCGCGCGGAAATCGAGTCGATCCTGTCGCGGCACACCGGGCAACCAGCCGAGCGGCTACGTCACGACACCGATCGTGATCGCGTCTTCACCGCACCGGCGGCCGTCGAATACGGCCTGGTCGACAACGTGCTGGGTGTCCGCGCCGCGTGATCCTAGGCGGCGAGTGCCATGAGGGTCGGTCCGGCGCTTGCCCGCGGCGCGGCCTGCCGGGCGAAGGTGAGCCGACGATGAGCGCGCAATTCGTCGGCCACCTGCTCGGTGAGACCGAACAGTGTGGTGCCGAGCGCACCGGCCAGCGCCGCGATCATCTCGCTCGACGGTTCCTTGCGGCCGCGCTCCACCTCGGACAGGTATTGCGGCGAAATACCCGCGCGACCGGCGGTTTCGACGAGGGTCTCGCGTTGCTCCTGCCGCAGCGTGCGCAGCCGTTCGCCGAGTACCTCGCGCCACAGCGGTTCCTCGGTGCGTCGAGGTCGGTCGTCGCGTCCGCCTTGGATCGAGTGCAGCTCGGTCATAGGGCGAGCCTACGACCGCGGCCGCTGATCCGGCCGGGCATTACGCTGTGGGCGGACAAACCGACGAAGGCCCCATGTCCAACGGACACAGGGCCTTTCGCATCGAGTCGAGATCAGGGCAGCGGAATCCACTGGCCGAAGAACCAGAAGCCGTGGCCCTGGGGCTGCTGATCATGCCGCTGCTGGTCCTGACGCTGATCCCCGCGCTGCTGATCGTGGCCCTGCTGTTGCTGCTCGACACCCGGACGCTGATCCTGCCCGGGATCGGCGCTCGCCACACCCGCACCAACGCCCAGCACGCCGACCAGCACACCGCCCGCGATCGCACCCTTCGCCAGCTTCGACTTGATCTTCATGCACGTTCCTCCTGTTGTCGGGTCTCCGTCCGAGACCGCCGACCCGTCCGATCCGGACCGACAAGACAATCTTGGAATCGCAAAATTTGCGCACCCTAGCCTGTGGCTGTGAGTTAGCTGGGACCATCCGTAGCTGAGTCGATGACCGGTGAAGCCTCGATGTGGGAACTGCTCGCACCGCTGGGTTTCGTACGATTGGTCTACCTGCACGGCCCGGCTGCGGTCCGCGCCGAAGGAAGGAGATAGCAAATGGCCATCCGCAAGGTGACCGTCCTCGGAACCGGAGTGCTGGGATCGCAGATCGCATTCCAGACCGCATTCCACGGATTCGATGTCACCGCCTACGACATCAGCGAAGAGGCCATTGTCGCTGCTCGCGGCCGTTTCACCAAGCTCGCGGCGACCTATCGCATCGAAGTGCCGGGCGGTGATAGCAAGGCCGACCAGACCGAGGCGGCCATCGTCCTGACGACGGATCTGGCCGCGGCGGTGCAGGACGCCGACCTCGTGATCGAGGCGGTGCCGGAGGTGCTCACCGTCAAGGAGCAGACCTACCGGCAGCTGGGCGAACTCGCGCCGGCGAAGACGATCTTCGCCACCAATTCGTCCACCCTGCTGCCCAGCGATATCAAGGACTACACCGGCCGCCCGGACAAATTCCTCGCGTTGCACTTCGCGAATCAGGTGTGGCGGTACAACACCGCCGAGGTGATGGGCACGCCCGAGACCGATCCGCAGATCTTTCGAGCGGTCGTCGAGTTCGCCGCCGCGATCGGCATGGAGCCGATCGAATTGCACAGGGAGAAGGCGGGTTACGTCCTCAATTCGCTGCTCGTGCCGCTGCTCAATGCGGCCATGGCGCTCACCGCGGGCGGATTCGCCGAACCGGAGGCGGTCGACAAAACCTGGCGGATCGGCACCGGCGCACCGGTCGGCCCATTCCAGATGCTCGACGTCATCGGGCTGACCACGCCCTACAACATCCTGGTCAACAGTGCGGAGGGGCAGGAACTCGCGACCTGGCTCAAGACCAACTACATCGATAAGGGCAAGCTCGGCATCGCCACCGGGGAGGGTTTCTACAAGTACTCCGAATAGCTCCGGATGCATTTCGAGGTCGACACCGAGGCGGGTGAGCATTTCGCGGAATTCGCTCGCCGGGTAGCGCTCGTTGTCGATCACCAGACCGAGAACGGCGCCGCTCCCGTAGTCAATCGCTCTGCGACAGCTATTCCGGCGCGGGCTCGGGTTCGGGGGATTCGTCGGGTGGTGCGGTGACGACGTCGATCTGCTCGCCGAGGTAGCGGGCCAGCACCGCGATGACGGCCGCTACCGGTACCGCGAGGAAGGCGCCGACGACGCCGTAGAGGGAGGCGCCCGCGGTGATCGAGACCAGGACCACCACGGCATGCAATTTCATGCTGCGGGCCTGCAAAACCGGTTGCAGCACATTGCCTTCCAATTGCTGGACGGCGATGATGATGCCGAGCACGATCAGCGCGGTGGTGACGCCATTGCCGACCAGTGCCACGAGCACCGCCAGCGCCCCGGCGACGAATGCGCCGACCATCGGCACGAAACCGCCGATAAAGGTGATCACCGCGAGCACGAGTGCCAGGGGGACGTGCAGGATCACCAGTCCGGCGCCGATGAACACCGCGTCGATCAGACTTACCAGCGCCTGGACGCGGATGAATCCGCCGAGGGTGGACCAGATCCGATTCAGCACCTCCTCGAGGTGCCTGCCGCCGCGACTGCCGAGTACGGCATGCAGCCACGGCAGCAGCCGTGGACCGTCCTTGATGAAGAAAAACGCTAGTACCAGCACCAGGAACAGCGTCACCAGCGTGGAGGTCGCGGTGGTCACGCCGGTGAAGACGCCGGAGGCGATCTGTTCCGAACTGGACTTCAGCCGCTGCGTGATCCCGTCCACCGCGGCTTGCAACTGCTCGTCGCGTATGCGCAGCGGCGGACCGCGCAGCCAATCCCGCACCTTGTTGACACCCGCGGTGGCTTTGTCGGCGAGCTCCGGGGCTTGGTCCACGACCGACGGAACGATCAGGGCGATGACACCTGCGAGGACTCCGATGAATCCGAGCAGGCTGACCGTTGCCGCAGCGGCCGGCCGAAAGCCGTGCGCGGTGAGCCAGCGGGTCGGCGGCCACAATACGGTCGCGACGATCAGCGCCAGCGCGATCGGCAGCAGTACCACCCACAGGGCGGCGACGACGGTGCCGAGCACCCACGCGCCCGCAGCGATCGCCACAATGCACAGCGACCATTTGGCCAGCCAGATGAGTCCGGTGCCGATCGCGTCGCCGCGGTCGCGGGTCGGTGGGCGGTTCTTCTCGGTGCCGTCCTGCTCACTCACGCCGTCAGTCTGGCACGGGAGACAGCCGGGCGGTGCCATCATCGGCACGCTGCGCAGGACTCGGTGGGTCAACCTTTGCCGAGTCATTTGCGGCGAACCAGGTCCGGTAGAAGGTGAACGCCAGTGCGGCGAAGACACCCAGAATCGCGACGCCGAACGGGAGCGGGTAGTTCGCCATCGGCAGTGCGAGGAAGCGCACGCACAGCAGCACCCCTGCGAAGGTCGCGATACCGAAGGCCACAACCCGGGCGCGACCGCTGTCCCAACCCCGGTCCGGATCGCGCAGGACGGATTCGACGGTCAGGCACAGCGCCGCGCCCGCGACGAGGTCGACGCCGTAATGCGCCCCGAGGCCCAGCGTCGCGACGAGGGTGCAGACCAGCCAGAACGCACCACCCCAGCGCAACCAGAGCGGCCCGCGCCGAGAGTGGATGAACAGCGACAGCGCCCACGCCGTATGCAGTGACGGCATGCAGTTACGCGGTGTGATGCCGTCGAAGGGCATCGAATCGACCGAGGACGGCAGCGCCGGAACGATATTCGGCCAGACATCGGCGAGTTCGAAACCCTGCCCCTCCGGGCCGAACGCGAGCACCGGCCCGACCACCGGGAAGACCACATAGAACAGTGGTCCGACCACACCGAGGGTCAGGAATGTGCGCACCAGATAGTGCCGCGGCCACATACCCGCGGTGACGCCGCGCAGTTGCCACGCCGCGACCACAATGGCCGCGACCGGCAGTTCGAAATACACCCAACGCACCACACCCAGCGGCACCGGTCCTACCGCGTCGAGTACCTGTCCGACGAGCCACGACGGATTGCCGAGCGCGTGATCGGCCAGTTCCGCATAGGGATCCAGCACAGTCGGGCAGGCCCATGCGGTGATGTCCAGCCAGATCTCGCCGACCTTCGTCGCCAGAATCAGCAGCGCACCGAGAGCGATTGTGCGCAGCGCGGTTTCGCGCCGCGCACCGGTCCAGCGCATGGCGGCGATCACCGCCAGCGCGGTGAGCACAATGGTCGGACCGTTCCCGACCGTGAACAACCGCCCCTCGATCGCGCGAATGATCACGAAAACCACATCGATGCCGACCGCGGCCGCCAGCGCGCGCACCCGCACATTCCAGGAGACACCGATCAGCGCCAGTAGAAACCCGGCCCACGGCGTGGTCGCCGATTTGGGCCGCCCGACATAATCCCAAGAAAGACTGGTCAGCGGCCCGAGCGCGTTGATATGCACAGCCATCAACTGCCCCGCGATCAACACCACGACCGCGCCCGCGATACTGCCCCAGATCAACCGAGTTCGCCACGGACGCGCAGTCCCCACTTCCCCCGCAGGTGCACCCGATCTCTCCTGCGCGTCCTGAATCAACATTCCGACATCGTAAACAGGATGTGAACACCACCGTGCGTCCCGATTAACGCAACCTGGGAACTCGCTGCGTGCGCTTGCGGACCGGTCGGTGCCGGAGCGTACTGAAGCGCTACCCGGGCGGGCCGGATATCAGGGTCGGGCGATGATGAGGGGACAGTCGGTGGCGTGTAGGACAGCCTGGCTGACCGAGCCGAGGGTCATGCCCGCGAAGCCGCCACGGCCGCGGCTGCCCAGAACGATCAGTTGGGCGTATTCCGCTTCGGCGAGTAGGCATCTGGCCGGTCGATCCTCGACGACCACGCGCTCGACCTCCACGTCCGGATACTTTTCCGCATAGCCCGCCAGGCTCTCGGAGAGCAACGCCTCGGCCTCTTTCTGCATCTCCTCGCGGGAGATATAGCGGTTGAATTCGGACCAGGTGAGTACCGCGCGCAGTCCGACCGTGCGATGGGCGGCCTGATCGAAGGCGACCTCGATGGCGCGGGCGGCGCTGGGGGAGCCGTCGACACCCACGAGCACCGGTCCGAGCAGCCGATCGGCTTTGTAGTCTTCGGATGCGGGAATGACGGCGACCGGACAGTGTGCGTGCCTTGCGACAGCGGTGCTCACCGAGCCGAGCAGGCCACGGCGGAAGGCGCCCAGACCGCGGGTGCCGACGACGAGCATGCGCGCATCCTTGGAGCGGTCGAGTAGAACCGGGATCGGTGGCGCGTCGACCACGAAGGTGGTGATTTCCAGTTCGCCGACGGGTCCGGCCGCCGCGGTCGCGTAGGCGTGGGCAGCGGTGACGGCGGCGGCACCGGCCGCTCGATAGGCGTCGTAATCGATTTGGTCGAAGGCTATTCCGGGGCCGAAGTCCATCGGGGCGCCGATGCCGTACACGATATGCAGGCGCGCGCGGTGGTGGACGGCGTCGACCGCGGCCCAGCGCACCGCATCGGCGGCGGCGTCGGAGCCGTCGATGCCGACGAGCACGGGGGGATTTATGGTGGTGGACATGGGATTTCGTAGCCCGTCAGCGTGACCGCGCTACTGCGGGCGGACGACCATGACCGGGCAGTGCGCGGTCTGGACCAGCGCGTCGCCGGTGGAGCCGAGCAGCAGTCCGCGGAATCCACCGCGCCCCCGGCTGCCGACCACCAGCAGCTGCGCCGACCGCGACCATTCACACAGCGCCTGCCGCGGACCCGACAGGTACACCTTGCGGATGACCTGCACGTCCGGGTACTTCTCCTGCCAGCCAGTGAGCTGCTCGGCCAGGATCGCCTGTCCGGCGGTCTCGGCGTCGTGATCGCAGACGGCGTAGGGGAGGCCGGCGATGCGGTCGAAATACAGGTCGCTCCAAGCGTGGACAGCGACGAGCCGGGTTCTGCGTTCGCTGGCTTCGGCGAACGCGGCCCCGACGGCGGCCGTGCCGGCTGGTCCGCCGTCGATACCGAGCACAACCGGGCCGACGCGTCGGGTCTGCTGTTCGGTGCCGGTGTCACGCACGACCACGATCGCACCGCGGCCATGGCTGGCGACCGCGAGCAGCGTCGATCCGAGATAGCTCAGGGTGCCGCCGGAACCCGCTGTGCCGATCGCGACCAGATGCGCCGCTTCGGACAGCTCGATCAACAGATGTGCCGGATTGGCTTCGGAGAGTTCGGTTTCCACGGTCAGGCCCGGGTCGACCTGATGGGCGAGTCGGCGTGCCGTGCGCAGCACGTCCGTGCCCTTGCGGCGGATCGCATCGATCACCGGCGGCATGATCACGTCGTACATCCCGTAGACCGACCCCGCCGCCGCGAGGTCGAGACCGTGCACGATGCGCAGGCGCCGACCCCGCTGGGAGGCGGTCTCGGCGGCCCAGCGAACGGCGAGATCGGCCGCCTCGGAGCCGTCGGTTCCGACCACTACTTCGGCCGACGCCAGCCGGTGTGGTTCATCGCGGTGCTGGGCGGTCATGGATGTCCCTTCGGGTTCCGAGATATCAGCTACCCGTAGGTTAGGAATCCGAGGGGGTCGCGCACGCCTGGCATTGGTCACGAACCACAGGGCCTAAAGACCGCTCATACCATGCTCAGGCAAGACAGTTCAGGGCAGCGGTGCCGACCAGCGCAGCACCGTCCCGCCGTTCGCGCCCTTCGAAATGCTGAAACTGCCGCCGGCCTGTTCGGCGCGTGTCGCCAGATTCGCCAGTCCGCTCATGCGCTCGAAGTCGTCGGGGACGCCGACACCGTCGTCGGTCACCTCGATGGTGACATCGTCGCGCACCCGGAGCTGGACCGATACCATCGTCGCCGACGCGTGCCGCACCACGTTGCTCACT
>NZ_BAGN01000067.1 GCF_000308835.1 Nocardia vinacea NBRC 16497 | reverse complement strand
AGCACATCGGGCGCGCTGCGTCCGAGCGTGCTCAGTGCGCCGGGCAGGCCCGAACCGGTGACGCCCGCGTGATCGGCGATGAGGTCCGGGGTCCAGGCGACATTGAGATGTGCGACCTTGCCCTTCACCTCCGGCAGCGCCTGGCCCGCGGCGACCGCGAGCAGTGCGGACATGGCGGTGTCGGCATCGGTTTCGGTGATGACCGGCGCGCCGCCGTTGTAGAGAGATGTCGGGACGGTGATGCGCAGGCGGATGCGCACAGCATCACCGCCGAACAGCGGCACCGTGAGCTCGACGTAGGCATGTTCGGCGTCCGGGCCGGTGGTTTCGGTGATCGTCGCACCGGTCGGCGGATGGACGGCACCCTTGTCGTCGACGGTCCATTTGGCGAGGTCGCCGAGGCGGTGGATCGGGTTGACCGTGGTGCGGCCGGACCATTCGACATCCGGCGCGGACAGCACCGCGTCGACCGGTCCCTCGATGACACCGGCGGAGCGGCGCGCGTCGACCGCGACCGGGGACACACCTGCGCGGACCAGGGCGTACGCCGTGTCCTGCTCGAAGCGATCGAGCAATTCGCCGACCGGCTCGTCGACGCGGGTGATACCGGCGACCGAGACCGTGCCAGGAATGACACAGACCTGATCGGCCGAGTAACGCGGATCATGGGCCTGCCACAGCGAATCCGAACGCCACCAGCGGCGCACGTCGCCATCCACCACGGGCACGAAGTTCACCGGCTTACCCGGGGTCTTGCACAGGCTGACGAAGAACGGCACATCCGCCGGGTGCAGCAGGGTCTGCTCGGCGGCCGGGTACTGCTGCTTCAGCGTGCACAGCGCCTCGACCGGGTTCTCGAAGACCGCGTCGGATTCGAACAGTGTCGGGATCTCGCCGCGGTCGGCCGGATGCAGCCGGGATTCGGTGCGGCGCATCATCTCCGCGAACCGGTCACGCCACGTGATGTCGAGCCAGACCGAACGAGTGGCGTCCAGGATGGCGTCGCCGAGGTCACTGCCGCAGTCGAAGTCCTTGCGGCGGTCCAGGCCGACGGCGAGCTCGACGTAGCGTTCCAGCCACTCGAGGTAGGTCATGGTCGTGACATCGCCGAAGTACGGCTTGGCGGTGGCATTCAGCGCGGCGATGATCTCGTCGCGGCGCTCGGCGACCGCGTCGGCGTCACCGGCGACCTCGTCGAGCAGGCGGCCGGTGCGCGAGGCCGCATTGTCGATCTCGTGGATATCGGCGCCCAATTGGCTACGGCCGGAAGCCATTCCGCCGGTCGCGGTGCCCGCGCCGACCCAGTCCGGGGTACCGGGGGTGTCGACGAGCAACTGCTTGACCTCGGGTGCGGTGGTGGCCTCGAGCGTCGCCATGGCGGCGGTGCCGACCAGGACGCCATCGAGCGGCATCACCGGATAGCCGTGCGGCACAGCCCATTCACCGGTCAGGTACTCGGTCGCACGCTCCGGGGTACCGATGCCACCGCCGACGCAGACCACCACATTGTCGCGGTTGCGCAGCTCGGCGTAGGTCTCCAGCAGCAGGTCGTCCAGGTCCTCCCAGGAGTGGTGTCCACCGGCCCGGCCGCCCTCGATGTGCATGATCACCGGGTAGTTCGGTACCTCGTCGGCGATGCGCAGCACCGCGCGGATCTGGGCGACGGTGCCCGGCTTGAACGCCACATGCGTGATACCGACCTCGGTCAGCTCCGCGATCAGCGCGACGGCCTCTTCCAGCTCCGGAATGCCCGCGGTGACGACTACACCGTCGAACGGCGCACCCGCCGTACGGGCCTTCTGCACCAGGCGCTTACCGCCGAGCTGCAGCTTCCACAGATACGGGTCGAGGAAAAGCGAGTTGAACTGCACCGCGCGGCCCGGATGCAGCAGCGTCTTCAGCTCGGCAACCCGGTCGGCAAAGATCTGCTCGGTGACCTGACCGCCACCGGCCAGCTCCGCCCAGTGGCCCGCATTCGCCGCTGCCGCAACAATTTTCGCGTCGACGGTGGTCGGGGTCATGCCCGCGAGCAGGATCGGCGAGCGACCCGTCAGCTTGGTGAACGAGGTCTCGACCACGATGCGTCCGCTCGGCAGGCGCACCGGGCGCGGCGCGAAGGCCGACCACGGCTGAGCCACCTCCGGCGAGGCGCCGGGGGTCAGCAGGCTGCGCTGACCCGCGCGGGTCGCGGCCGCGAGGATGCCGACACCGGTGCCCTTGAGCGAGCCGCTGGTGAGCCGACTGAGCAGATCGCCGGGGCCCAGATCGAGAATCCACTGCGCGCCCGCGGCGACGACGCCGTCGACCTCCTCGACCCAGTCGATCGGGTCGACGAGGATCTCCTTGGCCAGCGAACCCGCAAGCTCCGCGTCCAGACCACACTGGGATGCCCAGCCGCTCACGATGTCGACAGTGTCGGCGAGCGCGGGGTGATGGAAGGCGACATCGACGGCCAGATCCTCGAAGACCGGCGCGAACACCGCGCCACCGCGCGACTTCGCATCGCGCTCGCGAGTCTGCTCGTCATGGATCTGGGCGCAACGCTGACGCACCCGCTCCAACTGGGTCGGCGTACCGGAAAGCACCACGCGCCGCCGACCGTTGCGAATCGAAACCACCGCGGCCGCGGCAGGGTCCACGCCGGCGGACACCTCGGCCACCACCGTGCGCAGATGCTCGGGATCGACATTCGATACCGCGACCATCGACGAACGCTCGCCCACCGGCATGAGACCGCGCCGTCGGGCAACCAAACCCGCTGCGGCGCCGATCATTTGGGCGATGGCGAGCAGTTCGGCGTCACGCTGTCCACCGGCCTGCACCGAGGTCGCGGCGAGGCGACCCTGCGAGTGGCCGACGACCGCGACCGGCGCGTGCTCGTTGGCATCCAGGCCCTGCAGCCGCAGCGCGCGCACGGCGGCCACCTGCGTCAGGAATACGCCCGGCATCGACACCACCGCCGAGCGGAGCACCTGCTCCGAAGGCGCAGCGGAAACCTCTGCCTCGTCACCGTCGGCGAGCTCGTTCTCGAGCATCCAGCCGATCGGGTCGAAACCGACCGGTCGCACCACAAGTAGTTGCGTCGCAACGGGTTCCAGCAGCGTCGCCGCTTCATTGACCAATGCGGTCAGTTCGGGCTCCAGTGCGGCGTCGCGCCCGATCTCCTCCAACTCACCGAGCCAACGCGCACCCTGCCCACCGAAGGCAAGTGCGTAGGGCGTTCCGCCCAGCAGTCGATCCAGCAGCGGGGCCCTCGAACCCCCCTGCTGTGGCGCCCCAACCACTTTCGGGCTCTGTCCGGTTCCGGCCGCAGTGCTCTCATTGATCGTCAAGACGCTTCGACTTCCTTCTCCTGGCGACATGCCGTCGAGACACGCCGCTCCCTCCGGTGCGCAGGTGTTCCTCACCAATGAGCCCTGATGACCGCAAGGATTCCAGAAAATCATGAGGAAATCCTCACGTTTGCTCTTAGAATTCCCGCTTACCGCCGGGTATTCCCGTACCCTCGTACCAGAATGCTCAGAAACATGACCCTCCCTCATGTTCAAAGCCGCTGGTCCACCCGGTTACTAACGCGTACGAAACATGAGCACTCCTCATGTTGACCGTTACTGAATCGTTATAATACCAGGTGGGGTTACCGGCGAGTACGACATGCCGGGGCTGCGCTTCGCGATGTCGGTCAAGCCCGGTAGAGTTTGGACGGTCGTACCATCAAGCGCGAGTGGCGAAATTGGCAGACGCGCCAGATTTAGGTTCTGGTGTCCACGGACGTAGGGGTTCAAGTCCCCTCTCGCGCACCACTTGAACACGGATTTGCGTCAAATCTGACGCAAATACGTGTTCGACCACCTCCTCACGCACGTTCCCCCTCGCTCGAGCCGTCAGACGTGGCCCAGATGCGACAGCGAAGCCGCTCGCAGCACACAGTTTCCGCCATTTGGTGACGCATCTGCGTGCGCGAGCAGAAGGTCGCTCCCCCTCTAACCCGCGGCAACGGCACAACTGAGACGGACGCGTCCACGAGCGATCCCTCACACCCCGCTGACGCGCGGGTCATAGCACAGTTCAGCCACACGGAATGTTTGCTGGACAACGTCGAGGGCCACTCCTGATCGAGCCGACGACGATGATGTGTCGGTGCCGTCCCGCCAGCCCTCACACCGATGCCGCTGAGCCGACCCGGGCCGTGTCGGCACGTACGGCCACTCACGTCCTGACCCCGCCGCGCACCGCCATGCCCGAGCAGTGTCACAGCAGATATCGACAACAAATCTGATCTTGTTGTGCGATAACGCCTTCGCCTCACCGCCGTACCGGTCATCGCCGTAATGACCTAAACCACGCCCCGTCCTCTCGTTGCTGTTGCAGCACAGAGCAACGCATTACAACAGGCAGTCGTACAGTCTGAGCCATGGCGCGATGAGATCCGCACTGCAGCCCCGCGGGAAGCCGACCACGATGGCGCGCTCGGGTAGCACGCCCCCGGTGGCCGCGCGGCGAACACCGCCGACCGGCTGTAGATCCGCGTGCGCTTTTGCCAGCGGGCGCGATCGACGATCTGCTCGGCCGAGCGGCCCGAGGCCTTCGCCAGGTGTCGTAGCGCCTCGACGAACGCTGGCACCGAGTCCACCCCGGCCAAGTCCACCTCCGGCGGCGGGACCTGCGGACCATTCAGCCGTAGCAACTCCCCGCGGCCGATACGGAAGGCGGGCGAACAACTGCTGCCAGTAGTCGACCCCCTCCGCGGTGAGCCCGCATTTAGTTTCAAGCGATACCGTATCGAATGAAGTAGTCTGGCGTCATGGCCGCCGATGCTCCTCGCCACAGCGCCGCCTCGCGTGCGACCGACCGTCCCGGGGACCCTTCGCCTTTCGCTCTCGGCCTGCTGTTACGCCGGGCGCACTGGCATGCAGCCTCGATGATGGGAGAGGCGCTTGGGCCGCTCGGCATCGAGTTGCGGCATTTCGCGGTGCTGATCGAGCTGGTCAATCACGGGCCCACGGTGCAGCGGGATCTGGCGGCGGCGACGGGGTCGGACAAGGCCGGGATCATGCGCATCGTGGACGACCTGGAGCGCAAGGGTCTTGCCGTACGCAAGACCGTTCCGGGGGACCGACGGGCCCGGGCAGTGGAGATCACACCTCGGGGACTGGAGCTCTTCGATGCAGCCCATGTTGCGGCGGAGCCACTGGCTGAGCGTCTGGTTGCCGGACTGAGCAGCGGCGAGCCCGAGCAGTTGACGGATCTCCTGACCCGGCTTGCCCATCCCGCAGACGACGAGGCGTAGGCGCACCCGTTGTCGACCGCGTCGGCGCTCTGATCCGGCTCCACGGCGAACCCGGCGTCGAGAACCGCGGCCATTTGTCACTGCGCCCCGGTCCGGTGACTGACGGCCGGTCAAGCTGCGTGCTGCCGAGGAGAGCGAGCGGTTTGGCGCGGCTGCCGCGCCACATAGCTGACGGGTGGGCTTTCACCGTCGCCCGGCATCACCGTCATTTCGATGCGAGCCGCGCCCACTGCCCGGACACCAGCCCCAAGCTCCAGGGCGCCGCTGGGCACGGTCGGAGAGGGTGCAGGCGCCGAGGAGGTCGTGTGACGTCCTGGGTGAGGGGGTCATACGGCGTCTTCGGGTGGGCAGGGTTACGCGGTGAGACGCTCCGCGAGTTCCTTGGCTTTGGCGGTCGCCTCCTCGAGGGCACGCTGGCGGGATGCCTCGTAGAGGGGGACCAGTTCGGACATGGCCGGGTTGCGGGGGGCATGGGTGAGTTCCAGGACGATGAAGTCGAGGTCAAGGCCGAGGGTGCCCACGAGGACGGCCTCCAGGTAGTTCTGTACGAACTCGTAGCCCTCGCGCGGGGTGCCCGGCGCGTAGGAGCCGCCGCGGCTGGCGACGACGACAACCGGGGTGCCCTGGACGGAACGGGCCTCGCCTGCGGTGCGGCCGAGCATGAGCACGTTGTCCAGCCATGCCTTGAGGGTCGAGGGGATCGAGAAGTTGTACATGGGGGCGCCGATCAGGACGGCGTCCGCCCGCTCCAGCTCCTCCATGAGGTTCACGCGCGCGGCGAACGCGGCGGACTGCTCGGGGGTGCGCTGACTGGGGGTGGCGTATCCGGCGGACCAGGCGTCGGCAGTGATGTGCGGGACAGGGTCGGCGGCGAGGTCGCGGTAGATCACCGCACCCTCCGGGTGCTGCTCCTCCCATGTCTTGCGGAAGGCGGCCGTGACCGAACGGGACGAGGACGCCTCCTCGGGGAACACGGATGAGTCGATGTGCAGCAGCGTGGCCATGAATCTTCTCCAATGTGCAGTGCCTGCGGCGATGAACCGAGGGATGAGGAATTCGATTTCCAATATAGTATCGAATAATACGATATCAAGTGATACTATCGTAGGTGCAGCAAAGGCAGACCTGTTGAGTGGATGGAGGTGGGCGATCATGGACGTCTATGAGGCGGTGACGAGCCGACGAGCGGTGCGCGAGTTCACCGACCGCCCTGTCCCTAGGGAGATGCTGGAGCGCGTTCTGTCTGCCGCGACCTGGGCGCCGTCCGGATCGAACATTCAGCCGTGGCACGCATACGTGGTGACCGGCTCGTCATTGGCGCAGATCAAGAAGCGTGCCGGCGAGCGCCTGGCCTCAGGCGACCCCTGGGACGAGCCGGAGTACGAGATGTACCCGCCCGCACTGAAGTCCCCCTACTGTGAGCGCCGGTCCGCCTTCGGTGAACAGCGTTACGGCGCACTCGGCATTCCGCGAGAAGACCTGGAGGCGCGTCAGAGGGCCGCTGCCGCGAACTGGGACTGTTTCGGCGCGCCCGCCGCCCTATTCTGCTACGTCGACCGCGACATGGGCCGGCCTCAATGGTCCGACGTCGGCATGTATCTGCAGACCGTCATGCTGCTGCTGCGCGCCGAAGGGCTGCACAGCTGCCCGCAGATGGCGTGGGCGAAGTTCCACAGGACCGTCGCGGAGGTTCTTTCACCACCGGCCGAGCTTGTCCTGTTCTGCGGCATGTCGATCGGGTTCGAGGATGTCACCGCAGGTGACGCTCGTACCGGCCGGGCACCCCTCGACGAGACAGTCACATTCGTCGACGGCGCGCGACGCGACTACTCCTGGGCTGGTCAAGGCACCGTTTCTTGCCCCGCACGTGTAACCATTCATGTGCCATCTCCGCACATGACCTATATGAAAGGTATGCCATGAAGATCGCAGTCATCGGCGGCACCGGACTGATCGGGTCGCAGGTAGTCAAGAACCTGACCGCCGCTGGACATGAGACGGTACCGCACTCGAAGTCCAGCGGCGTCGACGTTATCAGCGGCCAAGGACTGACTGAGGCGGTGGCGGGAGCCGATGTCGTAGTCAACCTGACGAACTCCCCGACCTTCGACGAAGCCTCCCTGGCCTTCTTCCAGACCTCGATGGACAACCTCCTGGCCGCGGCACTGAAAGCCGACGTCGGCCACATCGTCATCCTCTCGATCGTCGGCACGGACCTGGTGCCGGAGCTGGACTACTACCGCGCCAAGGCACTCCAGGAGAACCTCCTCGCAGCCGGGCCGATCCCCTACTCGATCGTCCGGGCGACACAGTTCATGGAGTTCATGGACGCCGTCCTGTCCTGGACCGCCGACGGCGACACCGTCCGGCTGCCCGCCACGCCGATCCAGCCAATCGCCGCCAAGGACGTGGCAGCCGCAGTAGCGGAGGTCGCCGCGGGCGCCCCGCTGAACGGCATTCGCAACATTGCCGGCCCCGAGATCTTCACCCTGGACGAGCTAGGCCGGATCACCCTGTCCCACAAGGACGACAACCGCACCGTCGTCACCGACCCCACCGCCGGCATGTTCGCCGTCATCAAGGGTGACGTCCTCACCGACAAGGACGCCCACCTCGCCGCCACTCGCTACGCCGACTGGCTGTCCTGACATCACAGCCTCCTACATATCCCGTCCCAGCCCGGCAGTCCAGCCGGGTTCACAGTCATTACCGGCGACAGGTTGTCGGACACCTCGATCACCGACCGCGAGGTCGTGATCGGGTTGCGGATCCGCAGACTGTTCTTTGACGACTTCGATTGCGGCAAAACGACTTTCACCGAGGAAGTGCCCCAGCTCGCGGCCAGGCACACCCGCCGCACACTGATACTGCAAGGCTGGATGGTGATCGACGTCGAGACCTACGTGAGCACACTCGAGCTCGCCGCCGAGTTGTCCGCGGCGACCGGTGCAGGCGGGAAGCCGGTCCAGGAGTGGCTCGAGGTGCGGCCGTTCCTCGCCGAGCATGGGGTTTGGCCGGGCGCTCACGCGCGAGCCCGATCCGACAGCGGTCTAGCGCTGGATCCACGCATCTCTCCACCGAACGCCTCTGCCGGGTTCGTAGTGCACGGGACTCACGCCCGCAAATCCGGATACCGGGAAGGGCTTGACCTCATAGATGAGTCCGTTATGTGTCACCAACTCACCCCCCTTGTAGTTCGTCCCAGGGACGTAAGGCGGGTAGCTCTGATCGTCAGCCATGGCGGCCTCCTCTGTGAAGCGAACCATCGTTGCCCAAGCGTTCCAATCGTTTCAGTGAACGTTGCCGAAGATTAGCTATTCACGGAAAATCCGCATCTACGTGCGCATCATTCGCACGCTGTATACCGAGGTATCGCACAACGGTGATCGCCCGCTGGTGGTGAGCGTGCAGGCGTGCAGTCCGCCAGCGTCGATCGGATCGCCGTTGTCGAGACCGATAACGTCGACTGAACGGTTGCTCAGGCCCAGGGAGTTGTTGCCCAGTTGCCGCCAATTGCCATTGCCTCAGCATTTGGCCCGGCCGTCGGTCATCAGAGCGCACGTGTGTCGTCCACCAGCGCTGAGTGCGGTCGCACCGGTGAGGTCTGTAACTTCGACGGGGGCGCTCACCGTGTAAACGTCAATCTTGCGTTTGATGTCGGCTCGACTGCGGTGAGACGGTCCACGTAAGTGTGCAGCCACTCGGCCACCGTGGCGGGCGCGATGGTACTGCCACGTTGAAAGTCCAGTAGCGCCAACGCATCCGCGACACCGAGCCTAGCGTGGCGGAGTTGCCGATCGTCACGGAGACACAACCGAGATGACCGGTCACAGATCAAAGCTCGGCGATTGAGCATGGGGGGCCGGTCGAGATCGGCATGCAGTAGACACGGCTCCGCTAACTGGTTGCTTCGGACAGCCCAACAGCGAGAACGGCCAGCGTCCCGTCAGCCGGGCGCCACGGCCAGCCGTAAGCCGACGATATCACGGGGTCTGCGGGCTAACGACATCGCAATTGCACGAAAAGCATTCGCGGCGTTCGCATTCGGATCGGCTCGCACGATCGGGGTGCCGAGGTCGCCGGTGGTGCACACTGCCGGATCGAAGGGGATCTGCCCGAGCAGTGGACAGCTTGCGCCGAGGATCTCGGTGAGCCGTTCGGCGACCATCGCCCCACCGCCCGTGCCGAAGAGCGGCAGGCGTGCGCCATCGGGCGCGTCGAACCAGGACATATTCTCCACGACGCCGACGACCCGTTGTCTGGTCTGCGCCGCTACTGCGCCCGCTCGTTCGGCGATCCGGGCTGCCGTCTGCTGAGGTGTCGTGACGACCACCAGTTCCGCGGTGGGCAGCAGTTGGGCGAGCGAGATCGCGATATCGCCGGTCCCGGGTGGCAGGTCGACCAGCAGGATGTCGAGATCACCCCAGTAGACGTCGGCCAGGAACTGCTGCAGTGCGCGGTGCAGCATCGGGCCGCGCCAGACGACGGGCTCGTTGCCTTCGACGAACATACCGATCGATATCACCTTCACCCCATTCGCGGTGGGGGGCATCAGCATTCGATCTACCTGGGTGGGACGAGCCGCCAGGCCGAGCATGGCGGGGATGGAGTGGCCGTGGATATCCGCGTCGAGGATGCCGACGCGGAGGCCGCGGTCGGCCATGGCGGCAGCGAGATTGACGGTGACACTGGATTTTCCGACGCCACCCTTGCCCGATATGACGCAATAGACGCGGGTGAGCGAACCGGGCTGAGCAAAGGGAATCGTCGGTTCGTCGCCACGCACCTTCTTGCGCAACGTGGTTCGCTGCTCGTCGGTCATGACACCGAATTCGACGGTGATCGCGGCGACGCCCGGAATGTCGAGCACGGCATCTCGGACCTCACGCGATATCCGGTCACGTAGTGGGCAGGCCGCGACGGTGAGCCGGATCTCGACGGTCACCCGGTTGTCGGTGTCGATGGTGAGATTGCCGACCATGTCGAGTTCGGTGATGGGACGGTGGATTTCGGGATCCTCGACCAGGCTCAACGCCTGCAGGATTCGCTCGGTGGTCAGCGGCTGGATCGATGTCGACGGCATAGCTCGACCTGGCTTTCATAAGGAGAACAATTCGGCAGCGGGACAATTCGGCGCTGGAGCGGTTCAGCGGCGTCCGAGACCGACGTGGAGCATGTCGGCGCGCTCCACAACCTTGACCCGCTCACGTCCCTCGAGCTCGCCGAGGGCACGCTCATGCGCGTCGAGCCGGTACCAGCCCTGCCATGTCGTGAAGCTGATCGACTTGGACCGGAGGAACTCGACGACCGATGAGGGATCGGGATCGGTTGCTCCCAAGAGGTTCTCGCGATCGTCGAGCAGGCATGCCACCGTCTCGTTGGCATCACCTTTGGTGTGGCCGATCAGACCGATCGGGCCGCGCTTGATCCAACCTGTGACATACACTCCGGGCAGATGACGCGCGGTTTCGGCGGTCTCATGCTTGATCAGCACGCGCCCGCCCTCGTTCGGTACCACGCCCGCCCGGTCGTCGAACGGCAACTCGGGGATGCTCTGCGAGAGGTAGCCGACGGCACGGTAAACGGCCTGGACGTGCCAGTCCTTGAATACGCCTGTGCTCTCGACATTTCCGGTGCCGTCGAGCCGGGTGCGCTCGGTGCGCAGGCCGACGACCTTGCCGTGCGCCCCGAGGATCTCGGCGGGCGATTCGAAGAAGTGCAGGAATAGCCTGTGTGGCCGGTCACCGATATCGCGGATTGCCCAGTGCTCCAGCGTATTCGCCACCATGTCCACCTGTTTCGACTGCCGCCGCGCAATCTCGGAACCCGCGTCGTAGTCGATGTCCTCGGGATCGACGATGACCTCGATGGTCGGCGAATGGTCGAGTTCACGCAGTTCCAGGGGTGTGAACTTGGCCTGGGCCGGTCCACGGCGACCGAACACATGCACCTCGACGGCCTTGTTGGCCTTCAACCCTTGGTAGACGTTCGGCGGGATTTCGGTCGGCAGCAGTTCGTCGGCCGTCTTGGCGAGTATTCGGGCCACGTCCAGCGCCACATTGCCGACGCCGAGGACGGCGACCTTCTCGGCCTCCAGCGGCCAGTCCCGCGGCACATCCGGATGCCCGTCGTACCACGACACGAACTCCGCCGCACCGTAGGAGCCGTCCAGATCGATACCGGGAAGATTTGGCGCGCGGTCGGTATCGGCCCCGGTCGCGAAGATCACGGCGTCGTACAAGATCCGGAGGTCATCGAGAGTGACGTCGATGCCGTAGTCGACATTGCCGAACAGTCGAACCTGCGGCTTGTCGAGCACCCTGTGCAGAGCGGTGATGATGCCCTTGATCCGGGGGTGGTCCGGTGCGACGCCGTAGCGGATCAGCCCGAACGGTGCGGGCATGCGTTCGAACAGGTCGATCGAGACGTCCCTATCCGACACCGACTTCATCAACGCGTCGGCGGCATAGATACCAGCCGGTCCCGCGCCCACAATCGCCACGCGCAGTGGTCGTTTCGAACCGCTCATGGCTGATATGCCTGCACGAATGTCGTGTCGATGCCCACCGCGCCGAGTTTCGCCGCGCTCCCCGGCGATCCCAGCGCGGTGGCGCGGCCCGGCAGCGGCTCATCGAAGAACCGGGCGTTCTCGGCGACGAACGGCTGCTGCTCGACGGGTATATCGGCATCGAGGTAGATCGCCTCGACCGGGCAAACCGGTTCGCAGGCACCGCAATCCACACATTCGGTCGGATGGATATAAGCCATGCGGCCGCCGGTGTAGATGCAGTCGACCGGGCATTCCTCCACGCACGCCCGATCCATCACGTCGACGCAGGCCGCGCCGATGACGAAAGTCATGATGCCTCCATGGTATTCGCGGCGGCCGGTTCGGCGTCTTCGCCGAGTGCCGCCAGGATTTCGTAGCGCCTGCGGGCGAATTCGGGTTCGAATCGTGCACCGGGTGCGCGCGGGTTGTCGATCGTGACGATTCGTTGGATTCGCGCGGGGCGCGGGGTCAGCAGCACGATCCGGTCGGCGAGCAGCAATGCCTCGTCCACGTCGTGGGTGACGAACAGGACAGTGGTGCGGTGCCGCTGCCACACCGAAATCAGCAGCCGCTGCATATCGGCTCGGGTCTGCGCGTCCAATGCTCCGAAGGGTTCGTCCATGAGCAGTACCCGTGGCTGGGTGGCCAGGGTGCGGGCCAATTGAACCCGCTGACGCATACCGCCGGACAACGCGCCGGGCAGGTGGTCGCCGAAGCCATCGAGCCCCACCTGGTCCAGTAATTCGAGTGCTTCGGGGCGTCGTCGGCCGCGCTTCACACCGCGCAGCTTCAAGGCGAATTCGACGTTCCTCCGAGCCGTACGCCATGGCAATAGTGCGTCCTCCTGGAAAACCATCGCGCATTGTTCGCCACTGCCGCCGTCTACCTCCGCGGTGCCGCCGACGGGCTCCAATAATCCGGCCATGGCCCGCAGGATGGTGGATTTGCCGCATCCCGACGGCCCGAGCAGCACCACGATCTCGCCGCCGTCTATGTCGAGATCCACTTCGGCGGTGAGTATTTCGTCGTAGGCGATGCGCAGTCCGCGCATGCGCACCGCCGCACCCGCGTTCATCGCGCCGCCCTGGGCAGCCAACGGTTGACCCGGTGTCCGGTCATTTCGACCAGCCATGCCGTGGCCCAGCCGAGCAGTCCGATCGACAGCATGCCGACCACCACCCCCGGATAGTCGAGCAGACCGTAGGACTGCCAGGTGAAGTATCCGATACCGAACTGTCCGGAAATCATTTCGGCGCTGATCACACAGATCCAGGCGACGCCCATCGCCACCGACAAACCGGAGAAGATGCCGGGTAGCGCACCGGGGAGGGCGATTCGGAACAGGATCTCCCAACGACCCGCGCCGAGGGTATGAGCGGCTTCTTCCCATACTCTCGGCAGCGCGTGCATGGCGTGGATCGTGCTGACCGCCACCGGGAAGAACGCTGCGAAGAAGGTGATGAACACGATCCCCTGCTCCCCCGTGGGGAACAGCAGAATCGCCAACGGCACCAGCGCGATCGCCGGAATCGGCCGGAATACCTCCAACACCGGCCGGATCAACGCACTGACCAACCGCGAACGACCGATCGCCATGCCGATCAGCACGCCGGCCATGGTCGCGAGTCCGAATCCGATCAGGATCCGGCGCATGCTGGAAAGGATGTTGCTGTAGTAGGAGCGGGTGCCGAGCTGGATCCGGAAGGAGTCGTAAACCTCTGCCGGGGTGGGGATTTTATCGAAGCGTAGCCAGAACACCACGTGATTCGCAGTGAGGAGATACCACAGCAGTATCAGCGCGGCCAGCGGCGCCATGGTCAGCGCTGCCGTGCGCAGCCGCTCCGGGAGTCGACCGTGGCCGTACCAGCGGCGGGACCGCGATGCCATGGTGATGTCGGAAGGTGTTGTCGGGATTAGGGATATCGGTTCCGCGGATACCGTCATGTCGAGCCTCCTGGTCTCGTGTTTGTGCTCGCTGCTATCGAGCGAGCAACGCCGCCTGGTAGTCGATGACAGCGCTACCGGGGTGAGCGTTGGCATAGGATTTGGCATCGGCCTCGATCGCGAATGGCCGCAGCTGTTCATCGGGCCCTGCCGCCGGATCGCGCACCCAGGTCGCGGTGGCCGCGAAGATGCGGACGCCCGATGCGGTGTCGGGCACGTAGGCGGCGCGGGTTTCGCTGCCACGCTGGGTGATCAGGCGGAGCAGGCAGGCCGGGGTCTTGGCGACCGCGGTGGTCTGCTCGCCCTTGAACCACACCTCCGAGGCGGTCGCCGGGTTGTCGACGGCACCGCCGCAGACGGTGTCGGTGCCGACCAGCGGGCTCGGTGCGGTCGTCGAAGCGCGCTGGGCGTCATAGTCCGCCCCGTACAGCGCCCGCACATAGGTGTCGTTGACGAACTCGCCGAGATCCAGATCGGCGAGGGCGCCGAGTCCCTTCAGGAACGGCAGCAGCGTGGCGAGCGCGTCGACCTCTTGTGACTTGATGGTGGGGTCGAAACTCACCAGCCCGTTGGGACCGTTGTAGAGATAGACCACCTCCGCCGGTATCCCGGTGATCTCGGCGACGCGCTGCGCGGCGGCCAGCGGATTGCGGTTGAGGTAGTCGGAGGTTTCGCGCTGGGCCGCCAGGAAGGCATTGACGATATCCGGATTGTTCGTGTCGAAGCGTTTGTTCGCGACCACCGCGTGGAACGTCGGGATTTTCGCGCTGCCTCCGTCATAGAGCAGTCGCGCCTTGCCGTCGAAGACGAGCTTCTGCGGCCAGGGCACGAATTGCGCCAAGGCCGATACCTGGTCGCCCTGCAATGCCGACGCTCCGACCGCGGGGTCCTGGCCGAGCAGTTTCACATCGTCCAAGGTCAGGCCCGCACCGGACAGACCGGTGGCGAGCATGCCGTGCGCGGCCGAACCGACGCTGGTCGAGACAACCTTGCCGCGCAGATCGGCCAGGGTGGCGGCGGGTGAATTCACTGGCACCACAATCTGATTCAGCGAACCACGCAGGTTGTAGCCGGTCACCGCGATCAGTTCGGACCTGACGTCGTCGTGGCCGCGGGTCTTCGATCCGTTGACGAGGATGGGTGCATCACCCATCGAGCCGATATCCACTTGGCCGGCGAGCATCTGCGCGGTCAGCGGCGGTCCGGCGGCGAAGTCCTTCCATTCCACCTTGTAGGTCACCCCTTTCGGCTTCCCGAGTTCGGCCAGCTTCGCTTCGAAGGTGCCTCGATCCCGCAGCAGCGTGCCCGCGGTGACGGTATTGATCGTCTTGGACTGGTAACCGATATTGACCGTGATGGTTTTGCCGTCATTCGCCGAGCCGCAGCCCGCGACGACCGTCGCGGCGGTCGCGGCGCCGAGCAACAGTGCGACCGAACGCCGGATCTTCCCGCGTGGTGTCCTCATCGTGATGTCCTCCGCCCGCGGTCAGCGCAGCAAATAGGGGATGTTGACGGTCACGGCCCCGACCGGGCAGCGCGCCGCGCACGGGCCGCAGTACCAGCATTCGTCGACGTGCATGTACGCCTTGCCGGTGTCGGGGTGGATCGCGAGTGAATCCAGCGGGCACATATCGACGCACAGCGTGCAGCCGTCGATACATTTGACTTCATCGACGGTGACGGGCACGTCGATTCGTGTGTTGACCTGGGCCATCAGATTTCCTTTCCAGAGTTGGCAATGCCGATGCGGGCGAAGGCGCGGACATCGGCGTCCGGGTCTTCCATGGCCGAGCGGAGCGCAGTGGCGACCTCGGGCCGTTGGGCGATCCGCTCAGCGAGTGCGCGCACTGCCGCCTTGCGGACATCGAGGTTGTCGTCGGTAACCACCGAGATCAGGTGCGGTGCGGCGATTTCCGGATCGGCAACGGCGAGTGCGATCGCCGCGCCCTGGCGGACCTGCCAGGCCGGATCGCCGATGCCCGCGGCGGCGATGGCCGCCGCCTCGTCACCGCAGCCGGTTTGCGCCAATCCGGTCAGCGCGGCGGCGCGGACCAATGGGTCGGTATCGCGGGCCAACCCGATCAGGGTGGTGGCGCCTCGTGGATCTCCCACTGCCGCTACACCTTTGGCGACTGCGATGCGGACCAGCTGGGACGGGTCTGCGGCGGCCGCATCGAGTTCACGCAATGCGTCCACCGAGGTCAGTCCGCCGACGACGGTCCGGCGCACCTCGGCATTCGGATCGGCGAACCACCCGAACAGTTCCGCCGCGTCGCTGCGGCGGTGCCGCCACAGCGCCTCGATCGCCGCCGACCGCACCGCGGGTTCGGCTGCGAATACGCAATCGCGCAGTGCCGCATCGAATTCCGTGCCTGGAACGAGTACCTCGAGCAGTTCGGTCAGCAAGCCGATGGCGGCGTGACGCACGGTCACATCGGAATCGGACAACCCGGCCGCGATCAACGGCGAGGCCTGCTCCCATTCCTCGGTGGTCTCACTGAGCACCGAGAGCGCGGTACGCCTGACCTCCGGATCCGGGTCTGTGAGAAAGGGTCGCAACTCTTCGAGTTCGGGCCACTCCTCGGCCATATCCATCAGCTCGAGCAGTCGGGTACTCATCTGCCACCCCACGCGCCGACCAGTACCGGAGCGGCGACATCGGCGACACCATCCGGGCGGACGAAACCCGGCACCGGCACGATGTACGGTGCGACGGGCCGGGTGGTGAACTCCATCGCGCCGGACTCACCACGGAACAAGTTGAGATGGCAGAACCATTCGGCGTCATCGCGCTGCGGCCAGTCGGCGCGCTGATGGTAGAGACCCCATCGGCTTTCGGTGCGCCGCAGCGAGGCACGCGCGGCCATCTCGGCGCAATCGCGGATGAACGTCACCTCCGCACAGCGCATCAACTCGTGCGGTGTGTGCGCGCCCATCTGCGCGATATCGCCGTGCATGCGCTCGAACGACTCCAGGCCGAGGGTCAGATACGACTGCGCCTTGGGCGGTTGCAGATAGTCGTTCACGAAGCGGCGCAGCTTGTATTCGACCTGCTGTTGCGGCGGCCCGTCCGGATTGCTCAGCGGCCGGTAGATGAGCGCGTGCGCGGCTTCGATCTGATCCTCGGGCAACTCCGGACGCACCGCGCCCCTGGCGTATTCGCTCGCACTCTGACCCGCGATATCGCCGTAGACGAAGGCCCCGATCATGTAGTTGTGCGGGACCAGCGCCATATCCCCCGCCGCGTACAGCCCGGGTACCGTGGTCGCGGCATGCTCGTCCACCCAGACCCCGGAAGCGGAATGTCCACTGCACAAACCGATCTCGGAAATGTGCATCTCGATATCGCTGGTTCGATAGTCGGTGCCGCGCCCGGCGTGGAAGGTGCCTCGGGTGGGGCGCTCGGTGGTGTGCAGGATGCCCTCGATCTGCTGGATCGTGGCATCCGGCAGATGGCTGAGCTTCAGATAGATGGGCCCGCGCGCACTGTCGAGTTCGCGCTTGACCTCGGACATCATCTGCCCGGACCAGTAGTCGCAATCCACGAATCGGTTGCCCTCGGCATTGACCTGATAGCCGCCGAAGGGATTCGCGACGTACGCGCAGGCCGGGCCGTTGTAATCCTTGATCAGCGGATTGATCTGGAAGCATTCGATACCGGACAGTTCCGCACCGGCGTGATAGGCCATCGCGTAGCCGTCGCCGGCATTGGTCGGATTCTCGTAAGTGCCGTACAAATAGCCGCTCGCGGGCAGGCCGAGCCTGCCGCAGGCACCGGTGGCGAGGATAACGGAACCGGCCGAGATCGTGACGAATTCGCCAGTGCGCGTATCGAATCCGACCGCGCCGACCGCGCGCCCGCCGACCGTGAGCACCCGGACCGGCATCACTCGATTGCTGATCGTCACCTTGGCGCGCACGTCGCGGGCGCGCAGGGTGCGGTAGAGCACCTTCTTCACATCGCGCCCCTCCGGCATCGGCAGCACATAGCTGCCGGAGCGGTGTACCTTGCGCACGGCGTATTCACCGTGCTCGTCCTTCTCGAACTTGACTCCATAGCTCTCCAGCCGCTGCACCATCTCGAATCCGCGCGTGGCGGTCTGATAGACGGTGCGCTGGTTGACAATTCCGTCGTTCGCGACGGTGATGTCAGCGACGTAGTCCTCGGGGCTGGCCTTGCCGGGGACCACCGCGTTGTTCACGCCGTCCATCCCCATGGCCAGGGCGCCGGAGTGCCGCACATGCGCCTTCTCCAGTAGCAGGACATTCGCGCCCTGTTCGGCCGCGGTCAGTGCGGCCATCGTGCCTGCGGTGCCGCCGCCGACAACGAGGACGTCGCAGCTCAACTCCCGGCGCTGCGCGACAGGTGGGATACCCATGGACATCGGAGATCAACCCCTTTCGTTCGGTTCGGTCACACCGCGATTCGGTGTGACCGGGATGCGGTGCAGTCGGCCCGACAGCGAGAAGCGGTCACCGCGATAGCGGACGTATTCGAGGTCGATGGGCCGACCCGAGTCGGTGTAGGTGAGCCGCTCCAGAAACAGCAGCGGCGAGCCGGGCCGGACCTCGAGGAGCTCAGCGACGGTCGGATCGGCCGCGACGGCTTCGATGGAGACCGCCGCGGAGCCGAGCGGCAGACCGAGTTCGGCCTCCAGCAAACCGAATACGTCACATCCGGTCAGATCCAGATCCAGCAGCGGCGCACCGACATCGGCGGTCAGGTATGAGGCGTCCAGGGATAGCGGGGCGCCGTCGAGGTAGCGGATCCGCTCCAGGGCCACCACCGGTGTCGCCGGTTCGAGCTCCAACCGCTCGGCCACGATCGGGGTCGCGGGCACGACCTCGGCGAGCAGTACCCGGTTGACGACGCGATCACTGCCGGTTTCGAACGTCTCGGCCAGGCCGCGCAACCGGTCCAGCCCCTGCACCGCCTTATCCGAGACGACGAAAGTGCCCGCGCCGGGAACCCGGTCGACCAAACCCTCATCGCGCAGCAACGCCAATGCGTCGCGCACTATATTGCGGCTGGTGGCGAAGTCAGCGGCCAACTGCGCCTCCGCGGGTAACGGACGATTTCCGTAGACGCCGCTGCGGATGCGCGCCCGCAGAATGTCGCTGATGCGGCGCGCCGGTGCTGAACGCCTACCGGCGCTGTAACGCGTGCCCGGCGAACCACCGCCGGCAACGCGCCGATCCGGGATGCCCTGTCCCGAGTACGTTCTGCCTGTCATGCCGCAAATGCTGGAAACGGATGATTACGCGCGATGCTCCCCGCGATTACCGGATGGTTACGCCAGTTAGCATCCGCGACGCAAGCCTGTCACCTGCGCAAATGCCGGTCGATCGCGGTGTATCACCAGCCGGTCGAGGTGACCGATCCCATCCGCACGGCATATTCGACCAGAGTCTCGGCCGGGCCCGCGGGCGGAGTCCGGCGGCGCCAGATGGCGCGGAACTTGCGGGTCAAGATCACCGGGGGCGCGAGCTGGATCTCCACGAGCGCACCCGTCGACAATGCGGGTGCGGCGATCAACCGGCTCAGCACCGCAGGCGCGACACCACTGCACGCGGCCGCGGTGATCGCCACCGCGGAGCCGAGTTCCGCCGCCGGCGCCGCGGGCTGACCTGCCGTGCTGAGTATCTCCCAGACGGTCTCCCTGGTCCCCGATCCCTGTTCACGCCACAGCAGCGCGGTGCCGGCGAGTTCACGCAGGGTCACCGGTTCGCGCCGCAGCGCCCACGGATGTTTCGGCGCGACGACCACCACCAAGTCATCCACCCCGAGCACCCGATTGCCGAGACCGTGCGGCGGATGCGGCCCCTCCACGAAACCGAGGTCCGCCTCGCCGTCGCGGACAAGTGCCACGACCTGCCGGGTGTTCTCCACCTCGAGCGCCACCAGCACATCCGGACAGGCGGCACGCAACGCATTGAGCCACTGCGGAATCCGATGATCGGCGATCGTCTTCGAAGCCGCGACGCGCAGCCGCGGCACATCGATGGCCTGCAACGCGGCCATCCCCGCGACCAGAGACCGGGCGGCAGCGAGCACCGGCAGGGCGTGACCGACGACAACCCGGCCCGCGTCGGTCAGTACCGAACCGGTCGGACCGCGGTCGAGCAATCGCACCCGCGCGCGGCGTTCCAGCGCGCTGATCCGCATGCTCGCGGCAGGTTGGGTGATGCCGTGGCGTCGTGCGGCCGCCCCGAGACTGCCCAGTTCCGCAACGGAGACCAGCAGATCGAGCACGTCCAGATCGGGCGTTCCCGGCGGCAAGGTCATTGCCCGATTATGAGCCGATCATCGGGTCGCGGCATGTCCAGACCCATCAGCACCGCTGATGAGCTGCTTTCGGATCGTGGTCTACCCGCGGGGCAACTCGACCCTGATCGTGAGAAATATGACCTCGTTACGCCGAAATCTTCCCGGGATCCTGCTCGCCGCCGCGGTCGCCGGTGCCGCCACGGGGTCGGGCCGGGTGTTACCGATGGTGGGCACGCCGATCATCTCCTTGTTCGGCGGAGCCGTGATCGGTGCCTTCGGACGTCGATCGGTGATGGAGACCGGGATGTTCGCATCCGGTCTCGACTTGATACGTCAACGATTGCTCGGCATCGCGATCGTGCTGCTCGGTCTCGGGTTGCCCGTCGGGTCGGTGCTCACCGTGGGACGGCAGACCGCCACAGTGCTGATCGGCACACTGATCGTCGGAGCAGTCGCCGCACTCGTCGTCGGCAGAATGCTTGCGCTGGACCGTGATTCGGCGACGCTGGTCGCAGTCGGGACGACAATTTGCGGCGCGTCCGCGATCGCCGCCGCCACCGCGGTCATCAAGCCGGACAAAGAGCGGGTCGCATACGCGCTCGGCACGATCTTCGTCTTCAATATCGTTGCGGTACTCATGTATCCGCCTCTCGGGCGATTGCTCGGATTGTCCCAAGAAGCATTCGGTCTCTGGGCGGGCACCGCCATCAACGACACCTCGTCGGTATTGGCGGCAGGCGTGATATTCGGCTCCGCGGCAGCGCATTTCGCGGTCATCGTCAAACTCGTCCGCAGTCTGATGATCATCCCGATGTGCTTGGGCCTGCATCTCACCCGCCGCAGCTCCGGCAGCGCGAAAACCCCACTCCGGCAGAGCTTCCCACTCTTCGTGGTGCTGTTCCTCGCCGCATCGATCATCTCCGGCCTCGGCATCGTGCCCCGCTCCTGGACCACATCACTCGGGCAGCTCAGCGCCTGGCTCATCGCCGCCGTCCTTGCCGCAATCGGCACATCCCTCACCTGGCGACAGCTCCGCACCGCCGGTGCGCGACCACTACTGTTCGGCGGCACCCTCGCCGTAATACTGGCGGCCAGCAGTCTCGCACTCCTGACCGCCACCGGCTGGCGTTGATCCGGCCCGTCAACCTTTCGGACAGCCTCCGCACCGAGGAACCGCCTCTTCGTGCGTGCCCGGCCCGGTCACCGGGTGATGACGTCGGCCAGTCTCGGCAGCTGGCGCGGCGCGTCGTGGTATTCGAACGAGACACCACGAACATCGACACACCACCCGACAACCGCCAACGGATCCCGGTACGCCTCAACGTATACGGACTCGGACGCTTACCCGCTAGCCGATCGACCACCACGTTGCCCTGATCGTCGACCTCGACCAGCTGCCGCAGGGCAGGCAGAAACGCTTCCTGATAGGAGTAGGCCGCAGGGATGGAGTACCAAGGCGGGCGGGTGCGGAACGAGCGGCCCGCGCAACCTGGCTTGGTTCGGAACGGAGTTCGTCCGCTGGCCTCGGGCGGGTGATCCACGTCACTGGAGAATGCTGTCAGGAATTCGGGGGCTGTCTCGTTCAAGGAGCACGCGAACAAGACAGGAGCGAACCATGCACCACCGCATCGTCGTCCTCGGGGCCGGATACGCCGGAGCCTTCTCCGCCGGATACCTGGCCCGCCAACTCCACTCCGACGACTTCGAGATCACCGTCGTCAACGCCGAACCCGATTTCGTCGAGCGGCTGCGCCTGCATCAGCTCGCCGCCGGGCACGATCTCCGCCACCGGCCGCTGGCAGAGGTGTTCGCCGGCACCGGCATCCGGCTGCGACTGGCGCGGGTGATCAGCGTCGACGCCGAGCAGCGGACTGTCACGGTCGCCGACGGCGAGGGCATCGACCGGCTCGAATACGACACTCTCCTCTACGCGCTCGGCAGCACCGCCGCCGACCACGGCGTTCCGGGCGTCGCCGAGCACGCCTTCCATGTGGCCGCGCGGCCGTCCGCGCTGCGCCTGCGCGCACGCCTGGATGAGCTGGCCGGGGCCGGGCAGGTGCTGGTGGTCGGCGGCAATCTGACCGCGATCGAGGCCGCCACCGAGATCGCCGAAGCCCGTCCGGGACTTCGGGTCAGCCTCGCCACCAGCGGTGAACTGGGCGGCTGGCTGGGACCGAAGGCTCACCGGCACCTGCTGCGCGCCTTCGACCGGTTCGGCATCACGGTCCACGAGCACACCAGGATCGAGCGCGTCGAGGAGGCGGGGGCGGTCGCCTCCGACGGCACCGCCTTCGCCTCGGACGCGACCGTGTGGGCCGCGGGCTTCGCCGTCCACCCGATTGCCGCCGCCAGCGGCCTCGAGGTGGAACCCAATGGCCAGATCACGGTCGACCGGCAGATGCGGTCGGTCTCGCACCCGAACGTCTACGCCGCCGGTGACAGCGTCTTCGTCATCGGCGAGAACGGCCAGCCGTTGCCGATGTCCTGCGCTTCCGCGGGATACACCGGCATGCAGGCGTCAGCCACGATCATCGGGGACCGGACCGGACGCAAGATCAAGGCGACCGGGCTGACCTATTTCGGTAACCACATCAGCCTCGGCCGCAAGGACGGGATCTTCCAGCTGGTCAACGGTGACGCTCGCTCGAA
>NZ_BAGN01000068.1 GCF_000308835.1 Nocardia vinacea NBRC 16497 | reverse complement strand
GAATCTGACCGAACTCGCCGACATCATCGACGACGCCCTGGACGCGGCCTGCGCGCGGAACCACTTCCCGCGCCCGAATATCGCCTTGGAGCCGGGTCGCGCCATTGTCGCGCGCGCAGGCGTGACGCTGTATCGCGTGCTGTCGATCAAGCATATCGATGGCGGACGGACCTACGTCACCGTCGACGGCGGCATGGGCGATAACGCCCGCGTCGCGCTGTACGGCGCGAATTACGAAGTGGTCATTGCCAATCGGCATCCCTGTGGCCCGCAGATGACCGCGACGGTGGCGGGTCGCTACTGCGAGGCGGGTGATGTGCTGGCCACCGATATCCGGCTTCCGGCCGACCTGCGCCCCGGTGAAGTGCTCGCGGTGCCGTGTACCGGCGCCTACCACCACAGCCTCGCCTCGTCCTACAACAGCGTCGGTCGTCCACCGATCATCGCGGTACGCGACGGACGCGCCCGCCAACTGATCCGCCGGGAAACCACCGACGATCTACTCGCCCGCGATATCGGCAACTGAGGGGCCGATCTCAGGCCTGTCCGGCGGCGTGTTCGATGAACCGGCCGAGAAGTTCGTGCAACTGTCGGCGTTCGGCCGCCGAGAACGGCGTGAGCAGTTCGACCACCGCCGCATCGGCGGTGCGATTGGCGGCATCGAGCCGCTCCCGTCCGCCCGGCGTGATGTGCACGGCATAGCTGCGCCGATCCCGCTCATCCTTACGCCGCTCCGCCAGACCCTGCCGCTCCAGCTCATCGATGATGTAGACCATCGACGACTTGTCCAGCTGCAACCGGTCGACCAACGCGCGCTGACTGAGCGGCCCCACCTCGGCCAGACAGCCGAGTACCCCGAGGTGACGCAGCTCGAGCTGTTGTTCCCGCAGTGCACGATTCGCCGCCGCGCGCGCATAGCGGTGCGCCAGATAGAGCTGACCGCCGATCTGGGCGCCGAGTTGCTCCGAAGTCTGCTCCACAGGCAAACTATATCCGATGACAGATCGTCTGAATTCAGATAGTTTAGATACATGAAGATTGTCATCGTCGGAGCTGGGCTGGCCGGACCCCTGCTCGCACAGGGTCTGCACCGTGCCGGAATCACCGTCGAGCTCTACGAACGGGAAGCCGCAGGCCATCACAGCCAGGGCTATCGCATCGCCCTCGGCCCGGAGGGCGACCTCGCACTGCGCGCCTGTCTGCCGCCGGACCGCTACGAACGAATCGTCGCCACCGCGGGCAAGCGCGGTACGGGCGTTCGGTTCCTCGACCCGCAACTGCACGTCGTCCGCGAGATCCTGGTGCCACCGACGGCCGCCGAGGAGGTGCATGGGCGGCATCTGACCGTCGACCGACTCACGCTGCGCAAGATCCTGCTCACCGGCATCGACATCCACCACGGTGCATCGTTCCAACGCTTCGAACTGCTCGACGACGGCCGGGTCCGGACCTACTTCGACGATGACACAGTCACCGATGCGGATCTTCTGGTCGCCGCGGACGGCACGCATTCCCGCATCCGCGCCCAGTGGCTGCCGGATGCCGAGGTAATCGAGACCGGCCAAGCGGAGATCTACGGCAAGACATCGCTGACCGACGAGATCCGCACGCTGACACCGGAGGCCGCACTGGATGGATTCAGCGTGGTCGCCGGTGACGACGGCCGGTTCATGTCGCTGGCCGCGCACGAATTCGCCTCCGGCGACGGCGAGGATTACGTGATGTGGGTGGTCGCCGCGCCGGACACACTGATTCCGGCCGACCTGTCCGCAATGGACAAGCAGCAACTGCAGAAGGTCGCCGCGGAACTGATCGCCGACTGGCCCGAGAATCTCGCCGCGCTCGTGCGGCATGCCGATCCGGAGTCCGTCCACAACACCACGATCCGGACGGCAAAACCGTTGTCGCACTGGGAAACCGGACCGGTCACGCTGATAGGCGACGCCATCCACACCATGATCCCGGCCGGGAGCAGCGCGGCGACAGCCCTGCGCGACGCCGCCCTGCTCTGCCGCCGCATTGCCGAGCGGACCGGTTCACTGCGCGACGCGGTCCACGCCTACGAAACCGAAATGCTCGACTACGGTTTCGCGATGGTGGAGCGCTCGCTGCGCAGTGCTACCTGATCCGCACTGTTTGAAGGTCCACCGTCTCCTTGATCCGCAGACCAGCACTGCTCGGGATCGGCGCGCTCACGCGCTCAGCGCTTGCGGGTGCCGAAAATACTGCGGCTGATCTCGCGCCCCGCGGCGGTCGCGGCCGAACGCAGGAAGCTCTTCACCGCCGGATTCTTCATGATGCGCTCGGCGGCGGATTCCTCCTCCGGGGCGGCCTTCGAACGCCCCGGAGCCGGAGCCGCCGCCGGTTCCTGTTGTGCCGCAGCAGCTTTCGTGGCCATGATCTCGTAGGCCGACTCACGATCGATGGTCTGGCCGTATTTCGCGGCCAGCGCACTGGACAGCGCCCGCGACTTGATCTGATCCTCTCCGATGGTATCCATCAGCGAGCGCGGCGGCTGAATCCTGGTCCACGCCACGGGAGTTGGCGCGCCCTCCTCCGAGAGCACCGTCACGATCGCCTCACCGGTACCCAGCGAGGTGAGCGCCTTCTCCAGGTCGTAGACGCCGGTCTTCGGGTAGGTGCGCACCGTCTTGGACAACGCCTTCTGATCGTCGGGCGTGAAGGCACGCAGCGCGTGCTGAATGCGCGCACCCAGTTGGGAGAGCACCGAATTCGGAATATCTGTGGGCAGCTGGGTGCAGAAGAAGACGCCGACACCCTTGGACCGGATCAGCTTGACCGTCTGCTCCACCTGCTCCAGGAAAGACTTCGAGGCATCCGCGAACAACAGGTGCGCCTCGTCGAAAATGAAGACCAGCTTCGGCTTTTCGACATCACCGACCTCGGGCAGCGTCTGGAACAGATCGGCGAGTACCCACATCAGGAAGGTCGAGAACATCACCGGTCGCGCCGCCTGCGCACCGAGTTCGAACAGCGTGATCACACCCTGACCGCCGGCGGTGCGCAGCAGATCGGCCGGATCCAGTTCGGGCTCACCGAAGAAGGTGTCGCCACCGTCGGCCTCGAGATTCAACAGCGCGCGCAGGATCACCCCCGCGGTGGCAGCCGAAACCCCGCCGATGCCCTTGAGATCCTCCTTGCCCTCAGGACTCGTGAGATGGGTGATAACCGCGCGCAGATCCTTCAGATCCAGCAGACCGAGACCCGCCTTATCCGCCCAGTGGAAAATCAGCCCGAGTGTCGACTCCTGAGTTTCGTTGAGCTCCAACACCTTGCTGAGCAGCACCGGCCCGAATGCGGTGATGGTCGCGCGGATCGGCACCCCGACACCACCGGTGCCGAGCGAAACGAATTCGGTCGGATAACCGGTCGGCGCCCAGTCCGGCGCACCGGTCTCGGCGGCCCTGGCGCTGAGCTTTTCATTGGCCTGTCCCTGCTGCGCGAGCCCCGACAGATCGCCCTTGATATCGGCGAGTACCACCGGAACCCCGGCCCGCGAAAGCTGTTCGGCGATGCCCTGCAGTGTTTTCGTCTTACCGGTGCCGGTCGCACCGGCGACCAGCCCGTGCCGATTCATGGTGCGCATCGGAATCCGTACGCGCGCAGTCGAATCCACGACGCCGTCCACGACAACTGTGCCCAATTCCAGTGCGGCTCCGTCGAACGCGTATCCGGCAGCGATCTGCTGCGCCACCGACTGTTCCGCGGCCTGCGCGGTCTTGGTCGCCGCTAACTGCGCGGATTCCGCCGCGGCAGCGCTGGCGACCGCGGTCTCCGCCGTCGCGCTGGCCTTGGATTGCGCGGCCTCGGCCTGCGCCACCGCATTCGCCGCATTCGGATCCGCGCTCGCGGCCGCCGCCTCCTGCTCGGCCAACTCGCGTTCGGCGGCTTCGGCCGCAGCGGCGGCTTCCGCGGCCACGCGCGCCGCCTCCTCGGCCGCCTTCCGTGCCGCAGCCGCCTTCTCCTGAGGGGTTGTCATCGCGCGTCCTCCGTCTGGTCCGCAGTGTTAGCTGTCGTGCCGAAAACGCATACGCCGATCTCCTGCAAACTCTATCGCCGCCGCTCCCCTGAGACGGCCCAACCCAGTGGACAGCCACTCCTACGCAACCAGCACCCGGTTTCGAGCGAAGCGAGAGTGAGCATGGGCCGTTCGCGGCCCGTCCCGGCCACCACCCCTCATCGAATCGCTACGCGATGCTGATATTCGGGGCCGCGAACACACGATGCCGAAGGCATCGCCAATAAATGCAGCTCATGTTGCCGGGGTGTCCGACAAATACGTGGTGTCGAATTTGACGCTTGTGAGACACGAACGCGCTGCGACAACGCGGCAAGGTGGGCCCCGTCGATCACGACCACGGCTACTGTGTGTCCAGTGAGCGACAAGTACGTGGTGTGGATGGATTGTGAGATGACCGGCCTGCGCCTCGACAGCGACAAGCTGATCGAAGTGGCCGCGCTCGTGACCGACAGCGACCTCAATATTCTCGGTGATGGCGTGGATATCGTGATCCACGCCGACGACGCGGCCCTGGCCGCCATGCCGCAGGTGGTCGCCGATATGCACGCACGTTCGGGCCTGACCGAGGAAGTGCGCCGCTCCACGGTCACCCTCGCCGATGCCGAAAAACTGGTACTCGACTACATCCGCGAATACGCCCCGACCGCGGGCACGGTCCCACTGGCCGGCAATTCCATCGCTACCGACCGCGGCTTCATCGCCCGCGATATGCCCGCCCTCGATGCGCATCTGCACTACCGGATGATCGATGTGAGTTCCATCAAGGAGCTGTGCCGCCGCTGGTACCCGCGCATCTACTTCGGCCAGCCGGAGAAGGGCCTGACCCACCGCGCCCTGGCCGATATCAAGGAATCCATCCGCGAACTCGAGTACTACCGACGCACGGCCTTCGTCGCCGCCCCCGGCCCGTCGACCGCAGAGATCGCCGCCGTTGCGAGCGAGGTGAGCGGTAGCGACAAGACGGCCGAGCAAAACGCGACGTCAGAAACCGATTAGGGACTCGAGGGGTTGACACGCTAGTATCGACCGCGCTGGTGATTCACTGGCGATGGTGAGTGTAGTTCAGTTGGTAGAGCACCAGGTTGTGATCCTGGCTGTCGCGGGTTCGAGTCCCGTCACTCACCCCAAAGCGGGCCAGGTCGGAGCACATCAGCTCCGACCTGGCCCGTTTTTCTACTCGACAGTGCCACGCGGTTCATACCGGCGACAACCATTCCTTGCTCGTCGTTGCCGCCTCCAGTGCATCCGGCAACGGGTCTACACCGAGGCCGGGCCCGTCAGGCACGGTGATGTATCCGGCTTCCAACCGCAGCGGTTCGATGATGTCTCGTTCGTAATAGCGATCCGAGGCCACGATGTCCGCCGGCAATGTACACCCGGGTAGCGCCGCTACCGCCAGATTCGCCGCCTGACCGAGCCCGGTTTCCAGCATTCCGCCGCAAAATGCCGGTACGCCGTGTGCCACACAGACATCGTGCGTCGAGCGTGCCTCGAGATAGCCGCCGACACGTCCGGCTTTGATATTCACCACCGAGCACGCCCCCAGCTCGATCGCATCGACAGCGCCGCGGGCCGAGAGAATCGATTCGTCCAGGCAGATCGGCGTACGCAAGCGACGGGCGAGCAAGATGTGATCGCGGCAGCAGTCCGCGGCTAGAGGCTGTTCCAGCATTTCGAGTCCGAACTCGTCGAGACCGGCGAGGTGGTCGGCATCGGCCGAGGTATAGGCGCCGTTCGCGTCGACCTGCAGCTCGAGAGCGTCGCCGAACCGCTCCCGAACCGCCCGCACCGGCGCGATATCCCATCCTGGCTCGATCTTCAGCTTGATCCGCTGGTAGCCCTGTTCCAGATATTCCACGACGGTATCCAGCAGTTCGGGTATCTCGTCCATGATCCCGATCGAGACACCCGCGGCCACCGATGTGCGAGTCGCACCGAGATATCCGGCGTAAGAACGTCGTCGGGAGCGCAGCCAGGCGTCGAGGATCGCCATCTCCAACGCGGCCTTGGCCATTCGATGACCACGAAACCGCGCAAGCGTGGGCGCTACATCATTCGGGTCGAGATCGCGGCCGCCCAGTGCCGGCAACAGAAACCGGCGGATGACGTCGGCGGCGCCATCGATGTACTCGGAGGAAAAACTCGGAGCGGGCAGTGCTACGCACTCGCCCCAACCCTGGGCGTCCGAGGCAACCACCCGCAGCAGGAGAATGTCGCGCCACAATTCGACCCCGAACGAGGTCCGAAATGGGCTGCGCAGCGGAAGGCCCAGCCGACGCAGCTCAACGCCCTCGAGCCTCACCTTCACAGCTTGGCATATCAGCCCCCTGCCGATAGCCGCTTACTATCACCAATTATCTGACAGATTACTGTTTCACTCCGTAGACTGCGGGCATCAGGGGCGGTGTCACCGGGACGCCACCCCGGCTGATCAGAAAGACACCAAGTTCGTGATGCGTTCCGCGGTAATCGCAGCTTTCGTCGGCACAACCCTGCTCGCAGGCGCCACCGGTACCGCAGCCGCGGATATCGCGATCGAACCGGGCACCGGATCCAGCACGGGTTCGAGCTCGGTCACCACCGGATCTGCCGGCGGTGTCACCACCACCGGCTCCTCGGGCACCGGCTCGGCCGGTGCCGCGATGTCCGGCTTCGAGAATCTGCTGTTCGGCGGGCCGCTGCTGTGTGCCGCCCTCGGGAGCGCCGTCGGGGCGACGCTCAGTTGCGCATAGGCGATTGCCTAGCGGTTGTCGGCGTTGCCGGCCTTCCACTCCGGCCACGGAATGTTCCAGTCACCGAGTCCGTCGACGCCCGAAAGCGTGCCGCCCACAGTGTTCTTGACGATGGTGATGTCGCCACGCTTGGCGTTCTGCAAAACCCACAGCGCGTTCGCCGGGCTCAGGTTCAGGCAGCCGTGGCTGGTATTCGAGTAGCCCTGCGCACCGACCGACCACGGCGCGGAGTGAAAGAAGATGCCGGAGTAGGAAAGTCGGGTCGCGTAGTCGACCGGCGTCTTGTAGCCGTTCGGCGAACTCACCGCGACGCCGTAGGTCGAGGAGTCCATGATGATGTTGTCGAAGCGGTCGCCGACGATGTAGATGCCGTTATCGGTCGGGGTGCTGTCCTTACCCATCGAGGTGGGCATGGTCCGCACCACCTGACCGTTCATCTCCACCGTCACCTGCTTGGTGTTGTCGTCCGCGGTGAAGATCGTCGGATCGCCGACGGTGAAGAACGAGTGGATATTGTCCTGGCCGAACAGCCCGCTGCCGAGATCACGGCCGTAGACGTTCACATCGATGGTGACCTTGGTTCCCGGCGCCCAGAAATGCTCCGGCCGCCACCGGACCTCGCGCTTGTTCACCCAGTAGAAGGCGCCCTCGACCGGCGGCTCCGTGGTGATCTTGATTGCCTTCTGCGCGGCCATACGGTCCGGGATGTTCTCGTCGAACTGCACGGCCACCGGCTGGCCGATGCCGACCACTTCGCCCTCGCCCGGCAGCAGATACGGTTTGGTCTGGCTGTCCGGGGAACTGGTGGTGAAGCTCAACATCGCGGAGTTCGCGCCGCCGAGACCGATCGCGTCGGCCTTCAGCTTGTAGGTCTTGCCGTAGCCGAGCACCTCGGTGTTCTCCCAGGTCCGGCCGTCCGCGGCCAGCTTGCCCGCAACCGGAACACCCTGCGAGTTGGTCAATGTCACGGCGGTGAACTTGCCGTCGTCGACCTTGAAGGTCAGCGGCACGCCCGGCGAAACTCCCATGTCACCGTCCTTGACCGGCGACAACAGCTTGGGCTTCATCAGTTCGGTGATCGGATTACGGTCGATGGCCACCGTCGAGGCGTCGGTGGCGTTGGACGACGAACACGCCGTCAAGGCCAGCGCCAACACCGCACATACGACTACCGGTCCCGTGATCTTTCTCATCGACCGATGTCGACCCTGACCAACGCTCATTACCAACCCCGTTTCAAGTCCCGATGCAGCCAGGCACCGACGGCTTCGGATCCAACCCGACCACGCTCCTCCCGCAACGCCGACGGAGTTCGGTCTGGACCACGCTCCAGACATTCTGCCAGCTCAACGGGTCCAGTCCAATGTGAAATCACTCCGCCACAGGCGAGTTCCATCGGTTAGATCATCCGCACCCCGCCGGGTGTTAACACCCACCGCGAACTCCCGCATCGCCCCCGGTCAGAAACCGATTTCACTTCTGGGTACTCGGCCTGTTAATCTTTGTCCCGCACCGGAACACGGAGCGCAGCAAGACACGCGCCATTAGCTCAATTGGCAGAGCAGCTGACTCTTAATCAGCGGGTTCGGGGTTCGAGTCCCTGATGGCGCACTTAAATTAGTAGGTCAGGCCCGATATCATGATCGGGCTTGTTCGGTCTACCGGACCGTCACCAAAGGAACACCAAAAAGTCACCACCAATGGTGGTTCCTCAGCTGGCCGCGCCTAGCCCCAACTCCAGCACGGCCGATGAGTCCCGTGCCTGCACCGGCGAGACGATGTAATGCCGCCGCGTGATGCCCTCACGAGAATGCCCCAACTGCTTCGCGGCCGTCTTCGAATCCGACGCCTCAGCGATCAGCGTTGCGACTGTCTTCCGGAATGTGTACTGCGTCACATCCTTGTACAGGGTGCGCGTGCGCCAACCCATACCGCCTGCGGCGCGACATGGGCATGTCGGCGTCGACGGGGACGACCAGGCCGTCCTGAAGCTGCTTGCGCCCCAACTGCTCTCGCACCTTCGGGAACCAGGATCCCTCTTCCTCGCCACGGCGGCCGCGCGGCGGAAACACGAGGCCACGCCGAAGCGCAGGCCGATCTGGTAATTGGCGCGATAGCGCGCCTGGGTGCGGCGGCACTTCGCCGATGATGGACCGCTGAGTCGGCCCGCCGCAGACCAGCGCGGGCCGACCCAGCGCAGAGCCCGGGCTAGTCGCGGAAACGACGCCGAGCGAACTGCGCTACTCGATTCTCATCTCTTCGTAGGCGACAGTGACGCTCTCACTCGCCGGCTCCGCATCCTCAGCGTCGAGGGCAGGCTCCGTCCAACTGGTCGGCAAGGCACGCAGCAAGCGAATCCGGCGACCAGGCTTCCTATCGGCGTCCATTACGGTGATGGTGATGTCCTGTCTGGCGGACTCCGCGTCGTCGTCGGCCAGCGTTCGCTCGATCCAATCGGTGAACGCTTTGCTCCGATCAAGCCCCCGGGTGATCCGCACCTCACCCAACGTGCCCTCCGACGGCTGGCTGATACCCAGCACGTCCTGCACCATTTCGACTCTGAACTCGCCCAGATCGATGGCGAAGGTGCGGCTGTCGGTCTTGTCCTGGATTTGCATGTCGACCTCCTGAATTCGTAACCGGTGGGTTCTCGCTCATGAGGCAATGCCACTCGAGAATACGGTGTGGCTGGAGCCACCGGAGTGGGAATTCATCCAATCCAGTCGTGGTGCTGGTCGGGGTAGTCGGGTTCCGATGCGCTGCGTCGGCTGGTAGATGACGAAGCCGACGGGGGATTTTCGTTTCATAATCCATCGGAGCGGTGACACCGGGCGTGAGGCTCATCACCCGGTACGCCGCGTGGGGGCATCGCGGCTCAGCCGACCCAGGGCGGGTTGATGACGGTTCCGTCGAGCAACTCACCCTGGAATCCGACCGGGACCGTCACGACGAGCACGGCCGGCTCGGCGGCCGAATTCGTCAGGGAGATCATCGAATTCGCGGGGGCCACCGCAGCGTCACCGGCCACCAGCGCCTCCGCCTGCCCATCGATCGTGATCGTCACCGCTCCCTGGATCACTACGAACGCCTCCTCGCGCAACACCTTGTGCGGCACGCCTTCCGTCTCGGCCGACACCTGGATCTGCCAGACGCAGAGTTCGGCGCTGCCGGTGCCGGGACGGATATAGGAGGTGAATCGGGTGCCGTGCATTTCGTGGACTTCAGCATCGGCGGCGCGGGTTACTGGCATGTCTTCAACTCCTTCATTTGGTCAAGCAGCTTGACTATATAGTCAAGCAAGTTGCCTATCCGTGTCAAGATGTCAGTCATGTCGGATCTGAAACCCGCTTCGCCCCTGCGACCCGGCCAGGATCTCGCGCTGCTGTTGCTCGCCGCAGGGGCCGCTGCCACCGACGCCATTCACGCCGGGGTGGTGGCGGCCGGGTTCGACGATGTGCGGCCGACGCACGGGTTCGCATTCGTGCGGCTGTCGCCGAACGGGGCGACAGTCGGCGAGTTGGCCGAACATCTGGGAGTGACCAAACAGGCCGCCAGCCAGTTGGTGGACGAACTCGTGCGCAAGGGTTACGCCGAGCGCAACGCGCATCCGGACGACGCGCGCGCACGGTTGATCACACTGACCGCGAAAGGGTGGGCCTGCACGCGCGCGGCCGATGCCGCCGCGGCCGAATTCGCCGACCAGTGGGCGTCCGTTTTGGGCGATTCCACGGTGGCCGAATTGCGTAACACTTTGACCCGCGTGGTGGCCCCCGGAAGGGTCCGTCCGGCCTCTTGGTGACCAAATCGAGACAAAGTGGCCTGCGTTACCCTGAAATTTCCGTGACCTGCATCACATCACGTTTAGCGGCAAACTCCCCGCATACGGGTGGTTTCCAGGAGCTCGACCAGGGCTTTCCAAGATCGGCAACCCCTGCCATTCACTCTTCGTTCATGCTGCGTTAACCGACCGTGACCAAGCTGAGATCAGGTCGCAAACAGACCTACAGTTTGGTTACACCGTGGAGCAATCCACACGCAGTCGGAAAACGACCGCAACGGCAGATGGGTTTCACCCGCCGCGGTCGCCGGAGATACAGCGGCACCACAGCCCGTGACCGCCTTCTCCCCGCTCGACAGCGGCACCGCCGGGAACCGACCCCGGGTGGCTCACACCGCGTCGCGCGCCAGGGCTCGCCTGGCCTTCACAACAAAACCCGAAAACAGCATACGGAACCGATTCAGGCGGGCCTTCCCACCGGGTGCCCCGTCGGAGATCCGCGCTGCCTGAACTGGGCCGGATCGCCTCTCTGGACACGATCAAGGAACTGATTTCGAAATGCTCGACAAACGCCTCCCCTCTTTCCGCCGCCTATCGCTGCGTGACAGTGTCACCCTCGCTGTGGCCGCGGCCGGTGTCATCGCCGTCGGCACCTCCTCCGTAGTCGCGCTGGCCGACGACAGCGTTCCGTCGCGCATTGCCATGGTCGCCGAGCAGCAGCCCGCCCCCGCGGCCGCACCGGTCGATGCGACGGCCACGCCGGTCGATGCCCCGCTCGTTCCCGGTCTGCCCGCGCTGCCGGAACTGCCGCAGGTCCCCGGCCTGCCCCTGCCGCCGCCCCCGGCCCCGGTCTACGAGGACAACCTCGACGGCTGGATCCACCACGCGCTCGACATCATGGGCGCGCAGGGCATCCCGGGTAGCTACGACGGCATCTACCGCAACATCATGCGCGAATCGGGCGGCAACCCCCAGGCCATCAACCTCTGGGACTCCAACGCCGCCGCCGGCATCCCGTCCAAGGGTCTGCTCCAGGTGATCGACCCGACCTTCAACGCCTACCACGTCGAAGGCACCGCCTGGGACATCTGGGAGCCGGTCGCCAACATCACCGCGGCCTGCAACTACGCGGCCCACCGCTACGGCTCGATGGATAACGTCAACTCGGCGTACTGATCCACGACTTCGCGAACAATGCCTCCCCGCCCGATGGCGGGGAGGCATTGTCGTAGGGTCGACCAGGACCGACCACCACCGATGCGGATTCCGCCATGACCGATTACGCCCACTCCGACCATGCGTCGAAGAGCCGCGCCGAGAAGGCGCGCCGCCTCGCCACCTTTATCTGGGATCGCGGCATCACCGGAACGGAACTGCTGGATATGCCGGCCGCGGTCCGCCGGAAGCTGGCGCGCGCGGCCGAGACGAATCCGCCGAGCACCGACGAGACGTGGACGACTGTGGCGAAGCTGCTCGACGAGAAGGACACCTGGGCCGCTCGTCATCCGAATCATCCTGCGGCACAGCGCAATAACAGCGACGAGAAGCTGCTGTGGGTGAAACCGCCGATCACCCCGTGGTGATTCAGTAACCGAGTTCGGACTCGCTCTCGGCCTCGACGACCACCTTGTCGGCCAGCGAGCGCAGCGCACGCGCCTCGGCGGGTGTCATCGGATCGACGAAGATCCGGCGCACCAGTTCGACGTGGTTCGGGGCCGCCTTCTCCAGGACCTTGTGTCCCTGGGGGGTGAGTTCGACCAGAATCCCCCTGGCGTCGTCCTCGGCCGGGCGACGGTCGACGAGTCCGCGAGCGGCCATGCGCGCCAAGTGTTTCGAGAGCCTGCTCTTCTCCCAGCAGACCTCGGCGGCCAACTCCTTGGCGCGCAGACAGCCGCCGGGCGCGGCCGACAACGGCACCAGGAGCTCGTAGTCGGCGGTGGACAGGCCGTCCTGGGCCAGCCCGGCCGATAGCGCCGCATCCAGGCGCTGGCGCAGCCGGATGAAGGCCTGCCAGGTCTGCTGCTCGTCATCGCTCAACCAACGCACCACGGGAATGATCCTAGCCAGCGATTGGTTGACATGGACACAAACTATTCAGGAGGTGCCCATGCCGGCCATCACCGTCCCCGACATCATGGTGCTGCCGCGATTACCTCGACCCACGGATTCGACGCGGGAACGCAAGGTGAGCAGCATCAGCACCGCACATCAGCAGCGCGAAGGCGCGGGCTTCGAGGTGCGCAGGCCGTTCCCGAGCATGGATCTGCGCTCGGCCGATCCATTCATCCTGCTCGACCAGATGGGTCCGGTCGCCTATGAGCCGTACGAGGCCAAGGGCGCCCCGTGGCATCCACATCGCGGCTTCGAGACCGTCACCTACGTCATGGACGGCACCATGGTGCATCACGATTCCAATGGCGGCGGTGGCGTCATCAGCGAGGGCGATACCCAGTGGATGACGGCCGGTTCCGGCATCCTGCACGATGAACTGCCCGCCGAGGAATTGGTCATCGCGGGCGGCTGGTTCCACGGCATCCAACTGTGGGTCAATCTGCCGCGCGCGCAGAAGATGGCCGCACCGCGCTATCAGGATCTGCGCGGCAGTGAATTGACGCTGGTCAGTTCGCACGACGGTGGCGCATTGGTGCGCATAATCGCGGGCGAGATGGGCGGCTTCGATGGTCCGGGTTCGACCTATACCCCGATCGCCTACGCACACGCCTCCCTCACCCCGGACGGCCAGCTGGAAACCCCATGGCCGCAACGGTTTACCGCGATGGCGTACGTATTGTCCGGCAGCGGAACAGTGGGCGCCGAGCGACGGCCGATCAGCGAAGGTCAACTCGCGGCATTCGGCCCCGGCGACTCGATCACCGTCGCCGCGGATGCATTGCAACACAACCGAACCGGCGACCTGGAGGTACTGCTGCTCGGCGGCCTGCCGATCAAAGAGCCTGTGGTTCAATACGGTCCGTTCGTCATGAACACCCGCGCCGAAATCATCCAGGCCATGTCGGATTACCAGGCCGGACGCATGGGCAATATCCCGGCCGAACATCTGGCGGGTAGGCGTTTGGGTGAATAACGAACGAAGGGGCGTTGTCCCCTAATGCCCCTAATTGTTTTGCTGCGCGGTTGACAAGTACGCGGCCCGTCACAACAGTGGATGCGGCGTCTCCCCCTGGACGCTACTCCACCGCAGCACACAAACAGAGGAATATATGAACGTTCGCCGGCTCACCGTCAGCGTTGCCGCCGCGGGACTCGCTTTCCTAGCGGCACCCGCAGCCCTGGCCGACGTCCCCACCGGTTCCGCGGGAACAGGCTCATCCGCCATCGATACCGGATCGGCCGCGACCGGTTCGGCAGGCATGTCCCAGACCGGCTCAGCCGGTGGCGCATTCGCCAACTGCGACGAGGCCCGCGCGGCCGGTCGGGCACCGCTGTTCCGCGGGGAACCGGGCTACGGCCCGCATTTGGATCCGGACGGCGACGGTTTCGCCTGCCCGACGGTCTGATAGTCCTGAACGTAGAACACCCGGTGTGGCTGGCCACACCGGGTGTTCTACGTTTTCGGCTCAGCGGAAGATCTTCACCAGCACCAACCCGACGACCACCGCGGCCGCGCCGATCAGGCTGTACTTCACCTTCGGCTGGTTGAGCTTCGCCAGCACCATGTGCTTGGTGTCATCGGCGATGCGCTGCGGATCGGCTCGTACGGCGATTTCGTCGAGCGTGCTCGCGAGCCGTGTCCGTGCGGCCTCGATCTCCCGCTCGATCCGCTCGGTATCCCTAGCCACGTATATCCTCCTGTATTCAATATGCCGCGAACCGCGCTGCCGACGAGTCTAGCCAGCCGGGCTGCGTCGGTGCTGCCGTGTTGTCGGGGCGTTCGATTACCGTGCAAGAGGTGACCGACAACCAACGACTCTCCCCCGGCGCCGCCGCCCCCGATTTCACCCTGCCCGACGCCGACGGCAAGGACGTTTCACTGTCCGACTACCGCGGCCGCAAGGTGATCGTCTACTTCTACCCCGCCGCGAGCACCCCCGGCTGCACCAAACAGGCCTGCGATTTCCGCGACAACCTCGCCGACCTCGAGGGTGCGGGCATCGAGGTCATCGGCATCTCGCCCGATAAGCCCGCCAAATTGGCCAAGTTCCGCGACAACGAAAAGCTCACCTTCCCGCTGCTCTCGGATCCGGACAAATCCGTGCTCACCGCATGGGGTGCGTTCGGTGAGAAGACCATGTACGGCAAGACCGTAACCGGCGTCATCCGCTCCACATTCCTGGTCGACGAGAAAGGCGAAATCGAAGTGGCGCAATACAACGTCCGCGCCACCGGCCACGTAGCCAAACTCCGTCGCGACCTGTCGGTGTAGACCGAAGCGCAGATCGGCTTCCGTCCAACGGGTTTCGTCCAGGTCGAAGTCGCATAAAACGAAAGGTCCGGAGCCACTGGGGCACCGGACCTCTCGAAGATTTTCTCCTAGGTGGGCTGCATCTGCTGGGTCGCCCATTGCACGAGCAAGCGGACGTGGTTGTCCCACCAGTGGTAGAACTCGGGGGTGAAGGCCGCAGGCGGCGGAGCCTCACCCGGGAAGAGCATGGCGTCGTTCGGAGCACCGACTTTGGTAGTCGACCCCGGGGTTCCGGTGCCCGGGAGCTGCTGAGGCGATCCGGCCGCCTCGTTTCCGTACTCGTGTGCATCCGGAGAGACCAATACGGGTGGCTGAGCGCCCCAGTGTTCGTTGTACTGCGGAAGGTTGTTCAGATCGAAGTCGGTCACCGTCGAGTCGGCGGTGTTTCCGGCGGCAGCGGGTTGCCGGGCCTCCGGACGATTGAACGGGTTGATATTCGGCTGCACCGAGGAACCCGCGGTGGAGCCGCTCGCCGATCCGGTATCACCGTCGACCACGCGGGCATCCGCGGTGACCCGCGCGTCAGCGACGACTGCCCCCGTACGCGTTGTCACGTACAAACCGCCCGCGACCAGTCCGCCCGCCAGCACACTGGCCGCGGCGAACATGGCCGTGTGACCGCGCGTACTTCGCACCCGCTCGACCGGCTCACTCACACCCGTCGCATCGCCCATCGCGAACAGCGCCGCACCGACCGCCGAGGCGGAGGTCGCGATCTTGCACGACAGCACCGGAGCACCGAAGCCGTCCATCGCGGTGGCCACCACCGAGCCGTCCGCGGCCGAGCCGATCAGCACCACCGCATCCGGCCGAACCATGGCGGCCTCGAACTGGTCCCACGCATCCGAGACCGCGACGTCGAGCGCCTCGGCGGTCGCACTGCCGGACTGACTGGTCGCGGCCAGCACCCTAGTGCGCTTGCGGTCGACCAGTGTGAACGCCTGATGCCCTGGGACCACCTCACAGATGAGCAGGTCGTCGAATTCATCGAGCCAGGTCATGACCCCGGCCACACTCAGATGTGCAGATTTGGCCGATACCAGCGAGGCAGTATGCCACGGGCCGGACGCCAATTTGGTGACGATGGCACGCCGCTCGGCGGCATCGCGGTAGGTGACCGCCACACCCACGATATCCCGCTCGGACTCCAACTCTGCCGCTAGTGTGTCCATCGCCGTCTGGACCGCAACCGCCAGGTCCGCCTTCGAATCGCCTCGAGTTTTCACCACCCGCTGCAGTAGCACCCGCTCGGATAGCTGCTCGCCGCCGTCGGCGAGGGCTACCGCGTGAACGGCGCCGCGTTCGGTGGAAACGCCTAGAGTTACCACGGATCGAGCTCCCACTGATCACGCCTTCCCAGTGCAATTACCGAGCTCACGAGCTTGCCGAAACCCCTGAGCCCCTTGGATTCCCCGGCACGAACGTGCGTTGAGATGCACGCACGCTCGGTTATGTGTTCGGCGCCATCTCGGGCTTGGATGGGTGATGAAATGTGACAGTCCTTAACACGCAGATGCGGTGCGCGTGTCGCACGTGTGCCGATACCGCTAGCCTTGATACGTGGATGTACGCACGGAGGCCAGGTCGAAGCAGCGACGTCTGGACCCTGCGTTGGACCTGCAGGACGACCCGCAGGAGCTCATGCCGCGGCGCAGGCCGACTCAGGAACGCAGTAAACGCAAGTTCGATGCCCTCTTGCAGGCGTCCCGGGAATTGCTCGTCGAGGTCGGATTCGAATCGTTCACCTGTGAAGAGGTGGCGGCGCGGGCGGAAGTGCCGATCGGCACGCTGTATCAGTTCTTCGCCAACAAATACGTCATCGTCTGCGAGTTGAATCGCCAAGACCTGGTTGCGGTTTCCCAGGAACTCGCCGATTTCCACGGCGAAATCCCGTCATTGGACTGGTTGCGGCATATGAACCAGTTCGTCGACCATCTGGCGAATCTGTGGATGACCGACCCGTCCCGGCGCGAAGTGTGGCTGGCAATGCAGTCCACCCCGTCCACCCGAGCCACCGGCGCGATCCATGAAAAGGAATTCGCCGAGGTCGTCTCGCAAATGCTGCGCCCGCTGACCCCGCGCACCCCCCGCGCGCGCCGCACCATGATGGCCGAGGTCCTGGTGCACGTCGTCTACTCGATGCTGAACTTCTCCGTGCAAGACGACCAGAGCAACACCGAAGCGGTCTCCGAACTCAAGCGGCTGATGGTGGCATACCTCATGGTTGCCGAAAAGGAATCCCGAACCGGCGGCGAACGCTAACCTTCAGCAATCCATATTCGAGCCGGGCACCCTGTGTCCAGGGTGCCCGGCTCGAATATGGGATTCGGCTACTGCGCTTCGCGACCTTCGATGAGGTCGGCGAGTTCACCCGGATCCTCGAGGACGACCATGGCGGCGGCGGTGTCGCCGTCGTGCGTCAGGGACAGGTGAACCCTTGCGCGGGGCAGGAATTCGGCGGCCAAACCGTGCAGTTTGATGCTCGGACGACCCCAGGCGTCGTTGACCACCTCGATGAGGGGGTACGGATTGTCGCCGATCTGCGGGCGCCGCGCGAAACGCGAAGACGCCCATGCCTTCAACACCGCTTCTTTGGCCGCCCAGCGTGCCGCGTAACTGCGTGCCGGGTCGGTGCCCTTGCTCTGACAGTAGCGCCGCTCACCGGCGGTGAAACTCTCCCGGAGCATGGTGGTTCCGGACCGTTGCAACTGTTCGGCGAACTCGGAGATGGTCACCAAGTCCAAGCCGATACCCAGGATGGTCAATGCGTCGCCGCTCCTCAGCCTTCGAGCTCAATGAAAAAGTCAGAGTGCGGCCGCCGTAGCGACCGCACTCTGCACGGTAATGGCCGAAGCCGCTATGCCATAGAGCCACCGGCATCGAGTTGCCCGAGAATCACTGCCCCGGTGCCACAACCCGCGCCATCGGCCCGGTAGGTGCCGTTGCCGGACAACCGCGCCTCCGGCGAGAGCAGCACGTCGGCCTCCAGCTGACGCTTCTGCTCCGACGGCGTGCCGTCGGCACCGAGACGCCGATCCGCCGGCCGCTCGTACAGCGGGGCGCCACCGCACATGGCCTCGGTGAACCGCTGCCGTCCGGCGAGCTGACGCTGCTGCGCCCGGCGCTGGTACTCCTCGCGCCGACCCGGCTCGATCGCCTGGATGAATGCCTCCGGATGCACCACCGCGAGCAGACCCGAGACGTGGCCGAAGCCGAGCGAGGTCAGCAGACCGGCCTTGAGCGGGAACCGCTCACCGAAGCGCAGCGGTTCGCGCGCCCAGACCAGATGCGGGTAGGCCTGCATCTTGTCGTCGACACAGTCCAGGCTCCGATTCGGCGGCACCACACCGTTTTCCAGCACCTGGCACAGGCCGATGAGCTGGAAGGCGGCCGCGCCGCCCTTGGCATGTCCGGTCAGGCTCTTCTGCGAAACCACGAACAGGGGCGCGCCTTCGGAACGTCCGACGGCCGTGGCCAACCGCTCGTGCAGTTCGGACTCGTTCGGATCATTGGCCGCGGTCGAGGTGTCGTGCTTGGAGATGACCGCGATATCGTCCGGCGCCACACCGAGTTTGCGCAGTTCGGCGGCGAATTTGGATTCACGACCGCCCCGTCCCGCACCGAGCGCGCCCAGGCCGGGCGCCGGGATGGAGGTGTGCACGCCGTCGGCGAAGGACTGCGCGAAGGCAACCACACCGAGTACCGGCAGGCCCATTTCCACCGCCACATCGCCGCGCGCCAGCAGTACGGTGCCGCCACCCTGCGATTCCACGAAGCCGCCGCGACGGCGGTCGTTCGCGCGGGAGAAGTACCGGTCGCTGATGCCCTTGGCGCTCATGGCCGCCGAATCCGCGGTGGCCGACATATCACCGAAGCCGACGATGCCCTCGATACCGAGATCGTCGAAGCCACCGGCGACCACCAATTCGGCCTTGCCCAAACGGATCTTGTCGACGCCCTCCTCGACCGACACCGCGGCCGTCGCACAGGCCGCCACCGGATGCACCATCGCACCGTAGCTGCCGACGTAGGACTGCACCACATGCGCGAGCGCGACGTTCGGCAGCGCCTCCTGCAGGATGTCGTTCGGGCGCGAGTCACCGAGCAGGTTGTCGATGTAGAGCGAGCGCATCGAGGACATGCCGCCCATACCGGTGCCCTGGGTGTTGGCGACCAGGCTCGGGTGCACCCAGCTCATCAGCTCGGCCGGGCTGAACCCGGAGCTGATGAACGCGTCTACGGTGCAGACGATATTCCACAGCGCGACCCGGTCCACCGAGGCCGCCATATCGGCGGAGATGCCCCAAATGGTGGGATCCCAGCCGGTCGGGATCTGACCGCCGACAGTGCGCGACAGCTTGGCCTTGCGCGGTACCCGAATCTCGGTGCCCGCCTTGCGGATCACCTGCCAGTCAGCGGAATCGGCGACCGGGGTGATCACCGTGTGCTCCGGATCCGCGGCGTAGAAGGCGCGCGCCTCGGCTTCGCCACCGACCGTGAAGGTCAGATCCTGGTCCAGGAAGACCGAGGTCATCAGCGGTGCGGCATTGTCGACCATGGCGCCGTCGTCCTCGTAGCGGCGCACACCGCAGCGCGCGACGACCGCGTCGTGGTACTTCTCGGCCACCTCGTGTTCGGGGACGTAGTCACCGGATTCGGTGTCGTACCAGCCGGGCTTGGGATCGTTCTCCCAGGCGACCAGACCGGTGGTCCAGGCGAGTTCGAGCACACCAGCGGCCGAGAGCTCGTCGGAGACCTCCATCTCGAACCGGGTGCGCGCCGAACCGTACGGGCCGAGCTCGCCGGCACCGACGATGACGACCATATCGGCGAGATCGGCGGTCACCGAACCCCATTCGGGCACCGGCAGCGCCGAGCTCATGGTCGGCGGTGCGGGCAGCGCCGAAATCGTCCCCGCCGCAACGGCTTCCTCGGTCTCGACCGCGGCGGCCTCCTGAGCCTGCTTGGCCAGTGCGGGCAGATCGAGCTTGACCCTGGCGAGTCCGCCGGTGAGGTCGATCTGCTGCGGTCCGGTGGCGGTCACCTGACGGGCCCGCGAGGTGCACCACTTGAGCAGCTCATCGGCCATCTCGGCGGTGGACCAGGTGTGCACACCGGCCTTCTCGACCGCGGTCACCATCGGATCGTTGTGGCCCATCAGCCCGGTGCCGCGCACCCAGCCGATCAGGGCGTGTACCAGGGTGACCCGGCTCGACCACGACTTCTCCGCCCGCCACTTGGCGACCACCGCGTCGAGCGCGGCCTTGGACTCACCGTAGGCGCCGTCGCCGCCGAACATGCCGCGGTTGGGCGAACCCGGAAGCACCACATGCAGTTTCGCGTCGACATCGTGATCGGCGCCGATCTTGGACAGCCCACCGATCAGCCGCTCGACCGACCAGAGCAGGACCCGCATCTCCATTTCGGCGCGGGCGCCGGCGTCGGCGAGATCACCGGCGACCCGCGGTGCCGCGAACGGCAGCAGCAGGGTCGGGGTCATCGCGTCCTTGATCTTGACCTTCGCACCGCCCGCATTGTCGACCTGCTCGCTGCCGACCCAGTCGATCAGCGCGTCGACGTCCTGGTAGGACGCCATATTCGCGGGGACGACCCACAGCGCGGCACCATGGCGCGCATTCTCGCGGTAGAGCTTGCGGTAGAAGCCGAGCCGCTCGTCATTGAGGCTCGAGGTGGTGACCACCACCGTGGCGCCGCCGCCGAGCAGTCGACCGGTGGCTGCCGCCGCGATGGAACCCTTACTGGCACCGGTGATCACGGCGATATCCGAGGACCACAGGCCGGACTCTTCGGTGTTCAGCGCCGCCTCGGCGATGCGCTCGTACAACCCGGCGAGTACCGAGCGGGCCTCGTGCTTGGCCTTCTCACGCCACCAGTTCGCCTGTGCCGCAACGGCTTCGCCGGCACCGAGGAAGCCGTCCACCGACTCCTCGCCGGAACCGATGTCGTCGAGCAGCCAGAGCTTGGCCAGATCCTCGCGTGCGGTCGCCCAGCGGTCGTCGATCAGCACGGCTTTGCGGCCGTCGAATGCGGGCGCGACCAAACGCGGCCAGTCCGAACCCAATTCGGCCGAGACGAGATCGACCAGGGTGTCGGCCGAGGCCTCCGGCGCGGAGACCTGCTCGGTCAGGCCGAGCTGTTCGAGCACCACGCGGGCGGCCGTGGCCAGCACGCCGTCGCGACCGGTGATCTGTTCGGTGAACTCACCCAGCGCCGCGGCGTCCACGGTGGCGCCGCCACCGCCGCCCGCGCTCGGCAGCGATACCGCGACACCGCGCCGGGCCGCAACGGCCTGCACGGCGGCGTCGATGGCCGCATCGACCGAGGCGGCGTCGCTCACACTCGCGACCAATCCGCCGAGATCGCCACCGCGCACGCTGACACCCTCGCGGGTGCCGAGCGAAACCTCGGCGGTGACATGGTGGGCCCAGCCGTCGCCCAGCTCCCAGACCTTCTTGACCCGCTCGGCGATCGCGGCGGGCCGCTTGCCGGACGGCCCGAAGACCTTGCGCAGGTGATCGCCGATGGCATCGGAGAGCACCGAACCAAAAGGCTTGTAGGTACGGGCAAGTCGCTCGACGGTGGCCGAGAGCGCACCCATATCGGCGTCGGCGGCACCGTCGATCGCACCGAGCGACAGCTCGGAGCCGAGGTCGACGAGCAGCTGATTGCGCCGCGACGAGACGCCGTCGCAGAGGCCCTCAATGGTGTCGACCGGGCCGATCTGATCCAGCCGCAGCTTGGTCCACAGCGCGATGAGTACGCGGGTGGCGTCGGCGGCGGTGAACGCGATGTCATCCGGACGCGGACCACCCGAGCTCGCGACCGGAGCGACCACCGGGGCCGCCGCGACCGGCGCTGCGGCCGAAGCGGTTTCGACCGGCTCGTCGGCGGGCTCGTCGGCCGGGGCGGGATCGGTATCGGTCGAGTAGACGATCGCGGCCTCGCGCTCGATATTCAGCACCTCGACGGTGACCGTGCCGAAGGCGGGCAGCTTCAGCGTCTGGCTGGCCAGGTTCGCCACGGTCGGTGTTGCGCCCAAACCGATTTCGACGAACCGCTGCACGCCGAGTCCGCCGTGTGCGGCATCGGTGAACAGCAGATCCTGGGTCTCGATCCAACGCACCGGGCTGGCGAACTGCCAAGCCAGCAACTCGATCAGCACCACACGGCACAACTCGGTCGGGCGTGCGGCCCAGTCGTCGAAATCGGCGAGCACGGTAGCCAGCGGCTCCGAGGGCACCAGATCGGCGATCTCCTGGATGAACGCGCGCTCCAGCGAGAACGGCTTGGGCACCAGGTTCGGAATGTAGCGTCCGACCAGGATTTCCGGGTGCAGATCCGCGGGCAGCAACTGTTCGAGCTTGTGCCGGAACTCCGGCACACCCTCACGCAGCACGGTGGAGTGGAACGGCACATCGATGCCGGGGACCAGGATGAACGCCCGCTTACCACCGAATTCGGCACGGCGGCGGTCGATTTCGGTCTCCAACGCGTCCAGGCCCTTGACCGTGCCCGCGATCGCGTACTGCGAACCGCGCAGGTTCAGGTTGACGACCTCGAGGAATTCCCCGACACTCTCGCCCACACCGGAGACGAAGTCGATGACCTCGTCATCGGGCAGACCGATCTGCGACGGACGGATAGCCGCCATCCGATAGTCACTGCGGCCCTGCTCATCACGCGGCACCAGCTCGTGCATGGCCGAACCACGCTGGAAGACGACCTCCAGCACCGCCTCCAGCGGCAGCACACCGGCGACGGCCGCGAGCGCGTTGTACTCACCGACCGAATGTCCGGCCAGCATGGCGCCCTCGACGTAGGCACCGGCCTCGCGCAACTCGGCAACCTGCGCCACACCGAGCACCGCCATGGCGACCTGGGTGAACTGGGTCAGGTGCAGCACACCGTCCGGGTGCCGGTGTTCGACGCCGCGCGCCTTGAGGTAGGTCGGGTTGTCCCGGACCACAGCCAGGATCGAAAAACCAAGTGCCGCACGGGTGTGCTTATCGGCGCGCTCCCAGATCTCCTTGGCGGCCTTGGAGCGGGCACGGGCGTCCAGACCCATACCCTTGCGCTGAATGCCCTGGCCCGGGAAGGCGTAGACGGTCTTCGGGGCAGCGGTGCGACCGGTCGCGGTCATCACCAGATCCCCGTCGGCGCGGCAGGAGACCTCGACGATCTCGCTACCCGCGTCCACCGCGATCCGCTCGACGCGCACGTCGATCTCCGCGCCCGGGCGGACCATGCCGAGGAAACGAGTGGTCCACGCGGTCAAAGTCCGTGCCGGAGTGGAGCTTTCGGGATCCACCGCGGACACCACGTGCTGCGCGGCGGCCGAGAGCCACATGCCGTGCACAATCGGGCTACCGAGTCCGGCCAGCTTGGCGGCCGAATCGCTGGTGTGGATCGGGTTGTAGTCACCGGAGACCGCGGCGAAGGCACGCATCGTGCGCGGCGCCAGGATGGTGACGTCGCGACGGCGGCGACGCGGGGTGTCGGTGGCCGCATCCGAGACCACACCCGCCGCGCGCGGCGGATCGGTCAGCTCGCCCGCGCCGTTGCGGCCGCGGATGGCGAAGCGTTCGGTCAGCGTCGCCAGCGGCACCACGTCGAGGCCCTGATCCCGCATCTCCCCGACGGACACCCGCACCTCGACGACGCGTCCCAGGTCGGTGTCGACAACGTCGCCCGATTCGGCGCGGACAACGAGAATGCTGGTGTCGTGCGGCAGGTCGCGGTCGAGTGCGATCTGGTGATCGAGATGGACCAGATCCAGCATGCCCTCGATGACACTGTCGCCGTCGGCGCTGCGCGCGGCACCGAGTACCGCGAAGACGGCGGGCCAGGCACGC
>NZ_BAGN01000069.1 GCF_000308835.1 Nocardia vinacea NBRC 16497 | reverse complement strand
GTGAGCATCAGCAGCAGCGTATTGACGATCAGATTCTGTTGCGGTTCGATTCCCGCGCCATACAAGATGGCGAGTTGATGAATCAGCTCCGACTCGTCGAGCCGGGTTGGATGTTCGAGTAGTCGCGTTGTGATGTCATCACCGGGTTCGGCCCGTTTCAAGGCGATCAGGCCCAGCAAGGCCTCGCTGAGCATTTTGTTGCCTTGTTCGGCGTCGACCCCCTCGAAGATCGCGGCAGTCGCTTGCGCGACCTGCTGTCCGATCTCCGGTGGACAGCCCAGCATGGCGTTGATCGCGCCGAATGCGAGCGGTAAAGCGTATTGGCTGATCAGGTCCGCCGTACCGGACGCGCTGAAGGCCTCGATCAGTGGTACGGCGATGGACTCCACGGTGGCATGCAGGGCATGGAGATCAGCCCCATCGATGGCCGCGGCGATGGCCTGCCGATAGCGGGTGTGTTCGTGACCGGCACTGCGCAGTGCGTTCGGACGCCACTCGAGTATCGGCCGCACCGGACATTCGACGGGGATCGTCTGCTCCCAGCCCCGTGGATCAGCGGGGAAACGGTCTGGATCGTTCAAGATGCGCACTGCGGTGTAGTAATCGAGCACCAGGGTCGCGGGCACTCCCGGCGCGAGTTCCACCGGCGCCATCGCGCCGTAGCGGCTACGCATCTCGCGATAAGCGGTGTGTGGATCGGCGGCGAATGCCGGGGAATGCATCGGAACGAAGTCACCATCGCCCCCGGCGGGCGATACGTGGTGCGGAACCGGACAAGTATCGGTGTCGGGTGGGGGATGTTGCGTGGTCAAAAGCGAAACTCCAAACGCTGGCCATGTCACGCAGGCAAGTGGTGGGTCGGGGTAACGATCGCGCAATAGGTAGGTCCCGAACATCGGTAGATCCACGGGCATCTCGGCACCGCGGCCCAGCGAGCACCGGTCGGTCGCTACCGATGCCAAGCCCCTACCCAACGGTGAATCATCACTCAGTGAGCCGGGACACGTGCCATTCGGTTGGACCGACAGCGCCACAGTTGTTCGTCGTAGCCGACGGGTTCACTCGGTTGCGCGATCGGGAGGTCGTCGCCGATGTCGACGAGTTGGGCAATGGTGAGCTGGCGTACCGAATATCCGGGATACGGATAGAGCAACAATGATGTCGGTGTGTATTCGCCGCCGTAGCTCAACGTGCGTACGGTAACTTCCGCCGCACCGCCGGATGCGAGCCTGCCGCCGAGCTCGACCAATCGAGCACGATCACCGGGATGGAACACATCGACCGGCCGGAACAGGTAATCCCACCGGACCCACGGGGCAGGGTCGGTGAGCCAATGGGAGATGGTGGCGTGCTCGAGTTGCACGATAGCCAGATAAGTCCCGGCACGGCGGTGGGCTTCCCGCAGCCCGACGTGATCGAGAGTCGGTGCCGGCGGGGGCATGGTGTCCGAGGTCATGTCTTCGATCAACCACCAGGCGCCGCGGGTGCGTTCGTCATCGCGAGCCCGCATGGTGATCCGCCATTGCCCTCGTCGTGCGGACCCACTGGTCACGATCACGTCGAACTGGAGCTTGTGCCCCGGCACCGGACCGTAGAGCAGATCGAGCACCTCCACATGTCGATCGAATCTCGAAATCCGATGGAACAGTTCGGCAATGGAACGTCGCGGCACATACTCTTGGGCCTCGACACCGCACAACTGCCGAAGGCCGATGGGCTGGTGGATCTGCTGCGTATCGAGTTCCCAGATCAGACCGACCGCCGGGCGCAATGGCGGGATCGGCGCCGCGGCGGGACCGAGCCACAACCGCACCGCGTGCACATCGCCGGCCGGACCGAGCACCGGCCGTAGCATCAGTGTGTGCGGTCCAGCCCCGGTCGGGATGGTCAGATCCATGTCCTCGCCCCGAAGGTTCACCAAGCGGATCATCCCGGTGATATCGCGGGTCGTGAGAGTGTCATAGAGCGCCGGACTCTTCGCCAGCATTCGCTGCACAACACGGTCGCAACTGGCGAAACTACGCGGCGCGTCCCCCATCGAAGCCACCGAAGCGACCCCCGGGGCCAACGTCTCCACCGTCACCCACGGAATCATCACATTCCCTCCGCCCCAACCGTTCCCATGCGACTTGTCTGCACGTCGGTTCAGTATTCCCAGATAGGGGAGGTGTCGACATCGGGTGCTGCCAGGTGAGCAGCCGCGTTGATTACCTAGGTGTGTGGGCGCGCCGCAGACGCGAAAGGGCGTCGGCCGCAGGATCGCCGGACGCATCCGGCCCTCGAGGGCCTCGGGGCACGAAGCGGACGGGCGCGGTACCGCAGAATCTCGATCGCCATTCTGCCGAAGCAGCCGCCCGAATGCTCGACCTGTATTCGCACCTGTGGGAAGGCGAACCGCTACATCCGAACCAGCGCGTCTCCTCATCGCCGAAGTTTCTCGGCGCCGAACACACTGAGCGAAGCGCTGGCTATCCACGAGTGCGACTACCAGCAAACCACTCCGACTAGCGATCGACCTCAGCTTGGCCGGCGTCTCCTAACGCTGTCAGGATGCGATCCAACTTCCAACCGATGTCAGCGAACCGGTCATTGATCTCAGCCCTGAGACTGCCGATCTCTTCGATAACCGCGTCATGGTTGCGCGCCACGTTCGCGTCCAATGCGACAAGGTCGATCGGCGAACCAGTTTTCGCCCTCGTCTCCGCTTGCTGCATCGTCAACACAGCCACGAGCGCCTCGAGGTTGGCAACCCGATCCTCCAACGGCGCTGGCATTCAACATTCTCTCGAACATCATCGGACCGACGATGCCCAAGTGAGGGAACGGGATTCCGGCCCGCTCTCATCCCTCTCTGAGCCCCACTCGCTGTTTCCGTCGGGGTGACAGGATTTGAACCTGCGACCCTCCGCTCCCAAAGCGGATGCGCTACCAAGCTGCGCTACACCCCGTGACCTCGCGGCGAAAGACGGTGCCGACGAGGATGAATCCTGCGTGGAGCGGGTGACGGGAATCGAACCCGCACCATCAGCTTGGAAGGCTGAGGTTCTACCATTGAACTACACCCGCAGGCATACGACATCTGATGGGATCGCCACGATGTCGTGTGCGAACCGACTGTACCGAATCGGGCCTCGGATGCGCCAATCAGCCCCCACCAAAGCGCTCAGCGGGGCCGATATGCCCACGATCCGGACCGCCAACAGTAGCCAACCGCTATCACTGATCACGTCGAGTCGGCGAGTGAGCCGGAAACCTCCCTTTTCGGCGTGCTGTCGGCGTGTCGGTCCGCGACTTCCCGGCGAACAGATTGATGTGTAACGCCGGCGGCCCGACAGCGATGACATACCCGATCGCCATTCGCGAGGGACCGATAACTCGTTATAAAACAGCGTTTTTCAGTGCCGAGTGGCTTGCTAGGATCCTTTTTGCCGGACGGGGGTATCTGGAAAGGGGGCGGTGAGCGTGCACCAAGCGAGGTGGACACAACCGCGTAGCAGTGGGAACGATCGGGGTGACGCCGGCACCTGCGTGGGAACAGGGCACCCGGGTACCGACATCACCCGTGGCGGGTGAGTGCGATGTCTGCGGATATCGAGCCACCCGTAGCGCAGATGGCAGGCGCGTGGGCGCGTGCGGTCTGCGCGGAACCGGGATCACACGCGTCACCACAACAGTTGCAGCCGGTATTGGTCGAGATCATCGAGCGGCTGCTGTTGCTGGCCAGGTCCGAGCCCTTTCCGGTGCCCGAGGCGCGGAACTTGGGCGCGCGACTGGTCGAGGCGCCGTTCGAACGGACCAGAATGCTGGCCCAGGCCACCCGCTGGCTGCTCGGCTTCCCGGCGGGGGCGCCCGGGTCGCTGGTCGCCACGCGCTGGCCGCTGGTGGCCAGTCAGGCCATCGACAGCTATGCCCAGGCGCTGCAGGAGCGGGCGCTGGCCCAGCAGGAGCAACACATTTCGGCCGCGGTGTCGTTGCGGGTGCAGGAGATCGCCGCGCTGCAGCATCGGCTGCGGCACGAGGCCACCCATGACGCGCTGACCGATCTGGCCAACCGGACGCTGCTGCAGGACAAGGTGCGGCTGATGACGGCCGACCCGAACCGCGGCGTCGGCCTGCTGCTGATCGACCTGGACCGGTTCAAGCAGATCAACGACAACTACGGACATGCCGTCGGCGACGAGGTGCTCGTCGAGCTCGCTCGCAGGCTGCGTGAGATCTGCCCGCCGGATACCGTCATCTGCCGTTACGGCGGTGACGAATTCGTGCTCGCCACCAACCCGTTGCACAACACGCTCGGCGAAATCGCGCATCGCATCGTCGTCGCGCTGCGGGATCCGGTGTGGTCGACGGCCGGTCCGGTGCCGGTCTCGGCCAGTGTCGGCACCGCATACTGTCCGCCGGGCGACTCCTGTGATTTCACCGATCTGCTGCGTCGCGCCGATCGCGCGATGTATTCGGCGAAGACCGCGGGCGGACGCCGCTTCGCCCTCGCCGACTCCGATAAACCCGAAATCAAGGCCGTCGCAGGCTGATCCGATACCGGCCCTCTGGTCACCCCCAGCGGGCCGGTCCGGTCAGCTGGCGGGGTGCAGGAAACCTTGTACAAGCGACACGAGTTCGGCGGGCTTCTCGAAGAACACCACATGGCCGCTGTCGATTTCGGCGTATCGGCTGTTCGGGATCGCGGCGTGCAGGTCACGGGCGTGGGTGACCGGTACCAGCTGGTCCTGGGTGCAGCCGATCACCAATGTCGGTGCGACGACACCGCTCAGCTCGTCCCGGATGTCCACTTCGAGGTTCACCTCGATCTGCCGCAGCGTTCCGGGTTCGGGTTTCGTGGCGCGCAATTGCGCCAGACCCGCATGGCCGAGTCCACTCAGGAATGCCGGGCTGAACGCCAGCAGCGGGCCGAATGCGGAGGCCATTTCGGGACCGGCCTCCAATGAGGCCGCCCAGCCGTGCAGGGTGAGCAGTTGCCGGGGATCCTCCGTCACCGACCAACCCGCCACCAGGACGAGCCTGCGCACCAGGTCGGGACGCCGCCCCGCGACCGCCGCCGCGACGACCGCGCCGAGGGAGAACCCCACCAGGTCGACCGGGCCGGTCGATGCATCCTCGATGGCCGCGATGATCTGCGCGACCAGCAGGTCCAGGGTCAGTCGACCGTCGGGTGTGGTGGTTTCGCCACTGCCCGCATAGTTCGGTGCGACAACGGTGTGGCGATCGGTGAACTCGGAGATGAGGTGCCCGAAATTGGATTCGGCACTCATGCTGGTGCCGTGGACGAGGACCAATCCTGGTCCGGCACCGGAGACGGAGTAGTGAACATCGGTATCCGAGACACGGACGACGGGCATAGTGGGACCTTTCGATAAGGGGATCAGATATCCAGGACCAGGCGCGGGGTGTGGGCGCGTGAGCGGCAGATCATCATCACGTCGGTGTCCTGTGCGGTGAGGATGCTGTCGCGATGGTCGGGGATACCGTCCAGGACAACGGTTTCGCAGGTGCCGCAGGTGCCTTCGCGGCAGGAGGACAAGACCGCGATACCGGCCTGTTCGATGGCGTCGAGGACGGAAGTATTCGCCGGGATGTGCACGGTGACACCGGATTGCGCGCATTCGACCTCGAAGGCGGAATCCGCAGTCACTTCGGTCGGCTTCGGTGCGAACCGCTCGAGGTGCAAGGCATCGGCGGGCCAGGTTGCCGCGCAGCGGCTTTCGACGGCCGCCAGCAGCGACTCCGGACCGCAGCAGTACACCAGCGTGCCCGGTTCCGGCCTGGAGAGGATGGCGTCGAGATCGAGCGGACCGCTCTCGCTCTGCGGACGCACCTCGATCGGCCCGAGCGCCAACAGTTCGGATAGGTAGGCCATGCTCGCGCGGGTGCGGCCGCCGTAATGCAGGCTCCACTCGCCGCCCCGACCCGCGACGGTGCGGATCATCGGCAGCAGCGGTGTAATGCCGACACCACCGGCGATGAACAGATAGCGTTCCGCGTCTCGGAGCGGGAAGTTGTTGCGGGGACCTCGGATTCGCAGACGCTCGCCTGCTGTCAGCTGGTCGTGAACGTAGGCCGATCCGCCACGGCCGCTCGCCGCACGCAGGACCGCGACCGTCAATCGGTCGTGGTCGTCGGGATCGCCGCACAACGAGTACTGGCGCACCAGGTCCGGGCGCAGGATCAGGTCGATGTGGGCGCCCGGCTGCCATTTCGGGGTGTGTCCGTCCGCCACGGCGAGGGTGAGTTCGACGATGCCGTCGGCGAGGGTGCGGCGGTCGGTGACGGTGACGGTGTATTCCGGTTCGGCGGTCATGCTCCGGCTCCGATCAGGGTCGCGGGCCGCGGATCGGGCGCGCGGTCGTGGTGACCGTCGGGGTGGGCGAGCAACCACTGCCAGATCTCGATCGGGTCATCGGCGATCCGGGTTGCGCCGCAATGGCATCGGCCGAGCAGCTGATCGCTGCCCGGAAACCACTGCACGCGGTGGCAGGCAGCCGCGGTCATGCTCGGGTCGCTTCGGTCCGGGTGAGCTCGGCGATCAACCGACGTGCCGCCAGCGCGCCGGTGTCGATATTGATCGACAGCTCCTGGTAGGTGCCCCCGGCGCGTTCCTCCGCGGCGATGACCTCCTCGACCAGGTTCAGCGCTACCACGTCCTGCATGACCACGGTGTGATTGCTCTTGTGCAGGTAGTCGGTCACGTCCTGGTCGTCGATCGCGAAATCCCTTGCCACCATCCAGAAGTCGTGTACCGAATGCTCGGTTTCCGGAGTGAGGGCGTAGACGATTTCGGTGTGGAACGCGCCGGGATCGGTGTCGGCGCCGTGTCCGGGCAGGTAGCCCTCGGGCGGATAGTTGCCCTGTGGCGCGACGCGACTGTGCAACCGGTACAGGCACGGCGGCTGGAACTCGATGTCCTGCCAGCGGGTGATGCGCCCGGTGATACCGGTCGAATTGGCATAGAACGGCGGGCATTCGGCATCGTCCATATGCCTGCTCACCCGCACTACACCGGCTGCCTGGTCGACCTCGGTGGTGATCGGCGTCTCCGCGACCTCGGGTGTGCCGATATAGCCGCCGTGCAAATAGGTTTCGTGGGACAGGTCCATCAGATTGTCCATCAGCAGCGCATGCCTGGCCCGGATGGTCTCCAGGCCGCGGATGGTGGTCCAACCCTGCTGCACCAGCCACGGTGCGCGCGGGATCGCGGCCGGGTCGGCCGATTCGCGGTCGCCGATCCACACCCAGACGAACGAATCCTGTTCCACCACAGGGTAAGAGGCCACACGGGCGCTACGGGGAATGCGGGTCTGTGCGGGCACCGCGACACAGGCGCCGGTGCGGTCGTAGGTGAAGCCGTGGTAACCGCAGACGACACGGTCACCGACCAGCCGCGACTCCGACAGCGGGTAGCGGCGATGGATGCAGCGGTCCGACAGTGCCGCCACCGCACCGTCCTCGGTCCGGTAGAACACCAGTGGCTCGTTGCAGATGGTCCGCGCGAACAGGTCGCGGCCGATCTCCTGGCTATAGGCGGCCACATACCACTGGTTGCGGGCAATTGCGGTTGTCGGGCTCATCGGAATGCTCCTGAATGTGATCCCCCTGGCGGGCTGTGCGGTCCATCGTGTGGGCCGCCGATGCGTGAGCCAAGACACACTTCCGTCGAACGGAAGTCAGCGCCCGCCACCCAACTGCCTGGTGATGCCGTGAGCCGCGGTGCGCACCGCCGGAGCCCACATGGCCCGGCGGGAATCGCCTGCCGGTACGACAATCGACAGCGCCGCCGCGACCTGACCATCCGAACCGAAAATCGGTGCGGCGACGGAATATCCGTCGAGGGTCACCTGTCCGTCGCTGATCGCGACACCGGTGCGGCGCACCTCGGCCAGTGCCCGCCGCAGCACCTCGGGCGTGCTGATCGTCTTCGTAGTGAATACCGCCAGCGGCCGGTCGGCGACCTTGTCCACGATCTCGGCGGGAGCGTAGGCCAGGATGGCCAGCCCGACGCCGGTTGCGTGCATCGGCCAGCGTGCACCCACTCGGGTGCGCACGAATACGGCGTCGCGGCCTGCGAGGAATTCGACATAGACCACTTCGGTGCCGTCGCGGACCGCCAGCTGCACGTTCTGGTGCGTCGCCTCGTAAAGGTCTTCCATGAATGGCAGCGCGACATCACGGATCGGCCTGGCACGCGGGCAGTAGGAGGCGATCTCCACCATGCGCAAACCGATCTGATACCCGCCGCTGACGGCCCGATCCAGCGCACCCCATTGCACGAGATCGACAACGTGGCGATAGACCGTTGTCTGCGGAAGACCGGTGCGCTCGGCCAACTCCGACAGCTTCAACACCGGGTGGGCGTTGTCGAACGCCTCCAGCAGAACCAGTGCGCGGGCCAGCACCGACGACTGGGTCATCGCCGAAGCCCGTCAGGACAGCGCATGCCAGGCCCGGACCAGCGCCGAGCGGAAATCATCGGCCTGCTCGGCCGTCATACCGCTGATCATCTGCTGTTCCACCGCGTCGACCTCGGCGGCGACATCGGCAAGCAACCGCCGCCCCGCCTCGGTGAGATGGATCAGCAGCTCGCGCCGGTTGCGTGAGTTGCGTTCGCGCGCAATGAGTCCGCGACTCTCCAGAGCGCGGACCACATCGGCGACGGACTGTGCCGTGACGAACGAATCCCGCGCCAGCTGCGCTGCCGGTAAGCCGTCGTGCCGCTCCAGCACGGTCAGCGCGGTGTACTGCAATGTGGTGATCCCGACCGGACGCAGCAGCTCGTCCAGGCGCGCCCGAACCGCCAGCTCGACCCTTTTCACCGCGTACAGCAGCGAGGTCTGACTGCCCGGCAGCCGGCTTGCGGTCGGCTTCGCCTCCGAGATCGTCACCAGCGGCACTCTCCTCACTTCTGCGTCGTCGCGGTCGCCGAACCGGGGTGTTCGGCGAAATCGAGAATAGACCATTGACAGGAATCCTGTCAGTAGCGAATAGTGGCTGACATCACTAAAACCATCAGGTTTCCTGTTGATGAGAGCAGGCGCATCTCGGCCGAGCGGCCGGAATCGTCGGGACGGGACCCAGGCAGCATGAGCACGAACGACAACATCGACGGACAGCTGTACATCGACGGCAAATGGCGGAACCCCGCATCGGGGAGCCGCAGCGATGTGGTGGACCCGTCGACCGGTCGGGTCATCGGCACCGTCGCCGAGGCCGACCGCACCGACGTCGACGACGCGGTCGCCGCCGCACGCGCGGCATTCACCGGTGCCGAATGGGGCGGCCGCAGCGGCCGGGAACGCGCCCGCATCCTGCTCCGAGTTGCCGAGCTGGTGCGCGAGAACGCCGACGAGCTCGTCCGGCTGGAGAGTCTCGACGTCGGGAAGCCGGTCACCCTGTGCCGATCGGTGGACGTCTCGACCACCATCGAACAGTACGAGTACTGTGCCGCGCTCGCGCAGACCATCGACGGTGCTACTCGCCGCACGCCGCTACCCGCGTTCGCCTATACCCGCCGCGATCCACTGGGTGTGGTCGCCGCCATCACGCCGTTCAATTTTCCGCTGATCCTGTCGACCTCCAAGATCGCGCCCGCGCTCGCCGCGGGCAATGTCATCGTCCACAAGCCCGCCGAAGAAACGCCGCTCAGCGCCCTGTTCATGGCGACGCTGTTCGAACGGGCCGGCGTGCCTGCGGGTGTGGTCAACGTCGTCACCGGCTCCGGGCCGGTGGTGGGTGCGGCGCTGTTAGAGCATCCGGGCGTGGACAAGATCGCGTTCACCGGATCCACCGAGATCGGCCGGCGCGCAGCGAGTGCGGCCGGTGCGGCGTTGAAGCCGGTGACCATGGAACTCGGCGGCAATGCCGCGCAGATCGTATTCGCCGACGCCGACGTCGAGAAGGCCATCGGCGCGATCATCAAGGGTTTCGTTTTCAATACCGGGCAGTTCTGCATGGGCGGTCCACGGCTGCTGGTCGCTCGGCCGCTCTACGAGACCGTCGTCGGCATCCTCGCCGAGGCCGTCGCAGGCGTACGCGTCGGCGACCCTCGCGATCCGGCGACCGTGGTAGGACCGATGGCCGCGGAACGGCACGTCGCGAAGGTCGAAGAGTATGTCGCGCTGGCCCGCCGGGAGGGCGGCCGGGTGGTGTGCGGTGGTGAACGCCTGGATCTCGACGGCGGCTATTACTACCAGCCAACCGTGATCGCGGACCTCGCCGACGACTCCCGCGTGGTGCAGGAGGAGATCTTCGGACCGGTGCTCACGGTGCAGGCCTTCGACACCGAGGACGAAGCGATCGCGCTGGCCAACGGCACGCGCTACGGACTCGCGTCCGGCCTGCACACCACCGATCTCGCCCGCGCACACCGCGTCGCCGACAAATTGCAGGCCGGAATCGTGTGGGTCAACGACTGGGCGATGCTCGACCCGGCCATGCCGTTCGGCGGTGTCAAGGACTCCGGCTTCGGACGTGAATACGGACCCGAGGCCCTCGCGTCCTACACCAAGGTCAAATCCGTTGTCATCGCACTCGATTGAATCCGCAAGGACACCTAGCATGACCACCACCACCTGGGCAGCCGTCGTCGAATCCGGCGGTGCGCCGTTCACCCTCTCCGCGATCGAACTCGATGAACCGCGACCGCACGAGGCGATCGTGCGCATGGTCGCGGCCGGCGTCTGCCACACCGACCTGGGCGTCGCCAGTGGCGGACTGCCGTTCCCACTTCCCGGCGTCCTCGGTCACGAAGGCGCGGGCATCGTCGAACGCGTCGGATCCGAAGTCACCGGTGTCGTACCCGGTGATCACGTATTGCTGTCGTTCACCTCGTGCGGAGCGTGCACGAATTGTCGCGACGGCCACCCGGCCTATTGCGCGACCTGGTTGCCGCTCAACCTGATCGGCGGTGCGCGAGCCGATGACAGCCACACCATCACCCGCGACAACGCACCCATGGGCGGGCACTTCTTCGGGCAGTCGTCGTTCAGTCGACTCGCGCTCGTCGACGAGCGCAGCATGATCGTCGTCGACCCCGATGTGCCACTGGAATCGATTGCCCCGCTCGGGTGCGGAGTCCAGACCGGTGTCGGCGCGATCTGGAATGTCGTACAGCCCCGCCCGGGCTCGAGCGTTGTCGTACTCGGCGCCGGTGCGGTCGGATTGTCCGCGATTATGGCGGCCACCCTGTCACCGGCCACGACGATCATCGCCGTCGACAAGATCGCCGAACGTCTCGAACTGGCCCGGGAACTCGGCGCCACGCACATCATCGATGCGACGACGGCCGATGTCGCCACCGCGATCGCCGAAATCACCGGTGGCGCCGACGCCGTCGTGGAAACCACCGGCAGTACCGCCGTGCTGCGCACCGGCGCGGATGTCCTCGCCGCGCGCGGCACGCTGGTCATCGTCGGCGCACCACCGTTCGGCGCCGAGGTGGCGCTCGACGTCAACGCCATGCTGCCGGGCCGCAAGGTCGTCGGACTCACCCTGGGCGATAACGAAACCCGCACCGCCATACCGGCTTTGGTGTCGCTGGTGCGCAACGGGCGGCTCCCGATCGACAAGCTGATCACCCGGTACCCATTCGACGATATCGGGCAGGCCGTTGCGGATATGACCTCGGGCAAGGCGATCAAACCCGTCCTCATCTTCTGACCCCCCTTCGAAAGGAACATTGCATATGGATCTCACCGGCAAAGTCGCCATAGTCACCGGCAGCGGCCAGGGTCTCGGCCTCGCCTACGCCAAGGCTTTGGCCGCCGCCGGCGCGGCCGTCGTGGTCAACGACGTGGCCGCCGACCGCGCCGAGAAGGCCGCCGCCGAAATCGCCGAAACCGGCGGTCGGGCACTCGCGGTACCGGTCGCCGTCGGCACCACCGAGGCCGCGCAGACACTGGTCGCGGCGGCCGTCGACGCGTTCGGGCGACTGGATGCGATGGTGACCAATGCGGGCATCCTGCGCGACAAGGTGCTGTGGAATATGTCCGACGACGACTTCGACGCCGTCATCCACGTCCATCTGCGCGGCACCTTCACCTGCGTTCGGGAAGCGGTCAAACACTTCCGTCAGGCCGGTCACGGCGGGCGGGTCGTGCTCGCCGGATCCCCCGCCGGGCAGCGTGGCAATTTCGGCCAAACCAACTATGCGGCAGCCAAAGCCGGTATCGCGGCGATGGCGCGCACGTGGGCGATGGAATGTGCGAAGGCCGGAGTCACGGTCAATGCGATCATCCCCAACGCGGCGACCGCGATGACCGAGACCATTCCCTTCCTCGCCCCTTATGTCGAGGGAATGAAGAATGGTGAGCCGATCCCCTCGGTGGTGCGCCGCGCGGCGTCGTTCGGCACCCCGGAGGATGTCGCCGGGCTGGTGGTTTTCCTGGCCTCCGACGCGTCCGCCGAGATCACGGGCCAATGCATCGGGATCGGCGGCGACCGGTTGTCGCTCTGGTCGCATCCGAGCGAAATCCGCAGCGCCTTCCTCGACGGCGGCTGGACCGCCGACGCGATCGCCGAGGCGTTCGACTCCTCGATCGGTGAGCAGCTCGAAACCTACGGCATCCCGCTGCCCAAGATCCCGACCACCGCGCAGCAGCTGTCATGAGTCTGGACCTGGACCAACTCGTCGCGATCGACGTGCACACGCACGCCGAAACCGATGGCTGCGGCCACTATTCGCTACCGGACCAGCTCCGGGCAGGTGCCGACGCCTACTTCGGCGCCGAATCCGGCCCGCCGACCATCGACGAGATGGCCGCCTACTACCGGGAACGCCGCATGGCCGCGGTCGTATTCACCGTCGACGCCGAAGCCGCACTCGGCCACCGGCGGATCAGCAATGAAGACATCGCCACCGCGGCCGCCGCGCACAGCGACGTCCTCATCCCGTTCGCCAGCATCGATCCGGCCAGAGGAAAGGCAGGACTGGCCGAAGCCCGGCGGCTGGTCGTCGAGCACGGGGTCCGCGGCTTCAAATTCCATCCGAGCGTGCAGGCTTTCCGGCCCGACGATCATGCCGCCTACCCGCTCTACGAGACCATCAGCGAACTCGGGGTGCCTGCCCTGTTCCACTCCGGTCAGACCGGAATCGGATCGGGACTCCCCGGTGGCGGCGGCATCCGGCTCAAGTACTCCAACCCCATGCTGCTCGACGATGTGGCGGTCGACTTTCCGGATCTGACGATCATCATCGCGCACCCGTCGTTTCCCTGGCAGGACGAAGCGCTGGCCGTGGCCACCCACAAACCCAACGTCTATATCGATCTTTCCGGGTGGTCGCCGAAATACTTTCCGCCGCAACTGGTCAAGTACGCCAACAGCCTGCTCAAACGAAAGGTGTTGTTCGGCTCCGACTTTCCGCTCATATCCCCCGATCGGTGGATGAAGGACTTCGAGCAACTCGATATCAAGGACGAGGTCCGGCCCCTGATCCTGCGTGAAAACGCCATCACCGCATTGGGGTTGAGGACGACATGATGGATCAGGGAATCGGCTCGTGGCCGCGTCGGCGGGCCCGGATGGAGCCCGATGCCATCGCTTTGATCCAACAGGACCGCCGCGTCGACTACGCCACCCTCGCCGATCGCGTGGACGCCCTCGCCGCGGCACTCGCCGACTTCGGCGTAGTGCCGGGCGACCGGGTCGCCTACCTGGGGCACAATGATATAGCGACCTTCGAAACTCTTTTCGCCACAATGCATCTCGGTGCCATCTTCGTCGCACTCAACACCCGGCTGGCGGCTGCGGAGATCGCCGGTCTGCTCGACGATGCCGACCCAGCGGTGTTCGTCACCGGTGCCGACACCGATGCGCTCGCACGAAGCTCCGCCACTCCGCACCTGCTGCAGCTGGGCGAGGAGTACGAGAACACGATTGCCGAACACACGGGCCGAACACCGCCCGCCCACGCGGTCGGACTCGACGACCCCGCATTGATCCTCTACACCTCCGGCACCACCGGCCGCCCCAAGGGCGCCGTGCTCACCCACGGCAATATCGTCTGGAACACCCTCAACCAGTTCGCCCACTTCAGTCTCGGCCGCGACGATGTCAGCCTGTGTTCCGCGCCGCTGTTCCACGTACTCGGCCTGGGCCAGATCACACTGCCGACCCTCTACGCGGGCGGAACAGTCGTTGTCATACCTAAATTCGATCCCAGCGAGTTCCTCGCCACCATCGAGCGCCAACGGGCCACAGCTTTCCCGCTCGCCCCGACCATGCTGAAAATGCTGTGCGAGGCGCCCGAGTGGGAGACCACCGATCTGTCGAGTGTCCGCTGCGTCGCCTTCGGCGGGTCCCCGGTCCTCGAACACGTGGCCAAGGCGTGGCTGGCCCGCGGCATCCAGGCCCTACAGGGCTACGGTATGACCGAGGCGGCACCCGGCGTGCTCATGGCGCTGCGCCACGGTGCCGACGCACATCCGGTATCCGCGGGTGTTCCGCACTTCTTCACCGATGTCGCGTTGCTCACCCCGACCGGCGAGATCATCGAGGGACCCGGACAGGGCGAACTACTCGTCAAGGGCCCCAACGTCTTTGCCGGATACTGGAATCGACCCGATGCCACCGAACAGGCGTTCATCGACGGCTGGTTCCGCACCGGCGATATCGTCCGCATCGACGATGACGGCTGGGCGCACATCGTCGACCGCGTCAAAGACATGATCATCTCCGGTGGCGAGAACATCTACCCCGTCGAGGTCGAGGCGGCCATCTGTCGCCTGGACGGCGTCGGCGACTGCGCGGTGGTCGCCGTGCCGGACGAGCGCTGGGGTGAGGTCGGATTGGCGTTCATCGTCGTCCGCGCCGGTCACGACATCGACGAAGACGCGATTCGCACCCATCTCGAAGCAAATCTCGCCCGATACAAGATCCCGAAGTACTACGTCTTCCGCGAGCAGTTGCCCCGCAACGCCCTCGGCAAGCTCCAGCGCCTGCTGCTCCGCGACGACGCTCGCCAAATGCGCGGGCTGACACCGTAATCCACAACAACCGAAGGAGCGCACCACATGGCGACCACCGTCGACAAACCCACCGACCTACTCGACCTGATCGGCACCGACCTCGGCACCAGCGACTGGCTCGAGATCCCGCAGCGCGATATCGACATGTTCGCCGAGGCCACCCACGACGAGCAGTGGATCCATGTCGATGTCGAACGCGCGAAGACCGGCCCCTTCGGCGGTACCATCGCCCACGGCTACCTGACCCTGTCGCTACTCATCCCACTCTGGTCGGAAATCCTCGTCATCGAAAACCGTGGCATGGCAATCAATTACGGCCTCAACAAGGTCCGCTTCCCAGCCCCCGTCCCCGCCGGCTCCAAGGTCCGCCTCACCGCCACCCTCGCCGACGCCACCGACCTCGGCGACGGCGCGGTCCAAGTCACCGTCGATGCCGTCATGGAACGCGAAGGCGCCGACAAACCGGTATGCATCGCCCAGATGGTGCACCGCTACTTCCGGTAGCGCTGAGGTTCAGCTGACCTGACAGGTGGGGCACCAGAAGAGATTTCGGCCCTCCAGCACACTGTGCGCGACGGGGGTGCCGCAGAGGCGGCAGGGTGCGCCGGGGCGGCGGTAGACGTAGGTGCGTGGGCGGTCGGCCGCGTAGGACGGTTCGCCGTGGTCGTGTTCGGGGCGGACGACGACCATCTTGCCGACCCGCACGCCCACCCGCATCAGCGCGACCAGATCGGTCCACATCGCGTCCCACTCGTCGGCAGTGAGCGCGGTGCCCGGTCGGTGTGGCGAAATGCCGTGCCGGAATAACAGTTCCGCGCGATACACATTTCCGACACCCGCGAGCACCTGCTGATCCATCAGCAGTGCGCCGATCGGCCTGCGCGAGCGATGAATTCGCCGCCAGGCCCGTTCGGGATCGGCGCCACGGCGCAGCGGATCCGGGCCGAGTCGCTCGGTCAGCGCCGTCACCTCGGCGTGGGTGTACACCTCGCAGGCGGTCGGGCCGCGCAAATCGGTGCCGTACAGGCGATCATCGGCCGACGCGTCACCGACGATCCGCATCCGTACCTGTCCGACCGGCTCACCCATCGGCAGCGGCACCTCGGTGAACACCCCGTACAACCCGAGATGTACATGTACCACCAGACCCGACTCGTAGTGGTGCAGAAGGTGTTTGCCCCACGCCTCGGCTCGCGTCAGCGCCTGTCCGTCGATGCGCGCGGCACCGGAGGCGAACTTGCCCTGCGGACTGGAGACGCGCACCACTCCCCCGGCAAAGCGTCGCTGGTGCAGCCGTGCGAGCCGATGCAGCGTATGCCCCTCAGGCACGGACATCCTCCCTGTTCCGTCGCCGATGCGACCCGATGCACCCGGGTCGCATTGCGGGACGACGGATTACGCGCTCAGTAGGCCGGAACGGCCGGGGCCACACCGGTCTTCTCGTAATCGGCCAGGATATCGATGCGGCGCTGGTGGCGCGGCTCCTCGGACCATTTGGTCGAGACGAACGCGTCCACGATCGCCAGCGCCTCCTCGGTGGAGTGCATGCGGCCGCCGATGCCGATCAGCTGGGCATTGTTGTGCTCACGGGCCAGCTGGGCGGTCTCCACGCTCCAGGCCAGGGCGCAGCGGGCACCGGGCACCTTGTTCGCCGCGATCTGCTCGCCATTGCCGCTGCCGCCGAAGACCAGCCCGAGGCTGCCCGGATCGGCGACGGTCCGGCGCGCCGCCTCGATGCAGAAGGCGGGGTAGTCGTCGAGTGCGTCGTATTCGAGGGCGCCGCAGTCGACGACCTCGTGGCCCGCCTGCTCCAGATGGGCCTTGACGTGATTCTTCAGTTCGAAACCAGCATGGTCGGCACCCAGGTATACGCGCATGGCTGCGATTGTGTCAGGCGTGTTTCGCGTGCCGCGCGGTGGGCGGTACCGCTGTCATGGTGCACCTGGCGACACCATCGATTCGGGATTGTGCTCCCTCGTGGCAACGGGCCCGCAACGCGATCGTTGGTGGCAGAAGTTCACCGCCGGTAAAGGACCGGTGCCGACGACCCGCTCGGCCAGCCTGTGCCTGCCCGACCCGGTGATCGTGGCGCCGAACCATTGAGTCGAAACGATGCGGCGTCCGTGCGGATATCGCACCATCGGGCCCAGCATTAACACCACTGGCCGCCACGGCGAATCGACAGGTATGTCAGCGGTGTTCGCGGCCACCGGTTGCCGACCGCACGGCAACAGCCCGAACCTCGTCCCCAGCAAATGAATAGAGTTCTTCGCATGCAGCCGCACGACTCCCAGCCGCCCCAGCAGCCGGGCGGACCCGCCGATCCCTATCCCGCTCTCGGCGGATGGGCGCAGGCTCAGGACGCGACCGGCACACCGAACACTTCGCCGCAGTACCCATCGTCGCCGCAATACCCCGCCGCGCCGTACCCCGGATTCCCCACACCCCACTACGGGCCCGCGCCGTACGGATACGGTGTGGCTCCGGTCCCGCCCGGTACGCCCCCGCAGCGGCAGCCGCGCGGCCTGTCCCCGTACGGCATGCCCGCACGGCACCCGTGGGAGATTCCGCTGCTGGTCGTCGTCTGTGTGATCACCACGTTCGCGATGCTGATCGCGGTGGCGGTGTGCATCGATCTCGTGCTGGATGGGAAGCAGCCGAATATCTACCTGATCATCCTGGTCTTCGCACCGATCGTGGTGTGGTTCCTGCGCGGTATGGGATACGCGGCCATGCGGGTCAACGGCGTCAAGATGTCGCCGACCCAGTTTCCGGAGGGCTATCAGCTGGTGGTCGAGGCGGCGGCCCGATTCGGGCTGGCCAAAGTGCCGGACGCATACGTCGTGCTCGGCAACGGCCAGATCAATGCCTTCGCCTCCGGTCACGGGTTCCGGCGCTATGTCGCGGTCTACAGCGACCTGTTCGAAATCGGCGGCGCCGCACGCGAACCCGAGGCTCTCGCCTTCATCATCGGTCACGAGGTCGGACATATCGCGGCCGGGCATACCTCGTACTGGCGTCAGCTCGGCATGTTCGTGGCACCGTCGCTGCCCATCATCGGCAGCTCGCTGATCCGGTCCCAGGAGTACACCGCCGACAACCACGGCTACTGCAACCGGCACGTCGGCGCACCCGGCGCCATGGGCACCCTCGCCGCGGGCAAGTACCTGAACAAGTTGGTCGGCTTCGATGAGATGGCCGATCGGGCCGCGGTCGAGAAGGGCTTCTTCGTCTGGATCAGCAATGCCATGTCCTCGCATCCGGTGCTGACCTGGCGGATGTGGGCCCTGCGCGACCGCAGCAGGCACGGCAAGCTGTTCTGGCGACCGAACCGACCGACTGGTACGCCATCGGCCGGTCCGTACCCGAGCAGCTACGGCGAGGTTCCGGCGTTGCCGCCGAAACCCGTGCCGTAGGTCCGCGGTCAGTCGAAGGACGGATCCTCGGTCCTGGTCCGCTTCAGCTCGAAGAAGTGCGGGTAGTCGGCCAGCGTGACCGCCGCGTCCCACAGCTTCCCGGCCTCCTCGCCACGCGGAATCCGCGACAGCACCGGACCGAAGAAGGCATTGCCGTTGATATGGATGGTCGGGGTGCCGACATCCGGGCCGACCTTGTCCATGCCTTCGTGATGGCTCTTGCGCAGCGCCTCGTCGAATTCGGCGCTCTCGGCGGCCGCGGCGAGTTCGGCGGGCAGGCCCACCTCGGCGAGCGAATCCGCGATCACCGCGGCGAGGGTTTCCTTGCGCGAGTCGCGCGTGTATTCCTCGCGACGGTTGTGGATGCGGGTGCCCATCGCGGTGTAGAGCGGAGAGAGCACCTTGTCACCGTGCTCCTGGGCGGCGGCGATGGCGACCCGGACCGGACCCCAGCCGGTGGCGAGCAGCTCCTCGTACTGCGGCGGCAGTCCCTCCTTGCCCTCGTTCAGCACCGACAGGCTCATCACGTGGAAACGCGCCTCGATATCGCGGACCTGCTCGACCTCGAGAATCCAGCGGGAGGTGATCCAACACCAGGGGCACAGCGGGTCGAACCAGAAATCGGCAACGTTCTTGGCGGTCGTCTCGCTCACAGACCTGTTCCTCTCCATCGCACGCTCGTAACGCGCGGATTCGCCGCGCCACTATCCGTGGCCAACCACGCGGGCGCGCGATTCGTTCCCGGACCGGACGCCCGATTTTCCGAAAAGGCGGCCCGGGGTCCCAGTAGGGTGACACGCAGGCGTCCGGTTCCCTCCCGAAAAGGAGTCCGTAATGACCTCTGATCAGCATTTCGTCATCGTCGGCGGCGGGCTGGCCGCGGCCAAAACGGCGGAAGCACTGCGCGACAACGATTTCGCCGGAACCGTGACGCTGATCAGCGCCGAGGATTACCTGCCCTATGAGCGACCGCCGCTGTCCAAGGAACATCTGGTCGGTAAGAAATCGCTCGAGGAATTCACCGTCGATCCGGGCCAGTGGTATCGCGATCACCATATCGACGTCCGGCTCGGCACCGAAGTCGGCGCGATCGATCCGAGCGCGAAAACCGTGACGCTGCCGGATGGTTCGACACTCGGCTACGACAAGCTCGCACTCGCGACCGGCTCGACACCGCGCCGCCTGCCGATTCCGGGCATGGATGCGCGCGAGGTGTACACGCTGCGCACCATCGGCGATTCCGACGCTCTGATCGAGCTGTTCGGCTCGGCCCGGCGACTGGTCATCATCGGGGCGGGCTGGATCGGGCTCGAGGTCGCCTCGGCCGCGCGCGCCGCCCAGGTCGAGGTCACCATTGTCGAATCCGCGGAACTGCCGCTGCTGGCGGCGCTCGGACCCGAGATGGGTCGGGTCTTCGCGGATCTGCACCGCGACCACGGCGTCGACCTGCGATTCGGTGCACAGGTCGAGGCGATCACCACTCATCAGGGGGAGGCGGATCTGGCGACCGGTGTCCGACTCACCGACGGCACCGTGATCGAGGGCGATGCGGTACTCGTCGCGATCGGCGCGCGGCCGAATATCGAACTGGCCGCCAACGCGGGACTGGCGACCGACGGCGGCGTACTCGTCGACGCGAGCCTGGCCACCAGTGACCCGGACATCGTGGCGGTCGGCGATATCGCCGACGCGCAGCATCCGGTGCTCGGGCGTCGAATTCGGGTGGAGCACTGGGCGAATGCGCTCAATCAGCCCGCCGTCGCGGCGCAGACCATGCTCGGCAAGTCGGCTTCCTACGAACGCCTTCCGTACTTCTTCACCGACCAATACGACCTGGGCATGGAGTACACCGGATATGCCGCGACCGGTGAGTACGCGCAGGTGGTCGTGCGCGGTGATGTGGGAAAGCGCGAGTTCGTCGCGTTCTGGCTCGATGCCGAGAACCGGGTGCTGGCGGGGATGAATGTGAACATCTGGGATGTGACCGACCGGATCAAGGAGTTGATCGGCCGGCAGGTCGATCCGGAACGGCTCGCCGATACCTCCACGCCACTGTGATGCAGATCACTATCGAGGATGCGTCGGATCGGCGCACCCAGCTCCGACCGCATCACGAGTGCGCCGCCGGGGCGCACCGCAGGCTAGGAGACCGGAAATGAAGTACATGCTGCTCAAGACCTATGGGCCCGCCGCCAACTGCGACGTTCCGATCACCGAGTGGACGCCGGAGGAGATCAAGGCGCATATCGATTTCCAGCGGGCGCTCGGCGCGGAGCTGGCCAAAACCGGTGAACTGGTCGACGCGCAGGGCCTGGCCGGGCCGGACGAGGCACGACTGGTCAGTTCGGACGGACGATCGTCACCGGTTGTCACCGATGGACCGTTCCCGGAGACCAAGGAGTTCCTGGCCGGATATTGGCTTGTCGATGTGGAAAGTCCGGAGCGTGCGCTGGAGATCGCCGCCCAGGCGTCGGCGGGCCCGGGGCCGGGCGGCAAGCCGATCGGCGAGTACATCGAGGTGCGCGCGGTGATGGGTGCCCCGGCAACCGAGTAATAGTTGTCCATGCACGGAGCACTGCCCATCGAGGACCTGTTGCGCGAACTCGCGCCACAGGTCCTCGGCACGCTGGTACGCCGATTCGGTGATTTCGACACCGCCGAGGACGCGCTACAGGAGGCGATGCTCGCGGCGGCGACCCAATGGCCCGACGATGGGCTACCGGATAATCCGCGAGCGTGGTTGATCCAGGTCGCGCAGCGGCGGATGGCCGATGTGGTGCGCGCCGAAGTGGCCCGGCGACGTAGAGAGACAACGGTTTTCGAGCGCGATGTGCCCGATGCCGAGGCCGTCGATCGTGACGATACGCTCGCGATGTTCTTCCTCTGCTGCCATCCGGCGCTGTCGTCCGCGAGTGCCATCGCGCTGACATTGCGTGCGGTCGGCGGGCTCGGCACGGCGGAGATCGCCAATGCCTTCCTGCTGCCGGAAGCGACCATGGCGCAACGGATTACGCGTACGAAGAAGAAACTGTCCACCCTCGACCGCCCGTTCGCCCGGCCCGGTGATGCGCAATGGCATGAGCGGCTCGGTGCGGTACTGCATGTGCTGTACCTGATCTTCAACGAGGGACACACCAGCACCGCGGGACCCGACCTACAGCGGACCGACCTCTCGAACGAGGCGATCCGCCTGACCAGGTCGATCCATCGACTGCTCCCCGACGACACCGAAGTAACCGGGCTGCTCGCGCTCATGTTGCTCACCGACTCCCGGCGCGCCGCCCGCACCGGAGCGCACGGTGAATTGATTCCGCTCGCCGAACAGAACCGCGCACTGTGGGATCGCGAGCTGATCACCGAGGGCATCACCTTGACGACCAGCACACTCACCTCGGGCCTCACCGGCCCCTACCAGATCCAGGCCGCGATCGCCGTACTGCACGCGCAGGCGCTGCGTGCCGAGGACACCGACTGGCGTCGAATCCTGGCCCTGTACAACATGATCGAGCGCATCTCGAAGAACCCGATGGTCACCCTCAACCGCGCCGTCGCCACCGCGATGGTGCACGGCCCGGCCGCCGGGCTCGAACTCGCCGACACCCTCGAAGACCAACTGGCAGACAACCACCGCCTCGACGCTGTCCGCGGCCACCTACACGAGATGGCAGGCGACTTCCCTGCAGCCATAACCTGCTACACCCACGCCGCCAACCACACCACCAGCCTCCCCGAACGCGACTACCTCACCCTCCGCGCCGCCCACCTCCGCCACCAACCGGACCGCTTCTCATCGAAGTCGTGAATCACTTGCCGCACATACGGTTCCGACACCCACATCGACATCGCGATCAGTGGCACCGGCTGCCGCTGAACCGCGGCCTCAGCGCTCTGACGAAATCCCGCGCCCTCGCGGATCGGCCGTGTCTTGTGCGCACCCAGGCGGCGGCAGGCGGCAGACTGCTCGGTGTGGCAGGCAAATTCAGTGCTGGGATTCTGTTGTTCCGTCGGACCGCCGGTGCTACCGAGGTGCTGATCGGGCATATGGGTGGGCCGTTCTGGGCGCGGAAGGATGCGGGGGCGTGGTCGATTCCGAAGGGTGAGTACGAGCCGGAGCACGAGAGCGCCGAGGTGGCCGCGGCGCGTGAGTTCCTCGAGGAACTCGGGCTGCCGGTGCCCGAGGGCGAGCGGGTGCCGTTGGGCGAGGTTCGCTACGGCAGTGGCAAAACCACCAAGAACCTCACCGTCTGGGCTGTCGAGGGCGATCTGGACCCATCCGCCGTTGTCCCCGGCACCTTCGAAATGGAATGGCCGCCCAAATCCGGCCGCCTCGCCACCTTCCCGGAAATCGACCGCGCCGAGTGGTTCGACCTCACCACCGCGCACGACAAACTCGGTGCGGGCCAGCGGCCCTACCTCGACCGGCTGGCCGAACACCTCGCCTGACCGGTCCTGCCCGGCGAACAGATCAGCGGGGAGTGCTACTCCAGGTCTGCCCAGTGATGAGTTCGTATGCCTCCATGTACTTCTGCCGGGTGGCATCGACGATCTCGGCGGGGATCTCCGGCCCCGGATACTCCTTGTTCCAGCCCGTGGAGGTGGACCAGTCGCGGACGAACTGTTTGTCGAAGGAGCGTTGGGGGCGGCCGGGTTCCCATTCGGCGCCGGGCCAGAAGCGGGAGGAGTCGGAGGTCAGTACTTCGTCGCCGAGGGTGAGAATGTCTCCGTCCCAACCGAATTCGACCTTGGTGTCGGCGACGATGACGCCGCGCACGGCGGCGTGCGCGGCACCCCGGGTGTAGATCCGGAGAGTCAGGTCGCGTAGTTGCTCGGCGACCTCGCGGCCCTCCTGATTCACCACATCCGCGAAGGTGATGGGCTCGTCGTGGCCCTCGGAGGCCTTACTGGTCGGGGTGAAGATCGGCTCGGGCAGTATGTCGCCATCGCGCAGACCGCGCGGCAGCGCGACGCCGGAAACCGTCCCGGTGCGCTCGTATTCCTTCAGCCCCGACCCGGTCAGATAGCCGCGCGCGATGCATTCGACCTGCACCATCTTCAGCGGCTTGACCCGGATGCCGCGACCGGCGAATTCCGCGGGCACATCGGTCGCGGAGACCACATGGTTGGGCACCTCGGTGAAGTATTCGAACCACCAGTTGGACAGCTGGGTCAGCAGTGCGCCCTTATCCGGGATCGGCGTCGGCAGCACCACGTCGTAGACCGATACCCGGTCCGACGCCACCAGCAGCAGGGTGTCGCCGTCCTCGTAGAGGTCGCGCACCTTTCCGGCGTGGATGTGCTTCACGTCGCAGCTCCGATCCTGGTCGATAGGGTTCATTGGGAAAAAGTCCCGCGCGGGCAACCTTACCGAGGTGGCATTGTGGTGAGTGCTGTGCCCGCCGGGGGGCCGCCCGTACATGTTCTTCGAACCACGAAGGAGTCCAATGTCCGCACCGAACCTGACTCGCGACCAGGCGATCGAACGCGCCTCGACAGTGCAGGTCGAGAACTATCGCATCGAGCTCGACCTGACCGATGGGGCAGGGCAGCCGGGCGAGCAGACCTTCTTCTCCCGCAGCACGGTCACTTTCACCGCGACCGCGGGCGCGAGCACGTTCATCGATATCGTCGCCCGCGGGGTCCGCTCCGCCGTGCTCAACGGCACGTCGATCGACGTCGCCGACTACGACGAAGCCAAGGGCATCACCCTCACCGGTCTGGCCGAGCGCAACGAACTCGTCGTCGAGGCCGACTGCGAATACTCCAATACCGGTGAGGGCCTGCACCGGTTCGTCGACCCCACCGATGACGCGGTCTACCTGTACTCGCAATTCGAAACCGCCGATGCCAAACGCATGTTCGCCTGCTTCGATCAGCCGGATCTCAAGGCCAGCTTCGATATCAGCGTCACCGCCGCACCGAGCTGGAAGGTCATCTCCAACGCCGCCGCGGTCGATACGCTCATCGCCGATCCCGGTAAGCACCTGTTCCGCACCACCCCGAGGATGAGCACCTATCTGGTCGCACTCATCGCGGGCCCGTACGCGGAATGGACCGACGCCTACACCGACGATCACGGCACCATCCCGCTCGGCATCTACTGCCGCTCCTCGCTCGCCGAACATATGGACGCCGAGCGCCTCTTCACCGAGACCAAGCAGGGCTTCGGCTTCTACCACAACAACTTCGGTGTGCCGTACGCCTTCGGCAAGTACGACCAGCTGTTCGTCCCGGAGTTCAATGCGGGCGCGATGGAGAACGCCGGTGCCGTTACCTTCCTGGAGGACTACGTCTTCCGGTCCAAGGTGACCCGTGCCTCCTACGAGCGGCGCGCCGAGACCGTACTGCACGAGATGGCGCATATGTGGTTCGGCGATCTGGTCACCATGAAGTGGTGGGACGACCTGTGGTTGAACGAATCGTTCGCGACCTTCGCCTCGGTGCTGTGCCAGTCCGAGGCGACCGAATACACAAGTGCCTGGACCACTTTCGCCAATGTGGAGAAGTCCTGGGCCTACCGGCAGGACCAGCTGCCCTCCACTCACCCCATTGCCGCGGATATCCCGGACCTGCATGCGGTCGAGGTCAACTTCGACGGAATCACCTATGCCAAGGGCGCTTCCGTGCTCAAGCAGCTCGTCGCGTATGTCGGTCTGGAGCCGTTCCTCGCGGGTCTGCGCGCCTACTTCACCGAACACGCCTACGGCAACGCCACTTTCGACGATCTGCTGTCGGCGCTGGAACAGGCCTCGGGCCGTGATCTGTCCGGCTGGGGCGCGCAGTGGCTCAAGACCACCGGCTTGAATATCCTCCGGCCGGATTTCGAGGTCGACGCCGAGGGCAATTTCACCTCGTTCGCCGTGGTGCAGGAGGGTGCGGCACCCGGTGCGGGCGAACGTCGCGTCCATCGCCTCGCCGTCGGCGTCTACGACGACCAGGACGGCAAGCTGGTGCGCACCAAGCGTGTCGAGCTCGATCTCGATGCCGCCGAGCGCACCGACGTACCAGAGTTGGCCGGCGTGCCACGCGGCAAGTTCGTGCTGGTCAACGATGACGACCTCACCTACTGCTCGGTGCGCCTGGATGCCGATTCGCTCGACGTGCTGGTCAACCGCATCGCCGATATCGCCGAACCGCTCCCCCGCACGCTGGCCTGGTCGGCCGCCTGGGAGATGACCAGGCAGGCCGAATTCCGGGCCCGCGATTTCGTCGCCCTGGTTCAGCGCGGCATCGGCGCCGAATCCGAAATCGGTGTGGTGCAACGACTCCTGATGCAGGCCAACACCGCGATCGGCAGCTACGCCGATCCGGAATGGGCCACCACCACCGGCTGGCCCGAATACGCCAACCGCCTGCTGGAACTCGCCCGCGAGGCCGAGGCGGGTTCGGACCACCAACTCGCCTTCGTCAACGCACTCACCGCCGCCAAGCTGTCGGATTGGCACACCGAGGTGCTGCGTGAACTGCTCGACGGCGATCCGGCGAAGGTCGGTCTCCCGGGTCTGATCGTCGACACCGATCTGCGCTGGCGACTGGTCACCGCACTCGCCGCCGCCGGTGAGATCGACACCGAAGGGCTCGCCACCCCCACGATCGATACGGAGTTGTCCAACGATCCGACCGCGGCGGGTAAGCGGCACGCCGCGGCCGCGGCGACGGCCCGTCCGATCGCCGAGGTGAAGGAGCAGGCCTGGACGACGGTGATGTCCGACGATTCGGTCCCGAATATCACCGCCCGCTCGATCGTCGGCGGCTTCGCGCCCAATGGCCAGGGTGAGCTGCTGACGCCGTACGTGGAGCGCTATTTCGCCGAGGTCCCCGACGTCTGGGAGCGCCGCTCCAGCGAGGTCGCGCAGACCGTGGTCATCGGGCTCTATCCGGCGTGGGCGATCAGCGAGGAAGCCGTCGCGACGGCGGACAAGTTCCTCGCCGATGACCATCCGTCCGCGCTGCGCCGTTTGGTGAGCGAGGGCAAGGCGGGCATCGAACGCTCACTGCGCGCCCGCACCTTCGACGCCCAGGACTGAAACACAAACGGCGCGTTCACCTCAACCGAGGTGAACGCGCCGGATGTGGAACGATCAGCGACCGATGGCGGCGGCCATCACGCGAACCGCGGAGATCAGGCCGTCGATGAGCTGGCCCTGCCGGAACGAGCTCAGTGCGGCGGTGACGCCGAGCTGGCAGACGCGGTCGTTGGCGCGATCGGCGACCTCGTGGCCGGAGCGCACCTCGATGGCCTTGTCATTGGGCGAAACCGCGATGAGCACCGAATGCGCGGCCTCGGGGGTCGCGGGGAAGACCGCGTCCGCACCGGTGGCCGGATCCGCGCCGAGATCGCCGATGTAGATGTTGAAGCGCACCTTGGTCGCGCGGGTCGCCTCGGTGAGCACGTTGTCCATGGCGAGCCGCTCGTCATCGCTGAACGGGGCTTCCTTGAACACCGCGCCGGCCTCGTGCACACCCGAGACGCGGCCGCTGCTGGTGACCACCGAACCGTGCGGCAGTTCGGATTCGACTACCGCCGGCCAATTAGAACTTGCCACTTGCCCGGCCTCCGATCAGCTCCACGTCGGTGGATTCGATTGCCACATGGTGCCCATGCGACGACTCAGCGTGGTGACCCGATCCGGTCACCTCGTCGGTAGCACTCCACAGCACGGGAGGCTGGGTCCACTTCTGACCGAGATCGAAGTGGACCGGCTTCTCGCCGGGCAGTGGCTTGCCGAGAAACGACAATCCGGCGATCGCGCCGTAGATCACCAGCGGGATGCCGAGGAAGATCAGCACTGTCTCGAGAATGCTCATGCCTGCGCCTCGCTGACGCTCGGCTCCGTCATGCGCATAGCGCGCTGGCTCATGGTTCGCTCGCTTCGCTCACTCACAGGATCAAAGGTAGACGATCCTCTGTAGTAGTTCGCGCTCTGGTCGAACTCGTGTTGTCCGCTCACGACTGCGCCTCGCCGGCGGTCGGCTCCGTCCTGCGCGATGCGCGCTGTGATTCGGGGCGCTCGCTCACACCAGCCAGGCGGCGGCATTCGCGGGCAACTGTCCGTTCACCGGTGGGGCGCTGACGAGCAGTACATCGCCCGGCGGCAGGGAGATCGGCACGGGGGATGCGTTCAGCACGCAGACCAGTCCACCCGGTCTCCGGAAGGCCAGGCAACCCGACGGACTGCCGTACCACTCGATCCGCGGACCCGCGAATTCCGGCCGGACACCACGTAATTCGATCGCCAAGCGGTACAGCGACAGTGTGGAGCCCAACGCCTCCAACTGCGCCTCGACCGAGGACGACGCCCATTCCGGCGGTATCGGCAGCCAGGACTGCTCGGCCGTGGTGAAGCCGAACGGCGGCGCCGAGCCCTCCCATGGAATCGGCACCCGGCAGCCGTCGCGTCCGCGCTCGGTATGTCCTGAGCGTTCCCAGACCGGATCCTGCAGCACCGCCTCGGGCAGATCGTCCACATTCGGCAGTCCGAGTTCGGCGCCGTTGTAGATGAAGACGGCACCGGGCAGCGCCAACTCCACCATGATCATCGCGCGAGCCCGCGCCACCCCGACCGGACCGCCGCCATAGCGGGTGACCTCGCGCTCGATGTCGTGGTTGGACAGGGTCCAGGTGGGCGAGGCACCCACCGGCGCGACGGCCGCGAGCGAATTGTCGATGGCGGCCCGCACCGGATCGGCGGCGAATTCCGTCTCGGCGAGACGGAAATTGAAGGCCAGGTGCAGTTCGTCCGGTCGGACGTACTCGCCGAATCGGGTGTTGTCGTCGACCCACACCTCGCCGATCGAGACCGCGTTCGGATACTCGTCCAGCACCTTGCGGATGCGGCGGTGGATCTCGTGCACATCGGGATTGTTGAAGCGCGGATCGCTGTCGTCGTGCACGAGCATCCTGGTCTCGACGCGCACCATATCGGGCAGGCCGTCCGGTTTCGCCATGCCGTGCGCGACATCGAGGCGGAAGCCGTCGACTCCGCGGTCGAGCCAGAACCGCAGCGTCTGCTCGAAATCGGCGGCGACCTCGGGATTCTGCCAGTTCAGATCGGGTTGCTCACGCGCGAAGATGTGCAGGTACCACTGACCGGGGGTGCCGTCGGCCTCGGTGATTCGGGTCCAGGCGGGTCCGCCGAAGATGCTCGGCCAGTTGTTCGGCGGCGTGGCGCCGTCGGGACCGCGGCCGTCGCGGAAGATGTAGCGCTCGCGTTCATGGCTGCCGGGTGCGGCGGCCAGCGCCGCGGCGAACCACGGATGCTGATCACTGGTGTGGTTCGGCACCAGGTCCATGGTGACCTTGAGATTGCGGTCGTGCGCCTCGGCGATCAACTCGTCCATCGCCGCCATACCGCCGAACAGCGCGTCGATATCGCGCGGATCGGCGACGTCGTAGCCGCCGTCGGCCATCGGCGAACGCATCACCGGACAGATCCACAGCGCGTCCACCCCGAGTAGTTCGAGGTAGCCGAGCTTCTCGCGAACTCCACCGAGATCGCCGATCCCGTCACCGTCGGAGTCCGCGAAGGATCTCGGATAGACCTGGTAGAACACGGCCGACCGCCACCAAGGTTGGGCGGTGCGATCCACCGACGCCGGTACGGCAGGTGTATCAGTCACATCCGCAATAGTGCCAAAGATTTTCGGTAAATTCGCCCAGGCTCAACTGTGTTCTACGACATCCGGCAAATTTTCAGCGTTGCATAACCCGAGCCCGAAACCCTGGCGCTGACCCGGGAACCGGACGAAATGATCTCACCAAGCCGCATTCATCAGCGAATTTGCCGCCATCTCCAAATAGTCGAGCAATGCCTTGCGATGTTCATCGTCCAGAATTTCCGGTTCGATTTCCGCCACGCCGATGTGCATGCAGCGCAGCCACGCGTCGCGCTCCACCGGACCGATTTTGAACGGCATATGCCGCATCCGCAGCCGCGGGTGCCCGCGTTCGTCGGAGTAGGTGCGCGGCCCGCCCCAGTACTGCTCCAGGAACATGCGCAGGCGCCGCTCGGCCGGTCCGAGGTCCTGCTCCGGATACAGCGGGCGCAGCACCTCATCGGCCGCCACCTCGCGATAGAACGCCGCGACGATCCGCTGGAACGTCTCCGCCCCACCGATCGCCTCGTAGAACGACGTGGCTGTCTGCTCGCCGGAACTCATCAGGTCCTCTCGATCGGGGCAATGTGCCGCCGTCCATTGTGCCCGCGTTACGAACGGGCGGCCCTTCAACCACAGTTCATCCGACATTGTGCGAAATCACCGTGCAATAGCAGGCGTTCCATGGTCAACTGGGTGGCAGTCTCTGCCGAGATACCACATGATCTTGAAAACAACGAAACCGGGGTCACCATGAAGCAGCGGCACGGCCGATCACATGAGGCCAGGACGCACCGACAACTCCAGCCCGCCGACGTCCACAATCGTGGGTCGGGGGCTACTCCGCTGCACATCTTGTCCGACCACCATCCGGGTGCCCATCGCACCGGTGAGCCTGCTCACCACATCGCACACCTCACGCCCGTCCAGACCGAGGCCGCCAACTGGTTGAAGCGCCGGGTGCTGCTTCTGAATGCCACCTACGAGCCGCTCACCGCACTGTCCGCGCGCCGCGCCGTCGTACTTCTCATCTGCGATAAAGCCGATACCGTCCACCACGACCCCGAGGGTTCGGTGGTGCATTCCGCCGAATCCGCCGTCACGATTCCGTCCGTCATCCGGCTGCGCAGCTATGTGCACGTGCCTTATCGCGCGCGCGTACCGATGACCCGTGCCGCCCTCATGCATCGCGACCGCTACCGCTGCGGCTATTGCGGTGGGAAGGCGGAGACCATCGACCACGTCATCCCGCGCAGCCGCGGCGGTGAACATTCCTGGGAGAACTGCGTCGCCAGCTGCGCGCCGTGCAATCACCGCAAGGCCGACAAGCTGCTCAGCGAGCTGGGGTGGACGTTGCGTTCGCCGCTGGTTTCGCCGAAGGGGCCGCATTGGCGACTGCTGTCGACCACTGCGGAGCTGGATCCGGTGTGGTTGCAGTATCTCGGTGAAGGCGCGGCCTGAAGCTTCGAGGTATGCGCGGGCCCCGAGTGGCTTTCGCATGGCCTGGGCGAGATATGGCGCGACCGGAGGGATTCGGACGAGCCGACCGGGAATCACGTGTATTCGACGACCAGCGTTGCCCAGGTGTCGCGTTCGAGGGCCTCGAAAATGTGCGGTGCGTCACCGGGGTAGGCGATGTAGTCGCCGGGTGTCAGTTCGACCGGTGCGTCGATCGGGCCGACGAGCGCGCGTCCGCTGGCGAGGAGCACGTGCTCGACCACGCCCGGGATATGCGGCTCCGATTTGCGCGCATGACCGGGTTCGGACGTGATGCGGAACAGATCGCGGCGGGAGTTGGCCGGACCGGCCGCCAGCAGCGTTGCGCGGTACTCGGACTCGGCGGCGGCGACCACCGGCCCCTCCCCCGCGCGGATGACGTGCACGGTGGGCCGCGGCGGGTCGAGCAGCCGCGAGAAGGGCATATCCAGGGCGACGCACAGCGCCCACAAGGTCTCCAGGCTCGGATTGCCGGTGCCGGATTCCAGTTGGGACAGTGTGGATTTCGCCACACCCGCACGGTTGGCGACCTCGGTGAGCGATAGCCCGGCGCGGGTGCGCTCGCGGCGCAGGGCAGCGGCGATCACCGCCTGTGGCGTCGTCGGACTCTGCTCCATTTCCGCTCCCGTCGACTAGGTGAATGGCAGGCCGGCGGAGCCGGCCGGAGTCGGTGAGTACAGCTGACCGCCCAACAGAGAACCATATTGACGAATCGTCCCGCCATGTTCACTATAAGCAACATGCGTTCGATATGGCGAACACTCGATCGGGACACACTCTCCGGAATCGCGGCGGTACTGCTCGCGGTCGGGCTGATCGGTGTTTCCTACGGTGCGACCGCTGTCACCTCCGGTTTTCCACTGTGGGTACCGATCGTGCTCGGGGTCGTGGTGCTCGCGGGCGGCGCGGAGTTCCTGTTCATCGGAATCATGGCCGCCGGTGGCAGCCCGATCGCGGCGGTGCTGGCTGGACTGCTGGTCAATGCCAGGCATCTGCCGTACGGACTGTCGGTGCCCGATGTGGTCGGCACCGGATGGCGGCGGCGCATCGGCGTACACGTGATGAACGACGAATCCGTCGCGCTGGCACTCGCCCAGCCCGATGTAGCGCGTCGGCGGGCCGCATATTGGGTGAGCGGGTTGGGTGTGCTCATCGCTTGGCCGGGTGGTGCGGCGGTCGGTGCGCTGATCGGCACGGTGGTGCCCGATACCGGTGCGATCGGGTTGGACGCGGTGTTCCCGGCGGTGCTGTTATCGCTGATCATGCCCGCCTTGCGAGCCCGCGGCACGCTGCGCGCGGCTCTGATCGGGGCGAGTGCGGCCGTGGCGAGTGCGCCGTTTCTACCCGCGGGAATGCCTGTGCTGGTTGCGCTTTCGGGACTGTTCTTCGCTATCTCGAGGAAAGGCGACAGCAAGGCCGAGCCTGGAGAGACGCAGGCGGCATGAGCAAGCGATTCGTCGGCGGAGCACATCCGGCCGAACCGAGGACCGTGGAGGCGCAGACGTGAATACCCCGATCCTGCTGGTGGCCATGTCCGCACTCTCGGCCGGAACATATGCCTTCCGTTCATCGGGCCCGGCGCTGCGCAACCGCATCCGCTTCCCAGAGCGAGCAACCGAACTGCTGGAGATCGGCGCGGTCGTCCTGCTCGCTGCGATGGTCGCCATCACCACGGTGCCCACGGGCACCGGCCACCTCGGATTCGCCTTACCCGCAGGGGTTTTGGTCGGTGGCCTGCTGGCGTGGCGCAACCAGCCGATGCTGGTGGTCATCCTGGCCGCGGCGGGTACGACCGCCCTGCTGCGCCTGGTCGGCGTCACCTGACCCCGCCACACTGCTGGTCGCGGGTGCACACCCGGTACACAGGGTGCGCATTTACGACAAAGGGTGCGCAGACACGTCTTTCAGGACCATCCATCCAACAGGATCCCGAATCCCAAGCGGGTGAGCGGGATAGCACTGCCTGGTCCGGGACCACCACCGGCAAATGCCGAATGCGATCAGCCGCACCCTCTCTCGGGACCCAACCCGTTTCGGTGCCGACGGTACGAATCCCGACAGGGGCGCCGGACTTCCCACGACCGGCACCGACGGCTGCGGTCGGGGTCAGCGGGGAGTCAGCGGGATGCCGCCGCCGCGACGCCGGGCGACGGAACCGTAGCGGGCGTCGATGCGGAGCCACGTCTTGGTGGCGCGGACTCGGACGATTTCGGCGGGTGCGATGCGGCGCGAGTCGGCCTTGTCACCGGAGTGCGGGATGAAATCCATTGCGGTGAGGGCGAATACGACCCGCATCGGGACCTGCACCTGGGCGAGACCCGCGGAGACGGTGAGCACCGTCTGGTCGAGCAGGGAGGCGGGCGGGCCGTGATTGCTGCCGTGTTCCTTGGCCAGTGCCGCGCCCTGTTCGGCGAGTTCGACGAGAGTGCGCGCGGGCACATCGTCGACGTGTTCGAAGCCCACATCCGGCGGCAGCGCACCGCGCCATGCCGAATCCATCGAGTAGCCGAGGTCGATCGGACTAGCGGACGGCAGACCGGCCAACACCAGATCGGCGCCGACGGTGACATCGTCGACACCGAGCTCGGCGACCACGGTGCGTACCGCGAGTGCCTCGAAACCCGTTGCCACCCAAGCGGATACGTACCGTTCCCCGCGACGGCGCAGACGCACCACCGCCGCGGGGTCCAGCCGAACGGCTCGGCTCAAGAAGGTCGCCAGATTCTCCCGCTCAGCCGGATCGGCAACATCCAGAACGCGCTGTCCCGACATCAGTGCTCCCACATCACCACATCGCAGCCGGATCCGGCCGCCACACGGCGAGCGTGGTCAGCCCTCGCCCCGGCACGACCGCTGTACAGCCGGATTCAGCCATCACCACACGACCGTCGATTCCGAATCCACAGTTCGACGACCGAGACCTGCCACAACTTGCGCGGTTGGGCGGATCTGCATGAGCAGATCCTGGGCCAGGTAGTTCTCGACGAACTCCACGACCGATCCATACCCCCTGCGAGTTCGACCCGAAGACCGAGTCGGCGCGGCTGCCGGTCCCAGCGATCCGAATCCGCCGCCCGAGCGATCCGGGCAAGCGTTCACTCTTTCCACTCGGCGAGGTAATCACGTTCGGTATCGGTGAGCCGACGCAGGCGCTGCGAGCGCATATCGAAGGCCGCGATCTGAGTGGAGGCGATCACCGCGGGCGGCGAGTCCGGGGCCGCGCCATTGGCCCGGACCTCGTAACCGATGGTGAAGTCGACCGCACGCAGCTGCTCGATCCACATGGCGATATCGAGCGGGGTGTCCTCGTGACGCAGCTGGCCACGGTAGCGGACCCGAAGGTCCGCCAGCACGCAGCCCTCACGCAACGGCGCGGTCGGACGTCCGTCCTCGAACAGCCACGGAATCCGCGCCTCCTCCAGCAGCGTCACCATGCGGGCATGGTTGACGTGCTGGAACACGTCCATGTCCGACCACCTGACGTCTACCTTGGCGTGGAAGCGCTTGGGCAGCAGCAGGCTGCCACCAAGCGCGCTCCCATTACCGTTGAACGAACTGGTCAACGCGGTACCTCCGATTGGGCGCCCACCCCGCTCACCATGCTTCGCACTTGCCGCGCTGCAACCGACAGCGTGGCGAGATCGTGGGTTCCGGACTCGAACAACTCCGACAGCGCTGCCCGAGCGCGCCCGAGCCGGGACTGGTTCTTCGACTCCCAGTATGCAATCTTCTCGTCCGCTGTCTCCTCCGGGTCGCCGCCGGAGAGCACATCGAGGGTCAGCGAGCGCAGCGATCCGTACATATCGTCGCGCAGTGCGAGCCGGGCCAGCGCATGCCAGCGATCGCCGCGTTCCAGGTGGCTGACCGCCTGCAACAGCCAATCGATCTTGAGGTGATCGTTGAGCGCGTAGTACAGCGAGCCGACCTCGTCGCCGCTGCGATCGGTGATATCTGCGATATCCAACACATCGAGCAGCGGGAACAGGTTCAGCAGCCCGAAGACCTCGGTGGCGAGGTCGGTCGGCGCGCCGCGCGCGATCACTTCGGCGGACTGATCGGTCAGCGTCGAGACGTGATGCCCGCGCAACCACCCGGGCACCTGCGGCGCCAATTCCCGCACGCCCCGGCTGTACCGGTTGATCTCGGCGCCGACCGCGATCGGCTGCGGACGGTTGCTCAGCAACCAGCGCGAGGCGCGGTCCAGCGTGCGCTTGGTCTCCAGTTCGAGTTCGTCGCGCACCGATACCGGGGCGTCGGTGTCCCGGATCCGCGCCCACATATCGTGCAGATCGAAGATCTCGCTGGCCGCCGCGAATGCGCGCACCGCGTCGGTCGAGCTGGCGCCGATCTCCTCGGTCAGCCGATGGGCGTAGGAGATGCCGCCGTAGTCGACCATCTCGTTCACCACCATGGTGGTGGTGATCTCACGACGCAGTCGGTGCCGCTTGATGGCGGTGCCGAAACGCTCGCGCAACGGTGTCGGGAAGTACTCCGGCAGCCGGGTGGCGAAGTACGCGATATCCGGCAGATCGGTTTCCAGCAGGTCGGCCTTGAGCGAAAGCTTCACATGCGCCATGAGATTGGACAATTCAGGTGACGCGAGACCCGTGCCCTCCTCGAACCTGCGCTTGATCTCCACCTCCGAGGGCAGCGCCTCGAGCTCGCGATCCACCCCGCGACGCGCCTCCAGATCTTCGATGAGCCGCTCGTGCACATTCAGCATCCGGGGCGCCTCGGCCCGGGAGATGCCCATCAAGAAGTTCTGGGAGACATTGTCCTGCAACACCATCTGGGCGACCTCATCGGTCATCGAGGCGAGCAGCGGATTGCGTTCGGCTTCGGGCAGTACGCCCGCGCTGACCACGCCGTCGAGCAGCACCTTGATATTGACCTCGTGGTCGGAGCAATCGACCCCGGCGGAGTTGTCGAGTGCGTCGGTGTTCATCTTGCCGCCGTTGCGGCAGAACTCGATTCGGCCGAGTGCGGTCGCACCCAGATTGCCGCCCTCGCCGATCACCTTGACCCGCAGCTGATTTCCATTGACGCGCACCGTGTCATTGGACTTGTCGCCGACCTCGGCATTGGTCTCGGTACTCGCCTTGATGTAGGTGCCGATGCCGCCGTTCCACAGCAACTGCACCGGTGCGAGCAGGATCGCCCGTACCAACTCCGGCGGTGACAGCGCGACCACATCATCGGCCAGCCCCAATGCCTTTCGCGCCTGCGGGCTGATCGGCACCGACTTCACGGTGCGATCCCAGACGCCACCGCCGGTGCTGATCAGCGAGGTGTCATAGTCGGCCCAGGACGAGCGCGGCAGTGCGAACATCCGCTGCCGCTCCCGGAACGACGTCGCCGCGACGGGATTCGGATCCAGGAAGATATGCCGGTGGTCGAACGCGGCTACCAGGCGGATGTGCTCGGACAGCAGCATGCCGTTGCCGAAGACGTCGCCGCTCATATCACCGACCCCGGCGACCGTGAAGTCGGTTGTCTGCGTATCGATATCCATCTCGGCGAAATGCCGTTTGACGCTCTCCCACGCCCCCTTGGCGGTAATGCCCATCGCCTTGTGGTCGTAACCCGCCGAACCACCGGAGGCGAATGCGTCACCGAGCCAGAAGCCGTAGCGCTGGGCCACATCGTTGGCGATATCGGAGAAGGTCGCGGTGCCCTTATCGGCGGCCACCACCAGGTAGGTATCGTCGCCGTCGCGGCGGATCACCCGCGCGGGCGGCAGTACCGCACCGGTCGCGCGGTCGACATTGTCGGTGACATCGAGCAGTCCGGAGATGAAGGTCCGATAGCATTCGACGCCCTCCGCGCCGAGTGCCTGCCGATCCGCGGTCGGATCACCGGTGGCGGCGGGCGGCTGCTTCACCACGAATCCGCCCTTGGCACCGACCGGCACGATCACCGCGTTCTTCACCGCCTGCGCCTTCACCAGGCCCAGGATCTCGGTGCGGAAATCCTCCAAACGGTCCGACCAGCGCAACCCACCGCGCGCCACCGGACCGAAGCGCAGATGCACGCCCTCGACCCGCGGCGAGTACACGAAGATCTCGAATTGCGGCCTCGGCTTGGGCAATTCGGCGATCTCGCGGGGTTCCACCTTCACCGAGACGTACCCGCGCGAATTGCCCTGGGCATCGGTCACGTAGTAGTTCGTCCGCAGCGTCGCCTTGACCAGCGAGAGGATCGCACGCAGGATCCGGTCGGCGTCCAAGCTGACGACCTCATCGATGCGGCCGCGGACCCGGGTCTCCAACTCGGCGGCGTGCTCGGCCGATTCGGTATCGGGATCGAACCGCGCCGCGAACAGATCGACGAACAGCCGCGCGATATCCGGGTAGGCGAGCAGCACCCTGGTGATATTGGCCTGGCTGTACGGGAAGTCGGCCTGCTGCAGGTACTTCGCGTACATCCGCAGGATCGATACGGCCCGCCACGTCAGCCGGGCGCGCAGCACGAGTTCATTGAGCCCGTCGGCTTCGCCACGCCCGAACCAGACCGCTTCGAAGGCCTCGGTGAACCGGTCGTGCAGCCCACGCTCCTCCGATTCCAGCGCATCGGCTCTCGCCGAAGACTCCAGCAGTTCCGCGTCCAGATCCCGGTCCAATGAACTGCGCAGCAATTCCGGCCTGGCCAGCAAGCCGAAGTCATAGATCCAGCGTTCCCCGCCGTCATCGCCGAGCACCGGATCCAAGAGAATCTGATACGGCCGCTCGTCGACCACCTCGACACCGAGGCTCTGCAGCACCGGCAGCACCTGGCTCAGCGAGATGCCGCTGCCGCCGATGTAGAGCGTGAACCGCCACGAACCCGGCACCGAATCCGCACGGCGATACAGGTGTTGGTCGATGGAACCCGAAGCGAGGCCCTCCAGCCGGACCACATCGGCCAGTGCGCGCTCGGCGGCGAAATCCTGTTTGTACGCCTCCGGAAATGCCTCCGCGTAGCGCTGCACCACCCCGGGATCCAGCACGGTCGAGGTGCTCACCGCATCGTTGAGGCGGTCGTCCCAGGTGTGGGTCGCCTCGGCGAGCAGGTTCTGGATGCGCAGCCGATTGGCTTCGGAGGTGTCGGCCTGGGCCACCGATTCGCGCGGCACCCCGAGCTCGGACTCCGGCATGCGCACCGTGAAATACACACTGGCCAGCTCACTTTCGCTGACCCGCGCGGAGTAGTCGATGGAGACACCGCCCAGTTCGCGCACCAGGATTTCCTGCATCTCCAACCGCACCCGCGTGGTGTAGCGATCCCGAGGCAGATAAACCAGGCACGCGACGAACCGGCCGTAGCCGTCCGCGCGCAGGAACAGCCGAACCTGTCGGCGCAGACCGACATTCAGCACGGCGGTCGCGGTGCGACGCATGGTCTCGACATCGGAGGAGAACAGCTCGGTGCGCGGGAACGACTGGATGACCTCGAGCATGGCCTGTCCGGAGAACGAATCCAGATCGAAGCCGCTCTCCTCGATCACCGAACGCACCCGGCGCTCGATCACCGGGATATCCAGAACGTTCTCGTGCACTGCGGTCACCGTGAAGACACCGATGAACAGGTGTTCGCCGACGATCGTGCCGGCCTCGTCGAAGTCTGCGACGCCGATGAAGTACGGGTACACCGAGCGGTGCACGGTGGCGGGCACCAGGCCTTGGGTGAGCATGAGCAGCGGGCCGTCGCCGGCGTTGATCGGCACCCGGAAGTCGGTGCCGACATCGGGGCGCAGCACGCCGAGGCAGGTGCCGGGCAGCGGGTTCGAGATCGTCTGTCCCTGGTCTGCGCTGAGTTGGTAGCGGGCATAGCCGAGCACGGTGAAATTGCCACTGGCCAACCAGCGCAACAGATTCGCGGTATCGATCAGATCGGTATCGGGGAACGGCGCGTGGCCGGTTTTCGCCGCGACTTCCAGTTCATCGGCCAGATTGCTCTGCACCTGTTTGATGGCCTCGGTATCACCGATGACCTGACGCACGTCCGCGACCACATCCGGCATGGACTGCTCGATCCGGTCCAGCAGGGCCGCGCTGGTCGACGGGTGCAGTTGCAGATGCATCCACGATTCGCGCAGGCCATCGGTGCTGTTGCTGTCGACCTCGTGCGGCGCGGCGCTGGTCAGCCGTCCGTCCGGATCCCGCGTCACCTCGAAGATCGGGTGGATCACCTCGCTCACGCTGACGCCCATCCGGCTCAGCGACGAGGTGATCGACTCCACTAGCAGCGACATATCGTCGGTGACCAACTGCACCGCGGCGCCGAGGCCGGAGCCGTCATCGGGGTGATAGACCCGCACCAGCGCCCGCCCGACGGGGCGAGTCATCGCGAGTTCCATATGCCGCCGGAAAATCTGAGTGATCCCGGTGATCGCGCAGTCCACATCGCCCGCGTCGACGTGGCGGAAATACGCCTCCTCGAGGGTAGCGAGTTCACCGCGCAGCGACTGCGGCAAACCCGCGGCCCACGCCGCGCTGGACAATTCGGACGAGACCGTCATTTTTTCGCCAACTCCTCGGATTCGGTTCCGCAACAAAGTGACGCCGGTCCGAGAGTAGCTGTGCCATGCTGACGCGTGGGTGAAATCCCTTCTAAATGCAGGGTGTTCACCGATACCGCAGCGTTCGCCGCTTGATTGCCGAGGTGGTTGGTCCCGGCACAGCACCCGATCGGACCGACGACGTCAGGTAGACGCAATCGCGGTGGTAGCGACCCAATGCCCGGACTGCGCCTGCGCATGCACGCTCCCCACCATAGTCAGATCTTTGGAAGGGCGTGTGTCGACCGTATTTCCTTCGATGAAGACACTGCGCGATGCGTGTTCGCCGCAATTCCTTCGGCAGAACGACCCTTCGACGTGGTCATGCACAGATGGGATCGCCTCCACCCCGGTCCGCAACCCGGTGCGGTGGCTCGGCGCCGAAGGGTCTTCGGCAAAAGGGAACGTGGATTGCTCGGACTGCGCTTGCGCATGCACGCCGCCAACCGTATCCAGCGCGAGTGCTGCAGTGGCTCAGGCACACGTCACATCGTGACGTCGGATCTGACGCCTTATTCGCAAAGGGGATGAATCGCTAGGTAGTGAGCGCGATGCCTACATCGGCAAACAAGAGGCACGGTGCAGATCGCACCCGAACAACTCGCCGGCGCAACAGGTGTGCTCGGCCACGACCGAGCGGCCGACTCGAATGCCGAGCCCCCCACGGTCGCGGTACGCAAGCGATCGTCGCCGCAGCGGAACAGATCGCGCACCACGATCCAGCCGCCGCCCGCGACCTCATCCAAACCGGAGGCATCTGCCGCTTCGCCCCGACCGAAACATGATGTGGCGGCGCACCCTGCGGTAGTGGCGGAGGCGGCAAATTCAGCGCGGCCGGTGGACTCGACGGTGCCGGAGTGAACATCGGAGGTGGTACCTAGAGCCCAGCGCGGATGGGCGTCGGGCTGTCGCAAAGCCGTCCGACGGGGCAGTGCACTCGGCAACCGCCCCGCCGAACGCCGGGACTCAGTCGCGGGTGAGCTTGCGGTGCGTCACCCGATGCGGGCGGGCCGCCTCCGCGCCGAGGCGCTCGATCTTATTGGCCTCGTACGCCTCGAAGTTGCCCTCGAACCAGAACCACTTGGCCTCGTTGTCGGTATCGCCCTCCCACGCCAGGATGTGGGTGCAGGTGCGGTCGAGGAACCAGCGGTCGTGGGAGATGACCACGGCGCAGCCCGGGAACTGCTCGAGCGCGTTCTCCAGCGAACCCAGCGTTTCCACGTCGAGGTCGTTGGTCGGCTCGTCGAGCAGGATCAGGTTGCCGCCCTGCTTGAGGGTGAGCGCGAGGTTCAGGCGGTTGCGCTCACCACCGGAGAGCACCCCGGCCGGCTTCTGCTGGTCCGGGCCCTTGAAGCCGAACGCGCTGACGTAAGCGCGCGAGGGCATCTCCTGGTTGCCGACCTCGATGAAGTCCAGCCCGTCGGAAACGACCTGCCAGACATTCTTCTTCGGGTCGATGCCCGCGCGATTCTGGTCGACGTAGCTCAGCTTGACCGTATCGCCGACCTTCACCTCACCGCTATCGGGCGACTCGAGCCCGACGATCGTCTTGAACAGCGTGGTCTTACCGACACCGTTCGGGCCGATTACACCGACAATGCCGTTGCGCGGCAAGGTGAACGACAGATCCTTGATGAGCTGACGGTCGCCGAAGCCCTTGTCCAGATGCTCGACCTCGACGACCACATTGCCCAGGCGCGGACCCGCCGGGATCTGGATCTCCTCGAAGTCCAACTTCCTGTGCTTCTCGGCCTCGGCAGCCATCTCCTCGTACCGGCCGAGGCGGGCCTTGTTCTTGGCCTGGCGGGCCTTGGCGCCGGAACGCACCCAGGCCAGCTCTTCCTTCAGCCGCTTCTGCAGCTTCTGATCCTTCTTGCCTTGGACCTCGAGACGCTGGGCCTTCTTCTCCAGGTAGGTGGAGTAGTTGCCCTCGTAGGGGTAGGCGCGGCCGCGGTCGAGTTCGAGGATCCACTCGGCGACATTGTCGAGGAAGTACCGGTCGTGCGTGACGGCGAGGACGGCGCCCTGGTAGGAGGCCAAGTGCTGCTCGAGCCACAGCACGCTCTCGGCGTCGAGGTGGTTGGTCGGTTCGTCGAGCAGCAGCAGGTCGGGCTTGCTGAGCAGCAGCTTGCACAGTGCGACGCGGCGGCGCTCACCACCGGAGAGGTTGGTGACCGGCTCGTCCGGCGGCGGGCAGCGCAGTGCGTCCATGGCCTGCTCGAGCTGGGAGTCGACATCCCAGGCATCGGCGTGGTCGAGGTACTCCTGCAGCTTGCCCATTTCGTCCATGAGCTCATCGGAGTAGTCGGTGGCCATGAGTTCGGCGATCTCGTTGAAGCGATCCAGCTTCACCTTGACCTCGCCCAGGCCCTCCTCGACATTGCCGCGAACCGTCTTCTCCTCGTTCAGCGGCGGCTCCTGCTGCAGGATGCCCACCGTGGCACCCGGGGAAAGGAAGGCGTCTCCGTTGTTCGGCTGGTCCAGTCCGGCCATGATCTTCAGCACGCTGGATTTACCCGCGCCATTGGGGCCGACGACGCCGATCTTCGCGCCGGGAAGGAAGTTCAAGGTGACATCGTCGAGCACGACCTTGTCGCCGTGCGCCTTGCGAACCTTCTTCATTTGGTAGATGAACTCAGCCATACAGGGAAGCCTATCGGTGTGGGTATGGATGGAATGCAGCAGAGCCACCACTGTCGCCGGGGGTATCCGGCCTGCGGTCAAGCGTCGACGGGCTCGGTATCCGTGAGCCGGGGCGGTGCGGAAGTCAGGGACGCCGCGTCCTCCCCCGGTCCCTCCCCATCGACGCGTGCCCGATCATCAGCGCTGGATCGGTCACAACTATTCCGTGCCAGGGTACTGGGTCCCGACGCCGCGCCCGACACCGCGCGCCGGACCACCTGTGCGGTGCAGCGGGACAGGTCCGGCCCGATCGAGGTGGCGCGCATCTCGACATCACGCCGCTCCACGCCATCCCTGGCCCGGTACTCGTGGGTGCGCAGCTGACCGTAGGCGATCACCGGATCGCCGCGCCGCAATGAGGCGTCGACACCGACCACCAGACGACGCCAGCAGCTGACGGTGAGGTACAGGGTCCCGCTGTCGACCCATTCAGCCGTCTCCGGATTGAACCGCCGGGAATTACTCGCCATCCGGAAGCTCACGACCTGCTCACCATTGGCCAGATCGCGCTTGACCGGATGGGTCACCACGGTCCCGATCACGGTAACCATCGATTCGTACATCATTCCGCCCCTTTACATTTCGATCCGTCCGGCTCCCGGGTCCCTCACCGGGACGCCCTTTCAGCCTGACGGCTCCGCGCCCCCTCCGGCCGACCCGATTCCCGAATGTGGACAACCTCGCTACATGTGGACAGTCGCCGCTTCAAACATCCCCGAGCGAGTTAGAACACCCCCAGATCGGTGTTGGCGCCACACAGCACGATCACCGGCCGCTCACCCTCGGCAGGCACATACGCACCGCTCTGCACGGCGGCCAATGCCGTCGCCCCGGCGAGTTCCACCACGACGCGGAACTCGCGCCACAGATATTCGCGAGCGGTCGAGATGGCGTCATCGGTCACCAGCAGCGATCGGACTTCATAGCGTCGCGCGACATCCAGCGCGATATCCCCGATTCGATTGGCGCCCAAGGAATCCGCCGCGATGCTGCGGACGTTCACATCCACCGGACGGTCCGCTTGCAGCGCGGCGTTCAGTGTCGGAATGCCCTCCGGTTCGACACCGACCACCTGCTGGCGCCGCCCCAACGCCGCGGCGACCCCGGCGACCAACCCGCCGCCACCGACCGCGACCAGCACCGGCGGCCGCCCGCGCACCTGCTCCTCCAACTCCAGCCCGACCACACCGGCACCGGCGACCACGGCAGGCAAGTCGTAGGCGTGCAGTTGCAGCGCGCCCCGCTCTTCGGCAAGTTCGGTCGCGTATTTGTAGGCCTCGGCGTAAGTCGTTCCGTGCCACAGCACTTCGGCGCCGTAGGACCACATCGCGGCCACCTTGGTATGCGGCGCCGACTCCGGAACCACCACCGTGCACGTCTTGCTGAGCCGAGCAGCAGCCAGCGCGGCCGCGATCCCGGCGTTACCACCGGAAGCGATCACCACATGGTCGACCTGAGCCGACGACTCCAACAGCGCGTTGAAGCTGCCGCGCACCTTGAATGTCCCACCGTGCTGCAGGTACTCGAGTTTCAGCGTGACCGGAACCGGCCCGTTCGGTCCGACGATCGAGGTGTGGAATACCGGCGTCTTGCGCACCTGACCGGCCAGCCGTCTGCGGGCCGCCCGCACGTCGGATCGATATACCCGCCGGGCGTGCCTGTTCTCGACCATCGCGGTACTCCGCTCACTCACGCTTGCACCTCGATGGGAGCTCAATGACGTATTCCTCGATCACGCTTGGCCAGTTCGGCGAACATGGCATTGTGGGCGGCCAACTCCGCGTCGTGGTCGCGATCGGCGGCCCGGTCGGTCCGTTTCGCGAGTTTCGCATCGCTGCGTGACCACTGTATGAGCAGTGCCAACATCACCACGACCAACGGCACCTCACCGCTGGCCCACGCCAGGCTACCGCCGGTGCGCTGATCACCGAGCAGATCACTGTTCCAGCCGAGGGCAAGACTGCGGAAGAACCAGCCACCCATCACGGTGGTCATGCTCATCAGCGCGATGCCGAAGAAGGCGTGGAAGGGCAGGGACCCGAACACCATGCCCAGCTTGGTCAGCGGCTGCACCTGGCGCGGCTTGGGGTCGATGCCGATGACCACCCAATAGAACAGATAGCCACTGAGCAGGAAATGCAGATTCATCATCAGATGCGCCGCGTGGGAGTCGACGAACGAGTCGTAGATGCCGCCCATGTAGAGGGCGTAGAACCCGCCGACGAAGATCACCGACGCGACGATCGGATGGGTCAGAAAACGCGAGACCGGATTGTGCACCGCGGCCAGAATCCACTCCCGCGGCCCGGGAACGCCACCGCGCCCGGCCGCGGGCAACGCCCGCAGCGCCAGGGTGACCGCACCGCCGAGCGCGAACAGAATCGGCGCAAGCATCGATAACGCCATGTGCTGCCCCATGTGCACGCTGAAGACCGCGGGCGAGTATCGCCCGACCCCCGACGAGGTGGCGAAAAGCAGGATTGCGCAGGCCGACAACCAGGCGATGGTCCGCCCGACCGGCCAGGCATCGCCCCGCGCGCGCAACCGCCGCACCCCCAGCAGGTACAGCACGGCAAGCACGATGGCCAGCGTGCCGAAGATCAAGTCGAAGCGCCAGTCGAACAGTATTCGCGAGGTCGTCGGCGGACCGTCGAGGTTGTAGCCGAGCTCCACCTCGGTGGGTGTCGGCACGCTGGTCGGCGGCGGTGGCGGCGTGCGCCCCAACCCGACGGCCAGACCCATGGTCGCCGCGAAGATCAGCACCTCCAGCCCACCGAATCGGATGAGCGCGGCGCGGTCACGCGGATTCGCGGCGAGCGCCGGAAGGCTGGCGCGACGCTGCAGATATCCGAATACGCCGAGCACTACCAGTGCACCGGCCTTGGCGAGCACGAGTCGGCCGTAGGTGGTGGTGAACAGATCGCTCCACGGCACCCGCACCCAGGAATTGATCACACCGCTGACGCCGATCACGACGAAGGCGATGGTGGCGGTGAGCGAGAACCGCCTGGCCGCGACATCGGTGTGTTCGCCACCGCGCATCGCATGCGCGAGCACCGCGAACAAGCCGCCGACCCATACCGCCGCCGAAACCAGATGCAGGATCAAACTGTTGGTGGCCAGGTCGTGCGCACCACCCGCGGACGAATGCCCGGTCAGCGCCAGCGGCATCATGGTCACGATCGCGCCACCGAACAGCACCGGGGCCCATCCCCAACGCAGCGCGAGTCGGCAACCCACCGCGACGATCAGCGCGAACACCGCCGTTGTCCGCCATGCCTGGGCCAACTCCACCTGACCGATGGCGTGCCACAACTGCTCCGGCCGCCAGATCCGCCCCACCGGCTGTCCGGTGGTGTCCGACACTGTCAGCGGTATCAGCAGTACCGCGCAGCATGCCCAGGTCAATGCGAAGTTCGAGGCGCGCCGCAGTGCACGATATCCGCCGACATCGAGCAGCCCATTGGCCTGCGGCGGTACCAGGAATGCGGCGAGCAGCAGCGAGCCGACGGTCAGCGCCGCGGACAGATCGGCGAGTGCGCGCACCGCGGGCAGGCCATAGGTGGTCAGCGGTCCCGGATCCGGAATGCCGAGCAGACTCAGCGCCTGCGCCGCCGACAGTCCGACGATCATCGCGGCGACCACCGCAGCGATCGCACCGGCCAGCACCGTCAATGTCGCGAAGGTCGCCCCGGAGCCCGGCTTACCCGCTTCGAGCTCGGGTGCGACGGACGAGTCCTGCGGTGACGACATGGCACTGAGCGTAGTCGGCCCTTAATGCGTGGCCCGGCGGGGTTTGGGCGGATATGGTTGCTGACGAATCGGAGGTGCGATGTCGCTCATGCCGCGACTCGCTTGGCCCACACCGTAGGTGGCTGAAATGTTGCTGAAGCTAAGAACCTAGCCATCTGGACGGTCGCTATACTTGGCGCGCTGGACAGTACGGCCAATGTCGGCCATGGTGGAACCCACTGCCTCCGTAGCTCAGTTGGATAGAGCAAGGGCCTTCTAATCCCTAGGTCGCAGGTTCGATTCCTGCCGGGGGCGCCACGCAGCCCGTCCGTTCGCATTTATGCGGGCAGACGGGTACCGCGCACGTCGTCTCACCCTCTGTCGACCGTACGCGGATCCATGTCCGAGGGGTCGTCCCCCGGTCACGCCAAGGAACTCACCGATTCAGTTGTCACGTCTGTGACCGATATCCCATCCGAATAGCCCGAAGTATGCAGAGGTCACGGCCTGCCGTGAGATAGGTACCACACCAGAGCAGCCCCTAAACGGGGTAAATCAGACTTCTTCAGCGACTCACCAAGCCCCAGCCGGTATTTCTAATGAGACGGTTCGGAGTCCGCCGCAATCTGGATGGCCTCCAGCACGTTTCGGCGGTGCCTGGGAACCAGCTTCCGGCCAGTCCTTGCGGTCAGACATTGTCCAGGCGGCGGGCGCCATCAAACCGGACGACGTGTCGAATGGTGTGCCAACAGCCACGCCGAATGGATCGACGGCCCTATAGCTGCGCGGGAACAGGTACCTGAGCGGCTGGCGTCTAGCCGGCAACGCCGACGCGCTGGCACAGTTCCCGGACATCGTCGCGCATCCCTGACGGAGGGCGCTTCGCTAGGGCGTGCAGCATCTCGCGGGCATAGCCGTTGTACCGAATCGTTTCGGACGCGGTGCGCTCCGACTTGTCGAGCATGGCAAGGACGGCGGTCGACTCGTCGCGCTGGAAATGGGCGCGGGCGACCTCGATGAAATGGCGGCTCCGACGCGGCAGCGAGACTATCCGGTCAGCATCGAATTCGTTGGACGCACGCAACGCTTCCCCGGGTCGGCGCAGCTCTACTCCGAGCGTGGTCGCGTGGGCGGCCATCACCGGCATCGAGAACGAGGTCTGCACATGCCGATACCCCGCGCCTAGCTTGCGAGCAGTCCGGTCGGCGCGTTCCCAATGTTCCCAGGCTTCGCCGTAGCGTCCGCGGCGCGCGTGCACATAGGCGATCTCGGCCTCGAGAGCACCCGCGATTCCGCGCCAATCGTCGGCGGTCTCGTCCCTGTCCAGGTACGGCGAGATTCTGTCTATCGCGTTGCGCGCCAACACTATCGCCTCGAACCAGCGGCCCGAGTCCCGCAAGGCCTGCACCATTGCCCACGCGCTACACGCGATGATGTATGGGTCGTCGGCTTCGTACGACTCGTTCAGCGCACGGTCGGCGACGAGCCAAACCAGCTCGGGCGCAGGCTGATACGCGACGTAGAAGTCAGCGAGTTGATAAACACCGGCCAACACCCGCCGGGCGGCTCGGCGTTCGTCCCCGGTCGAGCGAGCCGCGCGCTGCGCATCCCTGATCAATCCGGGCAGTAGCGCGCCGAGCTGACTGCGGTGATCCGGGCTGGCGTGACGCACACGCCACGCCTGCCGCAGCCGCTCGGCCACGTGCTCGGCGCTTACCGGTCGTTCGGCTGGGCTCAGCCGGAAGTCGGTCAGTGCCGCTTGCACTTCGTTCAGTGCGGAGTGCCGCTCACCAGCGAACACCGACACCGGTACGGCATGGTCGTTGCCGGTCAGCTCGGCCAGGTCTTCGAGCTCGAGGGCTCGCGCGATCCGCAAAAGCATTGGCAGCCGGGGAGTTTGGATGCGTCCGTTCTCTACCGCCTTGAGCCATTCGGCCGACCGGCCGACCAGTCCCGACAGTACGGGCCGTGACATACCGATGCGCTCACGCTGCCACTTGATCCGCTCGCCGACTGGCGCGCTGTCGTCAGGGCTGTACATCGCCTCACCCCTTCACCCGGTTGGTTCGAGTGGTTCCAGCGTAGCCGGACGTGGGCGCATCGGCGGGGGTACAAACCGTACCCGACCACCTAGAAACGGGCACTTAGCGTGCTTCCCAGCCCCGCCGTCGGGTCGATGCCGCACCCTCGGCACCTCGGCGGCGGGAGCCAACCAACCGGAGGACGTAAAGGGGGTACGCAATGAAAGAATCAGCGCGACTCGATGACGAGGACGCCCGGAAACTGGCGATTGCACCGGAGGACAGTCCGCGATATCTCGAACGCGCCGATGGAGCATGGTCTCTCGTCGACGACGAGGGATGGGAAGTCGAACCGGAAATCGTCGCCGACCGCAATGACATCGGTAGCGGGACCGAGCGGCAGATATTCGTTGCGCCGCAGCCGTTGTGCGATTTCGCGGACGTGGAGCTGGCACACGCGCTGTCGCAACAGCATCGCGCGTGCCGTATCCATCAGTGCGTGTGGAAAGCGGCGGCCCAGCACACACTCGTCATGGCCGGTCGACTGGTCCCGCAGTCGATGAGCCCGCGCGAACGCGCCGCCGTACGGGGTATCGACTACCCACCGACACCGGGGACCGACAAACCGCGACGGGGCGGCCCCACACTGGAGACGTTACGAGAGGTACTGGACCGGCTCGAGTCCCTGGCGCACGACCCCGACGATGCGCGCACCCGATAGCCCACATCCGCGAACGGACATGTACCGCACCGAGGTGGACGGCTGGCTGGCCGAATGGCGAATCGACCGCTCTCGGATTCGAATGATGTTGGTATGCAACGGGTCCGAGGAGCCCTTGGTTTCGTTCACCCCAGCATCCGCCCCCGACCTCGTGCAGATGCGCGAGCAATTCCCCGCACTATCACGGTTGTGGGATGCGATTCGACACGCGTATTGGACGGAAGTTGTTCGCCCAACGAGACATCCGCGAGAACGGTACTAACTCAGGCCGAAGAATTCATGGAGATCGGCGGGGATTGCGGTGCGATCGGGTTGGAATATCTCGATCAGCAATCTGTCGGGTCCTCCGGCTATGGCGTAGGAGGCGGTCGGCTCGCGTCGGATGCTCGTGACCGAAACACCTTGGGCGCGCAGGTGTTCGACGAGGGATTCCAGTTCGTCGGTGGCGAGGTGGCAGACAGGCGCGCCGGCCGATGATCTTGGCCTGAGAACGATTCGATGGCGTCTGGATGGTCGAAACATCAGTCTTCGGTTGACTGAATTCTCGAATCGACCGAGGCGGTCGCCTGAGTCAACCGTGTGCCGATCGCCTCGATCTCGACGGTGGACAGCGCACGCAACGGATGGACGCTCACGAGTAACGCGACCCGACGCCGGTGGTCGAACACTGGCGCGGCGATGGTAATCACGGGTTGCGCTTCGCGTGCGGGGTCGTCTTCGGCGACGAAGCCGATGGTGGCGAATTCGGCGAGCAACTGCTCCAGGATCTGCTGCGCACGGGGCGGGAGACTGTCCCCGCGCAGCGTACCGACCAGGTACGCGTTTTGCGCCAGAGCCGGTGTGGTCCAGTCGATATCGAATCCGCGCTCGCGGGTACGGGCGAGGACCCGCTCGAGGCGCTGCTGGACCGCGGCGTCGGTGGTCGTGGCGCGCCGGATCCACGCACGTTGTTCGTCGGGGGTGTCCCATGCGGCGAAGGCGACACCGAACGGCGGAGCGTAGGGGATCCGGTCTCCCGGAATGCCGGCGCCCTGAGGCGTGTCGCCGCCCTCGATCGCGGTGATCATCAGCGCGTCGTCGACCCGCTCGACCACGGCGGCGGGGTAGCCGACGTCGCGGCTGACGGCGAGCGCCGCAGCGCGTGCGGCGTGCGTCAGCGGCCGCGCGGTATCGGCGTGCGCCGCCACTACCGCCAGCGCGGGCCCCAGCCAGTAGGTCTTGTCGACGGGATCGCGGCTGGCCCAGCCACGATCGCACAGCGTCATCAGGATCGCGTGGGCAGTGCCCTGGGTGAGGCCGAGTTCGCGCGCGATATCGGAAAACCGCAACCGGGTGGCACCGGCCCGCGCCAGCAGCTCGACGACATCGAGTGCCCGGGCTGTCGGGGCAGAGGTTGCTCCAGGAATGGCCTTGACTCCTCATCGCCACAGTACATAGCATTCATCGAATTCTCGAAAGACTATCTCTAGTATTCGAGAATCGCAAGCGAAGGAGCATCGGGTGCGTGCGGTGGTTTTACGACAGGGACGGCTCGGTATCCGAGAAATCCCGGACCCGGTGCCGGGGCCCGGCGAATTACTTGTCAAAACGCTGAGTACGGCGATCTGCGGGTCCGATGTGCACTTCATGGACCACCCCGAATTAGGTATCGAAGATCCGACGGGCCGGTCGCTGTATGCCGCCGATCGCGACATCGTCCTCGGGCACGAATTCGTCGGCGAAGTCCTCGCCCACGGGCCGGGTTGTTCCGATCGGTTCCCGGTCGGTGCCCGGGTGACGTCGATACCGATCCGACTGGTGAACGGTGGGGCCGACGGCACGCGGATCATCGGGCAGCACCCCGAAGCGCAGGGCAGTTTCGGTGAGCTGGTCGTCATCTCGGAGGCGATCGCGAGACAGGTGCGCAGCGATGTCTCCGACGACGCGGTCGCGTTGACCGACGCCTTCGCGGTCGGCGAGTTCTATGTGCGGATCGCCGATGTGCGGCCCGACGAGATCGCGATCGTCATCGGGGCCGGGGCGATCGGCTTATCGGCCGTTGCCGCGCTGGCGGGCCGCGGCGTCGAGCCGATCATCGTGGCGGACTACAACGGCGAACGCCGGGCCCTGGCCCGCGACGAGTTCGGTGCGCACATCCTGGTCGACCCGGCCGAACGCGCACCGTTCGAGGTATGGCGGCAGGTCAGAGCCGAACGCAACCTGTGGGGCCCGGCCGTGGTGTTCGAGTGCGTCGGCGTCCCTGGCCTGCTCCAGAATCTCGTCGAATCCGCGGACATGGGCACCCGCCTGTATTGCGCCGGCGGCTGGTACACCGGTGACACGCTGGACGTCACCACCGCGACCCGCCGAGGCGTCTCGATCCAATTCGGCGGCGGACCGATGCCACAGGACTGGTACGGCACGCTCGACGCCATCGCCTCGGGCGGACTCGACCCGCTGCCGAGCATCGGGCAGATCATCACCCTCGACGAAGTCCCCGACGCGCTCGATCGGGCACGCAGATCCGAGGGCCCGCCACGCGTCATCGTCCACCCGAACGGAGCCCCCGCATGAGCGAATACGAAGACCGCCAGGACATTTCCGATGTGCTGGTGCGGTACGCGACCGGAATCGACCGGCGCGACTGGACACTGTTCCGCACCGCGTTCACCGACGACTGCGAACTCGACTACGGCAACATCGGCACCTGGCACGGCATCGACGCGGTCACCGAGTTCATGACACAGTCGCACGCGGCGGCGGGCCACACCCTGCACCGCCTGAGCAACCAGGCGATCGCCGTCGACGCCGACACCGCCGAAGCGCGCACGTATGTCGACGGACTGATCATGGCCCCCGACAACGATTCCGGCGTCAATGCCGTCGGCTACTACGACGACCACCTCGTGCGCACACCCGACGGCTGGCGCATCGCGCGTCGCCGCTTCACCGTCGTACGCATCAGCTCGGTCGGAATCGTCGCGAACGTGAGCACGGCCGGAGGCGATGCAGCATGAGTTTCGCGGACAAATACGGTCCTTGGGCGCTCGTCGCCGGTGCGTCCGACGGGGTCGGCGCCGCCTTCGCCGAGCGCATCGCCCGCGACGGTGTCAACGTCGTCCTGCTGGCCCGCCGGCAACACGTGCTCGACCAGGTCGCGGCCGGAATCGGGAAACGCACCGGCACACAAACCCGCACGCTCGCAATCGATCTCGCACAAGCGGGCGCGGCCCAGGTCGTCGCCGACGCCACGCAGGATCTCGACATCGGCCTGCTGGTGTACTGCGCAGGCGCCGATCCCCGCTTCGAGTCGTTTCTGACCAGCCCGGTCACCGCCGCCGAATCGCTGGTGCAGCGCAACTGCGTCGTCCCGATGCAGCTGTGCCATCACTACGCCCCGGCTATGGTGCGGCGCGGACGCGGCGGAATCGTGATCGTCGGCTCCGGCGCGGGACTCGCCGGAGCACCGAACATGGTCGCCTATGGCGCCAGCAAGGCTTTCGACATGGTCTTCACCGAAGCGCTGTGGGCCGAACTGCACGACAAAGGCATCGACGTGCTCGGATTGATCCTCGGCAAAACCGACACACCCGCCCTGCGCCGCCTGGAACACCATCGCGGTGTCCTCGCCTCGGAAAACGAAATACCGACCGACGCCACCCCGGCAGACGATGTCGTCACCGAGGCGTTCGACAACCTCACCAACGGACCGACCTGGATGGTCGGCGAACAAATGCGTGCCGCCGTCCAGATGATGGGCTCGATCTCCCGCAACGACGCCGTCAAATTCATCACCCAGGCCAGCGCCGACACCATGAGCCGGCACGACCCCCTCGAATGATCAGACCGCAGCCGATCAGGCGACACCCCGACAGGTACACCCGAGGCATCGATGACCTCGCCGTTGCACGCTGTTGCGGAGACATATTCGACGATCAGCGCTGGGGCAGCGATGACCGGCTTGACGACATCTACAACACAGACGGCGTTCCTAATGCGACGGTTCGGAGTCCGCCACCGTCTGGACCTCCTCGGTGGTGCTTCGGCGGCGCCTGAGGAACCAACCTCCGACCAGCACCGGAACCATGATCAGCGGTACGGCGACGATCGCGCTGCGCTGTTCTGCGCTCCCGCTGCTCGCCATCAGCGCCACTACACCGGCGAGGAATACCAAGGTGGCGATGCTGGTGTACGGGGTGCCGATCAGGCGGAACGCGGGGCGGGCCACGCGGCCGTCGCGCCACCAACGCCACAGCTGCAATTGGCACAGCACGATTGCCGCCCAAGCGGTGATCACACCGAGGGCAGACATATTCAGCACGATCTCGTATGCCTGCTCGGGGACCACCGCATTGAGTCCGACGCCGGTCAGGGCGATCGCACCGGTGGCCAGAATTCCGACGTACGGAACACCATTCGCCGACAGCTTGGCGGCGCGGGCGGGGGCGCTGCCGTTCATCGACATGGAGCGCAGGATTCGGCCCGTCGAGTACAGGCCCGCATTGAGGCTGGAGAATGCCGCCGTCAGCACCACGAGGTTCATGACGGAATCCGCACCCTCCACACCGATTTTGGCGAAGAACGTGACGAACGGACTCTGCCCCGCACGGAAGGCGGTGTAGGGCAGCAGCAGGCTGAGCAGGACCAGCGAACCGACGTAGAACACGGCAATGCGTGCGATCACCGAGTTGATGGCGCGCGGCATGATCTTCTCCGGATTTTCCGCCTCTCCGGCGGCGGTGCCCACCAATTCCACTGCGGAGTAGGCGAATACGACACCGGTCGTGACGACGACCAACGGCAGCAACCCGGTCGGGAACAGCCCGCCGTGGTCGCGCAGGACACCGGGCCCGGTACTTTCGCCCGCGATCCGGAAGCGGCCGACGAGGAAGACCGTGCCGATCACCAGAAAGCTCACCAGCGCAATAACTTTGATCAGCGCGGCCCAGAATTCCAGCTCACCGAACCAGCGCACCGACACCAGATTGATGGCCACCACCACGGCCAGCGCGATCAGCGCGATGACCCACTGCGGAATCGCGCCGAAGGCCGACCAATAGTGGACGTAAGTGGCGATGGCGGTGATGTCCACGATGCCGCTCATGCACCAGTGGAAGAAATACATCCAACCGACCGCATACGCGAGCTTCTCGCCGTAGAACTCGCGGGCGTAGGAAACGAACGATCCCGACGACGGACGGTGCAATACCAGCTCGCCCAGCGCGCGGAGCACGAAGAAGACGAACACTCCGCATACGGCGTAGACCAGAACCAGTCCGGGACCGGCGCTGGCCAACCGACCGCCCGCGCCGAGGAACAGTCCGGTGCCGATGGCACCGCCGATCGCGATCATCTGTAGCTGACGTGGACGAAGACTCTTCTGATACCCGGCGTCCTCGTCGTGCAATACGTCAGTCACCGTGGCCTCCAGCGCTCCCCGAATCGTATCGCTGAACAATGTATCGTCAAATAACGGCACACTCAATAGTGTTAGAATTATCGCTGTGCGAGCGGTGGTAGTCGGATCCGGAATCGTCGGTCTGTCAACGGCATACGAGCTCCTGCGCGGCGGGCATCACGTCGTGGTGGTGAGTGCGGATCCCATCGACTCGACGACGTCATTTCTCGCCGCCGCGGTGTGGTTCCCGACCGCGGCAGGGCCGACCGATCGCGTTGCCGCCTGGAGCGCCGAGACGTTCGCCCATCTGGCGCGACTGGCACACGAGGATGTACCGGGCGCCCGCATGTGTGAGTCGCTCGCCGTCTATCGGGACGAACCGGCGACACCGTCCTGGTCGGCGGCGGTACGTGCGTTCCGACGGGCGCGGCCGGACGAACTCCCGCCGCACTACCGATTCGGGTTCCGGTTCGCGGTACCACTGCTCGAGATGCCGATCTTCCTGCCGTGGCTGGAATCCCAGGTTCGCCAGGCCGGCGCATACTGGGTTCGGCGGACGGTCCGGAGTCTGGACGAACTCGATGACCTGGCGCCCGATGTCATCGTCAACTGTGCGGGCCTGCGCGCCGGTTCACTGGCCGACGACGCCGCGGTCTACCCGATCCGCGGCCAGATCGTGCGCATTACCAACCCCGGCGTCTCGGTGTCGGTGCGCGACGAAGCACATCCACTGGGGCGCGCCTACGTCCACCCCCGTACCCACGACTGCATCCTCGGTGGCTCACTGGAGACCGGAGCATGGGATCAGACCCCCGATCCGCAACTGACACAGTCGATCCTGCGCCGCTGCCGAGATCTCGTACCGCAGTTGACCGGCGCCGAGGTCATCGAAACACTCGTCGGACTGCGGCCGGGTCGCGCCGAAGTCCGCCTCGAAATCGCCCAGGCCGACTCGACAGCGATTCCGGTGATCCACAACTACGGCCACGGCGGCTCCGGCATCACGATCGCCCACGGTTGCGCCCGCGAGGTGTCGGCGCTCATCGAAACGCTGTGAGCCAGGCCGAGGTAAGTGTGGATCCGGACGGCTCATCGGCGTAACCGGGACCAACTGTCCCTGCCCAAGAGCCGGGTATCGGTACACGACTCGTTTCAGAACGCGACTGTGAGATAGCAAACACCGCGACGATGGCGCATCCGGTGAACCAAATGGTCGTGGTCGCTCGTGGTACGGGGGACGAGATGCGGTGTGCACCTTGCCGAATTGCGACGAAGGGTTCGAAAGATGAGTTCAGCCAAACGTTTTCAGCGTGCCACCGTGCCGGTAGCGGCCGCCGCTGTCGTGCTCGCGGGTCTGCTCAGCGCCTGTGGCGACGAGAAAGCCGCCCAAGCGGTGGCACAAACGTCCACTGCCGCGGCCGCGGTGCCCGTCGCAGGCCAGGCGCCCGTGGTAGCGAAAACGCAAGGCTGGCTCAAGATCTACGACGGCACAGCCCCAGCCGGAACCGCCAATGCGGTGCAACTCCGGGTGACCAGCAATCCTGCTGTCGGACAGTATGTTTCGGACGGAACCGGCCGATCGCTGTACCGGTTCGACAAGGATACGGCGAATCCGTCGGTATCCAACTGCGCCGGGCAGTGCGCCGTCACCTGGCCGCCGCTGACCGTGACCCGCGATCAAGCCCTTTACGCCGCGGGCGTCGACCCCCAACGTGTCGGATTCATCGAACGTGCCGACGGCACATGCCAAATCACCATCGGTGGTTGGCCCGTGTACTATTTCTCGAAAGACACCAAGCCGGGTGATCTGCTCGGGCAGGGTGTCGGCGGAACGTGGTTCGCGGTGGCCCCGAACGGCGGCAAAGCTCTGAGCAAGTGATCGAACGCTAGAACCGTTCGAGTATCTCAGCCGTCGAGTTCCAGCAATTCCCAGGACAGCAGATCCGCCAGCCCGGGATCTTCGGCCCGCCATGCGCAATACACCTTGTTCACGAGATCCATTCCGGCGAAGCCGTACAGACCGGTAATCCTGGCACGGTAGTGCTTGTCCGGACCACCGTCCCGGAACTCGACGTCGTAATCGACATCGACCTCTTCGTCGAGGTCCGGGTCCTGGTCACCGACGTAATCAAGGTGGATCTGGAAATAGAATTGCTCCGACGGCTCGCGATCCAGCCTTTCCACGATCGCGAACGGCCAGCGTGCGTTCAGGTCCGCGAACAGGTCGTGCACCTGGGTGTCGGTCGGATCGGTCAGGGTCCGTCCGCTCGCATCGAATGCTCGAAGTATCGGTGCGCTCACGCGAGGGATCGTAGTCCGCAGCCCGGTTCCGCCGAGCGCATCACAGGCTGTCCTGACCGGTGGGATGGCTGAATTGCCGCCATTCCCGGTCCAAGCGGAGGTGGCGGCGATGGTTCAGGGCCCAGGCGGTGGACCAGACGACTGCTGCTGCGCCGCACCAGATTTCGAGCAGAACGGCGATACCGACACCGATGCCGTGCACGGCGGCGGCACTGGACCGTTCGGGAGGGGTGGTCGATGTTCCGTCCGGTCCCAGCCAGACGGGGACGGGCCGGCCGGGTTCCGCGCCGTCGGGAACACCGACGGTCGCGGTACCGGACTTGCCGGCGTGCGTCCAGGACACCTGCGCCTCGAACTGATCGCGCACCGTTCCGTTGCGATCCGCTATCGGGGCGGCGACCCGGGCGGGGGTGCCGACAATCGTCCCTGTCACAACGACTTTCGTCGCGTTTTCGGTATGGATCCGCTCGGATGCCGAGCTATAGGCCGCGGTACCGGCCGCCGCCGCGATCGGCACGGTGATCAGCAGCACCAGGACGGCCAGGATACGGACGAACCCCTCCGCACGATCGGAGACCCGCATCAGCGGACTGGGATTCCAGGGCTGCATCCGCCAGATCCGTACCGGCCAGGTCGGCAACTCCGACACCTCCATCACCTCCTACGACGGAGCCCGCGAGCAACCGCGACTCCTACCCCGGGCATTCCTCCGAGCCGCCAGTTGACGCAGCGGCGGAAACCCGGAACATGGACAAGCCCCGCACGGCACACATCCGAGCGGGCTTCATCGGCTCCTACCTACTGAATCGACGGACGCGGGGACCCGGTTACGCCCCGGCTGCCCGACCACCCGAGCGCCGCCCCGACGGCGACCATGCCGACGCCGAGGGCGAAGTGCAGCCAGTTGTCGGCGGTGTTCACCGGGACGAAGTTCGCATCGCTGTGCTGGTCGATGACCAGCCCGTACAACCACAGCACCAGGTAGATGATGCCGCCGCCGAGCAGGAAGGCCCGGGATGCGAGCGCTGTGCGCGATGCCAGCAAGCCGACTACGCCGAACAGCAGGTGGACGATGTTGTGCAGGATCGAGACGTTGAACACCCCGAGGAGTTGGGCGTCGGAGCTGTGTCCGGCCCATTCCATGCTGTCGTAATTCGTGGTGATGCCCGGTATGAAGCCGAGCACGCCGACCACCAGGAACACCGCGCCGACCGCCGCCGCCGCGATGCGCAGCGGCGTCCAATGCGCGGCTGAGGTTTGCGCGTGATGCGCGGCCATGGTGACTGCCTCTCCCGAATCAGGCGTCCGAACGGGCGCCCGCTTCGTGCGACTGATTTCCATGACTGCCGGTTTGTGGCAGTCACCTGCGTCATACCCGTGCGCTGCGTAGACAAACGAAAAACCCGCAGGTCCAACGCGCAGACAGCCGCTACAGCCAAATGAGACAGAAGGTGTGTCCGACGGGGTCGGCATAGACACGGAACTGCTTGTCCTCGTCGGCCTGCACCAATCGCGCGCCGAGCGCGACGGCTTTCGGCTCGGCCGCTTCGATCTGGTCCACCAGCACATCGAAATGCACCTGCTGGGACGCTTCCGGATCCGGGAAACGCGGTGGTCGATACTGCGGCGCGTATTGGAACGCCAAGCGCCTGCCGCCGGGTTCTTCGATGACGACCCAGGTGTCATCCGGCGCATCGGTCAGTTCGGCACCGAGCAGCCGGGCATAGAACTCGGCCAGCTTGGGCGGATCCGGGCAATCCAGCACGACCGTGCGCAGACTTCCGACCTTGCCTTCGGTCATCATCCGACCTCCTGTATGTCGCGGGAATGCTCATCGCGTACCCGCGCGCGGACACTCGAATCCGCCTGCGGTGGCAAGGACGGAATCTGCGTTAGGGTCGACGCCCGTCGGGAGGTTTCATTTGTCGAAACGCATAACGCTGCTCATCGTGCTGCTGGCCGGCGTCGCCGCGTGCACCAGCACACCCAGGTCCGATCTGCCCCTGCCGTACCACGGAGACGCGGACCAAGTTCTCACCGTCGTCGCCGAGCACGCCGCCGATACCAATGCGACACTGACTGCGTGGCAGCGCATTTCAGGTGGCTGGCGCGCCGCTATCGGTCCGCTGCGGGCCTATGTCGGGCGCGACGGCATCGGCCGAGCCAGCGAGGACTCCGCGCATACTCCCGCCGGTGTGTGGACGCTGAGCGAGGCGTTCGGGATCGCGCCGAACGACGGGACCCGACTCCCCTATCGCCAGGTCGGCGCACAGGACTGGTGGGTCTCCGATACGGGCTCACCGAGTTACAACCACTACGCGCAATGTGCCAGCGGCACTTGCGAATTCGATGAGCAAGCCAGCGAGAACCTGGGCCAGGCAGGTCCGGCGTACGAACACGCCGTGGTGATCGACTACAACCGTCAGCCCGTCGTCGCGGGCGCGGGCTCGGCCTTCTTCCTCCATGTCGAGACCGGACGTCCGACCGCTGGGTGCGTATCGATCCCCGCTGCCGACCTCGAGGCCGTTATGCGATGGCTGGATCCGAGCGCGCACCCGGTGATCAATATCGGCAGCAAGTGACTATTCGCAGATCTCCTCCACCGCACCCGCGAGCAGCGACAACCCGCGATCCAATTCTTCCTCGCTGATTGTCAACGGCGGCATCAGCTTTACCACCTCGTCGGCCGAACCAGAGGTCTCCACGAGCAGCCCGCGCTCGAAGGCGAGTTGGCACACCTTGCCTGCGCGCGACGCTTCCTCGAACGCGATGCCGTGCACCAGCCCGCGCCCGCGCGTCGAGACACCGGGGAATGCCGCCGCGATTTCGGCGAGCGCGCGTGCCGTGCGCTCCCCTTTGGCCACCGTCGAAATCTCCAGCGCGCTATCGGACCAGTAGTGCTCGAGCGCAACCCGCGCGGTAACGAATGCCGCATTGTTGCCGCGAAAGGTGCCGTTGTGCTCACCGGGCGCCCACTGATCGAGTTCGGGCTTGAAAAGCACCAGCGCCATGGGCAACCCGTACCCGCCGATGGATTTCGACAGCGTCACGATGTCGGGAGTGATGCCCGCGAACTCGAATGAGAAAAACCCACCGGTCCGTCCGCAACCCATCTGCACATCGTCGACGATCAGCAGAATTCCGCGCGCTTCGCACAATTCGGCCAGCTGCCGCAGCCATTGCGAGCGTGCGACATTCACCCCGCCCTCGCCCTGCACGGTCTCCACGATCACCGCGGCGGGCTTATCCAAACCAGAGGACGAGTCGTCCAGGGCCCGCCGCATCCAGCGCAGGTCGTCGGCCGCGTCGAGGAAGCCGTCGTAGGGCATGGGCATCGTATGCGGCAGTGGCACACCGGCGGCCGCGCGTTTGGCGGCATTGCCGGTCACCGATAACGCGCCGAGCGACATCCCATGGAAGGCATTGGTGAAGTTGAGAACGGTCTGGCGTCCGGTGACCTTGCGCGCCAGCTTCAACGCGGCCTCGACGGCATTCGCGCCGGTCGGACCGGGAAATTGCACCTTGTAGTCCAGACCACGGGGCTCGAAGATCGTGTCGCGCAGGGCCTCCAGCAGCCGTCGCTTGGCGATGGTCGACATGTCGAGGCTGTGCATGATCCCGTCGCCGACGATGTAGTCCAACAGTGCCCGCTTCAGCACCGGATTGTTGTGGCCGTAGTTGAGTGCGCCCGCGCCCGCGAAGAAGTCCAGGTAGTCCTTGCCGTTCTCATCGCGCAGCCAGGCCCCGCTGCCGGTATCGAAGACGGTCGGCCAGGCCCGGCAGTACCCGCGCACATTCGACTCGAGCGTCTCGAAAACGGTCAATGCGGTGTTATTTCGAGCGACCTGCGAGCAGTCGCTAGCGGCGACAGTCATCGACGATCCTTCCTGTCGTGCGCGAGCGCCCACGGGGCAAATCTGAAGTGACTGTGTTTCTAACATTGGTGCAGCGGGTTTGTCGCACTTTTCCAAAAATCGCGCGCTTACCTACCGCGCGTCCCCCGACGCACCGTAGAGTTAACCGTTTGTGCGCGGCAGAGTGGAGGGCAACAGATCGCAGCTCGCCGCACTGCACGCACTTCGGACCGCGCGGCTGTACCTCTACCTCGTCCGAGCCGGTTTCCGGCGCCAATCCCAGTACAAACTAGCGATGTTCGCCGGCCTGTTCACCAACTGCGTCTTCGGATTCGTGCGCGCGGCGGTGATGGTGGCCGCGGTGCGCGCGTCCGGCGGCTTCAGCGGTTACGACGCGGGATCGATCGGCGCCTACGTCTGGCTGTCCCAGGCCCTGCTCGGCGCGACCCAATTCATGGGACCACCACTGGAATTGGTGGACCGGGTCAAGAACGGCGATATCGCGATCGACTTCTTGCGTCCGGTCGATGTCCAATTCAGTTATCTCGCCATCGATCTCGGCCGCGCGTCGTGCACGATCCTGCCGCGCAGCGTGCCGAGCGTACTGGTCGGCGTGTTCACCTTCGGGCTCGTCATGCCCGGCACACCAGGCCCCTACGTACTCGGGCTGGTCAGCGTGGTCATGGCCGTCTCGTTGTCATTCCTATGCCTTTTCGCCGTCGGATTGATCGGATTCTGGGTAGTGGAAACCCGCGGGCTCCGAGTGCTATACCAGATTTGCGGCACGTTTCTGGCCGGGCTGTTCGTGCCGGTCCACATGTTCCCGGCATGGCTGCGCACCATCGCGCATGCCACCCCGTTCCCGTCGATCCTGCAGTCTCCGATCGACATCCTGTCGGGGCGGGTCGTGGGGGAGGATGCCGTGACGGTCGTTGCCGCACAAGTGTTCTGGGTGCTCGCGGTCGGAGCGGTGGGCCGGGCACTGCTGGCGGCCGGGCGCCGCAGGCTGGAGGTGCAGGGTGGCTGAGCCCCCGTATACGCCCGCACCGGCCGGTACCTGGTTCACCCCCTACGCGGCGGTGCTGCGATCGCGGATGCGAGCCCAGCGCGCATACCGATTATCCTTCGCCAGTGAAGTATTCAGCGCGTTCCTGATCGGCATCGTCGAATTCGCCGAGGTGTGGGTCATCTACCACAATGTCCGGATGCTCGGCGGGCTCGATCTGGACGGCGCGCTCCTGCTGTTCGGCCTGAGCAATTCCGGATTCGCACTGGCCCAAGTCCTGTTCGGGCACCTGGATTCACTGCCGACACTCATCCGGCTCGGAGTGCTCGACGCCTATCATCTACGACCCCAGCCACTCCTGTTGCAGCTCATCACCAGCGACATCTCGCTGCGCCGATTCGCACGCGCCTCGGTGGCGATCATCGTGCTCGGACTCGGCCTCGTTCGCAACGATCTCGATTGGGGTCCGCAAACTCTCGCACTGCTGGTGACAACCCTGCTCAGCGGCATCGCCCTGTTCGGCGGCCTGTTCGTCTGCGCCGCCGGCGCGCAGTTCTACCTGATCGACGGTGCGGAACTGACCAACAGCTTCACCTACGGCGGCTCCTTCGCCGCCATGCAACCGGCTTCGGTATTTCCGACATCGCTGAAACTGGTATTCGGCTTCGCCATCCCGGTCGCCTTCACGGCGTATCTACCGACCATCGCACTCCTGCACCTACCCGGCCCACCGCTGCTGCCGTCCTGGCTGGCCTGGTGCGCACCGTTGGCGGCGCTGTGGGTGTGGCTGCTCGCGTTGGGTTTGTGGCGACTAGGCACTCGGCACTATCAGGGAGGCGGCGGATAAGCGTGGCGGACAGCGAGTTATCGAACTCGATCATCGAGATCGAGAACCTGACAAGGCAATTCATTCTGTATCGGAGAAACGGGCAGCGCTGGCGACGCAGCCGCGAAACGCTCACCGCGGTGGACCGGATGACGTTTCGCATCGAACGCGGTTCGGCGGTGGGTTATATCGGTGCGAACGGGGCGGGCAAGTCGACCACGATCAAAATGCTGACCGGCATCCTGGTTCCCACCTCGGGCACCGTGCGCACCTGCGGCCTGGATCCAGTGCGGCAGCGGCGCGAACTCGCCGCCCGGATCGGGGTGGTGTTCGGACAGCGCTCCCAGTTGTGGTGGGATCTGCCGCTGCGCGAATCATTTTCGATTCTAGCCGCGATCCATCGGTTGGAATCCGATGTCGCGCAAAAACGTACCTACGAGTTGGTCGAACAACTGGAGATGGCCGAGACACTCGACACTCCGGTGCGCCAGCTCTCGCTCGGCCAGCGCATGCGGGCCGAGGTCGCCGCGGCGCTGCTGCACTCCCCCGAATTGGTCATCCTCGACGAACCGACCATCGGCCTCGACGTGCTGTCGAAACAGCGACTACGTGAGTTCCTGCGCGCCGAACGCACCGAGCGCGGCACCACGCTGTTGCTCACTACGCACGATATGGGGGATATAGAACGGCTCTGTGACCGGGTGCTCGTCGTCGACCGCGGCAGTCTGGTGTACGACGGTTCACTGACCGGCCTGGCGGTGCGGGTGGGTGCGCGGCGGGTACTGGTCGTCGATCTGGCCGAACCGACCCGCGATCTCGACGATCTGCCGAACGCCGAACTGGTGAACAGCGAGGGCGGGGGCATGCGCCAGCGATTGGCCTTCGATGCCGAATCGACCACCGCCGCACAGGTTCTCGCCGCCGTCTCCGATCGAGCCGAGGTGCGCGACCTGTCCATAGAGGAGCCGGACATCGAGGACGTGGTCCGGCGGATATATGAATCCGCCTGGTGACCGCCGCCGCTGTCCGGCTCCCGATTCGGTTGATATTCAGTTGTTTTCGGGTTCGCGAGCGCCCTGGTCGAGTCGGAACGGCGGGTATTCGTCACGCATCAGCGAGGCGTAGGCGCCCACCCGGATGGACCACCGGTGCAGGCCGAGCAGGAAATCGAACACCGCCTTGGGGTATACCGCCGTGAACAGCAGTGCCACCACTGCGACCAGCACCAGCACATTGGCCAGCGTGAATCCGCCCCAGCCGTACTTGCCGCCCATACCCGCACTGAATATCGCACCGACGATCAGGTAGTGCGGAATGGCCAGCAGCCACCATTTCACCAGCACCAGGCCACGACTCAGCTGCTCGGGATAGTCGATTTCCAGATCCGCCGGATAATCCGGATCCGACTGCAGACTGAACGGCGGATACCTATCGGTGCCGAGCACCGAGTAGGCGTAGAAGCCGACCCGCCACCCCCAGCGCATGACGCCGACATTGAAGTCGAACAGTGCGCGCGGATAGTTACCGGTGATCAGAATCGCGAAGAACGCGACCACCGAGACGATCACGTACGCGATGTACAGGAATACCAGAATAATGGCGTGTGGAATGGCCAGGATCCATTTGACCAGCCACATCCAGCGCGATAGCGCGGGATCGAGATCTCCTCGGACACGAACCGGATTGGCCGCGGTAGCGACGGCGACGGTGTTCTCGGGCTCCATGATCGATGCTCCTTCCAGGTGCTTCGATGCCTCGACAACGAGTGGAATGTCCCGATTGTCCCGTATCGGCCTTCCGGTCAGACCACGTTCCGATACCGACACGCCAACGAAAAGGTGGCCGCCGTCGTGGCGAATCGCGCAGTGCCGCAACGGCCCTGCCGCAGGCCTCAGCCCGGCGCCTGCCCCTGGGCCGAGTACAGACTGACCTCACCCTCCTCACCGAGAAAGGCGTTCACCAGCATGATCTGCCCGGCCTCCAGCTCGTCCGGATCGGGGGCGCTGGTGGTGATCGAGATCTGCGGAATCACCGCCCAGTTCACGACATAGCGTTCGGGCGGTCCGTCGTCGTCGGACAGGCGCGCGAGCCGAAACACCGACACCGTCTTGCGGAGGATGAGCGTGCGCACGACCTCGGCGATTCGCTCCGGATCTTCCAGCGCGAACATGAACCCGAACGTCAACTCGGGCGACGACACATAGGCGGGCACAAACACCGAGGCTAGTCGATCGAACGACGTCGTGCGCGCGCCTCGCCGGAAGTGGTTGCTGCCCATGCGCTCAGCGATTTCACTAAGGTAGGAAAGTCGGCGGTTATGTGACCGATCCGTAACGGATCATAACGATTACCCGGCAGCTCATCTGTTTCTACACCATTCTATTGCGCCGATTCGACTATCGCGCTTTCCTGAAAAGGTCCCGATTTTCTCGGGCCGTCTTCCTCATCGCATCGTCGCGGATTTCCCGGTTTCTTTGCCGTGCTGGTGGACTGTATGGAGGGCGATCCGGGTGCGGGGCTGCGCCGGAGCCGAGGGGTGCCCCTCCCCGAAATCCTCCTCGGCCCTGGCGCATCCAAATACACACCCATCGCCACCGCAGGGGCGTGCATCATGACCACCGAATACGCAGCAGGTCGTATCGAAGCCGAGGAGTTGCCATCGCCATCGGCGCTACTGCGCGCATTTCGCGAACCCCACGATCCGAATCAACACCGGCACCCTGTCCTGGCCGCGGGACGCGCACTGGTCGAATGTCATGAACACAGGCGCAATGCCCTGCAGGCGGCGCATGCGCCGGACGCGCCGAGCGGCCGCGTAGCACAGTGCCTGCAACTCGTCGACGACCTCGACGCACACCGAACCGAGCTGGTCGGCCATATCGACAATTGGGTCGCCGGCAATGTGGAGCACCGCACCGGCGCCTCGCTGCACACCGAGACGCTGGGCGCAGTCATCGATCGAATGGCGGCGAAATGGGTTGCGGCACAACATGCATTGGGTATGTCGGCACCGGTCGAGCCGCCGCATCCACTGCAGTTGGACGATGACGCCCAACTGCAGTGGAGCCGATTGGCCGAACTGGCCGACGGGTACAAGGACCTGATCACCGATGTGACCGAGCACCGGCGCAGGCTGCCGGTGTGGTGATCACCGAGGGTTTTCCACCTCCGGGTCGATCACCTCTGCCTCGACGACCGACGCGCCCGGCTCGACCTCCGCGTCATAGGACACATCCGCGTCGTCGACGAGATCGCTCCCGCCCTGCGCCGCGGCATCCTTGCGCGCGGCGGCCGCGGCCTCGTTCATCTCGATGGCGTCGGTGATCCACTCACCGATCTCCCGGGTGACTTCCGCGACGGTGCCGGTAATGATATTCGCAATATTTCCGACATGTCGTGCGCCAGAGGAGGTCAATTCTTGAATTAGATCCTTGTTACTTTCGAATTTTCCGATCATTCACACGCCCACTTCGGTTGTGTTCCGCTGTCGCATCACGATAACACCGGGCGTGGACTCCTTCCCGACCAAGAACGGCGGCAATGCCAGCTTGAAAATCTTCAGCCAGACCGATCCGACTTGCTGTCCGAGCGAACCGGTGTTGTACGGCAATCCATACTTCTCGCACAGTTCCCGAACCTCCGGCGCGATCTGCGGATAGCGGTTCGCAGGCAGATCCGGGAAGAGGTGGTGCTCGATCTGATGCGACAAATTCCCGGACATGATGTGGAACAGCTTGCTGCCGGAGATGTTGGCCGAGCCGAGCATCTGCCGGACGTACCATTCGCCGCGAGTCTCCTCGGCGGTCTCCTCTTCGGTGAACGTCTGTACGCCCGTGGGGAAGTGGCCGCAGAAGATGATGGAGAAGGCCCAGAGGTTGCGCACCAGATTGGCGGCGGTATTTCCGGCGAGTGTGCTCACGAACAGCGGACCGGTCAGTGCCGGGAAGACGAGGTAGTCCTTGAGCACCTGCCGACCGGCCTTGCGCCACTGGCCCTTCAGCAATCGCTTGATGTCCGACCAGCTCTTCTTGCCCCGGATGATGTTCTCCACCTCCAGGTCATGGCCCATCACGCCCCATTCGAACAGCACCATCAGCGCGAAGGCGTAGAGCGGCTGGCCGAGTCGTAGCGGATTCCACTGCTGACTCTCGTCCATGCGCAGGATGCCGTAGCCGATGTCGCGGTCCATGCCGTGGATATTGGTGAAGGTGTGGTGCATGTAGTTGTGCGAATGCTTCCACTGGTCCGCCGGGCAGACCGTATCCCATTCGAACTCACGGGAATTCAGGCCACGCTCGCGCATCCAGTCGTACTGGCCGTGCATGACATTGTGCCCGATCTCCATGTTGTCCAGGATCTTCGACACACTCAGCGCAGCCACCGCGGCCAGCCAGAACGGCGGCAGGAAGCCGAGATACATCAGGCCGCGCCCGGCGATCTCGAAACCGCGCTGCGCCTTGATGATCGAGTAGATGTATTCGCGGTCGGCATCACCGAGATCGGCGACGACGCGGGCGCGCAGGTCGTCGAGGGCCCGGCCGAGTTCCTCGACCTGGTCCGGGCTCAGCACCAGCGGGCCGTCTTTCGTTTCGGTCAGAATTGTCATTGCTTCGGTCCCCTTGCTTTGTCAGATATCAATGTCGACGTCGCCGACGGGCGCGTTGATGCAGAGCTGGATGGACTGATCCGGATCGCTGTCGGTTTCGCCGGTGCGCACATTGCGGGTGCAGCCGCTGCGCCGAACCGCGGTGCAGGAGAAGCAGATACCCATCCGGCAGCCGTACTCCGGTGTCAGCCCGGCGGCCTCGGCCTGCTCCAGCAGGACCGCACCGTTGTTCTCGGCGCTGCGTCCGCTGGCCGAGAAACTGACCGTGCCGAAGGCCTCGTCGGTGTCGACGGGGGTGCTGGACAGGGTGAATTCCTCGGTGTGCAGCCGCGCGTCCAACTGCTCCGCCTCGAAGATCTTGTGCACCGCGTCCATCAGGCCCTTGGGCCCGCAGACGTAGGTCTCGCCGTCGGCGAACCATGGTGCGATGTATTCGAGTTGGTCGTAGTCGAAATGGCCGGAGCCATCGCCGGGATAGCGCAATTCGATGCGGAAGTTCTTGTACGCCTGTGCAATCGCCTCCAGCTCCGCCCGATGCGGCACCGTCTCCGGTGATTTCGCATAGTGCAGGAAGGCGAGTTCGCCCGGATAGCCCTCGTCCGCCAGCGTGCGCAGCATGGACAGCACCGGTGTGATGCCGCTGCCGCCGCTGATCAGCAACACCCGCTCGGGGCGCGGTTCGGGCAGTTGGAAGACACCGGCGGCCGGTTCCAAGCTGACCACCATGCCGGGTACGGCGTTGCGGTAGAGGTATTGCGATACCAGGCCGCCCGGATGCGCCTTGACCGTCAGTTGCAGGTGCCGGTCGCGCCGACCCGCCGGATTGACCGGTGAATAGCACCTGGTGTGCCGGATGCCGTCGATCACGACGCCGATCTGCACATATTGCCCCGCGACGTGACCGCGCCACTGCCGGGTGGGGCGCAGGGTCAGCGTCACCGAACCCGGCACCGAGCGGCGGACGTGGGTGATCTCCGCCCGCAACTCCCGAACAGTCAGCGTGGGGCGGACGAGTTCCAGGTAGCGGTCGAGTGGGTGCGGTGTGGTCAGGGTTTGCACCAGGTCGATGAGTCCCACCATGCGGTTGCCTCTACTTTCGGGCCGCGGCGTACTCCTGAACCCTCATCGGCGAAGATTTCAGTGCACGCCTGTACACTCAACTAGTGTGACCGATGGACCGGGTCCAGTGTCAACCAGGAACTGATGTGACCCGAACTACATCCTAGGAATAGACGAATGGTGAACGGCTGTATGCTCACTGTGATGACCGAGACCGCAGCTACCCGGGGCGAGCGCAAGGAGCGCACCAGGCAGGCCCTGCTCGACGGCACGCTCGCGCTGGCCGCCGAACGCGGCTTCGGTGCGCTGAGCCTGCGTGAGATCGCCCGCTCCGCGAGCATTGTGCCGACCGCGTTCTACCGGCATTTCGCCTCACTCGACGATCTCGGCGCGGCTCTGGTCGACGAGGGCATCCGGGCGCTGCGCCTGGCGCTGCGTCAACTGCGCCGCACGCCCGACGCCCGACTCTCGGAGACCGTGCGGTTTGTTTTCGATCAGGTCGCCACCAAACGCGAACTCTTCGGCTTCATCACCCGCGAACGCCGCGGCGGCTCGGCCGCCCTGCAACATGCCATCGCACTCGAACTGCAATTGATCGTCCGGGAACTGGTCGTCGACCTGTCCCGTATCCCGGACCTGGACTCCTGGTCCCCCGACGACCTCGAACTGGCCGCCGACCTGATCGTCTCCACGGTCGCCGACTGCATTGCCGACTACGTCGCCGCCACCCCGCGCGACCAACCCGCGATCATCGAGCGCACAATCCGCCAGGTCCGTCTCATCGCACTCGGCATGGCCGCCTGGTTACCGAGCAAAGAGCGCTAGCCGGCTTCCGGATCGAGTGCGAGCACCGAGCGGCCACCGTCCACCGGGACCACCGCCCCCGTTGACTAAGCTCGCACCCGCCGAAATGCTGGACAGCCGACCTCGCGGCACGACTCTATTCGGCGGGCTCAACGGCGCGATCCGGCTTGCGGACCGGGAGCAACGCCACCAAACCGACGGCGAGGACTACCACAATGCCGACAATGCCCGCGCGGTCGGCGTCGAACGCCCAGACGAAGAAGCCGAAAAGCGCTGGGGCGAGGAAGGATACGGCGCGGCCGGTCGTGGTGTAGAGGCCGAACATCTGGCCCTCGCGACCGGGTGGGGCCAGGCGGGTGAGGAAGGAGCGTGCGGCGGATTGGGCGGGGCCGACGAAGATGGTGAGCAGTAGGCCGAAGACCCAGAACATGGCCGGCCCGGACACGATCAACAGCGCGATGCCACAGATCACCATGGCGATCAACGAGACCACGATCACGATCTTCGGGCCGACGCGGTCGTCGAAACGACCGGCGGTGACCGCGCCGAGTGCCGCAACGACATTCGCGGCAATGCCGAACAGCAGCACGTCGGAGTCGGCGATGCCGTAGACCCGCACGGCCAGGATCGCACCGAAGGTGAATACCCCGGCCAGACCGTCGCGGAAGATCGCACTGGCGATCAGGAAGCCGACGGTGCGTCGATCCACGGCCCACAGCTCGCGCAGATCCCGCCACAGCACCCGGTACGAGCCGAGGAATCCGGCCTTCGCCGCACCGGGATCGGCATTGGTGGGCGGTAATTCGGGTACAGCGAACAGCACCGGCAACGCGAAGGCGGCGAACCAGACCGCGGCCAGCACCGCGACCAATCGGATATTCGTACCGTCATCGATGGGCACGCCGAGTATGCCGCGGTTGTCACCGTGACCGGAGATGAAGCCGAAGTAGCTGATCAGCAGGATGAAGATGCCACCGAAATAGCCCATGGCCCAACCGAGTCCGGAGACTCGACCGACATCGGCCGGGGTGGAGACCTGGCGCAGCATGGCGTTGTAGGGCACGCCCGCCAATTCGAAGAATGCGGAGCCGAAGCCGAGCAGGACCAGACCGAACCAGAAGTGGTGGTAGTCGTCATGCACGAAGAACATCAGCGTCATAGTCAGGATGGTCAGCGCGGTCAATACGCCAAGTGAGCGTTTACGTTTCGCGCTCGCGTCGAAGCGCTGGCCGCTGATCGGCGCGGTGAGTGCGACCACGAAACCCGCGATGCCGAGGGCCCAGCCGAGCCATGCGCTCGGTGACACCCCGCCCGGTAGATCGTCACCGACTTTATCGGTGAGGTACACCGAGAATACGAAGGTCAGGATCACTGCATTGAATGCCGAGGATCCCCAGTCCCACAACCCCCATGCCACCACCTGTCCGCGCCCGGCGGCCTGCCCGACAGTCGCCCGCGCGTCAACCTCCGGCTCATCCGTCACCCGGCCACCACCCTCATCGAATCCGCTGCGTGATGCGGCGCTCATGGGCGCAGCCTAGTGCGGATTTCGGTGGCGGGCGGGCCAACACTCGATACCGTGCCGACTATGCACTCAGTTGCATAGTACCGGGCGTAACGATAACCTGGCGTCATGGCACTCGAACACGCGCTGCTGGTATCGCTGACCGAGCGCGCCGGTTCGGGTTATGAGCTGGCGCGCCGCTTCGACAAGTCCATCGGCTTCTTCTGGCGGGCCACCCATCAGCAGATCTATCGCGTGCTCAAACGCATGGAGGAATCCGGCTGGATCAGCAGCGAGGCCGTGGCCCAGGAGGGCAGGCCGGACAAGAAGGTCTACTCGGTCAACGAGGCGGGCCAGGCAGAGCTGGCGCGCTGGATCGCCGCGCCGACCGATACCTCCATGCCGCGTAACGAACTCGGCGTGAAGGTCCGCGCCGCAGCGCACGGCGATATCGGCGCGCTCTGCGATGAGGTCGTCCGACATCGGGAACAGCACAATCAGCGCCTCGAGCTGTTCCGGCTCATCGAGAAACGCGATTTCGGGGGGTTCGGGGGGTCGCCCCCCGGTGGACAGAGCCCCGCTCCGGATCAGCTCTCCGGTACCCCGCTGCACCAGTACCTCGTGCTGCGCGCGGGCATCCGCGTCGAGTCCGGATTCGTCGAATGGTGCGACGAAGTACTGCAAGCCCTGCAACCGGCGTGCAACAGCCCCGCACGCGGACCCGAAGAAAGGTAAGACTCAGCGATGAGTTCGTTCCCCCATCTTTTCGAGCCCCTCGATCTCGGCTTCACCACGCTGCGCAATCGGGTGATCATGGGGTCGATGCATACCGGCCTGGAGGATCGCGCCTGGGATACCAACCGGCTCGCCGCCTACTTCGCCGAGCGCGCCAGCGGCGGTGTCGGTCTCATCATCACCGGCGGCTACGCCCCGAACCGCACCGGCTGGCTGCTGCCGTTCGGCGCCAAACTCACCAATAAGTCCGAGGCCTACCGGCACCGGGTGATCACCAAGGCCGTGCACGAAGCGGGCGGCAAGATCGCCATCCAGATCCTGCACGCGGGCCGTTATTCCTATATGCCGGGTAGCGTTTCGGCATCCTCGATCAAGGCTCCGATCAACCCTTTTCGGCCGCGCAAGCTCTCCGCGCGCGGGGTCGAGCAGACCATCGACGACTACGCCCGCTGTGCGAGGCTGGCCCAGTTCGCGGGCTACGACGGTTGCGAAATCATGGGCGGTGAAGGCTATTTCATCAACCAATTCCTCGCGCCGCGCACGAATAAGCGCACCGACAAGTGGGGCGGGTCGCCGGAGAACCGGCGTCGGCTCGCGGTGGAGATCGTGCGCCGCACCCGCGCGGCCGTTGGGCCCGACTTCATCATCGTATTCCGTTTGTCCATGGCCGAATTGGTCGATAACGGGCAGACTTTCGACGAAATCGTCGCGTTGGCAAAGGAACTCGAAGCCGCGGGCGCGAGCATTCTGAATACCGATATCGGCTGGCACGAGGCGCGCGTGCCGACCATCGTCACCTCGGTGCCGCGGGCGGCCTTCGTCGAATTCACCGCGAAGATCACCGAACAGGTGAACATTCCGGTCTGCGCGTCCAACCGGATCAATATGCCCGAGATCGCCGAGGAGATCCTCACTCGCGGTGACGCGCAACTGGTTTCGCTGGCACGGCCGTTCCTCACCGATCCGGAGTGGGTGAACAAGGCTGCCGCCAACCGGGTCGACGAGATCAACACCTGCATCGCCTGCAACCAGGCCTGCCTGGACCATGCGTTCCAGCACAAGACCGTATCCTGCCTGCTGAACCCGCGGGCGGGTCACGAGACCGAGCTGAAGCTGCTCCCGACTCGGCGCACCAAGCGCGTCGCCGTCGTCGGCGCGGGCCCGGCCGGACTGTCGGCGGCGGTCAATCTCGCCGAACGCGGGCACCGGGTGGACCTTTTCGAGGCCGACGACAAGATCGGCGGGCAGTTCGATATCGCCCGCCGTATTCCGGGCAAGGAGGAGTTCAACGAGTCGATCCGCTACTACACCAGGATGCTGGAGGTCACCGGAGTGACCGTGCATCTGAACAAGCGGGTCACCGCGGCGGAGCTGCTCGAGGCCCGCTACGACGAGATCGTGCTGGCCACCGGTGTGCGCCCGCGCATTCCGAATATTCCCGGCATCGACCACCCGATGGTGCTGTCCTATGCCGAACTGGTCCGTGAGGAGCGGCCCGTCGGCAAGCGCGTCGCCGTTATCGGTGCGGGCGGCATCGGCTACGACGTGAGCGAATTCCTCACTGTCGAAGGACATCCCACCCTCAAGCTCGACGAGTGGAAGGAAGAGTGGGGCGTCGACTCCGCCGACGAACAGGTCCGCGGCCAGCTCACCAAACCCAAACCGGCACCAGCCGCGCGTGAAGTCGTTCTGCTGCAACGCAAGTCGACTCCGTTCGGCAAGGATCTCGGCAAGACCTCCGGCTGGGTGCACCGCGCGGCGCTGAAGGCGAAAGGCGTCGAGCACGTCGGCGGCGTCAACTATGAACGCATCGACGACAACGGTCTACACATCAGCTTCGGCGAGAAACGCCAACGCCCCCAACTGATCCCGGTCGACAACGTCATCGTCTGCGCAGGCCAGGAATCCGTACGCGAACTCGAAGAACCCCTGCGCGCCGCCGGTGCCAACATCCACCTGATCGGCGGTGCAGACCTCGCCGCCGAACTGGACGCCAAGCGCGCAATCGACCAGGGCACCCGCCTGGCAGCCCGCCTGTAGCAACGCCACACGCCGAGCCGTCGCCCGCCGCGCACATTTCCCCCACGATTCCGTGCGCGGCGCGGGAGACGGAGCACTCCGCCACACCCTGTGGTGCGGTCCTGGACAGAACGCCCCTCCACCGCAGCATTCTCGACCTCGAGGCAGGGACATGGCCTGAGCGCCCATGCTCAGCGAAATCGTCGATTCGCAGGAATGGGCGGTGCGGGCACCTCGCACACGTATCCCCTAGGCTCCTCTCGTGAGCCTGCCCTCTCCTACCTCCGAAAATCGTGCGGTTGTTACCGGTGCCTCCTCCGGCATCGGCACCGCGCTGGCCGCTGAGCTCGCTGCTCGCGGGTATTCGTTGATTTTGGTTGCGCGGCGCGGTGAGGTGTTGACCGAGCTTGCGCAGCGGTTGACGTTGGCGCACGGGATTACCGCGGAGGTGCGGGCGGTCGATCTGGCCGATCGGACGGCGCGGGGGGCGCTGGTCGAGGAGTTGGCGGCCCGCGATATTTCGATCCTGTGCAATAACGCCGGCATCGCGACCTTCGGTGCGGTCGCCGAATTGGATCCGGCGTATGAGCGGGCCCAGATGGAGCTCAATGCCGTTGCGGTGCACGACCTCACCCTGGCCGTGCTGCCCGGCATGATCGCCAGGGGTGGCGGCGGCATCCTGATCAGTGGTTCGGCGGCGGGCAATATGCCGATTCCGAACAATGCGACCTACGCGGCGAGCAAGGCCTTCGCCAATACCTTCTCCGAATCGCTGCGCGGCGAACTGAAGAGCTCCGGCGTGCACGTCACCCTGCTCGCTCCGGGCCCGGTCCGTACCGAAACCCCCGATCCGACCGACGCCTCCATCGTCGATCGAATGGTGCCCGACTTCATGTGGGTCACCTCCGAATACACGGCCAAGATCTCGATCGACGCCTTGGCCCGCAACAAGATGCGCGTGGTCCCCGGCCTGATCAGCAAGGGCATGAGCGTCGCAGGCCAATACGGCCCCCGCGCCCTCACCGCCCCGGTCGCCGGCGCCTTCTACAAGAAGCTCGGCGGCTGACGATCCTGGGCGGTCAGCACCCGGCAGGTCGAAGGCACAGCCCATGCGCATGGCCTGCGACTCGACGCCGACCCGGTCGGCCGAGATCTGGGTGCCAGACCTGATCGGTCGCCGGCCGAACCATCCACCGACACCAAGACCGGCATCGGCCCAGTTCAGCGCGGACGCGGGCAGCATTACAGTGCCGATCAGCAACCCGTCAGGAAATGTTTCGGGTGCGTCAAGGATCCGTCAGCATCGCCCATGATCAGTATGAACCGGCGTAGTCCTGATATCGGCCCCGCATGCCGAGAAAGCGGGGGCACACCCAGGAGAACGACGTGACGCTGCTCGAGATCTTCCCGTCGCTGCGGTCGGGAATTCCTTCGCGCCTCGACTCCGCGGTCTGGCCGCAGGACACCCACTACGACGACGACGGCAAAATCACCCTCGGCGGGGTCGCCCTCGCCGATATCGCCGACCAGTACGGCACCGCCACCTATGTGCTCGACGAGCACGAGGTCCGCACCCGCTGCCGCGCCTACAAGAAGGCCTTCCCGGAGGCCGAGATAATCTATGCGGGCAAGGCGCTGATGATCCGCGCGGTCGCGGAATGGGTTACCCAGGAAGGACTTTCGGTCGACGTATGTTCGGCCGGCGAACTCGCCATCGCCATCGCGGCCGGTGTCGACCCGAAGCGAATCGTGGTGCACGGCAATGGCAAATCCTTTGACGAACTCGAAGCCGCCGTGCACAGCGGTGTCGGCCGGATCGTGATCGATTCGATGACCGAGATCACCCTGCTCTCCGCACTGGCCACCCGACCCCAACAGGTCCTGCTCCGACTCTCGCCCGGCATCGATGTGCACGGGCATCCGGCCGTGAAAACCGGTGTGCTGGACCAGAAATTCGGTTTACCGCTCGGCAGCGATATGGCCGCCGAGGCGGTCGAACGCATTATGCGCCAGCCGAATCTCGAGCTGATCGGCTTTCACTGCCACCTCGGTTCGCAGATCTACGATCCGGACCACTACGGCGAGGCGGTGCGCCGGATGGTCGCCGAAATGGCAAGGGTCCGTGCGGATCACGGTCGAATACTCACCGATCT